>CANQMP010000001.1 GCA_947624975.1 Candidatus Gastranaerophilales bacterium
ATGCAAAAAACCATATTGAATTAGCAGAGAAATTTCGTGAAACATTTAAAAAATACTTATAAATCGCAGGGGATTATCCCCTGCTTTTTATTAGCCACTTAGGCAATATACAAATTCAAATTTAATAAGATAGGATATAAAAATGGAACGCAAGATTATAATTAAGAATAGACAAAATCACAAAGAACAATTGGAATTAACTTTTAGCGAATTTAAAATCAAATTTTCCAATGAGCTAAAAACAGCAATTAACACTTACAAAGCTCATGAAGAATCAAAAAATTATCTGCCGGCATTCGTTAAACCGACTCCCGATTATGAACAAGATTTTTATTTTGATATACGTTGGAATTTCAACAATTATGCTCCGACTAATTATTACATTGAACGCATAATTTAATTGTGTCCGATTGATACAAAACAAAGCCCAATGACTTTAAAATCACTCTGTTTAGAGTGATTAATGTCAATGCACATTAAAAAACGAAAGGACAAAATTATGGGTATTATGACAAACGAAAAAGAAGAAAGAAACTACCAAGCATTTATGAAGGAACTTGAAAAGCTGTCTAAAAAATATGGGATCGGCATATCAGGTTGCGGTGTATTTGATTATTGGGATGAAAACGGATTTAAAGAAATTGAATACATAAAAGATTCCTCAAGTGGCGATTTAAGAATTGAAAAACTTGTATTTTCAGACGGTACTTCATTAGGCGATTAAGGAGCAAACAATGATTGAATTAAACGGTATTTACAAACTAAAACACATCAAAGGATTAATAAGCAACAACACAAACGATTTTAAAGTTATAGCAATGAGCGAAGATAAACAAATGGTGCAATGCGAAGTCCTAAATGGCGATGATGCCGGAGAACAATATGTTTTTATGACTCAATGCCTTATTGATCCCGATAAACCTGAAGACATATTCTTTGGCGAAATTATAGAAGTAAAATAAATATTCAAATTAAAAAGGAGCAATAAATATGACTAACAAAGAAAAATTATTAAACAACATACGTCAAGCATCGCCTGAACGTGTAAAAAAACATTTAATTGAATTAATTACAGATTTGGTTGAAGAATGCCAAATAAAAGAAGGAATGGATAACGGTTATATTGATAACGACAATGACATTCCAGTATTAGATTTCTATATCGATAACTTTATGTTCACTAATTTTGCCGAATAAAATTTGTGTCCGAATGATACGAAATAAACTCTAATGACTTTAAATTAATGTCATTCAGAGTGATTAATGTGTCTGTAGAGATTATTTGAAAGGATAAAATTATGAAAAAGATTGAGAAATTAGAACAAGCAAGAAACATTGACAAATGCCTTAAAGATCAAGGCATTAATTCAACTTTCTTTTATGCTTACGAAAAAACATTAGAAACAACAAATGAAAGCATTAATTTTAGCGATGTGATTTGGGAAGCGGATGTTAAACCTATAATCGAACATTGCAGAGAGTTTGATATTGATTACATTACAATTACAAACTGTCAATCAAGAATTGAAGATATATTGGCATTATTTGTAGATAACGGATGTTCGATTCAATTAGCAAAAGTTACAAGCAAATATATTGATTTCAAAACAAATAAACCTGAAATAAAAAATGCAATAAAAGTAGTTATAAACAAATAATTAAAACTAACAGAAAGAGGTAAACAATGACGATTGAAAAAGACAGAACTATGTTTGGAACTAAAATTTTAAATCAGAAAACAAATGAAATGGGATTACTCATATATACTTGGACAAACAAATTCGCAGACGGAGATATTCCATTCGCAACATGTGTTGACCCGAATGGAAAAAGATACAACATTGAAATGGACTCTATAAGACCAACTGAAGATTTGGATGATGATGAATTAAAATAAAACTTCAATGCTTGGAAACATTGAAGTTAAAAGGAGCAGTAATACAAGATTTGGGTTAGGGGCGTTGACTTTGTTGTTCATAATGCTTTTTAAGAATTTTATAAACATATCTTTGTGAAAAATTGCATTCAAGTGCGAGTCGGTTCAATGTATATTTTGTGCCGTCATATTGGCTTATAATGTATCGTTTCTTTACTTCACTAAAGGCTTTTGTTGGTATGCTGACGGTTAATCCCGGAGTGCAAAAAATTAATGCAAGAGCGGATCTTATCCCTGCACTTTCAGCGATGATTTTTAAGTCATCGTTTGGCATATCGTCAGGTTTTATATAATCCATCCATGGTTGGTAATCCATATTCTCCTCTTTTAATTGGTCTCGTCAGTTAGAGCATCACTCTAAGACGGTCAGCTTGCACCGATAGCCGACCGTTTCGACCTTAAACAGCCATAGCCATTTCTTTATGCGATGGGGTAAGCATATCTTCCAAGTCATTTTGCAATTTTGATAAAATCGCAATTTGTCCTTCAAGAACTTTGCAAGCCATTTTTCGTTCGTATTTTCCGCTCCAATTTTCTTCTTCAAGAGCAACGTCAGCATATCTGAGTTTTGCATCTTTTAGTTCGTCTTCAAGCACATACATTTGATTTTTGATAAGACCCATAATTGCACATTCGTTGTGTTTTTCAGAGTCTTCGGATACCTTTCCGAAAAATTGGGTTTCCATCATTGAAGGTACTGATTCCATTGTTTTTTCATTTGTTGAATTCATTTGTTTTCTCCTTTATTTTTTTGCTACTCAAAGTGTGGCCGCACTTTTTTTTAAATTCTTTTTTATTCCTTTTATCCCCTGAATTACTTTTGTCGCTTTGGATTTTGTAAGGAACATAATGTCGTCAATTTTAAATTTAGATTTTAAAAATTTTCTAAGAGATTTTTTGGCGAATTTATCGTCATCAAAATAACAAACCTCACGCCACATTGCCTCAATCATTCTTAATTGAGCACTTGTAGCCATATCTTTATCTCTGTTTAAACCTTCGTATTTTTTAGGGTGTTTTTGCCATTTATTTAGAGCAACTGCTTTGTCTTCAAGAATTTCTAAAAAAATAACCGCTTCTGTATAAGTCAAATTTTTAGAACTTTGAACACCAAAACTCATAAGCATTTCACGATATAATTCATCGTCTAAGCCAAGTATGCTTTTTAGATAATGTATTTTTTTAATCTGTGATAGAGTAGCAATATTGCTCTTCGAAGTCTTGTTTTTGTAATTCTCTGCCATGTTTTATTCCTAATTGCACTCCCAAAATAAAAATGGCAAGAGCTATTAAAAATATGTGAAACAAAGTGTCGGGTCGGAATTTCTTACCTCGATTCATTCTAATAACTCCTTATGCCATTAATAATTTGGAAGTTTTTTTAATCACAGCACCATCGACCTCAGCCTTGCCATTAAAACGTGCAATGCTGATGCTGTGGGTAATCAAGTGTTCTAACTTTCTTGTGTTTCCGTCAGAATACATAAGATAAGTTTCTGCCAACGCAGGGTTTTGTCCTGTTAATTCAAGAATTTTAATTACATCTTGAATGAGTAATTTATCTAAAAATTTGTGGTATTTTACTCTTGAATAAAGCTGATCATATTGATTATTAAAGCCTCTCAGATTTTCAAAAAGAATATGTCTGCCGACTAAAAGCACACCGACACCCGTTTTATCGTGTATTCTGCGAGTAATTTCCAAAGCTCTGTAAGGAAGATTTTCAGCTTCGTCAATAATAAGAAGTCTGCCTGAATTATTTAATTTATTTACAACCTCTCCCATCAAATCGTAAACAGAGCCTTTTCCTGAAAGTCCAAGTCTTTTGTGAATTTCAAGAAGTAATGATTTTGCGGTGTAGCCTGAATCGCTTTCAATAAGAATTGAATCTAAATATTGCTTTGTATATTCTTTTACAGCTACGGTTTTACCGAGTCCTGCTTTGCCGGCACAAACTCCTATTTTGCCTTTTGTGTGGCACAGTCTGCCTATTTCAAATATGTATTTTAAAATTGAAATATCCGCAATCGGTAATTCTTCATTGTCTGTGCGTTCTTTTTCTCTTTGAATAAAATTGTTGATTTTATCCGTAATTTTATCAATCTTGCCGTTATAATTCCCGTTCATCCACATACTGATTGTAGATTTGGCAATGCCTGTTGCGGTTGAAATATGTGCAATTGAATAATTATTGCGTTGCATTAATTCACGCAATTGAGTTTTAATATCCATTAACAGCTCCTTTCAACTCATCCTCAAGAATTTTATCCGTTTCAAACAAATACAAAGATTCTTCTTTTTTATCTGTAATCTCATTAATAAACGGGGATAAGTCTTGTTTATATATTGCTTCCATTTCTTTACTTTTACGGATAGCTTTATCCATATTAGTGTTGGCAATTCTTGAAATACGAGGTTTATTTTCTTTTTCTACCGAAGCAAAAGCGGCTTTGTAATTTTCGCATTTTTCTTCAATACTAATTTCTCTTGTGTGTTTTATATATGATTTGGCAATTTTCAAATTGCGTTTTTTAATTGCCATAGCCTCTTTGAATTCTTCTTTTGAAATTTTATCTGCGTGAAGTGCAGCAACAGCTCTGACGGCTTTAACTTTTCCTATAAATTCATCGTTATCGGAATTAAATGCCCAAGCTTCTTTGTAATTTTGAATATCTCTTCTCAGATAAACTTTTAATCCTGTTTTCGAGCTCATCCAATCAGCCCAATAAGTAATTCCGAGTTGATTGTCTTTGATGCCGTTTCTTCCGATAGTGAAGTTTTTTGATGTTCTCATACAGAATAGCTTTAGAGCATCTTTTGAAGGTTTAATTATTTCTTTGCATTCTGCATTAAACATATCATTAGGGGATTGCCCCATGTGATTTTTACCTTTAGAAGGTCTTTTATTTAATATATTAATTACAAAATCATCAAATACTTGTTTGAATCTTTCAAAAGGCAGGATTTTACCTTTTTTAATTTCATCTGATAATTTTTCAGGTCTTTCAACAACATTTCCGCCTCTATAACCAAGAGTATGTTTAGAAAGCAAATCCTTTATAACCAAGAAATCTCTTTCAATTGGTTTTGTTTGAGCATTATACGGAAGAGCAAAATTAACTTCAACATTTAATTCGCCAAGCATAGAAACCGTTTTTGTTTCATTGGTTTCTATTTTAAATTTTTTTCTTCCTCCTGCGAAATCTTTTGAACGATAATCTTTACCGTTATCAATAATTACATCTTTAGGCAAGCCAAAAGACTCTGCCGCATAATAAAAACTTTGAAAAATGTGATCTGAATTAGGATGTCCCGTTTGTAAAATCCAGCCGAGCCATTTGCCTGATTTATAATCTCGCCAAGCAGTAACCCAAGGAAATACGACATTACCGTCTTGTGTCATACAAGCAATATCAATTTGTGCGTGATCGGATACCCAAACCTCGCCGCAAGCTATATTTGAATAATCACGTTCAATATAGCCGCCGTATTTCCGATTCCAAGCCGACTGACCATATCTTGCAAGATAAATGCTTTGTTCGGGAACTTCGTGTTTTAATCTGCGTTGAAATGAAGTACAGCTTGGGAAATTTTCTTTTTCGATCCCGGATAAAGTTTTTGCATAACCCAATGTTTGAAACCAACAAGAACGCAAAGAAGGAGCACCCTCAACCAAATAAATATTTTTAAAATAATCAAAGTAAAAATCAGGAACTGTTGATTTGCTTGAATTTTTCCCATAGCGAGAAAGCAAACCAATTGCTCCTTCTCTGAAATATCTTCTTCGCATTTTTATAACAGACGGATAGCTTGTCATTACATCGGGATGAGAATCATTCCAAGATTTGATGTAATCAGATAATTCTTCGCCTTTTAAACCTTTCGATTTTTTTAAAAACGGAAGATATTTTTCAACTTGTATTTTTGCCCATGTTGGAGCATCAGCATAACTTTCATCGTTTGAAATAGTTCCTAAATATTTATTTTTTGCGTATTGGGGAAGCGATTCAAAATATACAAAATAATTTAATTTTTTTCCGCATCGTTCAATTTTAAAATCAAATTTACCCAATCGGCAATGCTCTTTAACGGTTTTTTCTTGTAAATTCAGGACTTTACTTGCTTCCGCAAGAGAAACCCACGCAGGAATATTTAGTTTATCTTGCGTTAAATCATCCATTAATCGAGTAGTCCTTTATTTTAATCCCGAATAATTTTTCAATAATATAAATATCTATTTCGGGACAATCACGTTCACCACTTAAATGGCGGCTAATAACACTTTTAGAAATGTGTAAACCGGACTCTATCTCTTTGGATTTCAAGTCTAACAGAGATACAATCATTTTAATTACGAATTTTTTTTGGCAGTAAGCACAATATTGCATAATTAACAATTCCTCTCTTGATATAGTTAAGTGACCTATATCAAGCAGTAGTACTTTTTTAAAAATTATCTATTAGCCGACTCGGTAGTATTTTTGCACAGCAAAGCCAACCCAACTGGGCGGTATCATTAGCTGAACACAATGTCTACGAACCTATAATTCAATTATATTTATATGAAACAAATTTAAAAGGTGGCAAAAAACTTTGTCGGGGAAAATTCCCCGATTAAAAAATCGCAATTCAAATTATAATAAGAAAAATAAAAATGATAAAATTTAAAGAAATTAGTTTATAACTCAAACAACATAAGCGAAAGAGGTATATAAAAAAATCGGGGAAAAGTTTATTAAGAAATGTTAAGAAAACATAATCTTATTTAACGAAATATACCTTTCGTTAAACTCTTTGCCCCACTTCCATATTTCTTCAGCTAAATGTAAATGGAATTTATAAGCAAATGATTTGCTTAAAACCTTTCTGTAACTTCTTAAATAAATATTTTTAATTTCAAGACGTTCTTCTTCTCTATGTTTTCGAGCATCTTTTGAAACCAAGTATTTTTCAGATACATATAATTTCCCATTATATAAATAAAGATAAACCTTTGTATTCATATAAACTCGCTCTTGTGGCATTTTGGGAGTTTTTTCAAAATGCTCCAATAGCTCTTTTAGTTGTCTTTCGTAAATTATCATTCTAAAACAGTTATAAAATTTGTCTAAAGTGTGTTTTGTCAGTCTGAATAAATCAATCATTTTTAAAACTTCAATATCACAACAAAACCCTTTTAAAATATAGTCTATTTCTTCTTTAGAGTGAAACTGAAAGCATAAAGGCAAATTCCCGAATTTTCTTTTTGCACTACAAATTTTATTGTAATAATATATATTACCTTTTTGAATAACCTTATTTTCATTTTTTAATTCGGTTAAAATTGGAACTAATTTTTCTGTTTCAATTTCTGAAATTGTTTCTATCTCATCCAATGAGAACTTATCCAACCTTTTGCAAAGACGTAATATTCGATCTTTCATTTAATATTCCTTTCAAAGTGTATTCGTCAAATTCTTTAATTTGATTAGTTTTTGCAAGTTTTTCTATTCGGTTTATCAATTTAACCAATTGCCTGAATTGGTTTGTTCTTGTTGTAAGGTAAATAATCGCATCTTCGCTAAAACTTAAATCAGTTAATTGTTTTAGGATATCTGAAATGTCCTCTTGATTAAATTGTTCAAACTTAAGCATTTTATAGATTCTATCCATTAAATGCGGATATCTTGCAAGTTTTTTATCAACACACCCCATACCCACTAAAACTATCGGGCAAGCGGTTTTATCGTGTAAATCTCTCAATATTTCAATCGTGCTTTTTTCGATTAAATAATCAACCTCATCAACTATAATAATTTTAGAATGTTCTCTTAATCGGCTTTCAATTTGAGTAAATATTTCTTGAGAATACCAATAAGGCTCTTCGCCAAGTTCTTCAGCGATTTCCGTTAATAACCATCGACACGTCATACCCTGCGAGGCTCTGACATAAACAGCATCGTTTTTATCTGCCCACCATTGAATTGCCTGTGATTTACCAAGCCCATGGTCGCCATAAACAAGTGCTAATTTTGGAATGTTAGGCGGCAATTTTTGAAGTTCATCCATTAAGGATATAAATCGTTTCACGTTTTTTGTTTTGATAAAAGTTTTATTCATATTCAATCTCCATATAAATTAAGGTACTCATCTGTTTTAATGTAATTATTAAGCCAAATCCTATCTTCAGAATTTGTGCACCCGTTTGATATTAACCACTCATATTTTTCATAATTTGAATTAAAAAACGGTTTATTCATCTGCTGTTCACGTGGTGTTTTCTTGCGTTCACGTTTTGGTTTTGGTTTTTCTTTTTCTTCTATTTCTAAAACAGGCTCAGATTCAATCTCTAAAACCCGAAGTTCCTCTTTAGGAAATGTTGCTTTTACTTTTTTAATCAATCTCTTTTTGATTTGTTGTTGCTTTTTGTATTGTTGATTGTATTCTTCCATATCTTTGACAGTTCCTAAGATTCTTGCCATCGGGTGTACTTTTTGTACCCTATGAGCAACACATAAAAATTCGCCTTTAGCAGAATAAACATACACTTTCGATAAATCAAACAAACTGTATCGGATATATATTTTATCTCTTAGACCTAAGATACAATCGCTTCTGTAATGCATATTTAAGAATGTTATTCCATGTTTATTTATTGTCCTGCCTTCAGTTTTCATCATTAAATAATTAAGAGCGGATTTATTAATATCTTGTTTTTGAACGGTATTTAAACACTCTTTGATTGTCATATTTTCATTGTTTGGACAGGGTTTTTTATTATGAAATTCAAGCCAACAATCAATATATTTAATTGCTTCTTGGACTGTGGGAATTTCCCCGTTTGTCTGTTTTTGATGTAATTCCAAGAGCAATTTTTCATTTCTGTTCATCCAAGCCGGGCGATCTTCTATACTTGTTCCTATATAACTTGGCATCAGCTTTTCAAATTCTTGAAACTCTAAAAAGAATCTTTCAATTGGTTTTGATCTTCCGTTGTAAGGTGTAGCAAAAACGGAGTGTATCCCTAAATTAGAATACACTCCGTTAAACCCCTCTTCATCGAAATCAATTTTACTTTTATCCTGAAAAAACTTAGATTTAAAAGCTCTTCCATTATCCTGATAAACAACTTTAGGAATCATACCGAGATTCAAAATCGCATTTCTTAAAGCAGATGCAACGCATTGAGTATTTTCACTCATCATAATTTCATATCCGACAAGTGCGGTTGATTTCCAATCTAAAAAACCAACCAAAGTGGCTCTTGTTGGTCTGCCTGTGAATGGATTAATTACTTGAAAATTTAAAACGTGTCCATCTGCGACTAATACATCCCCAACTTCAATTCTTGAAATATCTCTTTCAATATACGGTTCAACTTTATCGTGGTATGCTTTCATACCCTCACGTCTTAAAACCCATTGCGAATAATTATTTCTTTTAAAAAGCTCTGCATATCTTTTGAATGTAATATTGCTTGGCAGATTTTCTTCATCGTATCCTTGCTTAATTAATATTTGTTTAGAGAGTCTTATTGCCGTATTAAAAGAAAATTTATTTTGATGAAGAAGTAAGGTTAATAAAACCTTTTTCATATTTTCATCTAAAATCCCGTTGTATTCTCCCTGTTTTGTAATTTTGTATTGTGGGATTAAACAATCAAAACTTTCATTCTTTTTATAGCTTTGAATGTATCTTCTTAAAGTTCCGATTGAAATGCTTCCTAAGAACTCATAGGCTTTTGGTAAAAATAATCCTGAATTGTATAAATCTAAAAATTCAAAGTCTGCTTCATTATTTGTTTTGTATTTCTTGCGATGCTCAAGTGCCGCTTTTACAATATTTATTCTATGATTAGCAGTCTGCCGAGCTTTATCCGTTACAATCGGAGGTTTGTAATTTAGGGGTACAAGAGCCGTTGATTTTGTTTCGCATTCTCTTAATTTCTGTTGTAATTCAGGCTCTAAACTTGAAAACAATATTTCGTAGCTTGTTCCGCCTTTAACTTTAATTTCTCTTGAAATATATTTACTTTCAGTTTTATTTATTTCCAACCTTATCGAACGGTTTGTTACACCCTTTGCTTGTGCCACATTATTAATATTTATATATAAGTCATTATTCATAGCACAAACACCATAAATCCAACTCGGAAGCATTGGAACACCACTTCCGAGTATTGTGTCTGTTTTGTATCAATTAAAAATTTCTGAAATTTGTGTTACTTTTTCCGAAATTAGGTGTTAATTTTTCCGAAACTTAGTGTTAATTTTTTGCTAATTTTCAAATTGGACATTTCCGAAATACGCAAACTAAACGTACAATTCAAACACACAGCCGAAATGCAGGTGGGAAAATAATTTTGAGCCAACTTTCCGTAATACGCAAACTAAACGTTTCACCAACAAAAGTCCGAAAAGACCGTTTTCCTGAACGGGTAGTTTGCGTATTTCCGACAGCTCAAACCCAAACAGGAAGCCAACTTTCCGAAAAAAGCAAACTATCCGTAAAAAGCAAACTACTCAATTAACTACAACTACATTTACTTTTATTTTTTGCAAATGTAAAGAAACACTTAGTTTGATTATTTGGATCACATAGTTTGAGTATGGTGGGGCGAAAGGATTCGAACCGCACATATTCTATTTATTGCTACGACTGATTTTAAGCCTTTGCACATTAATATTAGCTCTTTTTTAATCTGATTTCAAGTGGTTTGAGCCGGGGAATTTTCCCCGATTTTATTTTTCTTACTATATTTGGATTTGATGGCAAAAATTCGAAAAATCGCCTCGCTGAAACCCCTAATTCTTTGTTCGATTTTGGCAACTTTTCCCCGAATTTTAAAAACCAATAAAAAATTTACACAAATCTTTATAAAAAGCATTAATAAAATATTTGATATATAATTATTTCATGGACAGACTTACGAAAGAACAACGACATAAAAATATGCAAGCTGTCAAAAACAAAGACAGTCAAATTGAGATTATATTAAGGTCTGCACTTTGGAATAAGGGGTATCGATACAGAAAAAACTATACTAAACTTGAAGGGAAACCTGATATAGTTTTAACAAAATATAAAACCGCAATATTTTGTGATAGTGAATTTTGGCATGGATATAACTGGAACTCACGCAAAAATGATATAAAATCAAACAAAGAATTTTGGATAAATAAAATAGAAGGAAACATAAAAAGAGATAAAGAGGTAAACAAAATTCTTAATAAGCAAGGTTGGAAAGTTGTGAGATTTTGGGGTAAGGATATTCAAAAAAACATAGATAATTGTGTAAGTAAAATTGAAAAAACTATAGGTGTTCTATGAGTACAAATTTTGCGGAAAACAAAAGCGAAGAAAAAGAATTAAGCACAGGACAAATATTATTGTTCAGCAAAAAAATGTTCTGCAATAATAATGTTCCTTTTCCTGCTCCAAAAAATGCTAAGTTTACTTTTATTGATTTATTTGCAGGCATTGGCGGAATGCGTATAGCTTTTCAAAATTTAGGGGGTAAGTGCGTATTCAGCTCTGAAATTGATGAACAAGCTCAAAAAACTTATGCTCTTAATTTTGGTGATATACCTGATGGCGACATAACAAAAATTAATGAAAACGATATACCCGACCATGATGTTTTAGTCGGAGGATTTCCCTGCCAAGCATTTTCCATTGCAGGGAAAAGAGGCGGTTTTAGCGATACAAGAGGAACTTTATTTTTTGATGTTGCAAGAATTATTAAAGCAAAACAACCCAAAGCATTTTTCTTGGAAAACGTAAAGGGTTTAACAAATCACAGAGGAGGAAAAACTCTTGCTACAATATTAAATGTTTTAAGAAATGATTTGGGATATATAGTCCCGGAACCGCAAATTATGAATGCCAAAAATTTCGGAGTCCCTCAAAACAGAGAAAGAATTTTTATAGTCGGTTTCAGAGCCGATTTAGGAATAAAAGAAGAAGATTTCACATATCCGGAGCCTACCGATACCACTAAAACCATCAGGGATATTATGGAAAAAAAGCCCGTATCTTCAAAATATTACCTGTCAACAACATATCTTGAATGTTTGGAAAGACATAAAGCAAGAAATGAAGCGAAAGGCAACGGATTTGGCTATGAAATAAAGGATTTAGACGGAATATCAAATACCATTGTAACCGGAGGTATGGGCAGAGAAAGAAATCTTATAATTGATAAAAGATTAAAAGATTTTACCCCCGTCACCCGCATAAAAGGCGAGGTAAACAGAAAAGGCATTCGCAGAATGACTCCCAAAGAATGGGCACGCCTACAGGGCTTTCCTGATAATTTTAGAATTGAAGTAGCCGATGTCAGTGCATACAAACAATTCGGTAATTCGGTTGCAATTCCGGCTGTTCAGGCAACAGCAAAAAATTTAATTGAAAAAATACTTGAGGATTAATATGATTACACAAAATAAAGGGGAATGGAGTGAGCTATATGTTTTCTTAAAATTATTAGGAGACGGAGTACTGTATGCTGCTGATGCAGACTTGAACAAAATAGAAGAATTATATTATCCTTTGATTGAAATTTTAAGGAAAGAAAATGACAAAATAAAACATTATGTAAAAGATGATGTAAACATCAAAATTACTGATGAAGAAGGTAATACAATTCTATGTTTACCTGCATTAGAATTTGAAAATAAAGCCAAAATATTATTAAAAGCAATAAAAGAAGCCGACAAAACATTTTCGGTACCGGAAATTGAATCTTTTATGGATGTTATAAAATGTACAAAAGTAAAAGCAGATTCAACCGACAAGAGCGATATTACAATTGTATTACATGATTGCAAAACATATAGAAATGAAATTTTTGGTTTTAGTATAAAATCCAAACTTGGCAGTCCTTCAACTTTATTAAATCCCAGCAAACCTACAAATTTTATTTATGAAATATGCGGTGTTTTATCAAATGAACAGATTGAAAATATTAATAAAATTAATACAAAATCAAAACTTCGTGACAGATTAAAGAAAATTAGGGACTTAGGTTGCAAATTAAACTTTTGCGGAATGGAAAATGAAAATTTTCACGCAAATTTACAAATGATTGATACATCATTTCCATTAATAATTTCTGAATATCTTATACAATATTATTTAGGACAAGGCAGTTTGATAACGGAATTAACTCCAAAAGTAAGAGAGATTAATCCTTGTAATTTAAATACCGATTTACCGCACCTTTATTATGAGCACAAAATGAAAAATTTCTTGACTGATATTGCATTAGGAATGACACCGGCAACAGTATGGAGCGGAACATATCAAGCTACGGGCGGTTATATTATTGTAAGAGAAGACGGCGAAATATTATGCTATCATATATACAACCATAATGAATTTCAAGGTTATTTATTTAAAAATACAAGATTTGATACACCTAGTGCATCACGTTATGAGTTCGGAAGTATATTTAAAAAAGACGGTAAAAACTATATAAAACTTAATTTACAAGTGAGGTTTGTATAAAATAGAGGAATAAAATGAACGAAAAATTGAAATCAGTAGATATAATTATGTTGTTGTTGTATAGTCCTGGCTATACAGAAAATTATAATGAACCAATTTCAGGTAGGACAAAAATAACAAAAATACTGTTTCTATTTGAAAAAGAATTAGCAAAAAAATTTAAATTAGATAAAATTACAGGAGAGGAAGACATATTTAATTTTAAAGCTTGGAATTATGGTCCTATGTCTTCCACTATTTTCAAAGATATTGATTTTCTCAAAAATATCGGATTTATAAAAACAACAGATAATATATCAAGCAACCTCACTATAGAAGAAGTGCAAGAATATAATTATTATTCGGAAAAATATAATGATGATACTGATGCTGAATTTCAAACAGAGACATATCAACTTTCGGAAAAAGGATTGAATTTTATAAAAGATAAACAAAAATATGATAAATTATCTAACAATCAAAAATTATGTTTAAAAGAATTTAAAAAACAATTTAATAAAGCTCCATTAAGAGATATTCTTAAATATGTTTATACAACATATCCCGACTATACGGAGAAATCCTTGATAAAAGATAAAGTTTTGGGAGGAGACTAAAAATGAATGCCTTTCTTTATCCGTTATTATCCGCAATCGGAACAATGTTAACAGGAACATATGCTCTTTTTTCTCCTTTTATAAAGTCTGAAGCTGATTTTATAAAAGAAGCAAACTTGCATATATCTCAAATCAGAGGGTTAAAAATAAAAAAAATAACAAAATATTCAGACTATTTATTTAATGAAAAAAGTGGTAATAATAATGGTGGTTTTTTGTATGTGGAAGATGTCCCAGCTGATTTTGTCGATTGCATAGATTATTATTTTAAGGTAGAACAAAAAATTAAAAAGAACAAAAGCATATATTCGTCATTGAATTGGACGTTTATTATTAGTATTATTATTTCTTTTATAATGGTGCTTTTATCAATTTTATTTAACTCAATAATAGAATTAAATAAATATTTAATTACACTTTTTGTGATTGAATTCATAATACTCTCTACACAAATTATTGTTGCAATAATATTAAGGAGTATTATTAGTAGTATTGATGAACTTTATCAAGACAAAATATTTAAAGAAATAAAACAGGATGACAATGATTGAATCAGAAATAGATATGGTAAATAAAGCGGTTAAAATATATAAGAAACAGGGATTTTTGGTAACAACCGAAGTTCCGTTTTTGCATAGGTCTATAGATTTAGTATATAAAAAAGCAGAAGAACTTATTTCAATAGAATTTAAATTGTCTAATTGGAAACGAGCGATAAAGCAAGCTGAAAGTCATTTATTAGGTTCCAATAAAGTATATATATGTATTCTAAAGCCAAAAAAAGGTTTATCTCCTCTTTTACAGGCAGAAATCGAAAATTCGCCAATAGGATTATTATTTTTTGATCCAGATGAAGAAACAATAGAAGAAATAAAACCAGCTGAAATTTCACAAAAAATATGGGCTGTTGGGAAATATTGGTTAAACAAGTCTTTTGAAGAAAGGATAAATGCGATATGACAATCTATAAACATTTAATAAGAATGGGTACAAATTCTGAGAAAAAATATTGTAGAGATTTTCAGAATCAATATGATGCAATTGTAATTAATGCAAATATATTAGCACATACAACCAGTTCAATGTCATCATTTTTAGGCTGTGAATTATCAAAAGATTTTTTAATTGACCCTCAAACATATGCTTTTCAATCATATGGAAACTTATTACAATCTTCAAAAAGTGAAAAAACAAGTACTAATGTAAAAAAATCCATATCATCAATGTTAACAAGTTATGGTGAAAAAATAAAAAATATAATTGAAGTAGAAAAAAGATCAATTTTATATAACGATTTTTTAGGTAAAAGTGGTGAAATCTTTTTACATGAATTATCTGAAAATGTAATCAATTTTCAATTAAATACCATACAAAATCAAAGTCTTGAAAATTCCGAATACGGAGAATATATACAATATGAATTATCATCTAATACACAAACTGTTAATTTAAAGCCTTTTGCCTTAATTCCTCCATATTTTTATATGACAGAAAATACAGTTGATAATTGGATTCCACATAATACAAAAGCCATTAAATATTGTAAAGAGAAATTTCAAGGTGAATCTATATATGCTCAAATTGTTATTAATAAAGAAATTCTTCTAAATAATTTAATTCTTGATAAAATTGTTAACGAATATTCTTTAACAAATGCGGATGGTTATTTTATTTGGATTGATGGCTTTGACGAAAAAAATATAGGGCAGACCTATTTGAATAATTTTATATATCTTTTGAAAAATTTAAATAAAAATAATAAACCAATATACCAAATATATGGAAGTTATTTTTCAATAATGCTAACCAAAAGCTATTTATCAGGAACATGTCATGGTATGGAATATGGTGAAGACCGTGAAGTTTTTCCTGTTGGTGGTGGAATTCCAGTATCAAAATTTTATATGCCTGATTTGCATAAACGGTTATTATATAGAGATGCTTTAAAGTTTCTATTGGCAAAAGGGTACTTAATTAATAAAGGAACTTATTTCTCTAATGTATGTAATTGTAAAACTTGTAAGCAAGTAATAAATAATAATCCGGAAATTGATTTTTCTGCGTTTGGAGACTTTAATTCTACTACATTCAAAAGAAAAGCAGGGAATAAAGAATATAGTGTTACTATGGATTATCCTACGACTGAAGCAAAAGATTTGTGTTTGAAGCATTATCTTTATAATAAAACAAAAGAGTATGAATATGTAAGTTCTAATAGTTGGCAAGATTTGATACAGCAACTGAAAGAAGCCCACACAAATAGTTGTAAAATTTTAGGTGATGATGTTGATTATTTATTAACGTGGGCAAATGTAATACAAAAAATTACACTTAATTTATAATTATAAGGATTAATGACTTATCTATATAAAACAATAATTAAAACGGTCTTTTTCGAAATAATCAAACTAAGCGTACACTTCAAACACACAGCCGAAATGCAGACAGGGTAATAGTTTTAATTCAACTTTCCGTAATAATCATACTAACCGTTCATCCAGAAAAAGTCCAAAAAGACCGTTTTGTAAACGGATAGTTTGATTATTTCCGACGGCTAAAACCCAAACAGGAAGCCAACTTTCCGTAAAAATCAAACTAACCGTAAATATCAAACTACTCAATTAACTACAATTGTACCATAAATTTTTATTTTGGGCAATCAAACTTGCATACGAAGTGTTTTTTCACTTTTTAGCCGTTTTGTTTAACTATGCAACATCATTTACCCTTAGCAATGTAGGTCGGTACGACGTCCGAGTTAAGGCTCACTTTTAAAAAAGTATATAGAGAAAAAAGTACCTTCATCGGTACTTTTTTTAAAAGTGGTGCCGCAACTCGGAATTGAACCAAGGACACAGGGATTTTCAGTCCCTTGCTCTACCAACTGAGCTATTGCGGCATATTCTGTTTTTAAACTTTTTGTGGAGTTGGTAGAGCAAGCTCTACATTATTTTTGAACTCCGTTCCGTCTTACGACTCCGCAGGGGAAGCTATTACGGCATGTTTTATTTTCAAACTTTTTTGTGGAATTGACCGGGCAGACTCCGAATTATTTTTGAAATCTGTTTTGTCTTTCGACCCCACCGTGTGATTTACTTTTCAGCTTTAACTCACAAAGGCCACTGAATTTATTATATCAACTGAAAATTTTCAGTCAAGGACTTTTTTTAAGAGTTTTGCGGAGCTATGTACATAGTAACGTTTCGCCCTTCAAGCTGAGGTTTTTTCTCAATAACTATGGGCATGCTTTCCATGTCTTGCATAAACTTATTTGCTAAATCGAACGCAAGATTTGAATGCTGCATTTCACGTCCTCTGAGCATTACCACAATTTTAACTTTATTTCCTTGAGCTATAAATTTTTCTATGCTTTTTATACGTACTTGATAATCGTGGGTATCTATTTTGTACCTGATTTTAATTTCTTTTACATCGACGGTATGTTGTTTTTTCTTAGCTTCTTTTGCACGTTTATCGAGTTCATATTTGTATTTGCCGTAATTCAGGATTTTAGCTACCGGCGGTTCTTGATTCGGGTTAATTAATACCAAATCCAAATCGGCATTATACGCCATTTGTAATGCTTTGGAGGTTTGGACGACTCCGTGGTTTTTACCTTCCTGATCAATTAATCTTACTTCTTTTGCACGAATTCTTTCATTCATTATTGCTTGATTTTTGTTATTTCTGTTGTTGGCAGCTATGATTTCATCTCCTATATTACTACTACGCTTGTTATAATAACACAAAATCCGTTTTTTTTACAAATATTTAAAAAAAGTTTTTTTGTAACAAATTGTTAAAACGATTTAAAAATTTCTGTAATCCGTATAACAACGGCTTTTGAGGCAAATTTACATGAATCATTCAATTAAAGTTTTTTATAAGTTTTGCCGTTATATAAATCACAAGCAACCGATAAACATAAAAAAAGGAGTATTTTATGATTAATGAAGCGACTGCTGAATCCTCTGCAACAAAAATATTTGTAGAGCAAGAGAATGGGGAGTATCAAGAATTTGATATGACATTACCCTTACAAATGTTATTTGATGACGTTATTTCATTCGTGTCAAAAACAGATTTTTAAAAAGATTTCAAACCTTTTTCAAGAACCGGCTTCAAGTCGGTTCTTTTTTTGTTACATAATTGTAGTAAAATGGATATATTCATGTAATAATTATCTTATTAAAATAGGTCAGAGGGACTTAACATGAAAAAAACATTATTAACGTTGTGTGTATTAGTTATCGGATTAAGTGTAAATGCGGGTTTTAAGGAGCATTTTGATTTAGGTCAGCAATATTTGGCAAATTATCAGTATTCGGGTGCGATAACGGAATTCAAAAGTGCTTTAAGGATAAACTATCTTGACAATTCGGCGCGAATAGGACTGGTAAACTCTTATCTGGCAAGGGGAACGTATTTTGCAAACACAGACAAAAATTATGCAAAAGCTGCTGATGATTACAGGGCTGCTCTGTTTTATTTAATTTATTACCCGACTGCAAATCAGGTTAAAAACTCATCGCAGGCAATAGTTCAGGTAACTTCAAATCTGAATAAATGTTTAAGTTCTCTGAATTTCGATACGAGTTCTCAAAATCGTTTTAATACTGCAAAGCAGCTCAGAGCGGAAGGCAATTTTGCCGCTGCCGCATATGAATTTAATCAAGCCTTAGGGGACAGAGGGCTTATAAAGGACTGTTTTGAGCAAACGGGTGATATTATGAAACTTCTCGGAAACGACCAAAAGGCTGCCGAATACTATAAGAAAGCTGTTGCGGTTGCACCTGATGACATAAATTTAAGAATGTCTTATGCAAAAATGCTTGATAAACTCGGACAAAGTGATGATGCCGTAAAGGAATACAATTACGTTTTGACAAGAACGAGCGATGATAAAGAAATTTTGTATTCACTTGAAAGAATTTACAAACGCAAACTTGAAGAATCGCCCAATGATGCTGCGGTTACGGCAAATCTCGGTGCTATTATGCAAAAAGAGGGTAATTTTGATGAAGCTTTAAGGTATTATTCAAAATCCGAATATCTTGACCCGTCAAATGTCGGCACAAGAATTAACGTCGGCACTTTGTATGCTCAAAAAGGTGATTATAAAACCGCAATAACGGCTTATGATTCCGTGCTTATTTTGTATCCTGACAATGTGGAAGCCAATGTAAACAAGGCTCAAGCACTTTCAAAGATGGGTGATAACAAGGCTGCAACGGATTTGCTCAAAAAAGTTTTGTCAAAAGATCCGAATAACGAGCTTGCACAAAACGAAATGCTTTCGATGGTAAAAACAACGATGACGCCTGTTCAGTTCGCGGATTACGTAAAGAAAAATAATCCTGATAACGCTTTCGGCATTTTGTACGATTACGCACTTGATTTACATAAAAACAACAAGCTCAATGACTCGATCGCACTTTACAACGAGGTTTTAAAGATTGCTCCTGAAGAACCTGAGGTTTATGTAAACCTCGCAATCGCACAGGGGCAAAGCAAAAATTATGATGCGGCGATAGCGACATTAACGGGTGCTAATTCAAAATTCCCGAACAATTCGCAGATTAACGATGCACTAAAATCGATTAACGCTCAATCGACCGACGAAAAACTTGAAATTGCGGCGAATTTCTACAATAACAAGGATTATCAAAACGCTATAAACGAGTATTTAAAAATCAAACCGGCAACATCAGACACCATGCTCGGCATTGCATCTGCGTATCAGAACATGGGCGATATTGATAAAGCTATAGAATATTACAAAGAAGCCTTGAAGCTTGCCCCGTCAAATTCCGATATAGCCTATTATATAGCTGCATTATACGCAGAAAAAGAGGATGTTGAAAACGCAAAAACTTACGCGGAAAAATCGGTTTCTCTGAACAAGACCAATAAACAAGCACAGGAACTCCTACAAAGTCTTGATGCACAGATAAGTTCAAATAATCTTGAAAAGGCGATAGCTTTGTTTGACGAAGAAAAATATGATGAAAGTCTTGTTTTAATAAATCAAATTCTGGCTTCAAACCCGAAAGATTCTTACGCACTTTATTACAGGGGAATGATTTACGACACGAAGAAAAAATATTCGGATGCCCTGAAAGACTACGCACAGGCAATAAAACTAAATCCCGATTTAACGATAATCAATTATTTAATAGGTGTTGATTACGACATGTTGGAGAATTACAAGGAAGCGTCGAATTATTACAGGACGTTTGTGGAAACTTATTCCGAAAACGATGATTATAAGACTTACGCCCAAAACAGGCTCGGAGAACTGAAAGACTATGTCAAGTAAGGCAAAACCTCTTATACAAAGCGGGGTTTCGCTTGCACCTATGGCGGGAATTACTGATTATGTGCTAAGAAGTCTTATAAGAAAGTATTCAAAGAGTTGTCTTTTGACCACGGAAATGATAAGTTCAGAGTATCTTGCCCAAACCCTTAACGGTCGAAGCGGGACGGAAATTTTAAAGCGTGATGAAAACCATTCGCCGATATCCTATCAGATAAGCGGTCACAAGCCTGATTTGATGCGTCGTGCGGCACAATATTTAAGCGATTTTGCGGATATGATAGATATTAATATGGGCTGCCCCGTGAAAAAAGTTGTCGGCGGTCAAGACGGTGCGTCATTAATGCGAAATCCCACACTAGCAGCAGATTTGGTAAAAGCAGTTAAAGACGGAACGGATAAGCCCGTTAGCGTGAAATTTCGGCTTGGTTATACGGCAGAAGAAATGAATTATGTTGAATTCGGTCAGAAAATGCAAGAGGCGGGTGCGGATTTTATTACAATTCATGCCAGAACACGTGCTCAAATGTATTCAGGGAAAGCCGACTGGGAAAAGATTAAGGACTTAAAAGAAAATGTTGATATTCCGATATTTGCAAACGGTGACATAGTGTCGGTTGAAAGTGCTATTGAATGTCTAAAACTTTCACATGCCGACGGAATAGCTGTCGGACGTGGTGCTTTGGGCGATGCAACGCTGATTTCCCGCATAGAACATTATCTTAAAACGGGTGAAATCAAACCCGCTCCGACATTAGACGAAAAAATAGGAATGCTTAAATATCATCTTGAAGAAGAAATTAAGCTTAGAGGCGAGAATGTCGGGATAAAATTTATGCGAAAGTTTTATCCGTACTATTTTTCGGGGTTTGAGCATGCCAAAACTCTGCGTACAAAACTCGTTACGGAAGAAAATTCGCAAAAAATTTACGATATTTTGAATTCGGTTTACGCATAATTTACATTTTTTCGGGAGCGTTAACACCGAGAATATCCTGTAAAGCGTTATGCAAAACGGTTTTAACCGCCCAAACGAGTGAAATTCTTGCTTTCATCATATCTTTGTCATCCGATATAACTCGGTTTGCGTTGTAGAACGAGTGAAATTCCGATGCAAGTTCCTGAACATATCTGCAAATCGTATAAACTTGCCTTGTTTCAGCCGACATTTTAATAACTGACTTGTATTCTTCGAGTTTAAGGATGAGTTTGCGGGCAGTTTCCACAGTCGGCAGAACGATATCCGCATCAAACCCGTTAACAAGTTGTTCAAAATCTTTCTGACTCATCGGGGCGGAAGATTTTTCACCTGTTTGAGTGTCAATTTTTTCCGCAACAACATTTCTCAAAATCGAGCATGCTCTGGCATGTGCGTATTGGACGTAAAATATCGGGTTTTCGTCAGTATTTTTCTTTGCAAGTTCAATGTCAAAATCAAGTGTTGTGTCTATATTTCGCATAGACATCCAAAATCTTGTTGAATCAACTCCAACCTCATTAATCAAGTCCTCAAGCGTAACCATGTTTTTGCGTTTGCCCATCCTGACTTCGTTTCCGTCAATAACGAGGTTAACGAGCTGTCCGAGCAAGACTTCGAGCTTGTTGGGGTCATAGCCGAGTGCCTCTATTGAAGCCTTTACACGGGCGACATAACCGTGGTGGTCAGCCCCCCAAATATTAATCATTCTGTCAAATCCGCGTTGAAGTTTGTCAATATGATACGCTATATCCGCCGTAAGATAGGTATTTGAGCCGTCGGCTTTCTTTATAACTCTGTCCTGATCGTCGCCGTAATCCGATGATTTAAACCATTTTGCACCGTCTTTTTCATAAATCTTTCCGCTTGCTTTGAGCTTATTTACGCATTCCTCAACTTTTCCTGAGTTATGCAGAGTTAATTCCGAGTAAAAATTGTCAAAATGCACGTTAAAATTATCAAGCAAAGCTTTTTGCAAATCTTCCATTTCTTTCTTGGCGAAATCGGACAACTCTTTCACATCTTCGGGCAAACCTTTGTGAGTTTGAAGATATTTTTTTGCAACGGGGATAAGATAATCTCCGGGATAATAATTTTTTCTTTCGGTTTCATCCGTCGGGAAATCAACGTTTTCGCCGAGTTCCTGCCTAATTCTTATGGCAAGAGAATTTCCGAGTTTTTGGATTTGTGAGCCTGCATCGTTAATGTAAAATTCCTGATAAACCTCATGCCCGTAGAATTTCAACAGATTTGCAAGCACTGAACCCATAGCCGCCCACCTTCCATGCCCGATATGGAAAGGTCCTGTAGGGTTTGCGGAGATATATTCAAGGATAATCTTTTCGGGCTGAATATTTTCGGGTTTTCCGAAATCGCTTTTCTTTTCAAAAATTTTCCGAATAAGGTTTGATAAAAGCTTTTCACCAGCCTTAAAGTTAATAAAACCGCCGATAACCGTATATTTGTTATCATCGTCATTGACGTATTTCTTAATAGTGTCAGCGATTTGGGGCGGTGCAATTTTTGCAAAACGTGCCAGAGAAGAAACATTAACCGCATAATCGCCAAAATCGGGGTTTTTGGGGCGTTCCACAGTCAAAGTTCCTTTTGTGTATTCCTGCATAGCGCCGAGTTTATTATCTTTTATCGCATTTTCAAGTGCGGTTTCCAAACTGTTCAAAAAATAATCTTTTATCATAATCATCTCCTATTCAATAATAACACAAAGAAACAGAATGCAATCCATCGGATTTTCAAAATCTGAACGCACGGCATGGAAAGTAATTTTCAGCAATTCGCGGTAGAAAATTTCGGCGCAAAAAATGTCATGAGAAGAATTGTAAAGAAATGTTAAGATTTTAAGCATCGGGGGGGGGACACTACGCAAGGGTTTGAGGGGTTTTTGGATTAAAAGAGGTAAAATCTGAAACAAAACCGGTCAAAAAGACAGTCATAAAAGAACCGATTAAATAATGAAAAAAGCTCTCCGCTCGGAGAGCTTTTTTTTAAAATTTTTTTTAAAACTTTTTGATTTTTTCCGTAAGACAAATATTAATTTTTAGCAAAAAAAAGCACCTTTTTGAAGGTGCTTTTTTTCGTTATGAAATATCCTTTATCCCTTAATTTGACTCATAACTTCATCAGCGAAGTTTTCCTGACGTTTTTCAAGTCCTTCGCCAAGCATGTATCTTGTGAACGCTTTAACTTCAAGTTTGCCTTCTATCAACTGTCCGACGGTAACGTCAGGATTTTTGATAAACGGCTGTTCAAGAAGAACTCTGCTTGCCATAAGCTTGTTTACTCTGCCTTCAACGATTTTTGCTCTGATTTGTTCGGGCTTTTTGAGTAAATCTTCTTTACCCATTTCGATTTCGGTTTCGTGGTCGATAACCGACTGCGGAATTTCCGCTCTTGAAATAAATTCGGGGGCGGATGATGCTATATGCAAGCATATATCGTTCATTAACTCGTCGTCTTTTTTATCTGTTTGAATAAGAACGCCGATTTTGCCGTTGTGAACGTATGATGCCGTGTTGCCTTCGTAGCGGACAAATCTTCTGAAAGTAATTTTTTCACCGATAGATGCGATTTTTTCTTTTATAACTTCAGAAATCACTTTACCGCATTTGGGGCAATTATAGTTTAACAAAGCATCAACGTCTGCGGGATTTGATTTTGCGACAACTTCAGCCAAGCATGATGTTAACTCTTTGAATTCTTCATTTTTAGCAACGAAGTCAGTTTCGCAGTTAACTTCAACCAAAGCACCGCAATCACTTTGAACAGATGCTGCAACAAGTCCTTCTGCGGCAATTCTACCCATTTTTTTATCGGCAGAGGCAATACCTTTTTGGCGCAAAACCTCCATTGCCTTTTCCATATCTCCGTCGGTTTCGACAAGTGCTTTTTTTGCATCCATCATGCCTGCGCCTGTTTTATCACGGAGTTCTTTTACCATTTGAGCTGTAATATTCATTTATATTCTCCTTCTTTATTGCGAATTAGTGAAAAGACAAGCTTTTCACTAAAATCGACATTATTTTGTTTCTTCAGTTGTTTCTTCGGGTTGTGCCGCAGCTTCGGTAACACCTGCATCTTCAGCCTTAATCGACTCGACTTTTTTGTTTGCGTTGATATTTGCTTCTCTAAGCTGTTTACCTTCCAAAACCGCATCAGCAAGTTTTGTTGTGATAAGCTTAATTGAGCGGATAGCGTCGTCGTTTCCGGGGATTATGTAGTTAATTCCGTCGGGGTCAGCGTTTGTATCCGCAAGGCAGATAACTGGAATACCGAGTTTGTTAGCTTCCTGAATTGCAATATCTTCTTTTTCCTGATCAATAATAAAGATAATATCGGGTAAACCTCTCATATCTTTGATACCGCCTAAAGTTTTGCTTAATTTGCCGAGTTCTCTGTTCAATCTTGCGATTTCTTTTTTCGGTAACTTATCGGCATGACCCGAGTTCATAAAGTCTTCGAGTTCTCTCAATTTATTAACACGACCTCTGATAGTTTCAAAGTTGGTGAGCATACCGCCTAACCATCTTCTGTTAATGTAATATGCACCTGATCTTTGTGCTTCTTCGGCTACGACTTCGGCAGCCTGTTTTTTTGTTCCGACGAACAAAATGTTTTTACCTCTTGCCGCAAATTCTCTTACTGCAGCGTAAGCTTCGTCAAGCAAATCGGTCGTTTTGCGTAAATCCAAAACGTAAATTCCGTTTCTTGCACCGTAAATATACGGTTTCATTTTGGGGTTCCATCTTTGGGTTTGGTGTCCGAAATGTACACCTGCTTCTAAAAGTTCAATCATAGATGCTGTTGGCATCGGTTTTTCTCCTTATGTTTATGTATTGTACTACGGGTTAAACTGTCCCATTCCTAACCGGAACTAGGGCGAACCTATCAGACCAGTGTAACCGTTTATATAATAATATAAAAATAAGTTTTTGCAAATTCTGTATTTAGAATTATTAACAAAAGAAAACGGACATTCCGTTTTGGGGAAAGTCCGGCATTTCATTTCTGAAACAAAAAGGATTTACATTAAAACTATTCCAAATCTCCAATTAGTATTCTATACCCTGTCTTGCCATTACGCCGATATCGAAGTAATGTTTGATAGGTTTCATTTCGGTAACAAGGTGCGCCATCGCTTTCAATTCGGGGTGAGCGTAGCGTCCCGTTAAAACTATTTCAAGGTTTTCGGGTTTGTGAAGGAGAGCCTCTTTCACTTCCGAAACTTTTATCATATTCATTGCCGTGCAAATGTTTATTTCATCAAGGATAATAAGCTGGTATTCGCCCGAGTTAATAGCTTTTTTAGCGAATTCCCATCCTCTTTGTGCCTCTTTAAAATCTTCCATGCATACGTTATGAGAATAGCATACTCTGTCCATTCCGAATTGAACAACGTCAAGATTAGGTAAAAACTTGGACGAAGATACGATTTCGCCGTAGGAAGTCGCACTGTCACCTTTGGTAAACTGAATGATAAGAACTTTCCAGCCGTGTCCGAGTGCTCTTAGAGCCAACCCTAATGATGCTGTTGTCTTACCTTTTCCATCTCCCGTATAGATTTGTATGTAACCATGTTCTAACACTACTACCTCCAAAAAACATAAGTTCTCTCTATCTACATTTTAACGTATTGACGTAAATGTTTAATCGTTCTAAAGATGGATAATTTCCTAGGGCAAAGGATGTATCCCCCAAAACGTATTATAATCATAAAATAAAACCGAAAAAAAATAACGTTATTTTACCCGTCCATGCCAATCTTTTTACAATTATTTTTTTAAAGAATCCTCTAATTGACAATTTGTTTGAATTTCGCGTTTGCGGATTTTTTGAGAAAAAATTTACATAATTTTTGTAAATTAAATGTTAAAAACTCTTGCAAAGTTTGAAAGAACTCATGGCATGCTTATTTCGGCATGAATTTATTTTGTAAATGTTGTTAATATTTTTTTAAATTTCTTCAAAGAAAAATATTAAAAATTATTGTAAACTTATGTAACAATTTTATAGAATAACTGCAATTTTATCGGGAAAAATCCGTTTATATATTTAAGAGTATAAATTTGAGAGAGTACTATGGTCGCAGGATTACAAGCCCCAAATTTTAATAATACAATGATTAAAAAGCAAGTTGCTCAGACTTTGTCAGAAACTTCAAGGAAGCCTGTGTACTCTACTGCTATTCCAAAAACAACTTCAAGTGTAGTTCTTCCTTCTTCAACAACAACCGCATCTACAGTCGGTAAAATAGCAACAAGTACCGGATACAAAGCAAGTACCGGATACGGTATAGGTGCTCAAAGAAGTAATTCACCTTATGCAAGACCTGATGTATCAGGTACTGTAGCAAACTTCAACGCCTCTACTACTCCGTTGATTTTGAAAGATCTAATGCCATCGGCACCTTCAATAAGCGGTCCTTCCAATAAAGCATCAATAACAGATATTATGGCAGGATTAAATATGATTGCCGCTACAACCATGCAAATTACAAAAGACGTAAAAGATGCCAAAGGTAAACAAAAAACGGAAGATACAGGATTTAACTACGGAGATATATCCGGAGGCTTGGCAAGTAAACTCGACAAAGCCGAATCATTCGGTGAAATAAAAAATCTTGAACAAACTGCGGATAAACAGGCTAAAGAACTGTCAAGCGAATATGCAAAAACGGCTTCAAATGATACAAAAGCCATTGGAGAAAGCATTAAAAATATTTCTGCCGGACTTGAACTCGCAGGTGCAAATGTCGATGTAAGCAAACTAAAAACAAGCACTCTTAACTTTAATCCTGATGATATAAGCACTTATGATGATGCTGCAAGGACTATCAATTCCGATATCTCAGGCGTTGATGAATTCTTAAATACCGAAGTTAAACAAGGTATTGCAAAATGTGATGAAAAAGCGTCGGCATTAGGTACTCAGATACAAAGTCTTAAAGCTCAAATAGACACTGCTAAAGCTCAAGGACAAGATACAACCAAATTGGAACAACAGTTGAAGGAAGCAGAAAATCAGAAAAAATCCGTAGAAGATGCAAAAGGTAAACTGCAAAATGATGTAACAAAAGCTGCGGATGATATGAAAAAAGATTTGGAAGCAAAACTCAAAGATCTCGGCAATGTTAAAGAATTCAAAGAAGAAGTCGCTGACAAGAAATTAGAACTTGCAAAAGATCATGACAAAGAGATTTCCAAGAATAAAAAGAAAATGGATAACTTGTTATCCGACATCAAAAAATTGAAAGGCGACAGCACAAAAGCTGATAAGTTGAAATCTAAGATTAATGAATTTAATACATTAGCCGGAAGAATGTCTGAGCTTAACGCATCTTTGAACAATATGGGCGATAAGACAATTAAAACTTCCAAATTCTCATATACAATGCAAAACAGCAGCATAGAAACAAAATACACCACTGCATACGAAGATAAATAAAATATATTAAAATATTTTTACATTAACTTTACTTTTTGCGGTATTTAAGTTATGATAACAAAGCAGACAGCATTGTCAAAAAAGAACGGGACTCCTCGTTCTTTTTTTAATTAATGAAAGGGTAAGATGAAACAGGAAATTAACAGACACGAAATTTTGGAAAAAATTACACCGCTTATTGAAAATACTGCAATGCGGTTTGGTTATATTCCCATAGAAATCGAATTTGTCAAAGAAAACCACAGATGGTTTCTCAGAATTTATCTTTACTCAAAAGAAAAAGACGTTACTCTTGATGATTGCGAAAACGTAACCCGCAGTCTTTCGGACTTTTTAGACGAACTTATTCCCGTAAAGTATTATCTTGAAGTTTCTTCCCCCGGACTTGAACGAAAATTCAAATCGGAAAAGGAATTCATAATATTTACGGGCAGAAGAATCAGCCTTAAACTTAAAAATCCGCTCGATGGCGAAACCGAAAAGATTTTTAAAGGCGAAATTCTTGATTATGACGAAAAAGAAGGACTGAAATTCTTCCGTTTTGATGACGGGCAGGAACTTCAAATTCCAAAAGAAAACATTCAGTCGGCAAAATTGTACATAGATTAAAATAACGAAAGGAAATAACAAAATGATTAAAATCGGAACAGCACTTTTTGAAGCATGCGAAGAACTCGAAAGAGAAAGAGGAATTTCCAAAGAAATCCTTGTAGCATCGCTTTGTGACGCTATGGTTGCAGCTTACAAAAAACACATGAGAATTAAAGAGGCAACAAATATCGAAGCAATTCTTGATGAGCAGTCAGGCGAAATCGGTGTTTTCAGAACAAAACTCGTTGTGGATAACGTCGAAGATGAGGACACACAAATTACACTGAATGACGCCAAAGAAATTGCGGAAGACGTTGAAGTCGGCGATGAAATTAAAATTGAAGTTACGCCCGAACAATTCGGTCGTATTGCGGCTCAATCGGCTAAACAAGTTATTACTCAAAGAATAAGAGAAGCCGAAAGAGGACTCGTTTTGAACGAATTTCTCGATAAAAAAGGAACTTTGACAACAGGTATTATTCAGCGTGTTGAAAACAGAAACGTAATCGTTAACATCGGTAAAACAGACGCAATAATGCCGCAAAAAGAACAAATCCCCGGAGAATACTACAAACCCGGCAACAGAATAAGAGTTTTTGTACTTAACGTTAAAGAAACGACAAGATTACCTCAGGTAATAGTTTCTCATGCTCATGCGGAAATCGTTCGTGAATTGTTTGAACTTGAAGTTCCCGAAATTGAGGACGGCATCGTTGAAATTAAATCCATTTCAAGAGAAGCAGGCTACAGAACCAAAATCGCCGTATGGTCAAACGACCCCGAAGTTGATTCCGTAGGAGCCTGCATCGGCCCGAGAGGAAGCAGAATTCAAACTATCGTGTCAGAACTTAAAAATGAAAAAATTGATATCGTAAGATATTCCGAAGACCCCGTAGAATACATCGTTAACGCATTATCACCAGCAAGAGTGGTATCCGTTGATATTCTCGCAAACGATGAATACTCTCAGGAAGCTATGGTTGTAGTTCCTGACGACCAGTTGAGCCTTGCAATAGGCAGAGAAGGTCAAAACGTAAGACTCGCTCATAAACTTACGGGCTGGAAAATAGATATCAAGAGCGTTTCTCAAATGGAAAAAGCCGAAAGTCAAAACATGGCTAACTATGAAGAAAATACGGAAGAATATTCAGACGACGAAGAACAGGTTGATGAACTTCAACAGGAAATTGAAGAAGAAATGAATCAACAGGAAATCGATGAAGAAGATTTCGCAGAAGAACCGACTGAAGAAGACTCGGAAGATGTTGAAGAATAAGAGAGGGGATTTTTCCCCCTCTTTTTTGTGTTAGAATTGTTCCGAAAGGGAAATAAATGGAATTACCCAACAACTTTTTACCCGCAATGTTGATAACCTTTTTAGCCGGTCTTGCAACCACTATCGGCGGAGGTATTGCATTTATCGTTAAGAAAAACAGTCTGAAAGCTCTGTCCGTAGGACTCGGTTTTTCTGCGGGCGTGATGATTTTTCTTTCGTTTACCGACTTGCTGCCCGAAGCTGACAGACTTTTGTCGGTGAATTTTCCGTATTCACACGAATGGATTACGTTTGCGGGATTTATTACAGGCTTGGTTATTGCAATAATAATTGACTTCTTTTTACCCGATCACATCAACGAGGACGACGTTTTACACCCCGATAAACCTTCTCATGTGAAATATAAAATTAAACGTGCGGGATTATTTACGGCGATTGCAATTTGCGTACACAATTTTCCCGAAGGCATGGCTACATTTTTTACGACAACACAGAATATAACTCTGGGTTTGTCCGTGGGACTTGCTATTGCAATTCATAACATACCCGAAGGAATTGCGGTCGCTCTGCCTATATACCATGTCACGGGTAAAAAACGTTATGCAATGCTTTATGCGGCACTTTCCGGAACTACAGAACCCATCGGAGCTTTGGTCGGAATGTTTGTTTTGGGAATGTTTCTTCCTCAAATACTTGCGGGAGCTTTAATGGCTGCCGTTGCTGGAATTATGATTTACATTTCTTTTGATACTCTGCTTCCGCTTGCCAAAGAGTACGGCGATTGGCACCAGTCGCTCGTCGGAATACTTTCGGGCATAATCGTTATGTGGATGAGCTTGATTTTAATCGGTGCTTAATCCATGTTTTCATGGATATGTTTTTATAAATACATTTTTGGGGACTTTTAAAATAATCTAAAAGAGTTATACTGAAAATGTGGTTAAGGTTCACGCCCTACAGATGGCAAAATCGTTTACCACGGGAGGGTTCATGGGATATATTCACTGCTGCGGTGCTTTGCACAAAACCAGAACTTACCGCATTGCCCCGCAGGATAAATTTGTGCTTTGCGAAATTGATTACCTGACAAAATGCCCGATTTGCGGACATACGGTTGTTCAGCTTACAAGAATTGACGACAAAGATAACATTTCCGTCGTAAGAAAAGTGAACAGAAAAGCCAAAGACTTTTTCGCAAAATTGAAAAGCAAAATTCTTTATGAAATCAGACCGATAAGCTGCAGTCAGTTTAATAAAGGAAAATTTTACCTTTATTACAACGAATTTGGTGTGAAAAAACGCTGCTATTCTAATCTTAGCACACTGAAAATAGGACTTACCGAAAATAAATAATCTAATCCTTAAATTATCTTACTCTGAATCGGGCGAAAAAATTTTTTCGCCCTTTATTTTTTTAGGAAATATTATTAAAATACTTAAAAATTTTTTTAGTATGCTTGTCATGATAGATAAAGGAATTTAAAAATGGCTATATCCCCTAAGGAATATGAAGTTTTAACATTGGCAGCACTAGGGTTTTCGGACAAAGAAACAGCCGTAATCCTGAAAATATCTTACGGAACGGTGAGAAATCATATTGATAGAGCGGTTCTGAAACTCAATGCCCAAAACAAAACTCATGCAGTAATGATTTACAAAATGAAAAACAAGCAATGGCTTGAGGAATTTTATGAAAAGAATAATTTTACATTGGACAGCAGGAACATATTATCCGACGGCTTACGAGAAGGAACATTACCATTTCCTCGTAGATAAGGACGGGAAAGTTCATAACGGCAAATTCAAGCCCGAAAATAATGAAGTTTGCAAACCGGGAAATTATGCCGCCCACACAGGCGGCGGAAACACAGGAAGCATCGGAGTGGCGATTTGTGCCATGGCAGGCTTTGTCAACGGAAAAAATACGGGCAAATACCCCATAACAAAAAAACAATTTGAAAGTACGATGGAGTTTTGTGCGAAACTTTTAAACAAGTACAAACTTGGCATTACACCGCAAACACTTATGACTCACTATGAATTCGGATTAAAAAACCCGAAAACCACCAGTGCAGGTAAAATAGATATAATTTACATCCCGTCTTATCCATGGGTCACAAAAGATGAAGTCGGAAGTTTTATTCGCTCAAAAGTGAAATGGTACAAATTAAAAGGAGTATAAAATATGGAAACCGCATATTACAACCTTGCAGGCGGTATCAACCTATCTTTGACAAAAACGGAACTCGGCGTTGATACCAAAAAAATCTATTGGACTGATTCCGAAAACATTGAAATTTTTCAAAACAGAGGTATTACCCGTCAAAAGGGCAATACCATATTTTTGGAAATCGGTGAAAAAATTACAGGCATGGCGGAATTTTCCGCATACGATGTTAAAAAACTGATTATAACAACTATTTCCGGTAAAATTTACATCTACGACAGCAAAACTTCCATAATAAAACTTTTAGACAAAACCTTAAAAGGTGAAAACCCCGTCTTTCAAAATTTCTTAAACGGGATTTTGTTGATGAGCGAAAAAGACGAACTTTTTTACATAAAAAACAATGATGAATACGAAGTTGTCGACTGTGAATTAACCGATTTATCGGGCAACCCGATTACGGACGGCGTAATCACGGTTTACAAAGGACATGTATGGGTGGCAAAAGATGCAACACTTTATTATTCGGCATTGGGAACTTATAACGACTTCAAAACATCTGAAGATGCGGGTTACATAAACGAATTTCACACCGATACGGGTTCAATCACGGCATTAAAGCCTTACAAAGAATATCTCGCAATATATAAAATCGACAGCGTTTATCTGTTAACAGGTACAAGTGCTTCGGATTTTGCGATATTACCTTTTGCGAATAAAGGTGCGTACGGTTCGGCTTCAATAGTTAATGTAGAAAACAAACAGTATTTCTTGAGTAACGGAATATTTGCACTTGAACAGGCGGGTGAACTGAACCAAATTCAGCTCGGAAACGAAATTTCCGTTAAAATAAAACCCGAATTTTCGTCTTTTGTAAATTTGGAAAACACAATAAGTCTGCATTACGAAAACCGAAATCAAATATGGTATTTCTTCCCGTATTCTGACGAAAAATATTTTCACACGGTTTGGATTAACGATTATCTTAACAAAGCATGGTACAAACGCATAATTCCGCAAAATATAGTTTATGCCTGCGTTTTTGACAAGCAGATATACACTGCCGACGACTCGGGAAATATTTACAAAGAAGATTTCGGAACGAGTTTCAACGGCAAACCCATATCATTTATGTGGAAATCTCCGTTTTTGGCGATAACCACTCCGCATCACAGAAAAGTTATTGATGAATTTTATTTTCTTTTGGACACGGAATACGATAACAATTTTAATTTCAGTGTCTATAAAGATTACGACAGTGAATACTCCGACGATATGGAGGTAATCTGTTCGGTTTATCACGAACACATGCTCTGGGCGGACGATGAATCTCCTGATGATGTTCAATACTGTTGGACGCCCGATGACGGTGACGTTCCTGTTTGGTCAGTGAATAAAGATACTCTGGAAAAAGCCGAAATCTCCGAATCAATTTATGCGGTGCAGTTATGCGTGGAAGGTTCGGCAATAGACCAATCCTGTGCGATTATCGGTTTGCAGTTCAGAGAAGTTTATAACGATGATTAACACCACTCATATAAGTTAGTACAGAAGAACAAAGAAAGGGAACAAAAAAATGACGAATGCTTACTCCGCATTTATTCCTGAAATCTGGAGCCAGAAACTTAACAACATGCTTGAAAAAGAATGTGTTATGCTTCAGTGCGTAAACAGAAATTGGGAAGGCGAAATCAAAAATCAGGGAGATACGGTTAAAATCATCACTCCCGCAAATGTTACAATTTCAACGCTGGGTTCTGAAAACATTACCTACAGTGAATTAGAACCGACTTCAACGGATCTTGTAATCGATCAGAAAAAATTCTTTGCATTTAAAATCAACGATGTTGCATCCGTTCAGGCAAATTCAGACATTATGGAAGCACATCTTAAAAATGCAAGAAAAGCTATTGAAGAAGTTCAGGATGCTTACTTACTTTCACAGCATGCAAATGTTGAAGAAGCCAATGTTGTCGGTTCTGATTCCGCTCCGATAGCTCTTGACAAGACTACCATTTACTCCCAATTTGTAAAACTTGCATTATGTTTGAAAAATTCTGATGCAGTATCGGCTGGAACTCGACCTTGGGTTGTTATTAACCCGACAATCGAATCATACCTGCTTCAAAGCACTGAATTTATCGGCGCTCACAATGTTGCCGACGAAACATTGAGAGAAGGTGCAATAGGAAGAATTGCAGGCATGGATGTTTTAGTCAGCACAAACCTTACCCAAGTAAGCGACAAATATTACGTTCTTGCAGGTACAAATGATGCAATAACTTTTGCTTCACAACTCGCTAAAATCGAAAGCTTGAGAGATAAAGACAGCTTCTCCGATTTGGTCAGAGGTCTTTACCTGTACGGAGCAAAAACCGTTCAGCCCAAAGCTCTTGCAAAAATGGTAGTTAAAGCTTCTTGAGGTAAATTATGTTTAAAAAGTTAAAATTAAAAATAAAAGAGCTGGCAAAAACTGCCGTTTTTTATGCCGAAGAAACGCTCGGAAGCAATAAAGGCAAACAAAAAAAAGAAATGGCAATAAAATACGTAACCGACAGATTACCCGTACCGGCTTTTTTAAAACCGTTAATTTCAATTTTATTATCATCGTTTATAGATGAGGCGATAGAATTAGCGGTTGAATATATGGAGGAAATATAATGAACAATACAGACGATGTATCGTCCGAAGCCGTAAGTCAAGCGGTATCAGATGTTCAACAGCCCGATGAAGTAAAACAAAAGGCGGTTGAAAATATTCATGCGATCGAAAAACTTGTTACATCAGGAGCTTTAACACAAGAACAAGGACAAAATTTAATGAATTATGTGACACAAAAGGCGTTTGAAATGTACACAACCGTTCAAGCTCCCCAACCCGTCAGAAATTTTCCCGCAAACATGCCGGAATTTTTCAAAAAAGACGGCAGAACAGACGTTTTCGATTACCTGAAAAACACTGATGCTGATTTTGACGAGGACGAACTCTCAAAAATATCTTCGCTTGTGGAAAAAATTGAAAACAGTGCCATAGAAAGGTATTTGCGAGAAAAAGAACACGAAAAAACATTAAACAGCGAAAATGAATCCGCAAAACAGCGTTTACGTGCAAATGCACAAAACGGCGTTTATGACGGTGCACAAAACTTGGTTTTCACTCGTGAACAAATCGGCAAAATGAGTGGTGCAGAATTTGCTAAGCACGAACGTGCAATTATGGATCAACTTAGAAAAGGTCTTATAAAATAGCAATATTCAAAAAAAATCTTTTGGGAAGAAACAGCCTTTTGACTGTTTCTTCTTGAAAGTAGAAAGGAAAATAAATGAATTATCTCGAACTTATAAATAAATGTTTGGTAGAACTTAACTACAAGCAAGTAAGTGCGTTTAGCGAATTGACAAAAAACGACCATAAAAAATTAAAAAATATTATAAATGTTTTGAATACCGAAATATGTACTTCCGAAAAATGGAATTTTTTGCTTAGGAAAGAGCAGATTTTACTGCCGAAAAACGTCGGCGAAACAAAAAATATTATAGACGGAAGAATTGAAACCGTAATCGCTGACGGGCAAAAGCTTGAATATTACTCTGATTTTGAAGCATTTTTGATGAACTCGCAGCCGCAAAACACTTACGGATTATTTAACGACAAAATCCTTCTTCCCGTTTGGAATAAAGATAAAACTATCGAAATAGTTTACTATACAAAAAATTGTGCAAAAGATGTCAACGGAAAAGAAAAATATAATATGGAGGAAGGAGAAGATATATCCTTAATTCCCGAGCCTTTCGCAGAACCCGTTTTAGTTTACGGTTCGTGTTTGAGATTAAAAGGCAACCCACAAAGTGTCAGATTCGGTTATTGGATGAGCATGTATAAAGATGCTCTGGCAAATTTACGTTCAAAGATTTCCGGAAGCTCGGACGAAACACCCGTTGTAAAGATGTTTCGTAAATAAGCTTATTTAATACTCTCCTGCCCGAAAACCATATTTACCGCAAAAAAAACAGGAAGTTTAAAATTCATTTCCCCTCCTGTTAAGATTTACACTAGCCGAAATATAAATAGCATGTTTATTATATAACCATTTTTAAGAAAACACAAATTAGTACACATTTTGTAATGAAAATACACAAATTATGAAAAACCTTACCCTACAGCAAAAAAAATTTGTAACGGAATATATAAGGACATTGGATGGTGAGCTTTCAGCGAAAAAAGCCGGATACAAATCCAAGGACTTAAAAGAGGTTTCCACCCGTCTGTTATCGGACGAGTTAATAATAAAGGAAATCAGAAGTCAGTTAAAAAGTCAGATTATCTCACTTCGTGTGAACAAGGGTTACGTAATCCAAAAACTGCTTCAAATAGCGGAATTTTCACTTGAAGAAGAAGATATTTTGGATAAAGACGGAGGTTATACCGGTAAAAAGAAGCTTCGCGATACCTCAGCCGGCTTGAAAGCTCTTGAAAGCCTGTGTAAATATTTAGGCTTAAACACCGAACAGGAAGAATACAAACAGGCAAAAATTATCACAATTTCAAATCTTGATGACAAAAAAATATAGGAGGAAAACAATGAAAAATGATGATGCCGAAAAGATGCTTTTGAATAATGCGTCGTTGGAAGAATTAATCAAAATGAAAATAGAAGAAGAATTTATGTCCGATTTAAAAAAGGCAAAAGAAAAACCTAAAAAAAATGTTGTAACGGATATAAAAGAGCTGCCGAGAGATTTAATTTTTTCAAAGAAATCCGTTTACAGGTTATTTAACAGAGAAACGGGTTGTGAAACTTTTATTAACGGTATTCAGGCAGAAGCTCTCATCGGAATTCAAAACAACGTAAGAAGCAAGATGCTTGCGGGAGAATTAAACGCTTTTACGACAGATAATGCGTATATAAAATTTGAAAAGGCAGAATTTTAATGCCGAGATTTACAACCCCTTTTGAAAAACCTGCTTATTTTGAGCAGGCTTTATTTTTATACGTAAAATATTCAAAATATCTTGATGACGATTATGCTTATAATAATCAAAATATTTTTGATTATTTTTATAATTTGGTAAACAGAACCGACTTTTATGCCGTCGTTGAAGATGATGTTTTAAGCGGTTTCATTTATCTTGATAACTTTGTCGGAAATTCAAACCGCCTTCACAGTGCCGAGGTAACGACATGTTTTGACGAAAAATTCTGGGGAAGTTACACAAAAATTTGTGCAATACTTTTTATTAATTTCTGTTTTGAAAAATACGGATTAAAAAAGCTCAAAGCACTTGTATATCCCGAGAATTACAGGGTAAAAACTCTTTTGAAATCGGCAGGATTTGAAAAAGAAGCATTACTAAAATCCGAAACTCTCAGAAATAATGAATTGCAGGATGTTGAAATATATTCCTGCCTTAATACAAAAAAGAAAGGGTAAAAAAATGAAAATTGAAATTGAAGATTTAACAAAAAAATTACAAAGCGAAGAAGAACAATATCTTGTCGGTTCGATAACCGAAAAGTATGACAGGTTTAACGATTTTAGAAGTTTGCAGTTAGCGGACATAAAAACCGTTCGTGATGCGATATACAACTGTGCATCCGCACCCCGCAATGCATGGGACAGCAAAATAGAACTCCCTGACATATATGAACTTGCTCAAACTCTGAAATCACATATTAGCGGGAATTTATACTCGCATCCTGACGCTATGTTTGATGTATCAGGAACAACACCGCAAACACAAGGTTTTGCGAACAAACAAAAAGCAATGCTTGTCGATACTTTTGAGAAAATGAAACTTGAAGATGAGATGGAAAAAGTTGTGGACAGCATTGTGGAAACAGGGGAAGCAACATTATTTGTGGGTTGGGAAACACGTATTAAATCCGTAAGACGTGCAAAAACCGTTGATGAACAGTTATTGAATGCCGATAAATGCGGGTTTGTGGTTGATGACAAAGTTATATACGACAATGCACATGTAAAACATATAAAATCGGAAGATTTTGTTTTTGACAAATTTAATCGTGACAACTGGGATAAGTGTGCGAAGATTTACCGCACTTATGCAACTGTTGATGAACTGTTTTCCGACAAATCAAACAACAAGCTTGACGATACAAAATTGGAAGTGTTGAAAGGAGTGGTGGCAAAGAAATATAAAAACGGGGATGAAAAAGCCGTCGAAGGAAACAAAGTAGAGATTTTGGAATATTGGGGCGACATAGAACTTAAAGACGGCACTTTGTTAAAAAATTGGCTTATAGTAGTTGCGGCAAGGCGTGAGATTATTCGGTTTGAGAGTAATCCGTTTATCATTAACCCCTTCATTCATGCAAATATCATAGAATCTCCTCAGACAGGCAGAGGAATTTCGCCTCTGCGAGTGGCTCTCATACTGAATAGCCTTGCTTCGACTATTTTAAATAAACAAATAGATGCACTTGCCTTAATGATGAATCCACCCTATCTTGCACCGAAAGGATGTTTTAAAGGTCAGCAGGATGTAAAACCCGGAAAAATTATCGAATACGATTCGGCATTAATGACTACCGCTCCGATACCTTTGTCTTTTGATAAAGCAATGGTCGGCTGGGATTTCTTGAACTACTTTAAATCAACCATTGAAAGTGCAACGGGAATTTTCAAAAATATGGCGGGAAATCTTCAATCCGCAGAGAGAACCGCAACAGAATTGAATTATTCCGTAAGCGGGCAGGAGGCAAGATTAAATATGATTTTGGATTCAATAAACAGAAAAATTATTGTACCGATGGTTGAAAAAACTGCTGAAATAATTTCTTATTTCAAACTCGGCAAAGAATTAATCGGCTTGAACGAACACGGCATAACAAAATTTATCGAAATTGACGATGAAATCAGAAATGCAAATTACATATACAGATACGGCGACAGAAAGGCGACATTTGAGCGAAAAGCGAAATTGCGTGAACTTTTTGAGGTCGTAAAATCATTTGCCCAAGTTCCTGATGTTGAAGAACGTATTGACTGGCTGGAATGCTTTAAATTCGCACTTGAACAGTATGGAATTGAAAACGCAAATAACTTTTTATTGGATGATGAAAAACAGGTGTCTTAACGGCACCTGTAGGATAGAGTTTTAGAGCTATGCTATACAATTTGTTAGAGGCACAACGAAAATTTTTGGAAATTCCGCACGATTATAGTCTTGATGTTGCGGTTTATCAAGGGGGATACGGTTCTGGAAAAACTTTTGCAGGTTCGCTTCTGGGGATTTTACTTGCCTTAAAATTCCCCGGTGTCAGAGGACTTGTGGGAGCTCAAACCTATACACTCGTGAGAGATACGACTTTGCAAACCTATTTTGAACATCTTGAAAATTTCGGATTTGTAAACGGTACGGATTATGAATGGTCGGCATCCTTGCAAAAACTCACATTTAAAAACGGGTCGGAAATTCTTTTCAGACACTTTGACGAACCTGACAAACTCAAATCTTTAAACCTCGGTTTTGTTGAAATTGAAGAAATGTCCGATATTCCTTATGATACTTTCAAAATGCTTTTAAGCCGTATGAGGCAGAGGGTTAAAAAGAGTTGGAAAGGTTTCAGACATAGGATTTTCGGGCATACAAACCCAGAAATGCACAGAGGCTGGGTTTACAGAACTTTTGTCGAAAACTCCGCACCGAATTACAGACTGATATCTGCACCGACAACCCAAAACATCTACCTCCCCGAAGGATTTTGCGATGAACTTAAAAAACTTTACGATGAGCAGTATTATAATATTTTTGTACTTGCTCAAAACACACAGTATTATGACGGTTCGGTTATAAAAGATTTTACCTCCGAAAATATAAAAGAGATAACTTATCAGCCCGAAATGGATTTGCACATATCCTGCGACTTCAACGTTGATCCGATGTGCTGGGTTTTGGCACATAAAACCGACGATAAAGTCTTTTATTTTGATGAAATCACTCTTGAAAACACGACAACCGCAAAGGCTTGCGAAGAAGTTTGCAGGCGTTATCCCGCTCATAAAGGTAATGTAATCGTTAACGGTGATGCTTCAGGCGATAACAGAAGCTGTACAAGCGAATACACAAATTACGTTATCATAAAAAAGAAACTTTTACAGCACGGTTACGATGCTCAAATACAGATTAAAGCTTTTAATCCGCCCATAAAAAACAGAATTATGGCGTTTAATTCAAAAATTCGTTCGGCAGACGGCGAAATTTGCCTTTTCGTGGATAAAAAATGCGAAAAACTTTTGTATAACATTTATAATCTCAAATACAAAGAAGGCACATCAAGAATTGATATTCCGACATACACACAGATAAAACAGTACAAAGAATTGAAATTTTTGTCGCACCCGTTTGATGCGGCATCTTACCTTGTGGATTACTATTGGCCGATAACGCTTTGATGAAAGGAAAAATTATGGACAAATTTGTAGAACATTCAGCAATGATTATAGTAATTTTAATGTATTTTATTCAGCAGAGGGTTTTTATAACTCCCGAACAGCTTGAAAAAAAGCACAGAGAAATTATTGATGAAATCGAGCATAAATTTGCAAGTCTGCAAAGTTTTAAGGATTTAAAATTTCAATTTACCGAAGTTAAAGAAAAAATAGACAGAATGTATGATTTGTTAATAGATTTGAAATAAGAGTAAGAATTTCTGTGTTTGTAATATAATATGATTATGATGAACGTTCAGAACATAATCGACCGAATAAGAGAAATCATCGACGATGAAACGACGACACAGCTCAGAGAAGAATTAAACAGTTATCACGTCGCGGATTTGGCTGATATTTTCCAAGAATTAAAACCTGATGAACGTTTACAGTGTTTCAAACTTCTTGATTTAGAGAAGGCTGCCGATTTGATGGAATATTTACCTCCTCAAATGCAGGTGGAACTTTTAAGCGATATTGATGAAAACCTTGCATCACAGATTTTAACGCAATTACCGCACGATGCCGCAGCGGATGTTCTCGGCGATATGGAAGAAGATGAAAGTGAAACTTATCTCGACAAACTTCCGCATAAATTCTCCGAAGAAGTCAGAGAACTCCTTACATATAATGAGGATACGGCAGGCGGTATTATGAACCCGATTGTCCTCACGGTTAATTCGGATATGAGCGTTCAGGATGTTTTAAACCATATCCGCATCAAAGCAGAGCAGGATAATATGGAGCTTTATTACGTCTATGTGACCGATAAGCAAAATCATCTGCTCGGAGTTGTTTCGCTCAGAAAGCTTTTGACATCCCCGATTAATCAAAAAGTCGAAGATATAATGATATCGGATATTGTCAAACTACATGTTGACGATTACAGCGACTATATCATTGATGAATTTATGAAATATCAGTACAACGCACTTCCCGTTGTTGACCTTTATAACAGGCTTAAAGGGATGATAACATGGGATGACGTTCATGATTTGTTTGAAGAAGAAACAACGGAAGAAATTTATCAGTCATCCGGTATTTCGACGGTTGTTGTTGATGAGGACGAAATTCTTACAGGTAACGTCTTTAACGCCATAAGAGCAAGAACTCCCTGGCTTTTCATTACGTTAATCGGTGAATTTATAGCAGTTAATGTGGGAAATCATTTTGACCATACTTTGCAGGCTCTGCCGATTATTGCGATATTTATGCCGTTACTTGCGGGTTTGGGCGGTAATATAGGAACTCAGAGTATTACGTTAATGGTTCGCGGTTTATCGACGGGACAGGTAACATTAAGCTCAGCACTGCACCACATTATAAGAGAAACCTGTATCGGACTTGTTATAGGTACGATATTTGGCGTGCTTGTAACGCTTGTTACGTGGGGCTGGCAGCATAATATGGAACTCGGTTTTATTATCGGTATTGCCATGACAATTAATATGACCATGGCAACGATAATAGGTACTTTCACGCCTTTTGCCCTAAAAGCCTTAAAGACCGACCCCGCAGTAGCTTCGGGCCCCGTAATTGCAACGACTATTGACGTTGTCGGACTTGCAATATATTTTACTCTTGTATCAACTTATTTAATTAAGGTAATGTAAATTATGAATAATCAAACACGAAAAAGACTTACGAATAATTCCGATGTATTTGTCAAACATATAAAAAAGAGCAGAGATGATGACAAATCTTTTATCGGAACGTTAACGGTAATGTTTATAATATTTATGGCGGTTGTTTGCGGTATATTTATTCTCGCCGATAACGAGGATTTTTTACGGGAACATTTAGGAGAAGATTCGGCTATAACAAATATTTTCCATAAGCTTTCATTAAGCAGTCACAAAAAAGAACATGCGGATTTTTCGCTTCCGTTTGGTTTAAGACGTCAGAATATACTGTTTCTTGGCGTTGATAAAAGCGAAAACCCGAAAGATTTATGGAGCGGAACAAGAACCGACACAATTATCCTTATAAATATAGACCCCAAAACCAAAACGGTAAATGCAATTTCAATTCCCCGTGACAGTAAGGTGTATTTGCCTCACGATAACGGCGTAAATAAGATTAACGCAGCACATGCAATCGGCGGAGTTGATATGATTAAACGTACGGTTGAAGACACACTAGGCGTTCGTGTTGATAAATATATAATCGTTCACGATGAGGCGGTTAAAGAAATTGTGGATGCGATGGACGGGCTTGATATTTATGTGGAAAAACCTATGCATTATAACGATTATTCGGGTAATTTGCATATCAATTTTTCAAAAGGCGAACAGCACATAAACGGTCAACAGGCGGTAGAATATTTACGTTTCAGGCATGATGCACTCGGAGATATCGGCAGAACTCACCGTCAACAGTGGCTTTTGAGAAGCTTTTTGGCACAAATTAAAAAACCTTCGATAATAACCAAAATACCCGATATTATTTCCGTGGCTAAAAAATACGTAAAAACGGATATGTCTTTTTATGAAATGTCACAGTATGCCGCACTTTTAAAACAAATAGATATGGATAAAGTTGAAGTTTCGGTATTGCCGGGTTCTCCGAACCAAAAAGGTTATATCAGCTACTGGATACTTGATCCCGAGAAAACTCAGGAGGTTGTAAACCGTTTAATTTATCGTGATAAAGAATATCTTGATGAAAGCAGGGTAATTCGTGCGGGTGTAATGTCTAACAACAGCCAAAAAGCGGAGCAGATGAAAAATATCTTAACTCAAGCAGGTATCAAAGTAACCTGCACAGGTGAAATAAGCCGTTCACATTCACAGTTTATAGCTCATTCAAAGGCAATAACCAATGATTATTATAATCATTTAAAGAAAAAGAATGAATCGTTTTCTAATCTGCAATTTGTCTATGATCCGATGAATTACTATTGCGGGGAAACGGATTTTACAATAATATTATCAGGTAATTAGTGCTTGTAGCTCAGTTGGATAGAGCGTTTCCCTCCGAAGGAAAAGGCCGTGCGTTCGAATCGCATCAAGCACATATCTTTTATGCTATATTAAACTTATGGAAAATCAATTTTCAAGAACAGAAATGTTAATAGGTAAAGAAGGTTTAAATAAGCTTTCTAAATCACGTGTTGCGGTTTTCGGAACAGGAGGAGTCGGAGGATACACCGCAGAGGCACTCGTAAGGTGCGGAATTGGTGCTATTGATTTAATTGACAGCGACAAGGTCAGCAAATCCAATATAAATAGGCAAATTTACGCACTGCATAGCACTGTCGGAAAATACAAAGTTGACGTTGCAAAAGAAAGAATTTTAGATATAAATCCTGATATTAAAATCAGAACATATAAAACCTTCTTTTCGCCCGAAACATCGCCCGAATTTGATTTTAGCGAATATGATTACGTTGTGGATGCCATAGATACGGTTTCAGGAAAAACCGAACTTGTGATTCAAGCCGACAGAGCAGGTGTTCCTATTATATCTTCAATGGGAGCGGGAAACAAGATGAGAGCCGACATGTTTGAAGTTTCCGACATATACAAAACTTCGGTGTGTCCGCTTGCAAAAGCAATGCGTGAACAGCTTCGCAAGCGCGGGATTAAGAGTTTAAAAGTTGTTTATTCAAAAGAAGTTCCGATAAAATCCGATAACGGTGTAAGATATCCGGGAAGTAATTCTTTTGTTCCGCCGGTTGCAGGATTAATAATTGCAGGGGAAGTAATCAAAGATTTAATTTTGTGATATAATAAATTTACGGCTTTGTAGCTCAGTAGGATAGAGCGACGGTTTCCTAAACCGGTGGTCGTGGGTTCGACTCCCACCAAGGCCAAACTTTTGAACTTAATAATTTTTTTAATTATTATGAGCCTGCTTTTACACCCTTATCGTCTTTGAATGTTTCGGCTGAAACATTATTCTCACTTGAACATTTAAAAAGTGAGCAGGAAATGGTTACAGAAATGTATAGTTTTATAGATAAAATAAGATTTAACCCTTATAAATTTGAAAAAGCATATCGCATTTTAAGAATAATTGAAGATGATGAATCTTAATACTCAAATTCTCTGCCTAAAATCATTAAACCGACTGTCTTTATACAGTACGTTTTGGTCGGAAGGGATTTTGTATTTTGCCATGCTGAACTGCGGATTTCCGAACGAACGATCATGCAGTCACCCTGAACTTGTTTCAAGGTTTATAATATAATCCTGTCACCCAGAACATGCAGATTTCCATACGGACGACAACTATTCTGTCATGCTAAACTTGGTTCAGCTTCTTATCAGTGTGGCATGTGAATTTATGCTAAGTAACATAAAATTTACATACAAAAATACTTATACAAAAGTCAGCAAAACCCTGTGTTTTGGATTTTCCCCTCACCTGAATTTATATTGTGTATAGAATGCCGTATTTATATATGTTTGAGCTTTTATTTTGACAAATATTTTAAGCTCTAAACATAAATTTTGTATATTAAATACCAGCATAATTTTTGTGCTATAATGTCTTTATACAGATTGAAATTAATTTTCTATACATAATATAAATTATGTATAAGAAACTAAAAATCAAACTTGCATAAGCAAAAAACTAAAAATACCGTTATAGAAGTTATAGTGCAGGAATATTGGGAATGAATATTGAAAATAGATTTAATATCGTTTTTGCAATAAATAAAAGTTATGCGGATAAATTATACGTAGCGCTTATTTCTATTTTGGAAAACAACAAAAACCCGATAAGTTTTTATATTATATCTAAGGACATGGGGGGGGGGGGCGAAAAGAATTTTTGTTTTTAGAGTATTATTATCCAAAATGCCAAATAAATTTCATTAATCCGCAAACTAACATATTAAACGATTTAAAATTAAATATTCCACACATAACCAGAGAAACGTATTACAGATATATTATATCAGACTTGCTTCCCGATAAAGACAAGGTTCTCTGGCTGGATTCTGATTTAGTGGTAAACGGTCGTTTGGATAATTTATATAATATAGACTTAGAAGACTATTTTTGTGCAGGCGCAGAAGATTTGTTTATAAAAAACTTGGGTTATAAAAAAGAAATAGGCTTTAATGACTGTGATTTATACGTAAATGCCGGAGTATTACTTTTAAATCTGAAAAAAATAAGAGAACAAAATTTAAGCTCACAGTTGATTAATAAAACAAGAGAATTAAGTGACAAAATTGAGTATCAAGACCAAGATATCATTAATATAGTATTTAAAAATCATATAAAACAATTTGATAGCATTTACAATTTTGCGAGTACTAATGTCGGCAAAGAGAAGCAAAAAAGGAAGAAAGCTATTATTATACATTATACAGGAAATGTAAAACCTTGGAGTAAGGAATGCAAAAATAAATTAAGAAAAATATGGAAAAAATATGCCTTGAAGTCAATTTTTGTTAAGAACTTATTATTAATAAGCTTTTGGTGGCGCAGAAATTGATTATAGCGGTTGAGAATTTTTGAGACAGAAATATATTTGCAAATATACTCTTAACATACTGTATTATGATTATTATAATTTATAATAATAAAATTCCTCATTATCGAACAGATTGAAAGAGAGATTTTTTGCTTTGATAACTGGAAATGATTATTTTATTTGACTGAATCGATTCTCAATAGTATTGAATTTAGTCATATAATTTGGATCATTTGCTAATCTCAATTGTTGTGCCAGCATTTCAGTCATTTTATAACCCCATTCAGCACCATCAGATGCATAATTTACTCCTGATAATATTTGTGTGTATAAAGTGTTGAAATCAGTATTTTCAAGATATCTTCTATCAATAGCTATAAATTGTTCGCCATTTTCACTTGTTATAAGTACTTGATTAACATTAGGCGATGCATCAAATATTTTCAATGGAAGTTTTTGTGGTAATGCTTCTGTGATTAAAGCCAATTTTTGTTTTTCAACAATTGTACCTTCAACAAGAACAACTTTGTTTAATTCTTTCATCACATCTTTGACTGTTTTAAAACCCAGTCTTGCCAATGAATTATCTGCAATAACGTAACCTTGGGATTTTAAGTAGTTAACCTGATCAACATTTATGTCCGAACTATTTTGATCAACTGCAACTACTTTTTGAGCATCAACATTAAATTCTAAATGTCTGTTTCTTGCTTCTTCAACAAGACCTATTGCAAATCCTTCTTCAGGAGTTATTACTCTGTTATTTTGTTTTAATACTCGTGGATCTTTAATTGACCAGAATCTTTCTAATTGCCGGATTGATGACATTAATTCTTGGTCACTCATACTTTTTGCCATACAAGTTGATATAGATTTTAAAAGTCTTTTTCTTTTTCCCATTATACCTTATTTTATATTTATATATTATATAAAAAATTTGGTGTACATTGTCAATACTTAATTAAAAATTAATAATTTGATATTACGCAAGAAGATTAAATAAACAAGACCAAATTGCAAGAAATAAATTTAAAACAGTTATACTAAATTTTACTAATTAAATGTAAAGCAAAAAATTTACAAAAAAATTGTAAATTTTTAAAATTATATTGAATATTGATGGCTAAAACCTTGTCATAGCATGAAAATTCATGTCAATTACCCGTTTGGGTTATGTGAAAATACGGACTTGTGGGTTGTTTGAATAATCATTATAATGTGAAAGTTTATAAGATTTACACTATATAAGGAGGCTTTATGTCTAAATACTTAAAATTTATAAATACCTCGGAAGGCGTAAAACAAATTTTTACCCGTGAAAAAATCGGTAAAATGTCTGGTGATGAATTTGAAAAATATGAAAAACGTATTCACAAACAACTGAACAAAATTGGTATCCCAACAAACGGTGAGCTTGAATACGAAAATCAAGGCAAAATCTTCGTTTGGCATACAATGAGTGATGGTAAAGTTTGCAGCGACTGCGATTCTATGGAAGGAAAAGTTTTTGTACACTTGGAAGATATTCCTGACGACCTTCATCCAAATTGCAGATGTTATATTGAAGAAATTGATTTAAATATTGTTTAGCTGATATAATAATTTTGTGAAAAGGTTTTTATTAACAATTTTGATTTTAGTTTGTTTTGTGTCATTTGCTGATGCAAAGCAAGTTTTGCCTGAAAAAATTACTAAAAATACCATTACAATTACTGCACCAAAAACTAGTGGGCTTGGTAAAAACTATTTTTATTGTACAAATGGTAAAAATTGTTCAACTGAACAAATTGTCCGAGAATACTATAAAAATAAGGGTTATCAAGTAATGCGTGCTGAATATTCTTTTTGGAAAGGTATTTTTGTACTAAGTTTTCTTGATGAATTATACCCTCAAACCTTAAATACCAAGTCTGAAAACAAATTATTTGATATTGAAAACAAAAATGTTACCACCGAAGAATTAAATCAAAGATTAAATCTAATTAAAAAATCTGATATTCAAGTATTTATAAATAATCAAATAAGAAAACACGAACAAGGTTCATACATCCGCTGGCTTGATGAGTGGAAAATCGAGGGTTACAAGAATCCGACAGAATATTTTAAATCACCTATAGTGCAAGAGTTTTTAGGAAAAGTTAATAACAAAATCTTTTATAAAATCTTACAACACATAATAGAGGATTATGACAGAAACCCTGTCGGCACTCCTGATTACATTGTTTGGAATAATAAACAAATGATTTTTGTCGAAGTCAAACGCAAAAATGAAACTATAAAACTTGAGCAAATTGAGTGGGGTGAATTTCTGATAAAAAATAGAATTTCGTATAAAGTATTACGAGTTAAGTAATGAAAAATATTTTAATCTAATAGTTAATTAAATCTTGTTCTGTATGTTAAATTACAATAATTTTTTTTAAAAAATAATTACCCCGAGAAGTGCAAAAATGATTAAAGCTATGTTATAGTGCAAAAATGTCGGAATACAGGTATCTTTTATGTGGTCATGCTGTCCGTCGGCATTTAATCCGGCACTCGGTCCTAAAGTTGTTCCCGAAGCGGGTGAGCCTGCATCTCCAAGTGCCGCTGATGCGGCAAAAACAACGATTGCTTGAGCAGGAGAAAAACCTAAACTTACAAAAATCGGAACAAACAATACCGCCAATATGGGTATTGTTCCGAATGAAGTTCCTATCCCAATCGTTATAAAAAGCCCAGTCAAAAGCATTAAACACGATGCCAAAAGTTTTGACCCCGCCATAAAAGGAATAAGCCCGTTTACCAGAACATCAATAGAACTCGTTGATTTCAAAACTCCCGCAAACCCCGCAGCAACAAGCATTACAAATGCAACATAACCCATTAATCCTATTCCTTCATTGATTAAAGTATCCATTTTTTCGGGATTAATCGCACGAGTGCCAAAAATTACGGTTAAACCTATTAAAGCCCCCAACGGCAAAGATTTCGTCCATAATTGAACAAGCAAAGTCGCCGCTGCAGCAAGTAAAGTTATATAGTGACTTCCCGTAAACCTCAATGAACGCCGCCTTTCTTCCCGAAACGGAATATTTTCATAAACTCTCGGTTTCCGATACGAAACAAACACAGCCCATAAAAGTCCCGCCAAAAGTCCGACACCCAATATCCAAACCGATTTCCAGACATCATTTACCGTAACCGATATTCCGTTAAGTGTCATGTTATCTGCAATAAGTCTTTGAAAAATTAACCCGAATCCCGCAGGAAACACAATATAAGGCGTTACAAGCCCGAACACCAACGCAGATGCTACAGCCCTTCTGTCAAGTTTGAGTTTGTTCATCAAAGATATTAAAGGAGGTATTATAACGGGGATAAACGCTATATGAACGGGAATTATGTTCTGCGAAGCACAAGCCAAAAGCGTTAAAATTAAAAGTAAAACAAATTTGTTGTTTTTAATTAACAGTGTAATTCTTTTGGCAAGCACATCAGCAAGCCCCGTATGCGCCATCGCAGCAGCAAAAGTTCCCAGAAGAATATAACTTAAAGCCGTTTCACTGTTTTGCCCCATGCCTGCAATAAATACATCCATAATCCTATTTGCATGCATTCCGGCAAACTTTCCTGCCGCAACAGCACTTAAAATAAGTGCAAGCAAAACATTGACTCTGCAAATACACAGTATGCAAAGCAAAATAACCGATATTATAACAGGGTTAAAAATTAATTCCATACTTAACCTTTCGGGAACGGATTTTTTCTTCCGCAGGACTTGTCCTCATCGCAAAAACCTAATCTTTCGCATTTCGGCACAAGATAAGGTTTCAGCCACGGTTCTTCCTTTATAAGCTCATCACACATCATCTTAACGAGCGTTCTTATTTCGTACTGTGCCCTTGTGCAAAGTCTTAAATTTGCGACATGGATAAGTTCTCTCAAATTCATACTCACAACGAGCGAACTTGCGGCAGCATTAGGAAGTACAAATCTCGCATCCTCCGCAGGAATTCCAACATCAACAAATTCCTGATAACATTCGGAAATCTGTGCCATAAAATCTTCAAATTTCTTTTTAAGCTCTGCGTTTTTCTCTATGGTAGGCGGAATTATGTAATCAAATTGTCCTTTTTCTTTTACATACCTTTGCGATTTTTGCGAGAAAGACATGTGTCTGTGTCTTACAAGCTGATGGGTACAGGCTCTTGAAACATTTGATATTGCAAAACTTACCTGAATATGCTCTATCGTTGAATAATGCCCCGATGAAATAACTCTTTCAATGAGTTTAAGCATTTTTTCTTCATCATCGGTGCTGTTGTAGATATTAATCGGATAATCGGCACTGTAACATGTACGGCATGCCGTGTAAACCGTCTTTAGCATGTTTTGCGGTTTGGAAATTAAATTGACAACGGGTTTGTTTTGCATAAGTTTCCTCCTGAATTACAATTATACCACCCTTGAATTCAAAGTGGCACAATGTAAAGATTTCGTAAATTGAGATAAAAAATTTTTTACGATTCTCTGACTAATCATTCACATGGATGATATTAATCAAACTTTTTAAAGGTTAGTATAATCTTTGACGACATAGTTTTCGGACACATCTTATTGGAGCTCATTGATGTCAGAACAAATATTACTACAGCCCGTAAGCGCTGAAAATAGCGATAAAGCCGAACAATCTCTCGAAAAAGCCCGAGAGGCACACGAGAGATACCTTATTCGCAGGCAGAATTCGGATTTACAAGAAGCCGTTGAATATTATATTGATGCGGTTAAATATAATCCGTCCATGCCCGAAGCGTATTACAGACTCGCTGCATTGATGTGGGAACAGGGGCAAATAAGTCTTGATACAGCTATTGAGCAGTGTAAAACAGCCGTTTCGCTCGCTCCGAAAAATATTAACGCCCATTTATATACGGGATTTTTTATGAAAATGGCTCAGGATTTTAAATCTGCCGAAAAAGAATTCAAATCCGCAATTAAAATGGGAAAATTGAACTCCGCAAGACCGCGCCTTGTGCTTTCTCAGTCGATTTTACAAAAAATCAATTCTCATAACGGCACTGCAGCCGATTATTTAAGCTTTGTTTATTACTTTCTGTCAGGAAGCATCATGCTTGCCTGGGACAAACCGTCCATGAAAATGTTTTGTAAGAGCATGTCAGATGATTTTTCCGTGTTTACTTACAACACGGTCGGCAAATTTTTGGAAAAAATGAAAATGTATCCGACAGCACAAAATATCTACAGACAAGCTCTTTCCGCTACAAATCACAGCGAAATCTTTTATCATCGAATGGGTGATATCGCGATTAAAAATAAAGAAACTGATTTAGCCGTTGACTGTTACAGAAAAGTAATTGAAGCAAATCCGCTTAATCGTGAAGCAATGGTTAAACTTGCAACAGTTTTGCAAACGTATTTTCCCGAAAACATTGATGATGCTATCGACTGTTATGCCAAACTGCTTGAATTCGGTATTGATACGGGTGCGATATACTACGAACTCGGACATTTATATCTTAAAAAAGAGGACAAAATAAATTCGATAAGTGCATTTAAACTTGCCGTCGAGCAGGATGAAAATAACCCGTTTTTCAATAATTCTCTGGCTTACGCTTATACAAAAGCCGAACTTTATAATGATGCAATAGAGTATTACAAAAAAGCGATTAGCATAAACCCCGATAATGAATGGACTTCGGTTGTCTGTCAGGCGTTAGGTTCAATTTATGCGGAAATTAACGGCAACATAGATGCCGCAATTTCCACCTATCAGGCAGGATTAATTCTCGACCCGAACAATTACGAGCTTTATCTTTCATTAGGTGATGTTTACATGGCAGGTTACGATATTGACAGTGCGATAAGAACGTATTGCGATGCCATAACGCTTGAACCTGAGAATTACAAAGCGTATTCAAAAGCAGGAATTGCACTCTGGGAAAAGGATTATCTTGAAGAAGCACTCGTGTCTTTCCACAAATCGGTAGACTTAAATCCCGATAACGAATATGCACAAAATAATCTGGGAATTTTATACCTTGACGGACTCGGTGATGCCGAAGAAGCCTTAGAATACTTTGAAAACGCTATTGAGATTAACCCGAATTATACTCTGGCTTATTTTAACGCCGCAAGAGCAAGTGAACAAATGGAATTTATCAACGATGCCGCAAATTACTATCAGATGGCTATCGATTTAAACAAAGTTACAAACGAGCTTGATGAAGAAGATATAAAAAACAGACTGTATAAGCTTTTTGATATTTAGATTTCCCGTCTGCCTTCAATAGCTTTGGCAATAGTTATTTCATCGGCGTATTCCAGGTCAGCACCGACGGGAAGTCCGAATGCAATACGTGAAATCTTTATTCCGAAAGGTTTTATAAGTTTACTCAAATACAAACTCGTTGCCTCGCCTTCGACGGAAGGATTTAATGCTATTATAACTTCCTTAACTTCATCACCCGTTAAGCGATTTAGAAGTTCTTTTATCCTGATATCATCCGCACCTATGCCGTCCATGGGCGAAATAAGTCCTTGCAGCACGTGATAAAGCCCCTTGTACTCATTGGTTTTTTCAACTGCGATTAAGTCTTTGGTTTCTGCGACAACGCAGATGGTTGACCTGTCCCTTGAAGGTGAAGAACATATTTCACACGGGCTTTCAGCAGACAGATTAAAGCAAATTTCACAAGTTTTTGTATTTGCTTTTGCATCAAGCATACTTTGAGCGAATTTCTGCACCTCAGACATGGGCATTCTCAAAAGATAAAATGCCATTCTTTGAGCGGATTTCGGCCCTACGGACGGAAATTTCTGAAAATGCTCAATTAATGCGGCTATTGATTTCGGATAAATCATCAGAAATTCAATCCCGGAATATTAATACCGCCGGTTACGGCTTTCATTTTGGTTTCCATTTCTTTTGTAGCTTTGTCGCTTGCCTGATTTATTGCGGTAGAAATAATATCTTCAAGCATTTCGAGCGTATCAGAATCAACGGAATCGGGATTTTCGGAATTAATCGCTTCGGGTTTAAGTTTAATTGATTTGAATTTTCCCTGACCGTCGCATGTAACGATAACCGCACCGCCTGCCGCTTCGCCCGTAATTTCTGTTTTTGCAAGCTCTGCCTGCGTGTCTTTAAGCTTTTGTTGAATAGTTTGAGCTTGTTTCATCATTTGCATAATGTTCATAATCATCTCTCCTTAGTCTGGTAATATTGCTTATAATAGTATATAATAAAAATATGAAAAAGTACACCTATGTTGCAGAATCTTTAAAAAACGGCAGAATAATGCGTTGGACATTCATGCCGTTAAAGGTTTATATTGCTCCGATGAAGTTTTACTCAAAACGCGGAGAGGATGTAAAATACCGTCAAATGGTAATACGAGCATTAAAAGAATGGCAAAATGCAACGAAAGGGAAAGTGGCGTTTCAGGTTGTAAACACACTTTTGGATTCCAATGTCAACGTTGATTGGAAAAGGGTTGAAAGAAAAGCTCTGGGACATTGTTATTTCAGTTTTGACGGCTCTAACAGGTTATACGGGGCGGAAGTTGCAATAGGTTTGACGGAAGGACTTATCCACGCAGATTATATGGACGAAGGTGAAGTTTATCATACTATTTTACATGAAATCGGGCATGCCGTCGGACTCGGACACAGTCATAACCCTGCGGATATTATGTACACTCCGCACCAAAAAGGGATTAATTCAATTTCAAAAGGAGACAGCTTAACCGTAAACTGGCTTTATACGCTTCCGCAAGGTGCAACCACAGCCGAAGTTTCCTCTAAATACGGCATCGGAGGAACAAATATTGATGAAATTATCGCCAAATTTATCGACAAAAAATCCCCCACGGAATTTGAAAAAGTAAAATCTTCAATTAAAATTCCCAAACGTGATTTGTTGGAAGAACAGGAAGCTTTAGCAAATTTAAGAAAATACCACATGGCATTACAAAATGTTCATATATCGGAAGATATGAAAAAGTTTTTCAGAAAAGAACACTAAATTTGGTAATCAATTTTGTATTTGTCAAACAGTTTGTTGTAGAAATTTTTGTTACTCAAAACGTTTTGTTTATCAAGAACCATCGGTGTTTCTTTGGCAAAAGCGTATTTTAAATCTTCCTTGCTCATAAATTTTACGATTTCTTTTGCGTATTCGTGAACGAGTTCATTTCCACGGGCTATTTTTTCGGGAATTTTTCCTAACTTAATAATTTTTCTTGCCTCTTGCGCAAATTTTGCCAATTCTGGGAAACTATTATCAGAAATGCTTTTCAAATTTACGTAAAGTAATCCGTAATCTTGTTGATCGGGTATAAAGCCGAAATGCACATGGAAAGGTATTGCGGATTCCGTCGAAAGTAAATCAATTTTGTTTAATTTATTTTCCGTCATTTCTATAATATTTGTGAGATGTAAGCCGAAGCCAAGCCCTTTTCCTCTGTCAGATCTGTTAGTAAACATATTATCCACAAACATAAAATCTATTTCAGGATAGATTTGTGACTGCTGTTCGGCACATTTGTAGCCGTTGTCGCTGAAACTAACGTTAAGCGCAGACATTTGCTCGTTTTTGCTAATTGATACTCTGTAATTTTTTTTATCCGCAGTTTGAAAATTAAAATCTTCAAACACATTCAAACCAAACTTTTTATTAATTTTTAATCCGTACATAGGAATATTACTGATATTTTGTATTTTCATTGATTTTTACCAAATTTATCTTTAAGAACTTCTCTCTGCTCAATTAAAACTTCTTTAAGTTTTTGATTTAACAGTTTAATTTTCCTTTCATATAAAGGGTGAAATTTTTTCTTGTTGGAGTGGAATTTTGTGTAGTTGTTAAACACTGCTCTTTCTGCATTGTCCTCTCCTTGCAGGTCATACCTGAACATTTGAAGTAAATTTATTTTCGTATCGTTATCATAAGCTTTCAAAAATTTATTTAATCCCTTATTTGCACGTCTGATTTCTTTATTGCTCGGATATGCCCAATTATACAGATATCTGTCAAAAAATACCTCTACTTTATCAGATAAACTATCGTCAATAGAAGAATATCTGGCAATCATTTTGGGATTATTTACCATCTCTGTCATATGCCACAATTCATGAATTAAATCCGTTATTTGAACTTTATTTTTCAAGATTTTCATTTTATCTGTAAGCGGTAAATTTATTTCGTATTTGTTTATTTTTCCTTTTTTATTCATTCTTTCTATATAGGCTTCACAATACTCAAAATCTTCGGGACTTATAGGCTTAATGTCAAACGAGATGTTTTTATAAGGCATAGAATTTAATAATGATTTTTTTACCGAGTCAACTGAAATTTCATCTTTTTTATTAATTTCGTTAATAAAATCTATTGAAAAATTTTTCATGATTTTATCAGCCCGTCGGAAACGTTGGTTTGGAGTTCCTTTATTTATGCTTAGAGGGAATTTTACCCGTTGTGATATTTTGTACATACTTGATTAAACCTCGTAAATGTAAAAATTTGCTACTCAATTTGAAAATTTTATTTTTAGATGTATAATACATTTATCAGATTAATAGGGATATTTAATATGACTGTTCAAGATTGGTTTGAAAAGCGTAAGCAAGCTCAAATTCAGCGTAGAGAAGCTGAGGCTAAAGTTGAAGTTGACCTTGACCCGAATTTATGGGTTAAGTGCGTACACTGCGATGCACAGCTTTTAAAAGAAGATTTGGAAAATAACGATATGGTATGTCCGATGTGCGACTACCATTTCAGAATAAACGCAAGAAAACGCATTAAACAGCTTTTTGATGAAAATTCTTTTGAAGAATTGTTCTCGGAGATAAAACCCACCGACCCCCTGGAATTTGTCGATACGGAAAGTTACAAAGACAGACTAAAAAGAGCACATGAAAAAACAGGGCTTGACGATGCCGTTATAACGGGCATTGCCTCCATTGAGGGTAACAAGGTCGCCGCAGCCGTCATGGATTTTGATTATATGGGCGGTTCAATGGGAAGTGTAGTCGGTGAAAAAGTTACAAGAATAATCGAAAAAGCCATTGAAGAACGCTTGCCCGTGCTTGCAATTACTTCATCAGGCGGTGCGAGAATGCAGGAAAGTGCATTGAGCTTAATGCAGATGGCTAAAACTTCCTGTGCGGTTTCAAAACTCGATGATGAAAAATTGTTATACATAAATCTTTTGACAGAGCCGACATTCGGCGGTGTTACGGCAAGTTTCGGTATGCTAGGCGACATTATTATCGCCGAACAAGGTGCAAGAATTGGCTTTGCGGGCAGACGTGTAATCGAACAAACGATCAGACAAAAATTGCCGTCCGACTTTCAAACTGCGGAATACCTTTTGAAATACGGTCAGGTAGATGTCGTTTCATCACGCAAAGATTTGAGAAAAACTTTGGCAAACATACTTGCTATGCATAAGGAGTAATTATGACATCAGTTTTAGAATTTGAAAAACCTATTATGGAAATTCAGGAAAAAATAGATGAATTAAAGAAAATAAGTTTGGAGTCAGGCATGGATTTGAATAAGGAAATTGAAACTTTTGAACAACAAGCACAGGATTACAAAAAAGAACTTTATTCAAACCTTAAACCGTCGCAGAAATTGCAAATTGCAAGACACCCCGAACGCCCGAACTTTTTGGATTACGTAAATCATATCTGTACGGATTTTGTAGAACTTCACGGCGACAGAGAAGGTATGGATGACAGGGCTATTATAGGCGGCTTGGCAAAAATCGACGGAAAACCCGTGATGATTATCGGAACTATGAAAGGTAAATCCACCAAGGAAAACCTTGAATACAATTTCGGCATGCCGCAGCCTCAAGGCTACAGAAAGGCTTTAAGATTATTTAAGCATGCAAGCAAATTCAATATTCCGATTATAACTTTAATTGATACTCCGGGAGCTTACCCCGGAATTAGTGCAGAAGAAACTAATCAGGGCGGTGCAATAGCCGTAAACTTAATGCAAATGGCAAAACTTGAAGTTCCGATTATCGCCATTATTACAGGTGAAGGCTGTTCGGGCGGTGCTTTGGGACTTGCCGTCGCAGACAGGGTATTTTTACTAGAACATGCTTATTATACGGTAATTTCACCCGAAGGATGTGCGTCAATTCTCTGGCGTGATGCGACAAAAGCCTCTGAAGCCGCAGATGCACTCAAAATTACCGCAAAAGATTTGATGCAATTTGACATCATAGACGGAGAAATTCCCGAACCGACGGGTGGAGCTCATACAAATTACGACGAAATCTCACAAAATATGAAAAAAACCATATTAGAAAGTCTTGATGAGCTTTCCAAACTTTCGGTAAAAAAACTTAAAGAACAAAGATATCAAAAATTCAGAAAAATGGGCGTGTTTTTACAGTAATGAACGATTATTACGAATTGCAAATAAAAATTAATCCTGAAATCGAAGATATTATTTCGGACTTTTGTTTTGAAAATCTGCCCTGCGAAGGCGTTGTTTTGGCGGAAGAAACTTATAAAGATTTGGAATTGATATCAACAACGGAAGGAACTTTGAAAGTTTTTTTGAGTGAAAAGCCCGAAAATATTTCAAAACTTCTCCAAAATGAACGTGACATCCTTAAATCTCGCGGATTTTCAGACGAAGATATCGGAAGTTTCGAATACGTCATCTCAAACAAACCCAACGAGGACTGGTCAAAAAAATGGAAAGAAAAATGGGATGTAACACATGTTACGGACAAAATAACCGTTGTTCCGGACTGGATTAATTATTCGCCAAAATCATCGGACGAAGTCGTTATAAAACTTGAGCCGGGATGTGCTTTCGGAACCGGAACTCATCAGACAACGCAACTTTGTATGAAAGCGATAGAAAAGTATATGAAAAAAAACTCAGACGTTGCAGATATCGGCACAGGCTCGGGGATTTTGGCAATTTGTGCGAAAAAATTCGGAGCTGATAAGGTTTACGGTTGCGACAACGACGAAACCGTTATTGATGTTGCAAAAGAAAACGCACTTAAAAACAACGTAAAATGCGATTTTGAGCTTAACACGGCAGACAAAATTTCCGAAAAATTTGATTTTGTGCTTGCAAATATTCTCCACAATGTTCTTGCCGATATAATGGGAGATTTAAAAAATATTATGAAAGATAATGCCCTGATGGTTTTATCGGGGATTTTAGATGAAAAAAAGCCTGTAGTTATTGACGCCATCAATAAACACGGGCTTGAAACGGTTGAGGTCATGCACCAAAACCAATGGGTTGCAATAGTAGTCAGAAAGGTTGATTAATATGGGAAAAACAGCAATTATAATACCTGCACGTTACGGTTCATCCCGTTTAGAGGGCAAACCGCTTATTGAAGTTAAAGGCAAACCCATCATCCGCTGGGTTTATGAAAAAGCTCAAATGGCGAAATTTGCCGATATGATTATCGTTGCAACGGATGATGAGAGAATTTTTGATGCCGTAAAAGCTTTCGGCGGCGAGGCTGAAATGACTTCAACCGAACACAAATGCGGCTCTGACAGGATTAAAGAAGTTGTCATGCGGCATCCAGAGATATCTTATATAGTTAATTTGCAAGGCGATGAACCGCTGATTAAGCCTGAAAGCATTGATGAAGTTATTGAAAATGTTAAAGATGAAAACGCCGACATTTCAACATTAATCCGTGAAATAACCCCGCAGGAAGCCGAAAATCCGAATCTTGTAAAATGCGTAATCGACAATTCGGGCTTTGCGATGTATTTTTCACGTTCTAAAATTCCTTTTGAACGCAACGAGGGTCAATCAAAATTTTACGGACATTTGGGAATTTACGGTTACAAACGTGAAGCACTTATAAAGATGACTAATCTGGCACAATCCTCTTACGAGAGGTCGGAAAGCCTTGAACAGCTAAGAGCTTTGCAAAACGGAATGAAAATTAAAACGTCAACAGTTGATTTCGTACCCGTAGGGATTGACACGGCAGAAGATGTCGAAAAATTTAAAAAAATAATTTCTACACTCTGAAATACTGATATAACAAGAAAATAAAAAATTAAGATAATTTTTTTTAACATGGTACTTGCATTTTTTTGTATCTTCCGTTAATATATTTATACAAATATTAATGAAAATTTAGAAAAATATATATTTTGTAATATATTTGTGTTATAACTAATAGTGTAAAATTATAAAGGAAAAGATGACTATGACAGAAAATGCTGAAATGCCGAATGATACCGAAGACCGTCAGCGTATACTGCTGGCTGATGACGAAGCAAGTATCAGACGTATCCTTGAAACGAGATTAAAAATGGCAGGTTACGACGTTTATACCGCACAGGACGGAGAAGAAGCGGTAAACGCGTTTAACAAATACAATCCGGATTTGGTTGTACTTGACGTAATGATGCCGAAAATGGACGGTTACGGAGTAACAAGAGAAATCAGAAGAACATCTGATGTGCCTATCATCATTTTGACGGCACTCGGAGATGTATCGGAAAGAATTACGGGACTTGAACTCGGTGCTGATGACTATGTAATTAAACCTTTCAGCCCGAAAGAATTAGAGGCTCGTGTAAAAGCTGTTTTAAGACGTACGAATAATCGTGAAGCTGTTACACCGTCAGGAAAAGTTACGAAAAACGTAATTACGACGGGTAATATAAAAATTGACACTGCACGCCGTCAGGTATTCAGAAAGAACGAAAGAATACGTTTGACGGGAATGGAATTCAGCTTGCTTGAACTTCTTGTAAACAATTCAGGACAGGCATTTTCAAGAAATGAAATATTGCAGCATGTTTGGGCATATCCGCCGGATCACAGAATTGACACACGTGTTGTTGATGTTCATATTTCGAGATTACGTTCTAAACTGGAATCCGACCCTGCAAATCCCGAATTAATCTTAACGGCTCGCGGAATAGGATATATGTTTCAAAGAATAAGTTAAAAAAAGTTCCGCCTGATGGCGGAATTTTTTTTGCTTGCGTTAGATGATGTTTGTGTTAGAATAATTTTATGGCGTCTGTCGTCAAGCGGTTAAGACCTCGGATTGTGGTTCCGATATGCGTGGGTTCGAATCCCACCAGACGCCCCATTTTTAACTTTTTTCCAATATTTTAGCTTATAAAATATCGGAAACAGTTCTATTTTAAGGGTTTCGCCATTATAAGACAGGGTTCGGATGCAAGTTTGAATAATCTCTCTTTTTACTTGCGGCTCTGCTAATCTGAACAGTTCGGGTAATTGGTTACAAAATGCCATTATTAAACTTAATTTGTTATATAAAATTTTGCTTTTTTCTTTGCGTTCTTCAAGCCTTGCTTCTAATTTATTGAGTTCGGATGCCCATTGTCGATTTAACTCTCCCCATTCTGCATCAGTCATGCCATAAGGTAAATTTCCATCAAGTTTATCTGCATAACTTTTTTTAATCCGGTTTTTGATTTGCTCAATTTTCTTTTGCATCTCAACCGGACTTTCAAGACTGTTTTCATAATCCTTGATAGCTTGCAGAACTTCTTTTGCTTCTGACTTCATTAATTCAATTTCAGACGGTGGAATGTAAATATCTTCAAGCATTTCAATAAAAGTTTTTTCAAGCTCCTCTTGTTTTATTGCTTTAACTCCACAATGACATCTGTAATAAATATATTCTCCGGAATTGTGAGCTCCTCTTTTCATTTCTGCTGATAAATTATGTTTTCCGCAGCACTCGCATTTTATCATGTTAGTATAAGGAAAAATTATATCATGTGTTTTTGGTTTCTTATGCCCAAACATAGATTGAACTTGATAAAATAAATCTTTTGAAATCAACGGCTCTTGCTTCCCTTCGTATATTGCACCTTTATATGTTATCTGTCCTATATAAAAACTGTTTTTTAACATCCATTCAAATTTTCTTGGCGGATATTTTTCTCCGGTTCTCGGATGCTTAAAACCGTCAAGATATAATGTATCTCCTAACCTTTTAAAAGAATAATTGCCGGTTGCATATAATTCAAAAGCCTTCTTAACAAAAGGAGCATTTTTCGGATCTATAACTATTATTTTTTTCTCATCCGGCTGCGTAAAGTTTATATATCCTATCGGAGCTTTACAAGGAATAATTCCCTCTCTTGCTTTCTGTTCCATTCCCATAGATGTTCTTTGAGAAATTTTTCTTCTTTCGTAAAGATTAGTTCCTTTTGTAATCCATCTTAAAAGTTCGCCTTCCGGACTGTCCTCATTACATTCCGTTACTGAAAGCGGAGTGATTTTGCACTCATCAAAAAACCTTCCCAAAACTGCATAATCATATTCTGTTCCTCTTGATATTCTATCCCACTTCCAAAATATCAAAGCATCAACTTTTGTTGCATTTTCTCTTGTCCATTTTATTAATGATTGGAGCTTCGGTCTGTTTAAATCTTTTGCGCTTATACCAATTTCTTCTCTAAAAACTTTTACAACTTCATATCCTAAAGATGCAGCAAAATCTCTGTCTATTCTCTCTTGCCCGTTTAGAGAATAGCCTTTCGTTTGTTCCTCTGTGGAAACACGAACATAAATTATACATCTTCTTTTTTGCATCTAAACCACTCAAAAAATGACATTCTTAAAAATAATTATACACAAAAATTTTTATTAACAAAATCATTCAAGTTTTATCGGAGTGTTATCCGGATTAAGACACAATTCCTTAAAACCTACTTGGGTAAATAAAGTAACGAACCTAACAAGTCTTTTGTGTTCTTCTTGCTCATTATAAACTTCTTGCGGTTTAATATATTCAACTTTTAATCCGGTTGCTTCTTTCATTAAAATAAGCTCCCTTGATTAAAATTTTTAAAATCTCTTATTACAATTTGCTTTGGTAAAAAATCTCTGCAAAAATAAGCGGAAGAAAAGTTTATCTTATCTTTTGCTTGTCCTTTGAATTGCATTCTTTCTTCAAACAAAAGAAGCTGCAAACTTTCATCCCTAAAAAGTTTTTTAGGTGTACTGTCATTTAACCATGTCAAGCTCATGAGCAAGCAAAATGGTTTATTAAAATCTATTGCTCTTTTAAATATTTCTCTTTTATTTGTAAATGGTGGATTTGAAACGATTACATCCCATTCTTCCGGTTCATACCGGTAAAAATCTTGCCCGTATTTAATATGAGAATTGACAATTTTATATCTGTTTTCGCTTAAAACCCTTACAAATTCGCTATTCTCATCATCAAAAGGAAGCCATATAATTTTGTCTTTGAATTTCGGAAGAAATTCAAGCAGCGGTTCTACTCCGTATCTCGGAGTGTAACATTCATCATTCTTTCCTTGCGATGTAAATAAAAAACCGTTTGTCATGACTTCCTTTAATTGTTCCTTTGCGCTGCTTCTTTGGAAGCAGAATTGTTAAATAAAATTTCGATAGTGGGTAATTCCGCTATGCTTACCGAATTGCATACAACATTCATAAATGTATATGCAGCATCCGGATTTCTTAAAATTTTTCCGCTTATTCTTGTAAAAAATTGAGCTCGTATATCTAAATGCTTGTTATCAAATTGTGGCAAGTTGTTTGAATTGTTATCCGGCATTGTCAATTTCGCCCCTTTTGCTTTTTGCTTTTAGAGGTTTATTATTTTTGATAAGCTGAAATTCAATATCATAAACAGGCTTATCGATTTTTAAATCGGTATCTTTGCCATCTACAATCCTAACAGATTTTAATCTTGCATATAATCTTGGCTTTGTTTTTTCATCAACCATACCATTCATAAAGCATATTGTAATAAATTCCAACGGTTCATATTTGACATTACGATACAATGCTCTTAAAAAATACTCCATTGAATGTTTTTTGTCTTTTTTTTGTATGGCAATCAAAAAAAGTATTTATAAGCCTTATAGTCCAAAAATCTTTAACTTCCCTATATTCATGAGTTTTCTCGCCTGATTTGATTTTTTCAAACCATTGTTTTTCTACGTTGCATGTTAGCACCGGTGGAAAATTATTGTTCATTTTTCACCTCATTTTTTTGCTTTAAAGTTTCATAAACATTAAAATAGCTTTCAATGCAGGCAATTTTAATTCTGCAATTATCGTCTGACATTAATGCTGTTTTTATATCTTCAATCAGCATAAATTCATCATAAGTAAATATTTGGTTGTTTAATTCTTTAGTCATGCGTTACCTCTTTGTTGGTTATGGTATCAATTTTTTTTACTGCATTTTTGTATTTTGCAAGTTCCTCTTGTAAAGCTTCAACTTGTCTTTTAAGGGTTTCAACATCTTGCTCTAAAAGCATATTTGCTTCTTCAAGTTTTATGACATAATTATTATCCTTTTGCATCTCGCCTTTTAGCCAAAGGACTTCACTTTGCAAACTTGCATTTTGTTTTACGACTGCTTCATATTGAGCGGTAGTCATTTTTAACAGTTTGCAAACATCTTGACAATCACAATAATCATTTTTTATTCCTACAAATTTTTTTGTTCCGGAGAGAATATTTTCTCTTAATTTTTCTATTTCTTTTTGATTGCTCATTTTTAACTCCTATATCAAGTAAAAAAGAGGGAATGGGGAGAGATAATAATTCATTCCCTCAAAAGTATTAAAAATCTGATAACACAAGCAATTCCTTATATTCTTCTGTTTCTTGCTTGATGAAGTTTGCTTCATCAATAATTGCTTGTTCTTCAATATTCTCAAAAAGCGGACACATTACTCTAATGCCTAATTCATCATCTTCATTCCTATAAAATAAAAGTTCAATAGGTATGTCATAAGTTATTTCGCCAGCTTTTACAAAAGGCACAGATGCCACAAAGTTTTGTGGCAATATTTCTTCGCCTTCATATCCATTATCAAGTTTATATGTACATTTATATCCTTGCTCTTGTTCTCTATTAATAAAAATAGGTGTTGAACAAAGTGTACTGTTGCCAATAATTCTAATTGAGGATAGTTTTTGGAATAGATTTTGAAAATCTTGTATACTTGGTTTGAGTGCTTGAACAAATTCTAAAAATATTCTATGGTTCATAATTTTATTGATATTTGTTTTTATTAGTTCCCATTGTTGAGAATTTATTCGTTTATATGTTGTTTTAAAAATACCAAAATCTTCATCAGGATAGAAAGAGCCGCCTTCGGAATATATTCTTACTGTTGCTTTTTGTCCTGTTTGATTTTCCCTTCTTTTTAATTCTTCTTTGATACAAGCAGCAAATGCTTTAACACTTCCTACGGTTTTATTTTCAGGTCTTGAATTAAGCTCAATATATGCTTTTTCACTATCATTGTAGAGAAGCTCTATTGAACGTGAGCTATATTGTCCGTATTGTAATTTTTCAATTTTTTCTGGTCTTTGCTTTTTTAGTATTTCTACTGTTTCTTTTACGATTTCATTTAACATTTTTGGTTCTCCTTTTTACTTGTAACTTTAAGTTTTATTCTTCGGCTTTTGCACCTTTTGAGTGTATTTCCTTGACATTGTTATTTGTAAATAATTTCATTTGGTCGGGATCATCAAAATATAAGCCATTTGTTCTTGCATCTCTATATAATGAATTTTTAGGAATACCTCTTGGACATTTTTTTGTAACTTCGCCATACACATCAATTCCATGTTTAGTTTTTTTATCAACTTTTAATTTAAGTTTGATATTAATTTCTCCATCTTGGTTGTACTCTGTGATTTTTGAAACAAGTTCTTCAAACTCGCTTTCAACACAATCAGAAAGCTTTCTTACCTTGTCATTGCTATCAATAACTTTAATATTGAGTAGCATGTCTTTGAATTTTAATTTTTCATCTGCCATTTTGCATCTCCTTTTCTTTTTTCTTACTAACTACCTGCATTTATTTCTCCTTTCTCCAATTCTATTGGCTTAAATATTTGCTCCGTTTTTCCGGTTTCAACAATTTTGTAAGTGTATGTTTTATCGGAAAATAAGAAATTATTACTTTGGTTATCACAATTTATACAAAATCGTGGATTAGTTGTTATTTTTCCGCATCTTGAGCAGATATACATTTTGCTTGGAAAATTTTTTTCAAAATCTCTTATAGTTTCAAATTCTTCCGGTTGCATTTTTTCTTCCTTTTTTCTTCTGCTGCTATCCGCTTTCTTTCGTTGATTAGGTCAACTAAATATTCAAATATGTAAATTAAATCTTCTGTTGAAAGTTCTTCAAATTTTATTAAAATTTCGTTCATCCTTTATTCCTTTGCCTTATCCAAAAGTGTATGGAACATCAATTTTGTGCAATTTGAAGCAAATAAAACAATCGTTTTTCTTTATGCCCTCAACTGCCATTAGTTGCCCCTTTGTGATTGTTTGAATAAATCCCCAATAAACGCAGGAGATTTGTTTCTTTGTTTCGATTTCTATAATGTCAAAACTCGTTTTATACCGTTGTGTAGAACAAATTTCTGTTTTACTATCTTCAACAAGATGTCCTTGTAAAACCGGATATTGTTTCTTCTCTTTATAATGTCTTTTTCTGCGCTTGCTCACTATCTTTCTCCTCTTGAATTAAAGTAATTAACCGCTTCTTTGGCAGTAATGGAATAAGTTTTTGAAAGATCTTTGAATGTCATGCTTTGTGCAACAAATGCTTCTTTTAAAACCGGCAAATATTGATACATAAAATCAAGAGCATCTTCTTTGCTGCTTATTGCATCATATTTTTGTTGCCGTTCTCGATTGAATTTTTCACTTTCAATCTTTCTTCTTTCTTCTTCTTTTCGTTTTTCCTGTTCTTCTTTTTCTCGAAGTTTTTCAAGAGCTTCTCTGTCCGGTGCTAAAAAATAATCATCCGATGCAAAGCTATCCCATTCTTCAAGAATTTTTTTAAGTGATGGAGCTACATTCTTTTTATCGCCAATATCCCATCCTCGTTTTGCATTAGAGAAAATCTTTTCCCATATTTCTATTGAGAGATTATTCTCGGAATGAATTTTAAAAATCTTTTCTTTATTTGCTTTTGAAACAATTTGAGATTTTTTAAATTTTTCATTGTAAATTTGAATAATAGACATAACAAATTCTTCGTTATAATCCGGAAGCTCCTCTTTTTTGTCGGCTTCCTGTTCCGGAGCAGCTTCTTTTTTATTCTTGTTTGACCATCTTTTATTGATAGATTTTTTTGCTTTTTCAGATTTTTCTTCTTGAAGTTTTAAATTTCTTAAAACTCTTTCCGAAATATATTTATCTTCCGATATTTTGAAAAGCTCGTAATTGTCTAAAATTCTTTTAAGAATATCTGCATCAATTCTTAATTCATCAGCTAACATTTCAACTTCTTGAATGTTCAAGCTGTTTTCATGAAGATATTCAATTATTTCCCAATAAATTCCATAAGCAGCATGAGCAACTAATTCTTTTAAAGTGTTTTCAGAAAATTCATTTTTATTTTTTCTAAAATCAAACATTAAACGAATTATTTTTTCATCCGATTTTGCTGCTATGTCATGTGAGAAATACGGTTTAGATGCTTTCATTAATTTCCTCTGCGTTTGTTTCTTCTCAAGAATTTTTTGCAATTCTTGTAACATTCATCAACTCTGTTTTCTTCAACTATCTTTTTAATGGTTTTGTCGGTTTCAACTTGTGCATAGTTTTTTCTTCTTGCCACTTTCAAGAACTCCGGAATATCAACTTCGCCCGATTTGGAAAAGTATTCCTTTTTTGTGATTTGATTTAAAAAATCGTTGTAGATATGAATTTGTAAAAATTCAATTTTTCTTTGCTGCCTTAATTCATTGGCTTTTCGTATCGCTTTTTTTAATTGGTTTATTATGTTGAACATTTTTCACCTCTATATTTTTATTCCGGTTTTTTCTTCCAAATGATTATTTTTAATAAACTCGGAAACAGCTTTAACAACAAATGCTGATCTTGAAATTTGTTCAATACTTGCAGCTTTATCAATGCAAGATAAAACTTTAAGCGGAAAACCGATAGATTTTAAAACTTGTACTTTTTGTTCATTCATATTTTTCTCCTTCTTTTTTGCGTGCCAAACCAACACGATATAAACGGTCAATTTTTGCCGTTCTCGTGTTTTTGTGCTATAAATTACTTACAAAACAAATAATTTAACTAACAAAATTATTGTATATTTATACAAACAAAATGTCAAGAAATGATATACAAATTTAATAAAACTTAATACAAAAGGTGTAGAACTATGACAACTCAAGGAAAAAGATTAAAAAAAATTAGGAAAGCTTTGGAGCTTTCACAAGAAGAATTTGGAAGGAAAATTGGTTTGACTCGTGGTGCTATTGCCGCAGTTGAAGCAGATGGAAATAATTTTTCTCAAGATGTCTTATGTAAACTTATACAAACATTTAATGTAAATATTAATTATTTGCTTGTAGGGATAGGTAATATGTTTATTCCGCCAAAATTTGAGCAAGCTCAAGAAGGACTTGCTCTTGAAGTAAGGAAAATTTTAAGAGAAGAAGGATTAATCAAATAAGATGTGTGCTAATTTGATAAATATTCTTTTTGCAGTCTTTTCTCCAAAAACTATTTTTAAAGAGAAGAAAATCTTTTGTAATTCTTGTTCGGTCATATTGCTTTACTCCTTTCTAAATATGTAAAGTTGTAAAGCAGAAAGGGAAATTAGAAATGAAAAAATTTGATATTTGTTTTAAAGTCTTAATACTGTTTGTGCTTGCTTTTATTGCAGTATCTTTATTTAAGATTTCTTGTTCTCTTGTTTCATTTAACAATGAGTTTATAAGCAATATAGAAACAATAAATAAAAATGGTCTTGGAAGCAGCATTAAACCTTTTGTGGTTCATGTTGAAACTTTTGCAGAATATAGAACAAGAATGAAGATTTTAGAAAATAACCTGAATGATAAGTATATACCGATAGAAAAAGAATTGATTGAATTTAATAATGAGATTGATATTGGTGGTTAGAATTAAATTAAAATAGTGGAGTGAAAAGAGAAATTATGAAAAAATCTTTATTTGTATTATTTACATTATTACTACCTCTAAATGTATTTGCCAGCGGAACTCCTGATTGGTCTGATTTTTGTCCGGCTGCATATATAAATCCTGTTGTATTATCTAATGAAGAAATTGATATTAAAGCACAAGAATTAGCTGATAAAAAAACAAAAATTTTTTATTGCAAATCAGATAAAATATATGCAAAAATTTTAAGAGGAATAACAATACTTCCTGCGGTAGATTGTTGGTGCGGAAATAAAATATCTAAAAGTAATTTTAGAGCAACTCTTGAATTAGAGAATATGAATAATCAATATTGGCTTGACCGAAAAAAACAATTTACAAATGAGATAAGTGCTTGTGAAAATCTTTCAAAAGATGCAAAAGGTATGTGTTATTTAAAAGTAAGCGAGATTGAATATCAAAAGAATGACAATTTAAAAGAACAACAAAAATTACAGTCTATAAAAAATCAATTATGGCTAAATAACTTATCAAATTAAACATGAAGAAGTATGAAACAAATTTTCTTCAAAAGGTTGAAAAATTTTAAAAATCGTAAATAATGAAAGTATGAAAAGATTTGTAATAGCTTTTTTATTTTTAATTTTTGGATGTGGTATATCGTATGCTGATTATAACTCTTATAATCAATATGATATAAATTCGGATTCACAAATTGGTGATACATATTATAAATGGAATAATAATACTCAAAGTTATACCGGATATACACAACAAGATAATCAGATATATGGTTCTGACGGTTCTTCTTATACAAGATTTGGGAATACGGTTCAAGATAATAATACAGGAAATACATATCAGATTAATAATAACATTATTGAACCGTTATATTAGTTTTTCTTTCGTATAATTTATATTTTTACATTCGTATATTTTAATTTATACGTTCGTAATACGTTCGTATTTTTTATAGTAATACGTTCAAAATATAAACGTATTACTATAAATTAAATTAAATTAAATTAAAGTAAAATATAAAAATACTAATCGTATTTTTATATAGGACTTTTTAAAAAAACTTTTTTTATTTTTATTTTTTTAAGGTGCGAAGTGCTTAAAAATAGAACAATTAAAACTAAAATGTCAAGAAAATAATAAAAATATTAATAAATATTAAGATAATCGTAAGAATTGAAAAATCAAGAATAGTGTTATTGTTCCGCCATTTTTTAAAAGTTGGTTGTTTAACAAGTAATGACTTTTAAAAAAATATTTTGTAATCTTGAAAATAGATTGCGAAATGTATATTTTTCCGATAGGGATATTGGAGCTGGGAAGCATAAATATAACAAGTAGTAATTCGTGAAATAAGGCTTACTGTGCCTTTTTAGAGGATTAAATGGAAAAAATAAGATTTTCAAATAACAATATAATACCTTATGATATTTGGTTTCTTGATAGCATTAAAGACTTTAATGAAAGAAAATTGTTGCTTGGCAGAACTAAAAAAAATAAAGTTGTGATTTCCCTCATTGAAAAAAGAATTACGGATGGCAGAGTTTTTATCGATGTTCAATGCGGTGCAAAAGCTGAAAAGATTATTAACACAGAAAAAAACCGTATTTTATACACAAGGCAACAAGCTCTATTTTGCAGAAAAGGTAAGCCTTACGGATGGACTTATGGAGATAATAAAGAAATTCACAATAATAAAGGTGAGATTATAGCTATAAGACAAAAAAGATGTGATTATTACGGCAATTCGGAAGTTATTAAAGAGTATAAATTAAGCAATTAACAACTTAACAACTATCAAATGACATTCATTTACCGGATTTAATCCGGTTTTTATTTAAGGAAAATTATGAGCGAAGCGGTTTATTTACCTAAATTGTCAGATAAAGAAGATAAATGTTTAAAAAGATACCTCGCTAATGGATTTAAAAAAAGCGAGGCTTATCGCTATGCTTATGATTGTTCAAGGATGAGTACAGCTTCAATATATGTTGAAGCAAGCAGATTTTTCAAAAACCCTAAGATTACCCTATGGCTTGATTATTATAGGGAAAATACCGAAAAAACAGTACAGAATGTGTTGAATTATACCGCTATCGATTATTTTAATGATTGTGAGGAATTGAAAATTATTTCTCTTGAATGCAGAGATAAATATGGAAATCCCAATGTTAATGCTGCAATTAAAGCTGATGAGAATAAAGCTAAAGTTGCAGGATTACTAAAGGATCAAATTATTCATTCCGGAAGTGTTACACAAATGCCTTCCGTTATTGTTAATGGTGAGGAGTTAGTTCTTAAAGTCGGAGAAGAATTTGATGGAAATACAAGTTCCGCAGATGCTTGAATGTCCGCCAAAGCTCTATCCGGTCATTACAGAATTTAATAAATATCTTTATTTTCTTCTTGAAGGCGGTAGAGGAAGCGGTAAAACTCAAGTAATTGCAAGATTTATTCTTTATATTGCAGAAAAAAGAAAAATAAAAGTCTGCTGTGGTCGTGAAATTCAAAAGTCTATTGAAAATTCCGTTAAGTCTGTTTTTGACGGTTTAATTCAAAAAAATAATTTGAATTGGAGAATTACCGATAAAGAGCTTTTTCATAGAGTAACCGGTTCAAGAATTTTCTTTCAAGGCTTTCGTGAACAAGGTTCTGTATCAATTAAAGGTTTAGATGATGTCGATATACTTTGGATTGATGAAGCTCAATCAATAACAAAAAACACTCTTGATATTGTTGTTCCGACTATTATCAGAAAAACTAATTCAAAAATTATTTTTACCATGAATAGATTTGTCCGTTCCGATGCAGTCTATAAATTTTGTGTTGGTCGTGAGGATTGTTTGCATATCAACATTAATTATTTTGATAATCCGTTTTTAAACGAAGCTATGAAGCATGAAGCGGAAATATGCAAAGAAAAAAACATTAAAGATTATGAGCATATTTGGTTAGGTTATCCTTTGGCTCAAGCAAGTGATTTTCTTTTATCTTCCGATAAAATTGATTATGCCGTTAATATTGAATTTAATAAAGAAAATCATCCGGAAAATAAAGTTATGGCAGTTGACTTATCTGCATCGGGCGGTGATTTATGTGTGGCAAAATTACTTGAACAAAAAACAATGTCCTCTTGGGAAGAAACTCAAACCAAAACATGGGCTGAACCTGACACAGACATCACTAAAGGTAAAATCATTAATCTGTATGGAATATGGAAACCGGATATTTTAATTATTGATGCTGATGGTTTAGGCTATCCGATTTGGGTGAGTGTTAAAAAAAGTATTGATGATGCTATTGGTTTTCGTGGCGCATTATCCGCAAAAAATTTAAGTTGTGGTAATGCTCGTGCTGACGGATATATGGCAGTTAAAGATTTTATTGATAACGGATGGTTGAAGCTTCGCTGCGAAAATACAGTTAGACAGCTTGAATATATCAAAAGAGATTTTAAACCTAACGGATTGAATTTTATTCAGAACAAAAAAGAAATAAGAAAAGAACAAGGGGAAAGTCCGGATTTTGCAGATACATTGATGATGGCAATTTATGCAATAACTTATCATTCTCATTTGTTTAATGCAAAACTGCAAAAAAGCTCAAGTGCTTATATTAATTCTGACTACAATCCCTTTGAATAATATGTACAACTAAAAAAGAAAGCGAGGAAATTAAAATGTGTTCAACTCCAAAGATGCCAACACCGGCTACAACAACTCAACAAACGGTAGCAGCTCCGACTTATGCTGATGCAAAAGTTACAAAAGCTTCTACAAATACAAGAAACAAAACAGCTGCGCTTGCCGGTAGAGATACAAAAACTTCTGCTCGTGGTTTGGGTGATAATGCTACAACTCAAAAAAAAGAGTTATTAGGTGAATAAGATGGATGAAAATATAAAGTACGATAAAAAGTATTTTGAACAGAGAAGATCTGAATTAAAACAAATTTTTGAACAAGTTAAACCGGATCTTCAAGATTTGGCAGATTATTTTGCTCCGAATGCGGTGAGATTTATTGCAAGAAATGTCAATAAACCTTATATCAAAAGTAAAAAAATTCTTGATAGTACAACTTTTATTGCTGTTAGGAATTTTGCTTCCGGTATGATGACGGGAGCAACTTCTCCAACAAGAAGATGGTTTAAAACCGGCATTATGACAAAAGGTAAAGATAGATATAAATCTATGAGTTATAATGCAAAAACTTGGTGCGCAATTCAAGCTGAACTTACAAGAAAAATTTTATATGCTTCAAATTTCTATCAGTTATTGCCGGAAGTATATGAACAGCTTGGAGTGTTTTTATTCTCTTGTATGTCTATGGAATTGGATTTTGAAAATGTCGTAAATTTTAAAGTCCTTCCGATTGGTTCATATTATTATGCAAAAGACAGCAGAGGAATTGTTGACACAGTTTGCAGACACTACATGGAAAGTGCAAAAAATCTTGTTGAAAGATACGGTCTTGAAAATTGTTCAGATCATGTTCAACAAAATTATAAAACAAAACCTAACGAAATGATTGAGATTGTGCATTTTGTTGAGCCTAACCGTATTGAATATAAAGACGGTTCTCCGTTCTCAAATCAGAAAAAATTTATTTCAGCAACTTATGAAGTCGGTAACGGTACGGAAAAATTTTTAAAGAAGTCCGGATTTGATAAATTCCCGTATGTAGTATTTGAAGCAAGCTGTAACGGAGAAGATGCTTATCCGTCTAAAGGATGTGGAATATATGCTCTCCCCGATGCAAAACAATTAATGAGCTTAATTAAAGAACTTGGAAAAGCTGTTAAAAAAATGGTTTCTCCTGCATATCAAGGTTCAGCAAGTTTAAAGAACAAAAAACTTTCTGACAATCCGGGATTTTTTAATGAAGATGGTGATAGCGGTGTCGGTATTAGACCTATTCATGAAGTTAATCCTCAAATATTGGAATTAAAAACCATTATTGCGGAATTAAGAGAAAATATAAAATCAATTTTTTATAACGATTTATTTGCTATGATTTTGAACACAGCCGAAAGAGGAAGAACAGCAACGGAAGTTAATGAATTAAAAGAAGAAAAACTTGTTCTTTTATCACCGTTGTTAGAACAAATTCATACGGCTTTAAAACAAATTCTTGACTGGCTTTTTTATACAGAGCTTGATGTCGGTATTCTTCCGCCTGTTCCTCAAGAATTGCAAGGGCAAGAAATTGAAATTGAATTTATTTCAACTCTCGCTCAAGCTATGAAAGCACAAAACATTTCATCAATGGAAAGATTTATAACCTTTACCGCAAATATGGCTCAAGCTGTTGATCCGGTATTAATCAAAAAAATTAAAGGCGAAAATATGATTGATGATTATGCTGAATTTGCAAATATTGATCCATCACAAATTGCTCCGAATGAAGAAATAGATGCGTTAAGACAAGAGCAAGCAGAAAAACAAGCTCAAGCGGAACAAATGCAGCAGCTTCAACAAGGTAGCGAAATGATAAAAAATATTGGCGGTACAGATAGTTATGGTGCTGACTTAATGAGAAGATTGGGGTTAGGTTAATGTATAGCGAAACAGATATTAAAAACTTCGTTATTACTGTTTCTAATCTTCCGGAAGGTTTAGATTTTATTTACTATCTGCTTGATAGCTTCGGAACATTTTCAAATAAAATCAATCTGTCCGGTTCTGAATTGGAAATTATTTCAAAGGCGGTAAAAAAAGAGCAAGGAGAATTTATTCTTGAATTATTGCGTGAACATAACTTTGATAAATTTATTGAAATACAACAAAAAAGGAGTAATGAAAAATGGAAAACAATGAATTAAACAATCAAATTACAGATGATGCTGCAAATCTTGACAAAGCAGCTCAAGATGGAGCAGACAAAACAAACGCAGAGTTAAGCAAAAACTCTCAAGAAGGCGGTGATGCAGCAGATGATGCTGCGAAAAATACCGATAAAACACAAACTAATAATACGGATATTTATGGAGCTCCGGAAACTTATGATTACAAAGAAATCAAACTTCCGGAAGGATATGAATATGATAAAGAAATGCTGAAAGAGTTTGATGCACTCAACAAACAAACTAATCTGTCGCAAGCTCAAGCGAATAAGTACATGGAGTTTGGTTTAAAACTTGCTCAAAAACAAGCCGGAAATGTTCCGGAATTATTAAAGCAAGTTCATCAAGCTAAAGTTACTCAATTCCAACAGGCTTTAAATACAGATAAAGAAATTGGTGGCGGTGATAAAACTAAAATGAACGCATATCTTGATGTAGCTGATAAAGGCTATACTGCTTTTGCTAATGATGAAGTGAAAGCAGCACTCGCAGAAGCCGGTCTTAATTACCATCCGGCTATTGTCAAAATGTTTCATAGAATTGGGGAACTTGTCGGAGATGATAAGATTTATGCTCCTAAAAATCCTTCCGGAGCTGCTCTCGATACAGCCGACATTCTTTATGGCAATAAATAACAAGTGGTAATTAATGTAATAAGTTAATTAAAAAAAAGGAGAAAAATTATGGCAATCGGAAACAACTATTTAACATTGAAAGACATGTACTCTCAAATGGAAGGTGATGGTAAAGTTACAGCTGCAATTATTGATTTATTCGTTTCTTCCAACGCAATCTTGGAAGATGCAATAGCTGTTGAATGTAACGAAGGAACTCATCACAAAACAACGGTTAGAAACGGTTTACCGCAGCCGCAGTTCAGACAATTTTATCAAGGTGTTGAATGTCAAAAAGGTGATTATACTCCTGTTGTTGACAGTACAAGCATTCTTGATGATTATTCAGAAGTTGATAAAAAATTGGCTGACATCAACGGAAACACAAACCAATTCAGACTAAACGAAGCAGAAGCTCATATTCAAGGTATGAATAAAACAGCAAAAACAAATATCTTCTATGGCTCAAAAGGTAAAAATGCTCTTGCTTTTGACGGTCTTGCAACTCGTTATAACAAAATTTCTGATAAAGAAGGTGAACTTGGTTATCAAGTTATTGACGGTGGCGGAACAGGAAATGACAATACTTCAATTTTCTTTGTAACTTGGGGCGATAGACATACTCATTTAATCTATCCGAAAGGTTCTAAAGCAGGATTACAAAGAGAAGATAAAGGACAGGTAACGGTTCAAGATGCTAAAGGCAGAAACTATGAAGCTTATAGAGATTATTTCTCTTGGGATTTAGGTTTGTGCGTTCGTAATTATCGTTCTTCTTGTCGTATCGCAAATATTGATGTTACGAAATTAGGAAAAGAAGGAGCAGCTGATTTAACCAATCTGATGATAGACGGATATTACAGAATTGAAGATCATGCAACAAACGGAAAGACAATTATTTATGCAAATAACACAATAAGAACTTTCCTTCACAAACAAGCATTAGAAAAGAAGAATATGAATTTAACCATTGATGAATACGCAGGTAAACCGATTGTTAAATTCTTGGGTATTCCTATTAAATCATGTTCTGAAATTCTTAATACGGAAGCTAAGGTTGGTTAATCTTTGTTCAGAGATGAGGGGCAAGAGTTTTGAGTGTTTACTCTCTTAAACACTCATTTTATTTGTAACTAATTTTAAAAAAAGGAGAAAAAAATGAGATTAGATAGTCAATTATTATTTTCTGATGCACAAAAAATCACAGAAACAGGAAACTCTGATAATGTTGTTAAATTAGCAAGTGTTGAACATGGTTTGACGGAAGTATCTTACGGAAAACCTATTCCGCTTTTAATTCAAGTAGTTGCAGATTTTGAAGGAATTACATCCTTAAAAGTCGGTGTTGAAACTGATGATAATGAAGAATTTGGTTCTGCAAAAACATTAGTTGAAGCAACTCTTGAATTAGCTGATTTAAAAGCCGGAAAGAAATTTCCGATTAATCAAGTACCTGCCGGCTGTAAAGGTTTTATGAGATTAAAATATACAGTCGAGGGTGAAGGCAATACAAACGGTGCTATTACTGCCGGTATTGTTGATGTAATCGATAATTCCTTTCAAGATATGTAATTAATTAAAGGGTGTAGATGTTAAATCTGCACCCTTGTTTTACACGAAACTTATTACAACAAAAATAAAAAGGAAAAAACAATGGAACAAAATACATTAAAAATCAATGTTTCTCAAGAACCGGAAAAACCTAAATACGATGAATGGGATATTAAAAATGCTGTTAATACTTTAATTGAAGCAGAAAAAATAAAAAACAATCAAGAGCTTATGGCTCTCGTAACTCCGGAACTTGAAAAACAAGTTAAAGCAGTTAAAAGTGCTGCTGAAATTCTGTACGGTACAAATAATAATGGAGAAAATTAATATGGCAAAATTAACATTAAGAGTAACCAAAATGGCATTTTACAATGGAGCTTTGGTTTACCCTAACGAGATTATAAAAAATTATGAAGGTGATATTCCTTCTTGGGCAACTCTTGCAAACGGAAAAGATGTTGAAAAACATAAAACGGAAGAAAAATCTTTGGACAATGTTGGACAGGGTAATAAAAAAGAAGAAGAAACTCCGGTTAATCCCGATGAAAACAAAAAAGACGGATTGGACAATGTTGGACAAAACGATAAAAAAAATTCCGATGATGAAAAAACAGAAGAACAGCTTGCAGCAGAACTCGATACACTTTTAACAGAAGCAATAGAAAAAGGTGTAATTATTGAAGATGCTGATAAAAAAACTGTTTGTGAACAGATTGCAGAATTGAAAACTCTGCTTAATAAGGAGTAATTAAAATTATGTGTATAATCACAAGTGCTGTAACAATAGGAGCATTATCAATAAGTGCGGCAGTTGCGAACACGATGCTTGCGGTTGGTGCTGTCGCAACGGTAGCATCAACCGTTCTCGGTACGGTTTCTTCTTATCAGCAAGGAAAACAGCAACAAGCTATGTATAATTATCAAGCTAAAGTTGCTCAAGAAAATGAAAAAATCGCAAATCAAAATGCGGCTCAAGAAAGACAAACAGGAATTGAAGAAGCAAGATTACAGAGAATGAAAACACTTCAAGCTGTTGGAAGTCAACAAGCAGCTATGGCAGCAAACGGGATGGATGTAACTCAAGGAACTTCTCTTGATATTATTGAAGATACTGCTGCTATGGGTGAACTTGATGCTTTGCAGATAGAAACAAATTACGAGAAAAAAGCTCTTGCTTACGAACAGCAAGCAAATAATTTTTCTAATCAAGCTAATTTAGATTATATTGCCGGAAAAAATGCTTATACTTCCGGAAAAATCGGTGCGGTTTCTTCCGGATTAAACGGCTTATCTAAATTAACCGGTGTTGCTACAAAGTGGGCAGGCTTCGGTTCTTGATGTTAATTAATTAAAAAAGGAAAAGAAAAATGGCATATTCAAAAGTCGGTATATTTAATATGGCTCTTAATCATCTTTCGATTACAGCTCCAATTTCAACGAACAGTATTGATAAGGACAGCAGAGCTATTATTTTAAATAATTTTTATGAAACTGCAAGAGATGAAGTTTTAAAAGCATTTGATTGGGGTTTTGCAAACGCATATAAAGATTTAACATTATCAACGGATAAATCTCCCAATCCGGAATATCCCTATGTTTATGATTGTCCTAACGACTGTATTGCTGCTCGTGCGATTATTGACACTATAAAAGGGGAAGAAAAAAAGTTTGAAGTCCATGCAAATTCTCTCGGTGAAAAATCATTTCTTGCGCAAATTGAATGTGCAAGATTGAGATATACAAAAAGAATTGAGAAAGAAAATTTATTTGAACCGGAATTTGCAATTACATTATCCTATTACCTTGCAGCTCTTGTCGGGGAAACAATAACAGGACAGCAAAAGAAAGCGGAAAGCTGCATGCAAAAATATGAATGGAAATTGAGAAAAGCTAAACAGCTTAATGCTCAAGAGGGAGCAGCAGAAGATGAAGATAATTCTCAATATTATGATGTGAGGTAAAGATGGCAGGAACAAGATTAACTCAAACAAGTTTTTCAAGAGGTGAAATTGCTCCGGCTCTTTATATGAGAACAGAAATTGAGCAATACTCTCTCGGATGCAAACAAATAAAAAACGGTTTTATTCATCAGGAAGGTTGCGTATCAAACAGATCCGGATTTGAATTTGTTGGTGAAGTTAAAGATAGTAATAACGAAACAAGATTAATTCCGTTTTGTTTTAATTCGGAGCAAACTTATATTATCGAAGTTGGCGAAAAATATTTCAGATTTATTCAAGACGGTGGTTATATTATTTATTCCGATAATTACGGATTGACTTATGAAGGCGAATACTCCGTTCGTGAAGATGAACTTGAGGAAGAAATAAAAGCAAAATACTCTTATAATTTCGGTGAAGAAATTGTTTATACGGAAGTTGAGCTTGATGTCGATGTGATTTGTTATAAAGATAAAGATTGCTCAAAAGAGTATGGAAAAGTAACTTCTATTGATAAAGAATTGATGCAAATAAGCATTGATAAAGATGAAGAAAAAATTGCCAAAAGAGGAGAGATTGTTGAAATTGAAACTCCGTATCTTGCGCATGATTTAGAAGAATTAAAATTTGTTCAATCAGCTGATATTTTAACTCTTACACAAAGAAATTACACTCCACGAGAATTAATAAGATACGATCACGATGATTGGAGATTGGAAGAAATAATTATTAAACCAAGCATTGAAGCTCCGAAAAATGTGAAAGCAGTATGGACAGGCTCTACATCGGAGAATGCAAGAGATTATTCATATCTTATTACAGCTGTTGATAAAGATACTCTTGAAGAAAGTGAGCGCTCCGAAACCGTAACTACCAAAGGACATAGAGAAGCAAATTGGCTAACATCCGAATATATGACAATAACATGGGATGCCGTTGAAAATGCTGCTGAATATAATGTTTACAGAAATGTAAACGGGATTTACGGTTATATTGGAACAGCGGAAGGAACTACATTTACAGATGATTGTATTGAACCGGATTTAAAAGAAGCTGCTCCTATTTTTCAAAATCCTTTTGAAAATGACAACAATCCTACATGCGCAACATATTTTCAGCAAAGAAAAGTTTATGCAAACAGTAATGATAATCCTCAAACATTTTGGGCATCACAACTTGCAACATCAAATAATTTTAATATATCAAGACCGTTAATTGCGACAGATGCAATAACTCAAGCTCTTGCAGATAGAGAAGTTAATGAAATAAGACATCTTATAGGGCTTAACCATTTATTGGCATTAACTTCAAATACTGAATATAGAATTAACGGTTCTGATGGAGTTTTTGAAGCTAATCCATCTCCGGTTGCATTGGTTCAATCAAATTATGGTTCTTCTCATGTTCAGCCTGTTATATCCGGAAATATGATAATTTTCGTTCAGTCCGGTGGCTCTGTTGTTCGTGATTTGGGTTATGATTATCTTTCCGATAGTTACAACGGAACTGAATTATCACTTTTTGCAAGTCATTTATTTGACGGGAAAAAGGTTAAATATATGGCTTATGCAAAAGAACCTTATAGAATAATTTGGTTTGTGTTTACAGATGGAACATGCGCTGCATTAACTTATAACAAAACACAAAAGATTTGCGGATGGGCAAGAGAAGTTACCGATGGATTTTTTGAAAGTGTTGCGACTATTAGAGAAGGTCAAGAAGATACAGTTTATTTTATTATTCAAAGATTTATCAATCCAAAATATCAAGGTAAATTTAGTTTAATTAAAAGCGAAGAAAATAATTCCGGCATTATGGTTTATAGTTATCAATGCAACGATGATATTTATTATACTAAAGAACCGTTTGATGTTGGTGTTGATGTTTATTCTGATGCACAGCTTGAAACCTTTATCGGAAAAATAAATAACATTAACGAAGAAGAAAATAATGTTACTATTGGCGGTAATGCAAAAAGATATATCGAAAGAACAAAAAGAAGAATAATTAAAAAAACTCAAGAAGGATTTTTTGTTGATAGCGGTTTGTCTGCTTCTTTCGATCATGACATTTCAACAATATCCGGACTTTCTCATTTAGCCGGAAAAAATGTTATTGCTCTTTCTAATGGCGGTGTTATTGAAAAATTAAAAGTTGATGAAGATGGAAGAATTGAACTTCCGTTTGCGGTACGAGAAATAACGGTTGGTTTGCCGTTTGAATTTAAACTTGAAACATTAAATATCGAAGGGGAAAACACTCAAGGACTTAAAAAAATAATCAATAATGTTTGCGTCAATATTGCTAATTCCAGAGAGGAATTTTATATTGGCGGTTCGGAAGGATTATTTGTTGAAACAGATAGAAGTATTGATAGTGTAAATTATAGCAACAGACTATTTTCAAGAAATGTTTCAGCAACTCCTCTTAATTCTGCAACGGCAAATGCAACGATTATTGTAATGCAAAATAAACCACTTCCATTAACTATTCTCTCTTTGAGTGCTGTCTTTAGTATGGAAGATATTTCAGATGTTCAATAGGAGCTAATTATGAAAAATAATTCAAAAAATAATGCGAGGAAAATGGTTGTTAAAGTCAAAAATAAAAATGTAAAAGGAAAAGCAAAAACGATTAAACCGAAGCTGACAGAGGGTTAAATGTACAGAAAAGAAAAAAATAAAGATGATGTTATTTATATTCTTGAGCATTTAAAACCGGAAGATGAACACGAAGCAAGAACAATAAAAGGCGAAAATTTTAAAGAACTTATTCTTGAAGAAATTATGAATGATAAGACGATAACTTTTTTAGGTTGTAGAAAATCAGATGATCTTCCTGTTTGCATAGGCGGATATACTGATACTAATGAAAAAGGAATTGGATGTGTTTGGTTATTATCAACTCCGGAAATTGTTAAAAAAAGAACTTCATTAATAAGAAATATATTTAAAGCTTTTCAAGAAATAGATGAAAAATATTGGTTTACTTACAATTTATTATTTTCAGAAAATCATTTTGCAAAAAGTTGGTTAAAAAAAATCGGTTTCAAATTCGATTGTCCGCATCCTCAAGGAATGAATATTCCGGAAGGATTTGAATTTTTTTATAGGATGAGAGAAACAAGAGGACTTGGCAATAATTAAATCCAAAAAGAAAGGTAAATAATATGGCACGAATACCACAATATGAAAGGAGTGTATCTCCTCAAAATACTCCGTATGGCTATGTTCAAGCTAATACATCACCGGATGCTTTCGGGCTTAATGTTTCAAAAGAATTAAAAGGATTAGGTGATGCCGGACTTGATTTAGCCGGAAATATTGCAAATTTAAAAGCAGCTTACGATAAAACTAAATTAGTTGAGTTCAGTAATTTTATTGATAATTGGTCTAATGAAAACCTTTACGATAAAGATAACGGTTATTTGTATAAAACCGGTAAAGAAGCTATGGGAAAATCTCCGGAGTTAATGGAGAGCTTCGATAAATACGCAGATGAATATATAGCAAAATCGGGTTTTATCGGTGGATATAAACAAACAGCAAGAAATATTGTTCAGCAAAAAAGAAATACGATTGAAAGATATGTTGAAAAACACGACAAAGATGAAACTGATAAATGGCAAGATGCCGTTTATACGGATGCTATGTCAAATATTTTTTCAAAAGCTATACAAGGTCGAAATAATCCTAACGATATATCAATGTTTTATCGTGATGGTATGACACTTCTTGATAATTTTGCGCTTACAAAAGGTTGGGATAAAGATCCCGAAATGCTTGCAATTAGAAAAAAAGAATTTGAAGGAAATTTTCATGCTCAAATTCTTGATGCTTTTTTATCAGAAGGCTCATTGAAGTCAAGAGAATATTTTGAAAAGCATAAAGAAAGTTTTTCTCCGGAAATTCAAAATAGGTATTTATCAAGAATACATACGGAAGAAGTTAATTATAAAGCAAGGTCAACAGCTGAAAGTTTGGTGGAAAAAACTCCGGAAGAAGCATACAAATATATTGACGGTATTGAAAATATTGATGAAAGAAACGCAACAGAAAGCGAATATAACAGGCTTTTAAGACACAAAGACACAATTCAAAAAGAAAATGATGCTAAACAAAGTAATGAAATAATGCAGAGAATTTATAGTGCGTTTGAAAATGGTGAAGATATTTCAAGCATTATGCGAGAAGTAAATGTTTCTAATATGTCTTTGGAACAAAAGGAAAAGATTTATAAAAATCTTAAATCGATGCAAGAGCTTGAAGGAATTGGAAACAACTGGGCAGATTATAATATTTTGCTTGATATGGCTACATTTAATAACGAAGAATTTAAAAATATAAATCCGGCAAATTATAACCTAACAAAAGAACAGTATAACAAGATTATGGAAATGCAAAGAAAAGCTATTAATAATGAATACACTCCCGAAGTTGAAATGAAAAAAGCAATTAAAGGAATGTATAATTCAAGTTTTAACATTCAAGGTTCGCAAGGGTTACACTCAAACGAATATCAAGATGAAGTTGTTAGGTTTTTATCTAAAGTGGAGAGAATGCAAGGAGCAGCTTTTGATTTTAAAAACACACAACAGCTGCAAGCAATAATGGATGGTTTTGATTATAAAGATCCGAATGCCGTTAATAAAAACATAGATGAAACAAAAGAACTTTTTGCTCGAGCAAAAAAACATGGTGAAGTTTATGATTTGATGGCAAGAGAATATATGATGTTTAAAGGTCAGAACAAAAGAGAACCATCTCCGGAAGAAATCTTTGAAATGGCTAAAAGGTCATATAACACGATTGAGAATAATTGGAGAGAAAGAGATATGGGCAAGCTCAATCAAGCTCAAGGTCTTTATAAAAATATTTCATCTACAACACCTAAAAAGGGAGAAACAAAGGTATTAACTTATTATTGTGATACAAGAATACCTCAAATATCAAGAGAGCTTGGAATACCTTTAAAAATAACTTCAAGATATAGAGCCGGAGATAGTGGCGGTCATGGTCATGGTCGTAAATGTGATGTTGGTATGGCTGCATTAAACAATGCTCAAAGACAAATTGTTTTTGAAAGGATGTTATCAGATCCGGCTGTTGCTTCAATCGGAACATCTGATCCGCTTCTTTTAAAAAGATATAACGAACCTAAAAATCCTAAAATAAGAGATTTGAGGGAATACGATACTAATTACAGAAAAAGTCATCCCAATACAACAATGAACCATGTGAACCATATCGATATATCTTTTGATACGAGATTTGGTGGAGATAAACAAGGAATTTAATGAAAGATAACAAAAAGAGGAAAAATTAATTATGTTTAATACTGTACCGGAAACAAATTCTAATCCTATATTCAGCAGTTACAATGTTCGTTCTCGTGATTTTAATGAGAATATGGATGAATTTGTTAAAGCTCCAAACGATATTTATATTGAAGAGCAAAAGAAAAAAAGTAAAATAGAAGCTGCAAATAAAAATATTAATGCCGATGCTTTAAACAATATACCGGATATGCCGGACTTTTTAAAAGAAGAATATGAACAAGTTTATGGTGAACCCGAATGGCTTAAAAAATTAAATGTTGCTTCTCCGGATGAAATCGAAGAATGGAAAAATAAAGGTGGAATGGGAATTGCGGAAGCATGGGAAAGAAATAATAAATGGGCAACTTTCGCTCCTTATGTGAACACAACAAAAGATGCTGCTGATGCAATTACTGTTTCTGTATTATTAGACAGGGCAAAAAAAGGCGAAGAATTATCTTATGAGCAGCAAGAAAAATTAACGGATTATTTAAGAGATATAAAAGAACTTCAAACTCGTGGTTTTACTTTCGGTGGTGGAACTGTCAATGCAATTTTAGCAAGCATTCCTTATCTTGAAGAATTTGGAATTGGTTTGTTGACGAGTGAAGGCGGTGTTGGTCTTGCTTCTCTCGGAAAAACTCTTACAGGAATTGGAGCAAAAAGAGCTGCAAGAAAAGCGGTTGAAACGGCTTTAAAAGAAGCTGCCATAAAATCAGCAGCTCCGGCAGCAGCTAAAAAAACGGTTTCTCTTTCAGCTGCAAAAAAGATTTATAAAGATACTCTTGCAAAAACAACAGGAGCAAAAGCTCTTGCAAATATAACAGCAAAAGAAGCTGTTAAAGAAACAGCAAAAGCTCTGCCTTCTGCCGTTGCTTCTACAACTAAATTTTGGTCAACAAAAATGCCGGAAGTTTTTCTCGGTAGTATTGCGGATCATCAAATTGCAACAGGGGTTTATGTTACAGATTATGGTGATGCTGTGTTTACATCATCAGAACATCTTGCAACTTCAATAATGAAAGCTTTTGGCGAAAGCACTTTTGAAACTTTAACAGAAACAGCAGGATGGAGTTTTTCTCCGGTTGCAAATTATTTTGCTAAACCTATTCAGAAAATTATGCCTAAAAAATTCTTTACCGGATTTGAAAAACTTGTTTCAAGTCGTTACGGTATGCCGGCTGCCGAAGTTTTAAGAAAGTATGGTTATGATGGTGTTATTGAGGAAATGGGGGAAGAACTTTTAAACCGCTTTTTGTGTCAGACTTTTGGTTTAAACGGTCTTGATGAATATAATTTTGACAGCTTTATGAATAATGTTTTTTATGCAAATGATCCTTCTCAATGGGGGCAAGAAGCACTTTCTTTTGCTGCCGTTAGCGGAGCAGGTCATGTTGCTGCCGGAAGCAGTTCAAGAATATCTGATGAATGGAATAAAAGACAAACAGAAAGAAATATCAAAATATTAACAGATAGAGCAAACAGATATATTCAATCTCCGGAACAATTTTATCTTGAGCAGGGATTAATTAAAATAAAAGGTTCTCAATCACTTGCAGAACAGAAATTGAGAGATATATGGACTTCTCAAAATATCGATGAAGGAACTCAAAATGAAATTTTAAAGAATATGTCTGAAACAGAAATCAGATCTGAATTAAAAAGAAATATTGAGGAAGGAACTCAAAATGAAATTCCGGAAGTTGCAGCTGAAAGAATTGAAAAAGATTTAACGAAAAAATTTATGGATAATAAAACTTTTGCTAAAGAAAAAGATGCAAAAAGTGTTGCTGCTCTTTTTTCTGCTCCGCTTCAAAAATTAAGTGAAGTAACAGGGCTTTCTCTTGAAGAAATCATGGAAGAAGAAATGCCGACAATCCAAAAAGAAGCAGAAGAAGCTGCAAAAGAAAACGGAAGATATGTTCATACGGATGGCAGAATTGAAGAAATATTTGAAGAACTTAACAGCTTGCCGGATGATTTTAATGATGAACAATATCTAACTCAATTAATGGATGAAGTTGATATTCTCTCTAAAATCAGAGATGGTGTATTAACAGAAGAAGATTTTGAAAAAGCAAGAACGTTTATTGAAAATCTTGATAATGCCGAATATACAGAATTAGCGAATGAATTAAAAGAATTAAGCTATAATCAAATCGGACAATATTTTCAAACAAGAAACAATATTGAAGATAATTTTGATGGAAATGCTGAAGATATAACAGAAGGTTTAAAACAAGATGTTATCAACATTCTCAATGAGAATAATTTAAGTGAAGATGAATTTAATATTGAGGATGTTAGAATTTATGGTTCATATTCTAAAGGTACAAATAAAGCGACTTCCGATTTAGATTTTGTTGTTCTTTATTCCGGAACAATAAGAGAAGATGATGCTTTTAACATATTGAATGATGAAAAATTAACATTAACAGATAAAACCGGAAAAGAAGTTGAAGTTGATATTAATCCTATCAATAATACAGATTGGGGAAGTATTGATGAATATTTATCAAATTTAGAAACACTTGAACCTAAAGCATTATTCCAAAGTGTTAGCTCTGCCGGAGCGGAAGGCAGAGATATTTCTGCTGCAAAAAAAGAATGGGAAGAAAAAGGAACAGAAAGCAAGTATTTTAAAAAGTTTGCTGATGGAACAAAAATATTATCCGATAAAGAAGCTGAAAGCTATAACTTTACAGATAAAGAAGGTGTAACCATTGAAAGCTATCATGGCGGAACAGGTGTTTTTAGTATATTTGATAAAGCTAAAACGGGGGCAAGTAACAGCAATACAAGCCATATTGGATTTTGGTTTTCCCCTATGAAAGAATTTGCAGATGATTTTGCAAGTGAAAATTCTTATGGAGATAGAATTGCAACTACTTATCATTGTTATATTAAAATGAAAAATCCTAAAGTGTATAAAAAATTTGACAATTCAAAAGAATTAAAAGAAATAACAAAAAGAATAAATGAACTTGAAGAAAAAATTAATAGTGCAAATAATTTTCAATATTTAACTAAGAATGAGTTTTATCAAGCTACAAAAAAAGTTCAATATACAGGAAAAGAATTTAGGGAAAAATATCAAGGATTTTTAGAACAAACTTTAAAAAAAGAATATGCTTTGAACGATAAAGAGGTTAGCGAATTAATTAAAATTGCCGATAGTTTAAAAGAATATAATGGAGAATTAAAAGAATTAAGAAGGCAAGAAAATATACTTCAAGATAATGATCCATATTTACAGCTGCGTGATGATATGGATGACTTTTCAATATATGGTTCTGGTCTGCCTGATTTCAGAAGGGGGAATAACAGAGAAAATTATGGAATTAATAATGGCAGAGAAGCGGCTCAAAACTTTGTTGATAGTTTAAAAGCTCAAGGCTATGACGGTATAATTATTCAAGGTACGAGGTACGATACCAATGAAGAACATCCTAACAATCAATTTGTTGTTTTTGACAGTAATCAAATTAAATCGGTAGATAATCAAGGAACTTTTGATGAAGAAAATCCGAATATTTATTATCAAAATGCTACAACAAACTATCAAGAACAATTTGAAAATGTAAAAGCTAATCTTAATTATAAGCAATTTGTTAATAAAGTTTTCGATAATAAACTATCTAAACAAGAAAAAAGCAAACCTTTTCGAATTGGAAAAACTCCGGATAAACTTATTCAAGCCGGTTTTCCTGACAATAACATAAGTATTGGCTATAAGATTATTGAAAAAGCTCAAGATAATAGAAATCCTGACCACAATTTAAGCAAAGAAACCATTAGTAAAGTATATCAAGCATTAGATAATCCTATTGCCGTTATAAAGGCTGAACAAAATAAAAATGAAAAAACTCCTAATAATCGTTATAGTGTTGTGGTTGATTTAAAAGATGATGCCGGAAAATATGTTCTTGTTGCATTTGAGATTAATAAAAAAGATGGAAACATCCTATTAAACGATATTAGAAGTATACATTCAAGAAAAGATTATACTCCACTTATAGATAAAGCGTTTAACGAAAATAGACTTATAAAGATAGACAGAGATAAAATAAAAGACTTGCTAACACCTAAAATTCAACCGGATATAATTTCCAGCGGGGTAGCAAGCCTTATTGAAAATATATATCAACAAACAAATAATGTCAAGTTCTTTCAATCTGCTTATCATGGAACACCTCATAAATTTGAAAAATTTTCAACTAAAAAAATTGGTACTGGCGAAGGGGCTCAGGCTCATGGGTGGGGTTTGTATTTTGCTGAAGACAAAAATGTTTCAGAAGGATATAGAAAAGCATTAACAAATGACTACGTTAAACCTGTTATACCTGTTGAAACTTTTTACGATGGTGAGGAGATTACCTACGCAGATTTAGCACTAGCTCTTGAAGATGTCAATAATCGTGGTAAAGAAAAGGCAATTAAAGACCTAAATGATGAATTATTATCATTAAAAGAAGAATTATATGAACTTGAATCAAATTCAGATGAACATCAGGAAACAGAATTTAAAATAAAAGATTTAGAAGAAATCATTGACTTTATTAAAGAAGTAGATGTTAGTAAATTGAAAGTTGCAAAAAGAGATAAAGAAGGACAACTTTTTGAAGTTGATATTCCTGAAAATGATGTATTGCTTGATGAGGATAAACCGTTTTCGCAACAATCCGAAAAAGTAAAAAAAACTTTCTCGGAACTGTTTAAAAATGAATTTGATATTGATATTAACAATCCTAAACAAATTAATAAAGATATAGAAACAACTCGAAATAAACTTTATGAAATACAAGATAAAATAAAAGAACTGACAAGAGCTGATAAAATTGCAAATGATAAAAAAATATATAATCTTAAATTGCAATATGAAAAATTTGATAATAAACATACATTGCTATATAAAATCAAAAACAATCAGAACAGTATCTTTTTTGATGGCAAACAAATTTATAAAACATTATCAGATATTTTAAATTCTAATAAAGAAGCAAGTCTATTGCTCAATAAATACGGCATAAAGGGTATTACTTATGACGGACATCAAGACGGCAGATGTTATGTTGTTTTTGATGATAAAGCAGTTAATGTTCTGAAAAAATATTATCAAGGTGCTGATGATGCTATTCAGGGTAATATGTTTTATGATAATATAACTCCTCGCAGGCTGCGTAACATGAATATTAAAGGTGCGTTTGTTCCTGCTGAAAACTTAATTGAGTTATTTAAGAATGCTGATGAAAGTACAATCATTCATGAGTTTGCTCATTGGTGGTTATCTCGTTTGGAAAAATATGCGCAAAATAATGAAGAACTGGCTCAAGACCTTGAAGAAGTCAGAAAGTTTGTTAAAAATAACGGTGAAAAATTTACTCGTGAACAACATGAAAAATTTGCCGTTGGTTTTGAAGCATATATAAGAAACGGCTCTGCAAGAAGTAACAGATTAAAAAGAATATTTGAAGATTTTAAAAATGCTCTCATTCAAATTTATGACAGCATAAGGCAGCTTGTTTATACAGAAGGCGGAGAACAATATTCATTTACAGAAGAAGATGTTAAAAATCTTGAAAATCTTTTTGAAAGATTATTAACTACTGAAAATGAAAGAATTAGAAAAACCGTCTTTGATAGATGCGATGATATTAACGATAAAATTAAAGAAATTAAATCCCGTCAAGAACAGGAAATGAAAGAACTTGATGAGATTTGGAAAGATAATATTGCAATAAATAACAGGAAATCCGACAAAAAAAGAAAAGTTCAAGAATATCTTGATATGGCTGAAACTTCCGTTAGGAGAGTTCCTAAAGAAGTTAAGGAAATGAAGAAAAGATATAAAGATGCTACTTTGGATATTCTCTCTATTGCAACAGGAATGGATAAAAGAGCTATTGCTAATCCTCGTAATTGGGAAAAGGTTCAAATGGCTCTTGAACATGCTGATGATAGAATAACCGTTCAAGGCGGTATGCATGCAGAATGGGAAGAATTTTACAGCGATACCGGAGTTAATTATGATACAGATGAAGTGGGCGGTGATTATGAACTTGCAGAAAAAGCCTTTAATGTATTAGTGGATGGTAATTATAATTTTGCCAATATGAATGAAGATGAAATCGGGGAATTTTATGGCAAGTTTGAATATCTTTATAGTAAAGTACAGACTTTAAAGGGAGAAGAAAAAAGTAATGCGCTTCAAGCTCTTTGGTCTTTATTTGAAAATATGCCGTCAATGCCGGATGAAGTTGTTGAAGATATTGTTCAAAGATTAAGCAAAATTAGTGATGAGTATGAAGAAAGTCAGAAAGAAGATTTTAACAGAAAATCTTATCCTAACATTCCGGTAGTTCAACAGCTTCAATATTATGTAACTCATAAATTGAGCGATTTAAAAGTTTATGATCCGAATGTTAGATACAAGGTAAGAATATCAAAATCACACAGCTTGTATAAGGCAATTAAAAATGCTACTTCCGTAAATTCTACAAAAAGGATTATAAGAAAAATAAATGAATATGTAATTGCGGATTTGGAAAATCAAGCAAAAGCAATTCTTCATAAAGAAATTCAAAAGCAAGTTAGGGTTAATTCTAAACTTGTAAAAGTAGGAACTATCTCAAAAGGTAAATTTGATTGGAAAACAAACACAGTATTTGCTGAACTTGCGGAATTAAATAAACTCAAACAGAATGAAGCCTTCAAAGAATATGCAGCCATGATTGAACTTGATAAAGCTGCTGCCGGAGAAGAAAGAGAAAATAATGATGAAAATGTTATTCCTACTCCGGAATTTAAAACAGATTTTCAAAGTAATTTAAGAAGAAAGTTTTTGGAGTATCGTTCAAGCAAATTAAAGGATTTAAACTTGCTTGCAACTCGCTCTCTGCTTGAAGATATAATGACTTTAAAATTTGAAGGAAGAAGGGCGAAGGATGCGGAAGAACTTGAAAAACGGCTTCAAAAAGATGATATGAAAACCGATTTGGCTCAAAGAGTTAGAGAGATAAAAGATAATAATGCTGCAAAAGCCGTTGCTAAATTTATCATGGGTGAAACTCCGATAACATCAGAAAAAACTCTTGTTAATTGGGAAACCGCTTTAAATACTTTATTTGGTAGAGATGTTGCTCAAAGATATTCATTATTAAAATTAGAGAGTGATGCAGAAGTTTATGCTTATAAACATTATTCTGATTTTTGCCAAAAAGCTATTGAGTTATATGGGCTTAATAATCCTGTTAATGCAAAAGAAAAATTCCTTGATAAATTTAATAGGTTTGTTGACTTCGGTAATGTACAGCCTTTAATAAAGCTGATGCAAGAATATGAAGAAGAAGTTTATAACTTTGCTGAAACTACATTCAGTAAAGAAACCGGACAATTTATTAAAACCCCATGTCAGCTCTCAAGAGCAGAAATTATAACACTCTATGCTTGGTCTATGAATGAAGAATTAGAGCAAAGAATAATGACACAATATGGATTTTCTCAAGTCAGATATATGTTTGATGAAATATTATCAGATGAAGATAAACAATTTGCTTGGTTATTAATTGATACTTGTGAAGAAATGTATGATGAAAATAATGAAGTATTTATCCGGACAACCGGATTATCACTTCCGAAAGTTGAAAATTATTTTCCGTCAAAAACTGTTCGTGTCGGATCTGAAATTGATATGCTTCATGAAAATGTGGTTCGTTCAAGCAATCCTTCATTTATCAAACAAAGAAAAGTATGTAACAGGATTAAAATGAAACCGGAACAGCCTATTTCAATTTTACTTCCGCATATAAATAAAACTGCAAGATATGTTATTCTCTCCGAAAGATTAAATTACCTTAATGCTATTTTCAAAGACAGTACGGTAAGAGCAGCGATTAAAGAAGTCTTTGATGGTGTAAGTATGCCTTTTGCTAATGTTGGCGAAAGAGTAAAAGGAAAAGTAAATAAACAAAAAAGAACAGTCGGAGATAGAATACATGATACATTGATTAATCAGCTTGGTTCTTCAACTTTTGAGAATTTTGTTCGTGGTCTGAATGTTGGAAAATCTTGGGCAGATGCGCTTGCAACAAATTATATAACTTCTCGCATAGGCGGTAATTTAAAAGTTGCTTTCGGACAATTAACATCCGTTATTAACTATGCTGAAAAAATGCCAGCCGGATTATGGGGCAAAGGATTTGCAGAAGGTTTGAAAACTCCTAAAGAAACTTTTAAATATATGCTTGATAATTGCGATTATTTAAAAGCTCGTCTTGCCGGCAACTCCATGAATGAAATTATGTCAAGAATAACCGATGAAAGCGATAGGTTCAGAACATTAAGAAACTTCTGTTCTACTAACACTAAATACGGTGATATTCTTGCAATCTGTTTTGGCGGTAAGCCTTATGTTGACTTTTTAATAAAACAAGGAATGACAAAAGAAGAAGCTTTTGAAAAGTTTGTTGAAGATACTTTAAGGGCTCAACAATCCGGACATAATTCAGCAACTTCCGTATGGCAAAAGAAAATGTCTGAAAATTTCTTTACTCGCATGATGTTTGCTTTTAACAATACATCTTTGCAATATGAAAGAAAATTCCTTGATGCAGTTGCTCAAAGGGCAAGAGGTGAAACAACTAATAAAGAGTTTATTAAAGCTCTGATTATTTATAAAGTTTTTAATCCGATATTATTTACATCTTTCTTGGGTAATCTTTCCATAATGCAGCTCATCGGCTCTTTAATTAGAGGAGATGGAGATGATGATACACTTTCAAGATTTGGAATTGATGCCGGCTCAGCTATGGTTTTTGCAAATATGGGCGCATACGGTTTTGCCGGAATGGGTATTAAAACAGTTTGTCAATTCTTGATGGCTACATTAGACAAAAAAGAATATAAGCCGTTTTTAAGTTCTGTTCCTATAATTAGCGATATTGAAGGTATAGGAAAAGATTTAATACTAAAAAATGAAGTAACTGTTGCAGATTGGGTTGATGCTATGGCGGTTGTTGGAGATGATGCAACAGGAGTTCCTGTTTCAAGAATAACAAACGCAGCAGGCGGTATTGGAGATATTGCGCAAGGCGAAGTCGGGGTTGGAACTTTAAGGCTGTTAGGATGGGGCAATTATCGTTCTCATCTTGCAGCAACGGGAGAGCCGCCAAAGAAGAACAAGAAAAAATAAGAAAAGGAGAATGAATTATGATACCTGAAAAAAATCCGTACAATAATTGGAATGGAAACGGAAGCACAAAAACTTTTGATTTTGATTTTTATATTGAGGATGAAACTCAACTTATTGTCTTACATACAAATTCTAAAGGCATTCAATCAACATTAAAATACGGAACTGATTATTCCATTAACGAATTTAAAAACGAGAATGGAAGTTTTATTACATTCCCTCTTGAAAATTCAACATATCAAACTCTTGGAGAAGATGAAGTTATTTCTCTTATTTTAACTTTGCCAATATCTCAAGAAAATGAATATGGTAAATCAAGCTATTTGGATCTGAAAGCGATTGAATATTCTCTTGATTATTTAACAAGAATTTGTCAGATAATAAACAGACAGATGGAACGTGCTGCAAAAATTCCAGAAGGTTCAAAGGTGGTTGATGTTACTTTTCCATATCCCGAAGCAAATAATGTTATTCAGTGGGATGATAAAGGTGAAAAACTAATAAATTATAATATAGACGGGAAAATATCAAATTTCGAAAATACTACCAAACAAGATATTCAAAATTTCAAACAAGAAGTTAATTCAACAATAGGAACTTTTGAAAGTAGTACAAACGAGAATATAGACCAATTTAAGAATGATATCCACTCACAGCTTACAGAATTTGAAAGCAGTACGAACGATAATATCCAATCGCTTACAGATGATGTGAATTCAAAAATAACTACTTTTGAAGAAAGCACAAATGATAGTATCCAAACATTTACGGATGATATGACTTCCAAAATGAGTGATTTTGAAGGTTCAGTAGAGGAAAGAATTGAGCAGGTAACAGAAGCAGCCAAAAAAATCAATGAATTAGATACAGCGATTGAAGAAACTAAACAAGCATCCGCGAATGCAACAAGTGCTGCACAAACAGCACAACAGGCAGCGGAAGAAGCGATTGGAGCGACTGTAAACAAAGCTGATAAATCTTATGTAGAAACGGAATTAGATTCAGTCAATGCTAAATTAGAAATTAAAGCTAATAAGTCTTATGTTGATAATGAATTGACATCTGTAAATGCCAAATTGGACACTAAAGCAAATGTTGATTTGTCTAATTTAAGCGAGAAAGGTGAAGCACGTTTCCCTATCAAGCCTTACAACGCTGAAGAAACATTTGGACCGTCTGAATGGGTAATGGGAGTTGTTGACGGTGAAAAAGGTTTATACGAAAGCTTGAAACCTGAAAACCTCGGTAATCCTTTGACCGATGAAACGTCTTGGAAAAAGGTCGAGCTTAGCGGCGGTTCAGGTTCATCGGGTAACAACCTTTTCGACCTTGTTTACAAAGACCACGAATTAACACCGGAAGAAAGTGAGGGATTAGCGAAACTCGGAAGTTATGTTTATAAAACAACTGATGCAGATAGGGCAGGTTATCCTGATTTTTACAATAAATGTTTAGAGGAATATAGGGCGGTAGAAAATGAAATCGAAAAGATTTATACTTCAAGTAACATAACAACAACAGGACATATAAATAATCGTAAAGGTGTTTTGTCAGGATTTAGTACATCAAATTTTGCAGTAATGCAGAAACCATTTGCCCCCGAAGCTACAGATAGTTGGGAAATGGTATTCAAAATAAGAATTCCTGATACTTTACCACAACTAGGTTCTATTATTGGAAATTCGACAAACGATGACTTTCAGGGATTATTCATCGCTGTACAAACTTCTAAAAAAATACAAGTGAATTTAACTTCAAACGGTACAAGCTGGGATGTTATATCTGGCGGGGTAAGTACCAAAACCCTTGAGAGTAATACTTGGTATTATGTTAGAATGAAAGGAACTTATCTTGAAGACCCTGACAATCCACAGAGCACTTATGTTCTTGATGTTTCAAAAGATAAGCAGATTTGGGAAGAATTTCTTAGATATAGTGAAAAGAAACCTATACATAAAGCAACAATACCTTATGCAATAGGTATGGATAACATAACTTCGTCACTTAAACCGTTTTGCGGCGATATAGACTTAAATGAGTCGTATATAAAAATTGGTGATGAAATCTTCTGGCAAGGTGTTAAAACCGTTGAGATAACAAAGAATCAAAACGGACATAGATTTTATGATATTAAGAATATAAACGATATTGATAAATTATACAAAGAAACAGGTGTTGCTTGGTATTATGGAATAGATGAAAGTAAAGAACGAGTATATTTACCCAGAAATAATTATTTCTTCCAGAATGCCGATGTGGGTGAATATATAGAAGCGGGACTACCCGAACATGAGCATACATTAACATATAATAATCACACTCGTGCATATAGGACTGACGGTGTGGTTATTACTACCTTGGGAGAGGGTCCTTATATTGCAATAACGGACAAAGTTGCTAATTATAACGTAACAGACACCGTCCAACCTCCGGCAGTCGGATGTGCCGTATATATGGTGGTAGGCACTACAACTACAACCAGAGCACAAGGTGAGGTTACGGAGGTTACAAGTTCAGAAAATGATACATTACCTCTATTTACGGGAATGTATTTTGATTTTAAACCGAATCACATTTCCTGGTTAAAAGCGAGTACACAAGCAAGTGGAACTATGTACAAGAGTGCATATAATGAACTTGTAAATGTATTAAACGGTACGCAAACAAAATACGGTATGGGACTTAAAGTAGTCGATGAAAAGCAGAAATCCCCCGGTATTGATTACTCCGAATATTGGATAGTAAATCAAGAAGAAGAAACTTTTAGAACTCCGTTAAAAATATCGATCTTAAATACAGAAGAAATTGCAGGTAATGAAAATATAGGCTTATATTTCAAAATAGGTAATGCAGTAGAAAAATTGGAACTGTTAAATGCCGGTGAAATCTTGGAGGACTGCGTATTAAAAAGTGAATTATTACCTGCACAAACAGTTATAGACACCTACATCAACGGTGAAAGTGGCTACAGGATATGGTCAGACGGCTGGTGTGAACAATGGTTTTCTGTAAATGCTACTTCGAACGTTTGGGTAACATCAATATTTCTGAAAGAAATGAGAGATATGAACTACATCGCGACGGGAGCATGTAAGATACCAGACGGAACTTATCCGCTAAGTATAGCTTTCAAGAACTACACTACCAGCACTATTGACTCCAGTGTTCATGACGACAGTAGCGTAAACTCCGGAACATGGATGGTAAAAATTGAGGGTTATCTTAAAGAGGGAACTTACTAATGTACATATACAAAGATAGAAATAAAGGTAATGTAATCAGAAGATACTATAAATATCAAGAAAATGATTTTATTCAACCAATATTGGGCGAGAATGGTATTCTTGGAGGTGATTTCTTCGCTGTGGCTGCAAACGGTGAATATGATAGTAGTACTGTTTGTTGGAAAGCATTTGATAATAATTCTTCTACTAAATGGGCTGCTCCATCACATACATTTCCTGATAATGAAGCATATATAATTATGTACAACCCATTACCTATAAAAGTTATGAGTTTTGATATCCAAAATTCCTTTACATCTGGTGAAGTTGTAACTAAATTATCTATTTTAGCTTCAAACGATAATAAACAATGGCTAGATATATCTGAACCGATTACTATACAGGATACTACGGCTTTAAATTGGAATAAAATCAAATTGCAAAATGATAATTACTATAAATACTATAAAATTAATCTTTTAGAAGATGTGCAGGCAACGACTCCCAGTTTTACCAATATTAAAATTAATGGCTTAGTGAAGAATGCAATTATTAGTGATAAAAACGATTTTGATTTTTTTAGAGATAAATTTGTTCAAAACTCAGGTTGGGCAAATATTCAAAGAGAAAAGAAGTATTTTAAATACCGGCAAGAAGAATTCGTTCAACCTGAATTGACAGAAAATGGGATGTTAGGTGGGAGTACATTTGCTGTGTTTGCAAGCAGTGAGTATTCCGGAAGTTATCAAGCTTATATGGCTTTTGATACAAGCACATCTTCCGAATGGGCCGCGAGAGGAATACCTTCGGATTTAAACTATATAATATATAATCCAGACCCACTGTATATAACAGAAATAGAGGTAACAAATAGAACAGACGAGGAAAATATTACAAGTTACCGGATTGAAGGGGCAGGCAGGGATAAAAATTGGGTTGCTCTTAGTGATGTAGTTACTAATGACAAAACTTCCGCCTACGATAAATGGAAAATAGTTGTCGGTACTCCAGATTACTACAATTATTACAAAATCTCAATATTAACCGCTGTGGGTAATGTTGGTATTACCAATTTAAAAATAACGGGAAAAACCAGAAATCCAATAGAAACAAGTGAAACAGACTATGATTATTCTGTTGATGTACCGACAGTTAAACTGATAAATAAAATAGGTTATAGGAAAGGGTAGAACTATGGAATTAAAATCAAATCTAAAAAAACCGTATACGGAAGAACAGAGATTAAGCTTTTTAGTTGAGCAGAATCACAAACGAGGTTATGAAATAAGGGAAACAGAAACTGAGCTACAAGCTTGGGGTTTGACAGATGAAGAAAAAGCTCAGAAAGAGCGTGAGCGGATACAAGAGTTATCTATAACTCGCTCTGATTTCTTTGACGCAACTATAAAAGCTTTCGGTGCTGATGGTGATGATTTACTATTAGTTATTAATAAACTATTGCCTACCTTACAGATAGATGATGTATCTAAGAAAATAGCTTTAAACAACTTCAAGAATGCACAAAACTTCTATCGTAAGCATACTTTGTTTACCTTACTATCTGACATAGATATACCAATATCTGACGAAGTAACAATACATGTAACTCCTGAACAATGGGATAATTTCTTTGATAAAGCTATCCGAGAAAATACTAAAGCCGAAGCATACAAGTATTTGACAAATGTCACTTTTGAGATAATCGCATTACCACCTGATGCAACAGTAACTATTAACGAAACAGAGGGAGAAAGTTTATCCGTACCGTACGGGAGCGATGTCGAATACTCTGTAACATCTGAAGGCTACATATCACAATTCGGAACTGTTGAAAATCTTACAGAGGATAAAGCTATTGTTGTAGAACTTGAACCCGAACAGGTTGATACCGATTCGGATACAGACAGTGACTTAGACACAGACAACGAACAGGAGATAGATAAATGAAAAAATTATTCACTATTTTAACTTTAATTTTACTTGCGGGAACAGTGTATGCTCAACCCCAGCAGACAATAACAAATGAACAGAGCTACGCAATAATTAACCTTGAAAAAGCACCCGCAAGCGAAAACAGGCAGTCAATTAAAAATACAAAATCTTGGTTTTGTATCAACATCATCATCAACGGCAAGATTAAAAGTAAAGCCGATGATAAGAAAGAATAAAATCGGTATTCAGTTTGTATTGGAGTTCTAAAATGTGCATGGAATGTTTTGAAAAATTGCCAAAATTTATTTTTGCCGGAAAAGAATATATGCGTTGGCAAGATAATAAAAGGTGCTGCGTTGGTTTTTCCGTAATGCCGGATATTCGCAATAAACAAATAAATAAATGCGTTATGTCCAAAGAGGAAATAAAACAAGCAAAGAAAAAACCTTTATATCTTGCTAACGATATTGATGTTTATTTGCGTGATAAAAGCACAGGGCTTGAATATACCTTTACAATAAATAAAGGCTATGATTATGACGGTGCAAGTATCAATCGTTTTTTATGGCGAATAATAGGTTCAAAAGAAAATATCGAATATAAAGTGGCTTCGCTTATTCATGATGTTCTTTGCGAAAATCATATACTTGTTGGTAATGACAGATATTTTGCAGACAGGGTTTTTGAAAGTTTACTTGAAGTTGCAGATGTCGGAGCCTTCAGACGTTGGCTGATGTTTCATAGTGTAGATAATTTTCAAAAGTTTTGCGGTTGGGGGAAGTGATGGATATAGCAACGATAATAGCCATAGTAGCATTAGTAATAACAATATTAAGTAATGTAGTTTCTATTGCAATATATTCTGCTCGGCAATCGGCAGGGCTTGAAGCATTAAAAGCTTCTTTTAAAGAATTTAAAAAAGATATACAAGAAAAAATAAAAGAAGCTCGGCTGCATACAGACGAACATATAAAAAGGCTTGAAGAAAAACAAGATAAACATAATTCCGTAATTGAGAGAATGGCGATTGTTGAGCAGTCTGTTAAGTCTGCTCATCACAGAATTGATGATATAAAAGGAGGTAAAAAATGTTAAATTTTACAATGTCTGAACTCATACACTCTGACACAGCGGTTAAGTACAATATAAACAATATGCCGGATATAAACAGTTTAGATAATATGCTTTATCTTATAATATTTTGTTTGCAGCCGTTAAGAGAATTATTGAAAAAACCGATAATTATAACCAACAGTTTTAGATCTTCCGCATTATGGACTAAATTATATCAGCTTGGGTATAAGCCTTCTAAAACTTCTCAACATCTTAAAGGACAGGCTGCAGATATAAAAGTTAATGGAATGACACAGCAACAGCTTTTTGAATTTATAAAAAATTCGGGTATTGAATATGATCAGTTGATATGGGAGCAAGATAATAATTGTGTCCATGTAAGCTATGTAAAAGATAAAAACCGGAGAGAAACTTTAATAAGAGATACAAAAGGTAATTATAGAAAAGTTTAAAATTAAATTCTTCGTTGTTTCATTTACCTCTTTTGTTGTCGAGGAAAGCTCTTGCAGAAATGCGAGAGCTTTTTTATATTTAATTTTTCTTAACTGTACACTTGAAAAATAATAGAAATAGTTTATAATAAGAGTAGGGAGAGGGTATCCCTCAATACCCTCTATGCAGACCCTACAACAATGATGAAATAATTAGTAAAATGTGTCCTATGATGCTAAGGGCACATTTTATTTTGTGTCTAATTTCTTCAATCATAGTTATAATCACCCCCTTTCGTACACCTTATGCAGAAAAGTTCGTTGTGCGTGAAAAGGCGGTCAGGTCTGTTCTACTCTCGGCATTAATGCCAAAAGTTTTTATTTTAAATTTTAAAATGTGCAATTTAATTTACTTTTATACTAACATATAAATAAACTTTTACAAAGTTCATGCGGCTTGTAATTTTTCAATTCTTCTGAAAATAGCTTGACATTCTTCATTGTCTATAATATTAAATATGTTGTGGAGCGGTTCGGAAATTAACCCGTTACCCGCCCCAGTTTTTAAAATAGCCTCGTTAGAGGCTTTTTTGTTAGAAATTATGTGTATTTCAAGGGTTCTAACCTTTACAGATTACAGATAATGTATTGACTTTCAAGACATTATTCTCTTTCTAAATCCATTTTTAAATATTTTACGTTGTTGGGCAGGAATGCCCAACTTACATGCTTTGTCGGTTAAACCTGCATAGTGATTATTTAAAAATAGTAAGTTGGGGTTTCACCCCAACGATAAATTTAGTGCAAAAATCCCCGCTTTAAAACTAAAATTCTTTTATTGCTTTGATAATTGTCAAATATTTTTCTATCTCTTTTGGACTTGAAGTACGTAAAATTTCGACAAGAGCGTAAAAATTGGGGTCTTTTAATTCTTTTATATCATCAAAATCAGCTAAATGCATCTCAAGAACATTAATTATGGCAAGGAGAGTCTTTAACGTAGGATAATGTTTCCCCGATTCTAATCTTGACAACTGTTTTTCATCCATATCAACCATTTCGGCTAAAGCATTTTGAGTTAACCCTTTATTTAATCTGCCTGCTCTAATTTTTGCTCCAATACTTTTTTTCGTGTTTTCATCATTTGTCATTAGTGAACTCCTTAACACTATTAAGAATATAATGTAGTAATTATGTCACACCTTACACTTGACAAAACGCAAAAAATATTGTATAATGTGGTAAAAATACCACCTTAAATTATAAAGGTAATATTTTATTCACAAGGAGCAAAATTATGAAATTTAAAGCTTTTACCTTATCAGAAGTCCTTATTACGCTTGGTATAATCGGTGTTGTTGCAGCCATGCTCATTCCGACTTTGGTTGCAAAATATCAGGAAAAAGTTGCAGTCACCCAACTTAAAAAGGCATATTCAATTCTCTCAAATGCATGGCAAATGGTTGAGGCAGAATATGGTACAATTGATACATGGGGTTTGAACAATACCGATACGCATACTAAAGATGAGGAAGGTAACCATGTTTATAATAAATCAGCTCAAAGTATTATTGCACAAAGATTAAAGCCTTATTTGAAAGTCGCTAAAACATGTGAATTAAATAAAGTTTGTAGAGAAGGAGTTATTACCGATAAATGGGACTCTCCCCCTGAAGCAAGTTTTTTCCTTAATGACGGAACATATATGGTCATAGGTTATTATCTTGATTCGACCAAAAGCGCAGATGTTTCAGTAATTTTACCTTCTTCAAAAAAAGTTATACTGGGAAAAACAAAATTCTATTTTAAATTACGTCCGAACAAAGTTATTCCCGAAGGTGATAACAATATATGCAAAAATTGCTTTGAAAATCAATGTTACAATAACGGGAGATATTGTACAGCTTGGGTAATCTATAACGAAAACATGGACTACCTCAAATGCGATGACCTATCATGGAACGGTAAACATAAATGTTCTGACTAAGTATAGTAAGTTGTGGTTTCACCCCAATTTACTATTAGGAGATATTATGGATAAGGAATTTTCAAAACTATTTGGTGCAAGAGTCAGATATTTTCGCAACCTTGCCCGTTTAAGTCAAGAACAAGTTTAAAAAAATTTGCTGGAAACATATTGACAACACGGTCAAAAAGCCCTAAAATACTGTTATGGCAATAGTTTATTTAAGTTTAGGTTCAAACGTCGGAGATAGAATAGGCTTTGTTCAGCAGACCGCAAGTTTGCTCGATGCGGTCGAAGGGATTAGCATTGTCAGAACATCGGCGTTTTATGAAACTGAGCCATGGGGCATGAAATCCGATAACTGGTTTGTAAATGCGGTTTTGGAGGTTAAGACGAGCTTATCGCCCCAAAATCTTTTGCGTGAATGTCAGCGTATAGAAACCCAACTCGGCAGAAAACGTGACGGGCAAGGGTATAAGGACAGAACTATTGATATTGATATATTGTTTTACGGCAAAGAAATTGTTAACACCGATGAACTTGTAATCCCGCATAAATACGTTCATCTGAGAGCGTTTACGCTTGTTCCTCTGCTAGAATTAATCCCGAATTTTGAACATCCCGTACTTCATAAAACCATATCTGAACTTCACGGCGATTTAGAAAACCCCGAAATGGTGTTTTTGTATGGAACAAGGGTCGAAATCTAAGGTTATAATTGCAGGCGGCGGACCTGCAGGGTGCATTTGTGCATATTTTCTGCAAAACAATTTTGATGTAACAATTATTGATAAAAATTCTCCGCTTTTAACGCTTTTGCCCACAGGAGGCGGAAAATGTAATCTTGCACATGCCGAATTCGACTTCCGAGAACTCGCAAAGAACTATCCGCGAGGTGAAAAGTTTTTGTATTCGGTTTTTTCACGCTTCGGAACATCTGAAACCATTGAATTTTTCAAAAATATCGGGGTTGAAACATACATTCGCGAAGATATCAGGATTTTTCCGACTTCAAATTCCGCAAAAGAGGTCAGAGAAAAGATACTTTCTGTCTTGAAAAACGTGAAATTTAAGAAAGAAGAAGTTTTGAGGATAAACGACGGTTTTACGGTCGTAACGGACAAAGGCTCGCATAAAGCCGATTATGTGGTAATTGCAACAGGCGGACATGCCTCTTTTAAACTGATAGAACTTCTTAATCATAAAATCATCCCGCCGAAACCCGCTTTAACAGGACTTGTTACCAAAGAAGATTTTTCAAAAATCGCAGGTGTCGTTGTAAATGACGTTCTTTTTACCCATAAAGGTATATCAGGCCCAGCAATTTACAGGATTTCGTCACTAAAAGCCCGTGATAATCTTCCTTACGAGCTTTGTTTTGACTTTTTGGGCGAAGTCGACCTGCAAAAAGCACTTAACTCAAATCCGCACAAAGATATAAAAAATCTTCTGTCAGATTACGTTCCAAAGTCTTTTGCAGAGTTTATTCTGGGCGGTTTTAACCCGAAATGCCACACAATAGACGGCAAAACCCGTGACAAAATTTGCGAAAAACTCAAAAAATTTAAAGTAACCGTTTTGGATACTGTAAAAGACGGCGAAGTCGTAATGGCAGGCGGTGTGGATTTAAACGAAGTTAACCCCAAAACAATGGAATCAAAAATCGTTCCGAAAATTTATTTTTGCGGAGAAGTGCTGAATATAGACGGATTTTGTGGAGGATTTAACCTGCAAAACTGCTGGTCAACGGGTTATTTGGCAGCAGATGCCATCAATTCCTTTTTCAAATCTTCTTTAACCTGAAATCCCTTATTGTTTTTGTCGATTTTTCTCAACGTAACCATAACGGCAGGAGCTATAACGCCGAGAAATCCTATACATGCGCCCATGTTTTTCAAAACGGCATGCCTTTTTAATTTTTTCACACTGTTTAAAAATTCGGTCAGATTCTCGCTTTGTCCGCTGTACTGATTAAATAATTTTTTCAATTTTTCCGCCGTTTTTTTGAAATTTTCAAAATCAATAAACTTTCTGTAATCTATGTTGTCAGCTTGCGAAGCGTTTTTCAAAACAGGCAGTACATCGGATTTTTTAGCCATTTTTACCGTAAAATCTTCGGGATTATTATGCATAAAATCAAGAAGTTTTTCGTTGTCATTAAGCGAAAGCACCTTATTAACGCTTTTTTCAAGTTCGCCGTTTTTGAAAGCATGCTCCAGTTCGGCACTTTCAATAACTCTTGAATCCAAATCTATTGATATGTTATGCTTTTTCTCAGTTCTTTTTTCAAGGAACTTTTGAATAAGTCCGCCCGCAAAATACATAAACATCCAAAAACTTCCTTCCTTGATGATATAGCCTGTAAGCTCCTGCTTGTTTCTTGATTTTTTGAGCCTTTCAGTAGTAATCGCGCCGTCAAGTATCATAAGGTTTTTAACCGGATTAAACATAAAATCGCTGATTTTTCCTTGGAATGCGGGATTTGAAGTTTTCGTTTGATTATTTTTTATTTCGTTAAGGATTTCTTTTTCAGCCGCTTTTTTGGTCTGCTTTTGCTTGTAATGCGTAAGTCCAGCGTACGTCATAATTGTCAGAGCCGTTGAAATACCGAATTTTGCAAGAGCAAGACTTTTAGTAAATTTCGGATTTGCAAAACCTTTCAAAATGCTTTGTTTAATAGAATTATCCGCATAATTAACGGTTTTTTTGAGGATTTTATCGTGTTTAAGATTTCTGACATCGAATTTCGGATCAATTTTAAACAATTTATAAAGCGTAAAATCAATTACTTTTTTAATAGCAGGTATTTCAAAAAGCCATATACCTTGAGTTCCGAACTCATCAGTAAATCTGTCTTTGCCTTCGAGCTTGTCACCCGTAATATATGAACCTGCCGTAAGTCCGACACTGTTTGCAATATCTTTTATTGCAAGGGGTACGAGGGAACTTGGGTTTCCCAAAACTGAGTATATTTTTGCTGTTATCATTTTTTCCTTTCTGCGGAAAAATCCGCTCAATAATCTACAGACCCCAAATTAAGTTCATTAATTTGACGATTGGGGCATTCGCCTTGATTATTGAGTTTCGTCGGATATTTATTTTTGTCATAATTTTTTTAACTCCTGTGAATTTTATTTTTTGACTAAATTTTGTACAATTTTAAATTTTATTTACATTAAAGAAAAGACCTTTCGGGGGGAAAGGTCTGGTAATAAAAAAAACTTTTACACGACAAAATGTAACTTTAAAACAAGCCTTTCCTAAAAGTTATAACAATTCGTCGTAATCTTAATTCCATAATATTCATCCGTAAAAATTACCCCCAAGCGAATTCGAATCGCTGTCTACACCGTGAAAGTTTTTTTCAATGTGTTTTTAGGTACAAGGAAATTTTACATCAAAAGGTTAATAAAGTAAAGAGCAGGGTTTATATTTTTTAATATTTTTTAAAAATTTATCATTTTCAAGTGTTTTGTTATCATTTTGTTATCACTGTTATCAGAGTTAAATTTTCCAAGGATTCTCAACTCCGGCAATTTTATCTTCAAATTGATGTTTTAGTATCGTATAAAAATTTGTTAATAACGCTTGAGTTTCTGCACAATGCTCGAGATTATCTACAGCATATTCTCTTTTTAATGCCTGTTTTTTTCTTGATAATGGCGGTGGCTGAATAATAATCTTTATGTCAGGATTTAATTCTTTTGCCCTTGTAATTGCAGTTGCAAAATCATTATCAGCACTTAAAATAAAACATTTATCAAATTCTTTTTTAATACTTTTTTCAACAAGAGTTATAGCCAAATTTACATCAGAATTCTTTTCTTCGTGTCTTATTAATTTTTTGCGGTCAGGAATACAGATACAATTAGCACACTTTTCATTATCTTTACATCTATGGGTTTTCTTTTGCTTAAATTCACCAAGAACAACATTTATCCCTGCGTGTTCCAAAACTTTAATATAAGTTTTATGCCTTTTGGCAGATTCAACACCTCTCCAATTTGCTATTGCAGAAAAATAATAGATTTGCATTGAATCAATGTCATCATCTTCTTTTAGCCAAGATTGAGCTAAACTCTTATAATTGAGCCATTTTACACATTTATTATATTTATTTTGATATTCCTTTAATTTATGATAGTAATTGAACCCGTCAATTAAAACTAATATCCTGTTTTTCTTCTCCATATTTCCTCTTAAAATGATGAAAGACGACCTAAGTCGTCTTCAACTCCGAGTTAAAAAACTCGGCAATTATATATTCATTATATCTTATTTTCCTATATTTGTCAATACTATTTGGACAAATATTATCCGATTTATTGTAAGTTTGGAATATTTGGAAAGTTCGCAATATTTGTAAACTTCCAGTCTTACAGTAAGATTAAAATTTGTAATGTTAAAAACAAGGAGCTTGTATAACTAAATTCTAATTTTGCGGCTGTTAAAATCGCTTAAATTGAATTTTTCTATACCCTAATGTATAAATTATCATTTTGGAATGAAATCGTTTCATTTTGCCATAAATACGATTGGCTAAATTGTTTTACCAATAATAATTTTGGGATTCCCCTTTGTATTTCCAAAAGAAAAATAAAAATTCCGATAATGACAGCAAAATCGTTATTATTAAAACAGGACAGCATATTAAACAAAAATATTAATACAAAAAATTTATTAATTAAGAAAGCCAAATCAATAAACAAGCTATTATAGCTATTATTATAATGCCAGCAGAAATTCTGTTGTCATTACAATATTTATTGTCAACAGGTTTCTCATCAAAACCCTGTTTAAAAGCCTTGACAAGTGCTTGCCAATGGAATTTCTTTTTATATGTGTTAAGTTTAACACTCTTTTTGTTTGGTTTTGGCATTATTACCACGTTTTTATACAACTTTACACCCCAACCGTATTTTACATTTTCTTTTATTCATCAAAAATATATTCCAATTTTTAGCTGCCTTGTTTATATACATTATTGCTTACCTATATATTTATCTTACAGTTTAATAATGTTAAGTCTAACTATCGGTTTGTGTCGCTTTAACTTTTTCACCAAGTATTTTATACAACTTTGCACCTAAAGATTGAGTGTTGTATTTTGTTTTTCCTGTTTCTTCGTAATTATATAATATTGAATCAATTTCTTCCAACTTTCTTCTTATAATTTCTTTGGCTGAAATAAAATCCCATGTATCATTAATTTTCTTTTTTATATAAACTATACCCGAAGAATATTTGTAAATTAAATAAGATTCATTGTTGTACTCAAATTGTCTTGGTTCTTTTGTTTTTCGCATAGTTATTCTCCTTTATGAGAATAATATAACCCTAATTTTATTTTTTGGCACTCGTTGTATATAAATAAAAGTACCAATCATATATGTCATATTCGGGAGTTTAAATTTAGTTATTTTTATTCAGCATTATTACAATCAATTAAGCAAACTTTGAACTGTTTATTTTCTTGATTTTCTGTCGTAAAAGGGTGCCAAGTTAATTTATGATTTTTTGTTGTGCATACATATTCATCTTTTTGGGTAATCTCGCACTTACAAGCTATTTCATCACATAACCGGTATTTTCTTGCTTTTGATTCTTTATCCCAATGAGATTTATTATTGGTTATAAAAACTACGTACCCGAAACATTTAATTTTAGAATTTTTTTTATGCCATTTTAAACAATGTTCAATTCTTTCAATATCTTTATATAAACCCTGTCTTTGTTCAGTTACATTGCTATGGTTTTGTAAAGTAAATTTGTTAGAAGAACCTCTTTTAACACCTGAAATCCCTTTAGTTTTGTATTTAAACTCGATATATACCGCTTTACCTTCATATTCGTAATATAAATCAATACACATACGGTTAGAATAACGAGTGTCTCCTTCTGTAATATCATCCTCACTATATAGTTCTTTCGTAAGAAAAGGATATTCCAGTATTATTTTAGGAGATTTTATCCTCTTTTCTTCTCTCAAAACTTTATCAAGTTCTTGAGCAAAACTAAACTGAAAATCAGCCTCGGACAAAAAGATTTCATTCTTTTCCAAATTTGAGCTTAACCTACATAAGACCTCACAAATTATTTTTTTAGGGTCATCATCTTTCAATTTTTCATTATATTCTTGTAATTCCGATTTCATTTTATACCTTCTTTCTTTAAATTTCCAACTAAAACTTCTTAAATTAGTCCTTTTGTGATATATTTATGATTTTTCCTTATAAACCCTTATAACCGTATTGTTTAAGCTTTCTTTCACAAATTTTTCTTATTTCATCCGAAAACAAGGCTTTATATTCGGGTTTAATAATTCTTGCTTCCATCGTTAAATCAAGCCTTTTCAATTCCCAAAGTCTTTCTAATCCGTATTGAGCATTTTTATTAACTATTTTTAATGCCAAGGCATAGCCGTCATTATTTTCAGCCTGAAGCATTTGAATAAATCTTGTTGGTACATAACCTAATTTTTTGGATTCTTCAATAGAGTCTAAAATATCCTGTGTAAATTTATTTTTCAAAATATCATTCATTGAAACACCTCTTTCTATCTGTTTTTTAAAATTAGTTTAACAAATACAAACCTAATTATGTTGTGAAATTATTATGTTATAAATTCTATATTTACCACTTTTTCCACCATGGCTTTGCTTTTGGAGTTGATTTATTTTCTTCGGAAAAATATTTGCTCAAATCAAATAATTTGTTTATTAAAGTTTCGTCTTCAACAACTTCCCATTTTGTTGCATTAAAAACTACATAAGTATGTTTTTCCGTGAAAAATTTATTTCGTATAAATAACAAGTACGTGTCGCCATTATATTCAGCTCTTGATGTCACATAGTTCGAAATTGATTTCGCATAGTCCACAATGGCAGTATCGGAAGGACAAATACCTATTTCTTTTAGTTTTGAAACAAGTGATATGGTAGATTCTGCGAATCTATTTTGTTCATTGATGTAACTTTTTATTTTTTCAACTCTTTCTGGGTCGGTTAGTCTAACATATTGTCCACCTTTAATTTGAGCAATTCCTTCTTCACGACTACCGGTTTTTTCATTACAAAGGATATAAGAACAGTATTTATTTCCCCTGAATTCGTATTCTTGTTTGTCATATTTTATCAATAGGATATTACCATTTTCATCTTCAAACTCGGTAAAATCGGCATAATCATCATGAAATTTGCCGTTTTTCATTAAACTATTGGCCTGATTTGCCTTATCTTCAATTTGTTGAGGAAAACCATTTAAAGCGGCTAAATCATTTTGTAAATCTTTCAACTTTGAATAAGAATTTTTGTTATCTTCAGCCATTACTATCTCCCTAAAAAAGCAAGCAAGGTTATACATAATACACTTGCTTGCCGAATAAATTAATCTAAAGTTCTTACACCATTGGTTTTTAAATCAAAATATTTAGTTTTCCCATTTTCTTTATAGGTAATTCCGTCATTTGTGTAATGAATTAAAGTCCCTCCATGCCCCGGCCCAATAGTTCTACAACTGCCATCCAAAAAACGAATAAAAATACCTGAACTTTTAATTTCAACACTTGCAATTTCTTTTGCCATAATTTTTCTCCTTTTTACTTCTACCTATAACACCTTAACTTCTTCCTACGTCAAATTCGGGTATATATTTTTGCAGATTTTGCATTTGTATATAGTTATCTGCAACTAAAAAGTAATATTAACATCTATTATTACCTTATACAAAAGATAGAAAAAAGTCAATGATAGCAATTATTTATAATTGCAAGCATTGTTTTTAAGTAGTTGTATGTATTTTACTTTAAAGAAAGGTAACGGTATAAATATGGAATTAAACAAAAAATTTATTGCAGAGATTATACAAGATAGCAGAAGGAAAGCTAAACTTACACAGGCAGAACTGTCTGAAAAAATTGGTATCTCTGAAAAACATTTAAGTAAAATAGAAACAGGTAGATATTACCCCGCTCTTGATACGTTTATAAAGATTTTAGATACTCTTAACCTCACATTAGCAGACTTTAAACTACAACATATTTACGAATCATACCCTAAGAAAAATCAATTACAAAAAATTATAGAAAATTCTTCCGACAGACAAATCGATACTTATATCGATGTTATTTCAGCTCTTATGAAACACGTATAGGTCATTTCTTATTTTTTCTTAATGCTCTCATTTTATCAATTATAGAATTCATTGTCGGCTCTAATGCAGCTCTGAAATGATGTTTTAGGGTTACAATAGTAGCAATTTCTTCATCCGTAAAAGTTATTATTTCTCTCATTGAAAAATTGTCAAACCCCCATCGCTTTATTTTTTCATTTTCATTTAATACAGTGACTTGCGGAAAAATATTTGTTATTGAATCTCTCATTCGTTCTGCAGTTCTTCGAGAAACATTAAATTCATCACAAATATCATCAAGTGTTATACCTTTTGGCTCAGCCATCATCATATATAACACACCTAAAATATCAGTCATTCTTGAATATCTTATATTGTCATCTGTCATAATTTCTCCTAATTTTTTAAAATCGAATTTCGTCCTGACCTTAATACATCTATTAATATAAATGCAAAACTGTTTATATATTTAAGTCCTTGTTTTAAATCTTTTGATGTTGGTCTATCCGGATGCAAAATTGCAATTTTAATTGCCGGTTCAAAATCTTCTTCATTTGAGTATAATGAAACAAGTTTCATTTCATAAAGATATGTAAGAGTTTTCCCGAGTTTATCTACTCTTTTTTTTGATTGTTCAATAACCTCTTTGCAGGTTTGTATAGCCTTATCGATGAATGTTCTGTCCTTTTTGTAACGTCTTATATCCTTTAAGCCTTCATAAAAATTAACTTTGAGATACAAGGCGAGGGTTTTATCTTTAGCAAGGTTTACAATATTATCTAAATCCTTTGTCGCTCTATAATGCCAATACTCAGCATTTTTATAAAGAATTATATTTTCTTTTGCAAGTTCGATTCTTAATTTATATGCGTCAATCAAATCTTTCTTCTTGGAGTTATTTACTGTGTCAAAAACATTAAATTCTCTAATTTTACGAAAAATGTCGTCTGCAAATTTATAAATATAAGGGCAGGGATTAATTTGAATCGCTTCTTCAACATCAGAAATACATTTTGAATATTCTCTTTTTAAAAGGTAATATTTTGCTCTATCACAATACAATTTGTAGTTTTCCGTATCTTTACCAATTTTATCGGTTAATTCAGATATATTTTTATCAGCATTTATATAATCTAAACAAGTTTGATACCTGTAACTTTCATTCATATCTGCACCGAGTTTCTGTGCCTTTTGGTAATCCAAAGATGCTTTTTTGTAATCATGTTCAATGCAGTAAAAATCAGCACGTCCAAGATAATAATCCGCTGCTTTTTCAGGATTAAGTTTTAATGCTCTTGTGTAAAAATGTTCATCACGCATACATTTACCTCAGATTTCTTATATTGGTAAAATACGTCACAAATACGACAAAATCGGGTTCATATTTTTTATTTACCGATTATAATATTATCATAAACAACGGTTTTTATGCAAAATTAATCACAAAATTTATAGTACCGAATTTGTCATATACAACACTTAAAATAAAAATATGTTGAAATTAAAGACAATAAAAGGAAAACAAAGCGATACACAATATACAAAATATGTTTTTAAAACAGTTGACCTTATTAAATCAATGGTTAATTTGAGTTCCGATTATCCCTTTTATTTATTATCTTGGCATAAGTCAAGACAAATATTTTTAAATAACAAAAAGTTATATGTTGCGAAAACCGAATTTGATTATGATGAAAAACATAATCCGATTTTAGAAAGTGCAAAATTAACCGAATTATCCGAAATTAAACTATACTATGATTCTAAAGCAATATTAGCGGATATTGATATAGATATAATCATAAGAAATGATGAAGGTTCACTATGGTTTGAGGATATTATGCCATGGCTTGAAGAACCTTCAGAAATCAACCGAGAGGTTGACTTACCGTACCATGAGGTTATTAAATTTTTAAATAATTATAACAAGGAAACTTTTAGAACAGGTAATTATTTATTTTACCCGAAAGCTGACGGAGATTCTAATTTTACTTTTAATATCTATGCTTATGACTTAAAAAATAAAGTTGAAATGAAATTATATATCCCTGATAAAACGGTTAAACAAGATGATGAATGGATAAATATTGTACCTGAAACATCAAGAGATATTATAATTGATGATTTAGGAAATAAAATTTCCGCTTATCAAAAAAGACAGGTAAAGAAGGATTTTATAGAATATGCCAATCAAATTAACGAAGAATACAACATAAAAAACTATTGGCTTATGGAACTTGTTAAACTTACAATATCTCCCATTGATGAATTGCACGAGTGGAGTTGTCATAGGATATTTTGTAACCAAGATAAATTTTCTAATATTTGGGTGTATGATTTTCCAAGCGAAAAAGAAGAACCTTCATTTATGATAACGGACAGCCCTTATATACAAGATACGACAAAAGTTGCGGTGCTTGATTTTAAAAGCCCAAAATATCATTTTGAAGATATTTATAAAAGAGGTAATGTAAAAAGAAAATCTTGGATTTTTAATGAGCAAGAAATAAAAGAACTCATTGATTTTTTACAATCTCCAAGCGAGAAAATCGAAGGGAATGAAACAAGCAGATATTATCGAGGTTACAAAAAATATGTTAAAACTAACTGGCAACAGTTGATTTTTGAGTATAACCACAATACGGCATATTGGGATATTGACGAACCAATTTCAAACAAGGTCAAGGGTGAAATTGAACAGTTACCGTTTGATTTGCCAATTCCTAACTATTTGGAACTGGCAAAAAGGATTGATGAGGAAAATGAAGAACTTGGTGCAACAGTTAAAGAATTATCAAAGCCCGAAAATCTAATGGGACCTTTTAAATCGACAGAAGAAATGATGAAAAATTTATTGGATGAAAAAGACTAATTATGAGCGTAAAAACAGAATTAAAATACAAAGATGAATATTGTACGGAATTTGTTTTAAAACAAATTGAAACCGTTAAAAAATACTTCGGCATAAGTAAGTCAAAGAGGGTATATGCTTTAGATTGTTGGTGCCGCAGAGAATATTTTTTATGCGATAACAAAATTTATGTTATATGTTTTAACTATGAAGGAGAAAAATATCCATATATACCGATAATAGAATCTGCTTATGTAATCACATTTAATGATAAAGAAATTATTGATTTTGAAACTGTTATACCCGATGACACAACACCAAAAATCAGAACAGAAAAAAGCAGTATATATGGGACTTATAAAATAGATGAAACAAAGAAAATTTATACTAAAGAAGATTTTTTAACTTGGTTAAATTCACCCTGTCAAACTACTGATATGGTAAGCGTTACATATAGAAAAGTAATAAAATTTTTGCAAAATTATAAAAAAGATACGTTTAATCAAGGCAGATATTTATTTTATGCAAAAAGAGATAATGATATAACTTGGCTTTATTTTATCTATGCGTACGACTTGAAAACAAAAGCAGAGCTAAAAATATATGTCGATAGGTGCATGGATACTGAATTTCCCGAAAAATTAAATGAAATTTACGTAAAAGATTTATCGGGGAAATTATCCAATTATCAAATATTACAATGTAAAAAAGCTTTTTTTGACTATTGTAGGCAAGAGTGCAAAGAACTAAAAGCACCAAATTTTTATGCATTAGAATTTGTTAAACAGTGTATTCAACCTATTGAAATACATAAAGGTTGGGCTGTAAATATTCCTTTTGGTAATCCTAATTGCGAGTTCAACAGAAACATCTGGATAGACGATGATTTAAAATATGACGGTAAACCATATTTTGTAATGACAGAGGGAAAAAATGAATGGCTTAGCACAAGAGCCTGTGCAATAGACTTTTTTAAACCGGAATACAAATCAAAAGAACCTTACATATCAGGCTGTTTTAAGCGAAATCATTGGGACTTGGATAAAGATACACTTGAAAAATTAACCAACTTTTTAAAAAGCCCTTACGATAATCAAAAAAATGCTCATACAAACTGGCAGAGGTTAATTATGACATACAATGAAAATTTTTACGGCAGAGATGAATTGCCGATGAATTTGCCAATGCCTGATTATACAAAAATAAAGGAATAACACCATGGAAATAGATAAAGAAGAATTAAGATTTATATGTAAATACATGCCATATTCAGAATTGGAAAAATTTAAACATTATCTGAAAAGTGTTAGATTGGCCGTTGCAATAAATGACAGCCCTGAATTTGTAAAAGAAGTTATAAATGATTTTATAAAAAAATATCCATTTGCAAAAAAATATTTAGATAAAATATTACAAAAATATGATTAGTCCGAAGTGGACTAAAATCGTTCTCAGGTGGAATAACGGTAAATATATAAACAGTAAACAAGGTATAGCTTATGAAAAAATGGAATCAGATAAATAAAAGACTTCAAAATATTATACAGGAAGATTTGAATATAAAATTTATTCATTCGCCATTAGTCAAAAAAACAGCAAGAAGTGAATTATGTATTCCGTTTTTCTACGTAAAATTAAATGACGAAATTATTTGGTCTTATCCGAAAGATTGTGCTTATGATAATTGGCAATTTGGTTTTAAATGGAGTGCGTATGTAAAATGGGACAGACCATGGCAAGGCGGACAAGAAAAATCTCGCAGATATGCCGATAACAGCCAATATGCTTCACCTGAAAATATTGTAGCAGGATATTTGGATATGCCAAAAGACAAATTGTTGGAATTTGATGAACCGACAGGATTGAAGTATATTCTTTGGGCTTGTGATAAACGTATCGGTAAAGAAAAATTATCTAAAATGGAATTTATTAAACAGGCAATACCGATAGTAAAAGAAAGAGTTTCCGACTATAATTTAAAACCTTGTTTGGGTAACAGCCATAGCCTTGTTTATACGGATGAAAAAATAAGTATTTTCGGAAATTCCAAAAAATGGTGTTTTAATACTAAGTGGTATGAAAATAAACCAAATGACAGTAATTTTATTATAACTGATAACCCCTCATACAGCCTTTCAACAAGAGCAAATAAAATTACTTTTGACGGAGAAACAAGAAAATTCCCGATGAAACTTGTGTCTAAGAAAATATTAGAAATTTCTCCGGAAATCGAAAAACATATTTTAACCGCACTAAAAAGTCCGTCAATGCACCTTGAAAATAAAACCGTATGGGAAGAATTGATAATAATAGAAAACAGTACGACCAACAGAGAAGAATATAAACTTCCTTTTGATAAACCTTTATTTGAAAATATCGAACATTCTTCAAAAGTTTGGATAAATTGTTAAATAGATGATAAGAACAGTCCGAAGCGGACTTAAAATGCTATCAGGTGAATTATGGTAAAAGAAAAAGAATACAGTTTTATGTCAATCGAGCACGTAGAGTTTAATTTTGACCTATGTGAAGAAAAAGAGAAATTTTTATCGGAATTAGAAAAATCTACTCCGAAACATGTAGAAGAATTTAATTCAAAAGGTACACATTGGGATATAAGACAAGGAAATATTGTATCTGATTTTAATCTCTGTATTAACGGTGGGAAATTATACACAGCAGATTATTGCGGGCTATTTATCTCTGATTTTTTGGACTTTCTTCCCCGAGTAGCTTACAACAATGACAAAAATTTAATCTGCGGTTTTGACTGTGAATCACAATATGATTGTATAACTATAATTCCTGTTGATAATGAGTTGATAAGAGTAAGCACTTTTACAGATTGTTCTTGGTGTCCTGAAATTCAATCCGACATTATTATAAAAAAATATACTTTCCTTAAACAAATATTAGATATACTTTTAAAAATTAAAAAAGATACCGAAAAAAAAGATAAGGGAAAACCCAATAGACGTTTGAATTGGGTAAATAAAGCAATAGATAATCTTCAATTATATTTTGAAAATCCGAAGGCTTTTAGAGAACAATTTATTCCTGTGCATTATGCAAGAGTTTTTGATATAGCATATAAAGATTTAGACGGTATATGGAAATTTTACTTATGTTCCGATAATGATGAAAAGTGCGAACCTGAGTATTGGGAAAAGCAAAAACAAGAAGGCAAGATTCTCGATTATGACTGGGAAGAGCAGGATAGCGAGTATTTAGCTAAAATGGATTATGAAAAGCAAGTATCCGTACCGATTACAAAGGAAGAACTCAAAGACATAATGGAAACAGATATGTCAAACAGGGTCGAAGAAAAAAATTGGGTATATTCAACATTAACGAAAAACTGGTATTCTACAAATGAAATTATGCCCGAACCTGAAAAACAATTTGGCGTAATTCATAGCAGAGTCGGCTATAATGTTGAAATTGATTTAGAATCATATCCTCATAATGAAGATGGACAGTTAAGGTCTTATATAAATGATACTTATGATGAAAACGGTAATTTGCATGAAGATGAGGATGATTGGGGATATTTAAAATGTTGGCTTGTTGTTAAAGATGATTATTTAACTGTTTGCAGATTTCAATTTGATTACCGTAGTAATTTAAAAATCCGTGAAGCATTAAATAAAGCTAAAAAAGGCGAATATGTTAGATTTAATTTAGATGGCTATCAATATGATAAAATGCACATCTGGAACAGGAAATGGAATAATCCTCAAAGTAAAGGCGAAGATTATCTTGCCGTTGCTTGCTACGCAGGAACAGATAACTATTGCGAAGATAAACAACAATTTTATTTTCTGGCAGGCACAAGTTTTATAGATTGTTTTCTTAATGCTTTAGATGAAATTGAACATAAAATTAATGTAATTAAAAATGCTATGAAATCTGCTGAAAAATTGAAATTAGAAGATAAATTTAAAACAGACAGCCAAAGATATGATGACAATATAAAGTATTTAGAAAATTATATAGGCGATTATGCTTGCGTTTATAAAAATTCTCTTGATGGTTGGGGCATAATAAACAAAAATTTTGAATGGGTGATAAAACCCGAATCGGTAACTATATATGGCAAAGACGACCCGACATTCGGCAGGGAAATTAAAGGTTGGATTGTAAAATACGCTTATCTTCACAATATCGATGGTAACCTCTTTATCGCCCAAAAACAAGATAATAAGCAATTTGTAATAGACATAAACGGTGATATTCAAATCCCTCACGTCAGCGATAAAGTTTATTATAAATACTTAAATAACGAATTATACTTTGCCTTTGTTGATAGTGATAAAACATATATTACAAATTCCAAAGGAAAAGATATATTAACTTTAGATTTTGAAATCGGGGACGAAATTTATTTGTTTGATGAAATCATTATTGCGTCTAAAGATAATAAATTCGGCATTATTAATTGGAATGGGAAAATCTTAATTGATTTTATATTCTCGGATATTAAACCTACTTGCGATAATTTAGATTTTATCCCTGCAAAATATATGGAAATCTGGGGCTTTGTTAATAAATATGGCAAAATTGTTGATATGAAAATAAAAGAACAGTCCGAAGCAGACTCAAAATGCTATCAGGTGAAATAATAAGTGATACAAAAAACAACAAATTATGGTGAACAAGATGATATTTAAAATGTATTATGATGATAAAGTCTATCAACTGGATAAGGAACGTGGCAAAGGTAAAATTTATGAAATTATAAATCAGTCAACACCGAAAAAAGTTGATAAGATATTTTCAAAAAAAACATACGCACACGTACCTTCAGGAACTTATGAATTTTATATCCAAGGCTATGCCTTATGTGTTTGTTGGATATTAGGTGCTATATATGACTTGTTTTATCTTTTAGAGCAATGTATAAAAACCAACGTTAACCTTTTAATGACAATAAACTACGAAGGACCTTGCTCTTATGTTGTTGCTTTGCCTGTCGGTGAAAAAGACATCCGCCTTGTGTTTTTAGATAGAAAAGATTACAAGAAAAGAAGATATAATTTGGATGCCGACAGGGATTTAGAGCTTGAAAGGACTATTCCGCTTGTTGACATTGTTATAGACAGATACGAACTTATTAAGCAATTTAATAAGGAATTTCACAAAATTTACGATAAAAATAAATATTATTTAACCAAAGAATATGAGGAAGAATGTACAAAGAACGGTTGTAGTGTTTGTCAGGAATATGTTTTGCGAAATGGTTTTGAGAAATATATGCCGATTTTTGACAGTTATTTAGAAAATCCAAAAAAATATTTTGAAGGGACATTCTTTGACAGAGATAAATGTGATTTTCGGACATTTAAAACAACAGAAGAACTGAATAACTTTTTTACCATACTAAAAAAATACAATAATATGTTGACAACTTTTAAATTGCAAAAAATAACTATTATGGGTGCGATACCAAAAAAGACAGATAAAAATAATAAACAAAACATATCTTTTGCACTTAATGAACCGATTTCAATTTTTTATGACCCGCAATATTCCGACGAGCACATTGATATTGATTTTATACAAAGAGGCAGATTTATGATGCAGTTCAATCAGCTTAGTTTTTGGGAAAAATCAAATATTACAAAAAGTCTATCTTGGACAAATATAAGCAGGTATTTTTCAAAAAATATTATGAATCATAACATTGTTGAGATTGTTCCTAAAAGCCTTAACCAAGATAATTATATTGATGTTGTTGAATTTGTAATGGATAACGGCTATAAGTTGACATTACGAGCGGATACAGCAAAAGGATGTATGTATTTAACAGAAGAAGAACCTGATAAAATTCAGTCAAAGGAATAAAAAATGATATTTTACGAGTTAAATAATTTCAAAAATAATAAAGCATTTATACATAAAGATGATGCAACAGGATACGGTCCTCGAATTTGTATAAATACAAAAGGTGAAAAACTCTTTGAACTTCCCGATAAAGATATGATTGTCAATGGATTTGAAGATGAAGATGTTGCTTTTGTTATGAACGATAAGGGTTTATATGCTCTTATGGATAATAAAGGTAAATTTTTAACAGATTTTATATATAGCCGTATCTTTGGCGGAAGCGAAGACGGATTATTTGAAGTAAAAAGAAACGGAAAACATGGACATATTGATATACAAGGCAGAGAAATAATACCTTGTATGTACAATGACGGATGTTATTTTTCGGAAGGTGTGGCAGCCGAGTGCTTGAATAACAAATGGGGGATGATAGATTATTTTAATAAAACCGTTATTCCTTTTGAATATGAGGATATGGGTTATTGTTACAATAATTTGATTACTGCTATGAAAAACGGAAAATACGGTCTTATAAACAAAAATAATGAGGTTCTTGTTGATTTTTGTTATGATGAACTTTTTAGCTGCACTACAAGGCAATGTCTTTCTTATCCTGCTAAAAAGGGGGATAAATACGGCATCATAGATAGATACGGCAATGTTATCGAAGATTTTATTTATGACAATATAGATTTGGCTTGCGATTCTGACGATAACATGGGAGAATATTTAGTTATCTTAAAAGAAAACAAAAAAGCCTTGTATTCAGCGGTTAAAAATAAATTTTTAACTGATTTTAAATATGATTATATCGGGTGGCTCTCGCAAGACCGAATACTTGTCAAAAATAATCAAAAATGCGGATTTATAGATACAAACGGAAATGAAGTTATTCCTTTAATGTATAATATATTTCCTTACAATTATTTTAGCGAGGGTTTATGTGTGGTTTATGAAAACAACAAGGCAGGAATGATAAACTTATATGGAGAACTTGTTATTCCCTGCATTTATAATCGTTTGCAAGATTGCAGGGAAGGTTTTATACATGCAACCAATTTTGACGAACAAAACGGATATATTGATAGAAAAGGGGAAGTCGTAATACCCTTGGGCAAATATCGAAATTATTTTAAAGGTTTTCAAGAAGGTTTTTCAAATTCTTATGATGAAAATATCGGCGATGTTTATATAAATAAAAAAGGCGAAATTTTAGAATTAAAGGTATGAAATTATGACAGATAAGCAATTTAGAATAGTTACAAAAAGCAAGCATTTCATTTATTTTGTCACAGAAGTTGATGAAAATAAAAACTGGTGCTTGAAAATTGCTATTAAAGAAAGGTTTAAAAGTAAATTTAAAAAAGCCTCTGTTGATGAAATAACAGGATATAATGTCATACTAAAAATTATACTCTCTTTACCTCATACCCCTCATTATATGAGATTTAATTCGTATAAAGACAGCCCCTACAAATATATGGAACTGGATAGACCATTTAGAAATGAGATTAATAAGACGATTAAAAAAACTAATACAACCTATGAAAATGAATCTATACCGTTTTATGATTATGCCCTTGTACAATGGGAAGATTTAAACGATAAAGAAAGATTTTTCTTATATGAAACACCAAATCAAGAGATGAGGTGGATTACCGCTCCCATTGATAAAAAGATGTCAGGGCTTTGTATGAATGTTGAATTGACACTACAATCTATGGGTAAAATCATCAATCAACGACCTTATCTCATAGTTCAAAATGATTATGAGGATAAACAAAATCTAAATTGGGTAAAAGTCAGACTGGATGGAAGTGTCATTGACGATAAAAAACTTATATTTAAAGAATCGGAAATAAATGAGCTTAAAACTTGGATTGAAATTAATAAATTGACTATTCTTCTTTATTGGACACAGGAAGAAGCGGATTATACGGATATTGTTGAAAAAATAAAACCAATTACCCACACATAGAACTAAAGATTAATTTTAAACAAGTAAATACGACCGAAATGGACGGAGTTACAAATTATAATAGAAAAAGGATAAAACTATGGTAAATGAATACGATGATGAACCGGAATTATATATAAGCGAAGAAACTGCACAACTGTTAGCGCAGCTTGTAGAATATAACGGGAAATGGTATTTCCCTGATGAAATACCTAATCAGGATGAAGAAACAAATTCAAAACCTAAAACAAAAAGAGGCAAAAAAAATGGAAGACATTATAGGAAAATATACTAAAGCAAAAATTTTCACCGATAACATTGAAAATAGCGCAATAAAACAAGTTGAAGATATTTGTAATCACCCTATTTTTGAAGATTGCACAGTTAGAATTATGCCTGACGGTCATACAGGAAAAGGCTGTACAATAGGTTTTACTTCAACTCTGCCTAAAAACGGTGAAATTATACCAAATATTATAGGAGTTGACCAGTCTTGCGGTATGCTCACGATTAAACTAAAAGAATGCAAAACGCTTAAAGATTATCTGAAATTAGATAAAGTAATAAGACAATTTATCCCGACAGGTTTAAGAGGAAGAAAAACAATATCGGCTTTAGTTCCCGAAGAATTAAAAGAAGAAGTAATCCGATATAATAAAGATAATTTAAAACGAGGTGCTAATGACGACCTTTTAAAAATCGGCTCACTGGGCGGCGGTAATCATTTTATTTCAATAGAAAAAGGGCAGACAGGTACTTATTTAATTATCCATAGCGGAAGCAGAGATTTTGGAAATAAAATGGCTGTTTATTTCCAACAAAAAGCTATTGAAACCAATTTGTATATGCAAGGTGAACAAAAACAACTTTCATATCTAAAAGGTGATGATACTCTTGAATACTTAAATTGTGCTAAAGTATGCAGGGATTATAGCCATTATAGCCGTTATATTATAGCAAAAGAAATTTTGGATAATATGGGTTGGAGTGAAATTGAAACTTTTGAAACAATCCATAATTATATTGGAGAAGATAACATAATAAGAAAAGGTGCAATATCAGCTAAAAAGGATGAAAAGGCGTTAATTCCGATTAATATGGCATACGGAAGTTTTATTGTAACGGGCAAAGGCAACGAAGATTGGAATAATTCAGCTCCCCATGGAGCAGGAAGACTATTTTCAAGAACAAAAGCAAAAGAGGTATTAACAATGAAAGAATATAAAGAAAGTATGGAAGGTATTCACAGCACTTGTATAACGACTGGAACAATAGATGAAAGCCCTATGGCATATAAAAACGGAGATGAAATAAAAGAATTGATAACACCCACTGCCACTATAATCGACCATCTTATCCCTGTATATAATTACAAGGCAAGTTAAAATAGGAAAGTTAAAATGAAATATTTAATTCGTGCAAACAAAGTTGTATTTTCAGGTAATAAAGAAATGATAATTAAATATATGTCCGATTTTTACAAATCAGAGTCAAAACAATGGCTTGATAAAGACGGCAACTGTAATGATTTTGGTAAATTTAAAACATTTATCGGGTCAATGGGTTATGAAATAAAAGATAAAATTCCTGCCAGTTGCCGATGTGAAGGAATTGCGGTAAGTATAAGTGATTTTAAAAGAGTATTTCAAGAAGAACATTTCTCTATAAAAAATACCGCAGAAAGGCTTCATATTACGGAAAAACTGGCAGCTCAATCAGCAAGAAAATTGAAATTAAAGAAATAAAGACAAAATTATGAGCAGAAGCAGAAAAAAGAACCCGATAAGACAAACAGCTACAAATAAAACCTATAAAAAGATATATAACAAAAAGACAAGACATCAAGACATTGGAAATAACGGGGAATATAAAAAGCATAATGATTCTTATGAAATTTGTGATTGGCTTGAATATAATCCCGAAGACCCAAAAATATACAGGAAATGAGGAAAAACAGATGATAAATAAAAAAATATTAGAAGAATGTTATGAACATATAGTTAACGGAAATCCGAATGTATTAAAAACAGGTTTTGATGTACTGGATAAAGGACTTCAAAATGTTGATTTTGGAAGTTTAATTTTAATAAGTGCAAGACCTGCCATGGGAAAAACAGCATTAATGCTCGGAATAATGTATAATCTGTTAAAACAAGGTGAAAGTTGTGTGTTTGTTTCTCAAAGTGAGGGAATAGAGCGTATAATAAGACGCTTATTATCTTATATTTCTAGAGTTTCAATGTCCGATATAAACAATAGCCGAAAGTTAACACAAGAAAAAATAGAAAAATTAAGGCAGGCAAAAGAAGAACTTTCGACTTTAAATATAGAGCTTTTTGAACATAAATTTTATATTGAACAGATAAAAAGAGAAGTGGAAGATTCCCCGAGCAAATATATATTTATAGATAATGCAGATTTAATGGATGATTTTAACAAAGAAACAAACATTGATACGTTTGCCGAGTTAAAAAATATAGCTCGTGAAAATAACCGTATTATTTTTACCACCTGTCCTCTTTCAAAAACTGTTGAAGAAAGAGAAGATAAACGACCAATGTTATATGACTTAAAAGAAACCTTAAAATCATATATGGTTCCGGATGTAGTTATGTTTATTTACAGAGATTCTTACTACAATATTGCAGAAGAAAAAGATAAAAACAAAGCTGAAATTATAATCGATTACAATAAAAACGGATGTATAGAAGATTGTAATCTGTATCTGGCATATACGGATGGAAAGTTTTATAACTTAAAGGATGCATAATTGATGGAAATAAATATATTTGAGAATGTTGGTATTTATAATTTAGACGAAGAATTTGGGAACGATAAATTCTTTTATTTGGCGAGTTTTTCTACTCCTAAAGAAATAGAGAAGGTGTCAAACAAAGAGCCTTTGGTTGATGTAGCAACGGATAGTTTTTGTTTTGATATAAACGGTTACGATTTAAAATTATACTTTGAAAATCCCAATATTACCGTATTTCTTGATTTTATAGAAAGTATAATGTATGCAGGTGCAGAATCCAAAATCGCTGTTTTGGAAGATAAAGACATGTATAGATATATACTATCTTTCCCATTATACGGCACTTTTGACAATAACGATGATTTGGATAAAAGACGAATTGTAATATTAGATGATAATAATAAAGATAATGCCGAAAATATAACCGTTAAAAGTGATTTTATTATTTATCAATACGAATTTGTTAAACAGATGAATGAACAATTACATAAAATCTATGAAAATACCTGCGAGAAAAAATGTAAAGCTATCATAGGCGAATATATAAAAACTTTTGATGAATATGTTAATAGGGGGCATAAATCCTTTGATGAAGAAATGGAAATATATATGGAAAGGCTCGAAGAAAAAGAAGAAAATAAAGAAAAAGTCGAAAATAATATTTCTGATTCTAAAGGTTGGCAAGGCAAAAGAATAATTTGGGCAAAAGATTTAGAAGATTATTTTAACTCCATAAAACATACTCTCATAGGAAAAACCATAGATAAAATATATATATTTGGGAATTTACCCGCATTTTGTATGTGGGATTACGTATTTGAGTATAAAAACGGGAAATGGTATTTGGAAGGGGAAGAAACAGATGAAGAACCAAGTTACTACCCTTTTAAGACCGAAGATACACAATTTGAGATGGACGGACCTATAATTCTATGGTTTGGCGATACAAACATAGAAATTGATTATTGGCAGGGCAGTGTTGTCCGTCTTGCACAAAACACACTTGTTAAAAGTCAATATACCTATAACGTAAGCACAAATTTTTCAAAAAATATAATAGGTCATAAACTTGTGGATATTCAAATTCATAAAACCGATAAGGTTTATTTTATGGACTTTTTAGCGAGCGCAGAAGGTATTGAACGAAAAGACGGTGATGATATGTTTGAAGAAATTTGGTTTATTTTTGATAACGGATATAAATTGGAAATTACAACAGACCATACCGATTATATGGTTGTAGGTGAGGTTAAATAAGCATGGAATATACAATATTTTATAAAACAAAAGATAGCGATGAGTTTAAGCATGGAAGACTGAATTTATCTTACGAAGAATGCGAAAAAATCTGTAAAGCTGAAGGCTATACTTATTACAATATAGTTGATTTAACAACGTACGGTGCGGATGACTTGCATGACAGAACAAATATAACCTGCTATGAGGGCAAATATTATTTTCCCGAAGAAGAAATCCCATACCCGAAAAAAGAACCCCAAATTATGGGAAGTTTACAAATGTCTTTTGTTTGGGATGAAGTTTATGCAAATTGCGAAAAAGACTATGATGAAATCTATGAAGGGAAAGATGAGTTTACAACAACGGTAGTTGTAAAATTTTATCAATTTGATACAATGGATGAAGTTGGAATAGTTGCACAATATATGATTGAAGATTTACCAAAATTCCTTGAAGATTTAGAAAAAAACAAGCAAGCAGTATATATAAACGCTGATTATTCGCCTTTTAAATGGCTTGCTTGGATACAGGATGATAAGGTTCGTTTAATTCATCAAGACTATGGGGATAGCGATATTTTAGAAGAATTTGATATTTTAATTGATAAAGAAAAATTTATTCATGTGTGCTACACTATGCTAAAAAATATGGAAGAAACAATCCAAGCTGATTTAAAAAGATATGAAAAATATATTAAAGAAAAATATAAAAATAACCATAAAGTGTGTTATAATAAAAATGTACGATAAATCTTTTGATTTATTAGCGTACGTGTCGGACAGGTTATTTATAATAGCCTGCCCCTCTATTAAAGCAGTTATCATAATATCCGAACTGCTGCTAAACGGCATTACTGCGGATAGCCGAAAGGTATGATTAAAGTAATCCTGCAATTCATTTGTAAAATCCGTGAGCGGCCCATAGATAGCGGATTCACCTTAAAAAGGTTATTTGAATGTAAAATTGCCGTGCATAAGGAACAGTAAATCGATACTGTTCCTTATTGCTATGTTTAAATTTTGCAAACACAATTACATATTCTCATATTTGACAGGGTAATTCATCAATCATTTTGCCACACGCTTTAAAAAAATGAGAGAAATTAAACAGCATTAAAAAATCATATTAAAAAGGATATATGCTTTTACCACACATATCCCATACATCTAAACAACCACTTGGGAAATTAACCATTTATGATCAGCGAGTTAATTTTACAATTTAGATTGCATCCTCTGTCGTTAGACAGCGCTACCCGTAGGTCTCGATATTTCTATCTGCTTTTATTATAACATATTTTAAGCCAAAACTTAATCCTCGCAAGGGTTTATGTTAAATTTTGTATCGTAATTTCTTATGATATTAAATATGGTTTTTAAAAAATCAAAAAATTTTTGATTTTGCAAAGTTATTAAAAATGACCATTTATTTTTTATAAAATCGTTACCTCAAACGGCGTGCCTTTTGAGTAATAGGATTTGATAATAAAAATACAAATATGACCTTTTAAGTTACGTGTACATATTCGAGCAAAATTATACGAGGAAGTTATCAAATGACAGATTACAAAAAAGAGTTTTTAAAATGTCTTGAAAGTATTGATTACACAAGGAGAAGATTTGATGTGTTTCAGGATTTTTTAACCTTATCGACGATATCGCTTGCGAATGTCGTTTTACAAAACGATAAATTGGAAAAACAATATTTTGAAATAATAAAAAGATACAAAAAACCCGAAAAATTGGCGGAATTGCTTACAATTATTACACTCGCTTTGGAAGAAAAAATAACAGATTTCTTAGGCGAAGTTTATATGTTCGGGAATTTCAGCGAGAAAAAATGTGGGCAATTTTTTACACCCTATCACATCTCCCAATTTATATCAGAAATTATATTTGACGAACGTATTGCGAAACAAACAATAGAAGAGCAAGGATTTATAAAATTATCCGAACCATGTTGTGGATCAGGGGGTATGATTCTTTCATTTGCTGAAACAATGCTCAAATATAACTTAAATCCCCAAAAGCAAATGATATTTCAAGGAATAGATGTTGATATTAATTGCTGCAGAATGTCTTTTATACAGACCTCATTATTGGGTTTAACAGGTGAAATAATACACGGTGATACGATTTTATTAAATTGTTGGCAGGTTTTTGTTACTCCAATGACAATTCTTAACATGAATAATTACCTAAGGTTTAGAGAATATCAAAAAGGTTATATTAAAGAAGACACACCAAATAAATTTCTAACAAAAGATTTTATTCAACTGAAATTACTAGGAGGTTAATATGGCAACATACGGATATATCAGAGTAAGCAAAATAGACCAGGACACAGAAAAAAATAAGCTGGATATGATTAAATTTGCAAACGATAACAAGTTTGGTAATGTAGATTTTACAGAAGAACACGTTACGGGCAGAAAACATTTTCGATTTAGACAGTTAGGAAGATTGTTAAATGAAATGCAAAAAGGAGATATATTAATTATCCCGGAGTTTTCCCGACTTGCAAGGTCAATTATTCAAATTTTTGAGATTTTAAACCTTGTCAAAGAAAAAGAAATTATACTGTACTCGCTGAAAGAAAATTTCAGCACTAATGATGAAGGGATAACGGCAACAGTTATTTGTACTGTTTTTGCCCTTGTTGCACAAATTGAAAGGGAATTAATAAGCCTAAGGACAAAAGAAGCATTATATGTAAAAAAATCAATGGGAATAAAACTGGGTAGACCCAAAGGTAAGGGAAAATCCAAATTAGACCAATACAAAGATGAAATTTTGAAATTGGTTAAATTACATGTGCCTAAAACCATTATTGCAAAAAGGTATGGAACATCGGTAATCAATTTATACAAATTTTTAAAATACTACAATAACAAAGGTAGGGAGGTAGCCTAAATGTATATTAATAAGGTAATTACAAGTCCACAAGACCCAGATATTATGGAAAAAATCAACACAATTACAGGGTTAAATGTTTTTAATACGGATAATTGGTGTGATATAAGTCAATTTGAAGTAAATCCAGAGCTGAAAAGGTTTATTACAGATGAGGAGTTGAAGGCATTAAAAGAGGAGAAAGCAGAATATATTGCTTTTAGAATAGATTGTTAAAGTCGGTAAAAAAAACAATTAAAGTTAAATCTACAAGCTTTGAAATAAACAAACTCATAACTTCAACGCAGTTATTTTCAAAAATTAAATTAACTGTTTCTGCAAGGCTTGTATTACGTTGCATTGTTGATTATTGGAATTTTAAAATGAGTTGTGCTTATCCTACTCAAACTACGATAGCAAGATGTACCGGGTTATCAGAAGTTGCCGTAGGTAAGGCTGTAAAAGAGCTTAATACAATAGGTTTGATAGAAAAACAAAAAAGAAGAAAAAGAATTTATTATCATCTTACCCTAAAGTTTTTAGGATATCTGAATTTGCTACCGAAAGTAATTTACGTAGATACCCAAACGAAGTTAGGGAAAATACCCCAACAAAGTTTGGATAAAAATATATTAAAAGATAATGAAAATACTCTTTTTCTAAATCCTTTAGAAGAAGAATTCGAAGTTGAGGTGCAGGAGAACGAATTAATCGATGAAGACAGCCAAGTTGTTATGGCAAGAGCTGTCATAAAAAATTTATCCAATAACCCATTATTTGCAAAAAAGGTAAAAGAACTAAAAGAAAAATATAATTTGTGAGTAGTAAAGGTAAACACAACTTCCAAACATTAATTAAACCTGATAAAAAAAATCATAACCGAATTACCACAAAAATTTCTAGTACGAAATAAAATTGTAAATAATTGTTAAGAAAGTATTGACTTGCATTTTTTAGCGAGCAACGATATATATGTTGCAACATTACAGAAAAGTTAAAAAAAGTTAAAAAAAGTTTATAAGTTCCAAAAGTACCACAAGTACCACAAGTTTTAAAAAGTACCTTGTGGTACTTTTTTGTGTCATTACATGCCTTCAAGCAAACTTGAACGGCATACAAGAAAATAAAGGAGAAAAGAACTTATGACAGAAAACAAAAACAATTTTGAATTTGTTCACCGAGGAAGGGTTCCTCTGTCCGAACTAACTTGCCCAGAGGTAGTTAAAAAATCAGTACATGTGTTAAAGAAAAAGCACATAAATGTACCGGAGACAGCAATATTGAATATTTTGCGTGCCGATTTCGGGCATCTTGTAATGTCAAAGAAGGTCAGTCTTATCTCGGCAAGGGAAAAAATTGTCCCAGGACAATTCGCTATGGTGTTATTAAAAAGTGGCGTCGGTAAGGACTACACCCGCAATGATATAAAAAAATATTTATTCAAACAGCACCGTATATGGTTTGAGGGGCAGGCCGAAATGCTTTATCAACAAATGCTTGAGCTGTACGAAACTCAACAATTAGAAGAGAAAGATAAAAAAAATAAAATAGCAAAGGATTTTGAGAATAGACAGATAGCAGTAGACAAGAAAGGAGATGAAAACAATGTACCAACAGCAGAAAATCCTTTTTAATAACAAACCAAAAAGGGTAATATATGCCATTAGTAATCAAACTAATGAATTTGGTTACGCTATGGCAAAAACGATACCAATGTCAAACGGTTTCGGCTCAATAAAGTATGAAATCAATGAATTTTCGAGTTTTTTTAAAACCAAAAATTCGTATGAGGAAAAATTTCTTGCGAGCTTATTAACTGCTTATGACGGAGTTTTCGAGAAACGAAACATCAAATCAGAGGATTCCGAAGAATCGTTAGAGGGTATAGGCGTAAATACAACAATATTTACCGATTATTCCGATTTTGAGGGGACAATGTTATCCGAATTGCTTCAATATTTGAAAAAAGGGTTTCTTCGAAGATTTATAATAACATTCACAGACACCAAACATAAGTTATTTTCGGATATATCGCTTAACGAAGCAGAAAGAATTAATGACGAACTTGAATCTATTGGCAATAAAATTTTCAACACATTTCAGGAAATCATACCCAATTCGGAATATATTTTATTGGAAGAAGCATATAATGTTTATCAGCAATATCGTGCCGAACTTTGCGATTATGAAAATGAACTTGATGATAATTTGCTCAAAATAGAAGTAGGTTCAAGAGCCTACAAAGCACTTCTCTTATCAGGAATTTATGCACCGTTAAATCACCCTACGATTCTGACAGTAACAAAAGAAGATATGTTGCAAGCAATCAGTTCTGTCGAATTTTTGTCGCAGGAATTCAGTCGGTTCTTAATATATAAGCCAGAACACACCGATGTTCACGATAATATTTTAAATTTTCTCAAAGAAAATCTCGAAAAAGACTTTAATAAAGGGTATTTTACCTCAAATAGCCGTACTTTCGGCGTTCCGAGAGAAAAAATGGCTAAAAACTTTGATAGTTACATGGAAACAGTTGGTTATATGGCTGAAAGTTCAGGATATGTACTTAAGACAGGAAGGAATAAACAAAATAACGGTAATGTATATACCCTCCAAAAGGTCGAGGAACAGCCTTTAAGTAGCGAAGTTCTTGATATTGTTGATATAATACCAATTTCAGGATATTCCAAACCTGACAATACTGCTGAAACTTTCGAAATGACTGGTAGTAATAATTTGCCGAACATTACAAACTTTACAGACGATGAAATTAATTTGGAAGGAGATGCAAGTGTATAAAGAATATTCGGAAGTAAATATAGAAAAATTGGACATATTGATTGAATACTTGGGTGATAATTACAAGAAAATTCATAATGAGTACGTGTGGCAGTGCCCTCTGTGTGCAAAAGAAGGTGCTGATAGACATCACGATAACCTTAAATATAACATAAGTAAAGGATTCCTAACTTGTTTCCGTGACCCAACACACTCTTACGAACTTCGTAAAGAGCTGTTTGCAGGTCTTTATAGGTCAGGGCGTGAAAACATACAAGGTTGCAGTGATAATTTATGTCAAATGGAATCAACAATGTCAGATGAAAAAAGAATAGAACTTATACTAAAATTTAATCAGTACACCGACGATTTTCTAAAGGATAAGACTGAACATAAAGGTATTATAACACAACTTGAAACAGTTAGGGGATTAACATTTGATACAGCACGTGATGTCGGGCTTGGAATAAAAATCACTAGACCTGATTATTGCAATAATTATGGATACATGTGGGCAATTCCAACAATAAAATATTCAACAACCGAGGATGAAATCGCCAATTTGATAATGGGTTTTGAATATCGTCCGCCAGACTTTTCAAAAGATGGTCTTAAACGTGAAGCAAATTGCGGAACAGGATTAGCCATGGTGAACGCATTTGCTGAAGACACAGAAATCCTGATGATTCTTGAGGGATATTTGGATTGTTATGCATTTTGGCAACATATTAAAACGCTTAAACAGGACAAATATTATCACATAGTTACACCGTGCAATGGAGTTAATTCGCTCGTTAAGCAGATAGATGAGGTAGATTTTACCAAGTACAAAAAATGGATTTTGTTTCTCGATAATGATTCAGCTGGAAGGACTGTTGCGGGTGCGATTAAGGAAAAATATCCGTTCTTTACAGATTATTACCTTTCATGTGGTTGTAAAGATTTCAACGAACATTTACTCAAGTGTATAGCCGAGAAAAATAAATTAGATAAGACAAAAGGGGGAAAAAATGAATAATAAAAACGGAAATAACGATAATTTACATATAACAAACGACTTCGCAGATAAAGAATTAGTTGATTTGAAAACTGCGGCAAAAATAATCGGATTAAAGTATTCAAAAGCAAGACTGGTGATATATAACGATAAAACCATCGGGTATTTTGATTTTGATGGCAAAAAAATGTGGTTGAAAGAGGACATTTTATCCCTAAAAGCAAAACATTATGTAAAACCAAGAGTAGCGTAGGAGATTATTGATGTCGGTACACAAAAGAGCAACAAATAAAAATAAAACTAATATCCATTGGGGATTTATTGTGCGTGTAAAAACAGGTAAATATGACTACTTCGGCAATCCTTTGCGCAAGCAAATATCAAAATGGGGCTTCCACACAAAAAAGGAAGCCCAACAAGCCGAAAGAGAATTCTTAAACAAATTTCAATGCAACAAAATTGAATTGGATAAAAATGCTACTGTTGAAGATGTGTATCTGTTTTTTATTGATTTTGCTGAAAAAGAAGGGAACTATTCGACAGGAACGATTAAAAATTACAAAAGTTTGTTTAATAATCACCTTCAATATTTCAAGCGAATGAAAATAATAAAAATAACTCCCGAAGTTATTCGATTTTGGAGAAAAGAGATTTGTAATAAAATCAGTCCTTATGTTTTGAATGATTGTATAAAATTGCTTAAAGCAAGTTTTAATTATGCAATGGAAGAAAAACAAATAAATACAAATCCGTTTGAGGAAATGAAAAAAGTGGCAATTCCGAAAAAATTGAGAAAAAGATTTTCCTTTAAACAGTTAAAATTATTGCTTGAATCTTGCAAAAAACATTTACCTGAATATTATTGCCTGTTTGCATTATCTTTTTTGACAGGAATGAGGGTAGGCGAATATTCAGCACTTACGGCAAATGACATTGATTTTGTAAACAAACTTATTTATGTAGAAAAACAATTTACTCAAGGAGAATTGAAAAACAGAAATAAAACGAAAGAATCAACAAGAATAGTGCATGCATCAGAAAAAATGCTTGAAATATTGAAATGGCATATGAAGGAATTTAACATAAAAGATGGATTTTTGTTTGAAGATATGAATGGGAAACCTGTATCTGCGAAATGGGTATCAAGAAAATTCAAAAAATTATTAAAAATAAATGGCTTCGAAGAAGATTTTTGCAGGGTACATGACTTGAGAGGTCAGTATGTTGATATAATGCACTATTGTGGAATATCAACTGAATATATCGCAAAAGAGGTAGGTCATAGTAACACGTCAACAACATCAAACATTTACACCCAAATATTACAAGAAGTTCCAATTGAAGCGAATAAAAGAATGGATAATGAACTTTTTAATTAACACTGAATTCATTATTTTTATAAGAATTGTTATCATTGTTGTTATCATTTTTGCGTTTTTAGGTAAGATTTGAAGACATCAACAAATGAAATAAATTTCTGAAATTAAGTCAGAATAGATTATTTCAAAAATGAGAAGTCTAACAATAGGTAATAGCAAGCATTTACAAAATTAAGTATTTAAAAAGCCGCTCTGGGAGCGACTTGTATAAATGGTACCCCCAAGCGAATTCGAATCGCTGTCTACACCGTGAAAGGGTGTTGTCCTAGGCCTCTAGACGATGGGGGCAGGTCACATTTCCTATTGTATTTTAAAAAAAATTGAATGTCAACTTATTTTTAGAATTTTATCTGAAAATGCAAGTTTTTTTAAGTGAAAAGTGGCAGGCTGAGTCTGCACGCAATATATGATGTTAACGTGGGATTTTTCCTCGCCCCTTGCATAAAAATCCCCTCTCCCCCTGCGGGAGAGGGAAGAATTTCTTAGTGAACGCAGTGAACTTAGAAATTCGGGTGAGGGGTCAAATATATCGGCACTGCGTGCAGATTAAAAGGCTGGATTGCTTCGCATCCGCTCGCAATGACAGATAATTTTCCCTCTACAAAAAGTAGGATGGGTGAAACAATTTTCATTTCACCCATCAATAATCTGATATAATATGACCCCTCACCCTAGCCCTCTCCCGCAGAGGGGAGAGGGGACTAACCCACCCCATCCCTCCCTTGAAAAGGGAGGGGAAAAAATAAGTCCCTTCCCTTTTTAAGGGAAGGTTAGGATGGGTTTTATTAGCTGAGGCATTCGCTCGCAATGACGGTTTGCACCCCACCCAGCCCTCCCCATTAGGGGAGGGTGGAATTTTTTTTCATTAAAACTTAATTGGGTAATCGTCAGGTATTTTCCAGCCATTACGCATAATTAATGCAGCACAATAATACCGACTACTACTTGAAGAACAGCCATTTCCCTCATCTTCACGCAATATCTTATTAATTTCATCATCTGATATATCATCCCATCCCGACGGATACCGAGTTGTATAAGGTGTTATTCCTCCCTGACGATATAAATTTTTGTTAATTTCTATAATAACTTGCTTAAATACAAACATATCTTTTCCACAAACAGATCCATTTGTTGTTCCATTTATATACAGTTTAAAGTGTGGGTCGTGATACCAGGCGCTATCTGCTTTGCTCACTTTCATAACAGTCCCGTTTGCCAAATATACACGTATCGTACAATCATCTTCCGGTTCTGTTTTTACTACTTTTAAGTACGGCGCAAAGTATTTGTTAAAATATTCTTCTATCGAATAATCCCCTGAATTTGGCAGCCAAGTGGATTGTTCACCGTTGTCAATTTCAGAAAGTTTTACAGCTTGATTCATCATTGTATAAAATTGCGATAATTTTGTTTCAACAACTTTTTTCTTGTAATTTTGCACCAATGTCGGTATTGTCAATGCTGCAACAACACCGATGACGGCGAGGGTGATTAGAACCTCTGCCAAAGTGAAACCAATTTTCTTTTTCATAATTAATCCTCCTTTAATAACAGCTTAACATAAAAATGGATTTTAAATCCATTTTGTGAAGAATTGTATATCATAATTAAATTGTGAATGAAAAAATATTAGAAACATTGATTAAAAATATTGAGAAATTGAGAATTCGACACGGCTGTACCTGTAAACAACTTTCGGAACTTATCGGATGCGATGCTTCGTATATCAGTAAAGTTGAGAACGGCAGATTATTACCGTCCGTTGATAAAATTATTTTAATCGCAAATTATTTTCAGATTAAATTTACCGATTTATTTGAAGAATAATATATTTAACGGGTTGAAAGTTTTTATTTTTTTGTGTAGAATGTTTACAAGAGAGAGATAGGAGTAAAAAATGTTTGAACGTTTTACGGAAAAAGCAATAAAAGTTATAATGCTGGCTCAGGAAGAAGCTCGCAGACTCGGTCATAACTTTGTCGGAACAGAGCAGGTGTTGCTCGGTTTAATCGGCGAAGGAACGGGCGTTGCGGCAAAAACCCTTAAATCAATGGGTGTCACTCTGAAAGATGCAAGAGCTGAAGTCGAAAAAATTATCGGCAGAGGCTCGGGGTTTGTTGCCGTTGAAATACCGTTTACACCACGCGCAAAAAGAGTTCTTGAATTGTCGTGGGATGAGGCAAGACAGCTCGGACACAATTACATCGGAACGGAACACCTTCTTTTAGGGCTTATAAGAGAAGGAGAAGGCGTTGCGGCAAGAGTTTTGGAAAATTTAGGCGTTGATTTGAACAAAATCAGAAGCAATGTTGTCAAAATGCTCGGTGAATCCAAGCCTCAAACCGTTTCATCAGGTTCTTCAAGTTCATCTTCTTCAAGTTCGGGCGGAAAAACAAAAACCCCGAGTTTGGACGAGTTCGGCAGAGATTTAACGCTTGCCGCACAAGAGTTGAGGCTTGACCCCGTTGTCGGCAGAGAAAAAGAAATTGAACGTGTAATTCAAATTCTTGCAAGACGTACCAAAAACAACCCCGTTTTAATCGGCGAACCCGGTGTCGGTAAAACCGCCGTAGCGGAAGGTTTGGCGACCAGAATAGTTAATGCCGAAGTTCCCGACATTTTGGACGGAAAAAAGGTTATCCAGCTTGATATGGGGCTTTTGGTTGCAGGTACAAAATACCGCGGAGAATTTGAAGAACGACTCAAAAAGATTATGGATGAAATTCGTCAGGCGGGAAATATTATCCTTGTTATTGATGAAATGCACACGCTTATAGGTGCAGGTGCGGCAGAGGGTGCGATTGACGCCGCTAATATCCTGAAACCCGCACTTTCAAGGGGCGAAATTCAGGTTATCGGTGCTACAACGCTTGATGAGTACAGAAAATATGTGGAAAAAGATTCCGCACTTGAAAGACGTTTTCAGTCGGTAATTATCGACGAACCGACCGAAGATGAGTCCATTGAAATTATTAAAGGCTTAAAACCCAAATACGAAGAACACCACAAGTTGATAATTTCGGATGAGGCTATCGTTACGGCGGTTAAACTTTCCAATAAGTACATCACTGACAGATTTTTGCCTGATAAGGCTATTGACGTTATTGATGAGGCGTCCTCAAAAGTTCGCCTGAAAGTTTCAAATCTTTCACCCGAAGGCAAAGAGCTTGAAAAAGAACTTAGAGCCATAATTAAAGAGAAGGAAGATGCAATTAGAAATCAAGAATTTGAACGTGCATCTCAACTTCGTGATGATGAATCGGAAATGAAAGACAGAATTCGCGAAATGGCTCAAGCCTACAAGCAGGAACACGAGGCTAACAAACCAACCGTTACGGCTGAAAATGTTGCGGAAGTTATCGCCACGATGACCGGAGTTCCCGTTACGAAATTGACGGAAGGCGAAAGCGAAAGACTTCTAAAACTTGAAGATACGCTTCATGAAAGGGTTATCGGTCAGCACGATGCGGTTGTTGCAATATCAAAAGCTATTCGCCGTGCACGTGTCGGCTTAAAATCGCCGAACAGACCTATCGGAAGCTTTATTTTCTCAGGTCCGACGGGCGTCGGTAAAACCGAACTTGCAAAAGCACTTGCCGAAGCCGTATTCGGTTCGGAAGATAACATGATAAGAGTTGATATGTCTGAATTTATGGAAAAACATTCGACTGCAAAACTTATCGGTTCACCTCCGGGCTATGTCGGATACGATGACGGCGGTCATTTGACGGAACTCGTTCGCAAAAAACCTTATTGCGTAATTCTGTTCGATGAAATTGAAAAGGCACACCCCGATGTGTTCAACATCATGCTTCAAATCCTTGATGACGGACGCTTGACAGATGCTAAAGGTCGCCACGTTAATTTCAAAAACACAATTATCATAATGACTTCAAACGTCGGTGCAAGTATGATTACGACGACTTCAAAACTCGGATTTTCAACGGCTGACGATGAAACCAAGGACAAATACGAAAAACTCAAAGAAACAGTTACGGAAGAAATGAAAAAAGCTTTCAGACCTGAATTTTTGAACCGTATTGATGAAACAATCGTATTTGCTCACCTTTCACAGGAAGAAATCAGACAAATTGTTGACTTGATGCTTAAAGACCTGTTCAAACGTCTGGCAGAACGCGAATTGTCAATAGAAGTTACCGGTGAAGTCAAAGATCACCTTGCAAAGAACGGATACTCGGAAGCTTACGGTGCAAGACCGTTAAGAAGATTAATTCAGCGAAAAGTCGAGGACATGCTCGCAGAAGAAATTCTTTCGGGCAAATACTCGGCAGGCGATACGATAGTTCTGAAACTGGTTGATGATAAAATTGCTTTTGAAAAGAAAAGCAAACGTACCAAAAAAGAACCGGTAGCGGAAACAGCGGAATAAAAGAGCCTTTCAAAGGCTCTTTTTTATCGTAAAAATTTTAAACCGTAACGTTCGTTTCAAAAATTTCCCTGTCGATTTCGTCAAAAGATTTAATTATCTGCGACACGGCAGGGATTTTTTCATAAATTGAAGTGCTTTCCATCGATGCTATTGCGATAATTTTACCTGCATCGGCTCGTTTTGCCGCCTCAATTCCCGAAAGAGCATCTTCTACAACAATACATTCCAAAGGCTTCAGATTAAGCCTTTGAGCCGCCTTCAAATATATATCAGGTGCGGGTTTGCTTGCAATAACTCCATCCGCATAAACGATTTTATCCAAATCAAACCATTTTTCAAGCTGAAATTCTTCGATGTAAAATTCCACGTTTTCAATTTCGGACATGGTAGCAATAGCACGCGGGATATTGTTTTCTTTGAGAAAATCCAAAAATTTTTCAGCTCCCAAGGCAAGTACGGTGTTTTTGTAATCTTTTCGACACATATCCCTGTAGACGGACTCTTTTTCTCTGCCGAGCGAGTCTACAAGCTCTTTTGACGGCGTTTTCCCCATAAGATAGGTCAAAATCTCCTTATTTGTTCTGCCAAACATGTGTTCTCTCATCTCGTCATCCGTGAAAGGATTAGGTCTTACACGTTTTGAAAACTCTCTCCAAGCTTCAAGATGTTTTTCAGAATCAAAAAATAATGTCCCGTTAAAATCAAAAATTATACCTTTATACATTGTTTTCCGTTAATTTTTTGTAATAATCCAAATAAGTCTGTGCCTGCTTTTCCTTACCGAGCATTTTGTACACGTAAGCTAAATTGTAATGAAAATCCGCAACGGTGTTTTTCAAATCAATAGCCGTTAAAAGTTCAAATTTCGCCTTTGAATACTTTCCGAGTTTAATGTATGCACAGCCTAAATTGTAGTGTGCGTAAGGATAATCAGGTTTTAGTTTAATAACTTTTTTGTACTGTTCTATAGCCATGTTGGGTTTGCCGTCCTGAAGATAAATATTTCCGATATTGTAATACGCTTTGAAATATTTTTCATCGGTTTGGGAGGCTTTTTTGTACATAAAAACCGCTTCATCAAGTTTTCCCTTATCCTGCATAATATTACCGATTAAAAGCCAATTCTGAGCAGTTCTGCTCATTTCGGGAATATCAAGCAGTGCATTGAGCGAATTTTCTATATCATTTTGTGCATATAAAACATTCGCACTTTCAGACACAGTTTCATATTTTTCGTTCATGTCGGCAAACAGCTCGGGTGAAGGCGGATGAGTTTGCAGCGAAGTTTCCGTTCCGGAATCTATCTCGATTTTTTCCTGCTTCGAGGCATAAGCCCCCGTACAGCAAAACATCAGCAAAATAAAAATACTTAAAAATCTTTTCATAAAAGGATTATAAAATAAATGTAAAAATTTTTCCACAAAAATTTGACAAAAATTTTAAATAACGCATAATGTCGGTGATGTCTCTTTTACTGATTCCCGCATCTCTAACTCCTTGGTGCGGGCATTTTTTTCAAGATGTTAAGCTTATATAAAGGCATGGAAAAGCTGTGGTAAACTATTGTTATAGAGAGGTTAAAAAAAAGGAGAAATTATATGATACCAATTTTAGATTCAAAACGTCAGTACGCAACAATAGGCACAGAAGTAGAAAAAGCGGTTTGCGAAGTTTTACGTTCCGGCTCTTACATTTTAGGTCCGAATACTAAAGCTTTGGAACAGGAATTAGCGGACTTTATCGGCTGTAAGTATACCGTAGGCTTAAACTCCGGTACTGATGCACTTCATTTGGCTTTAAGAGCCTTAGACATCGGTGCGGGTGATGAAGTTATTACCGTAGCTTTCACATTTGTCGCAACAACCGAGGCTATCGGAATTGTCGGTGCAAAACCCGTTTTTGTCGATATTGACAAAGATACGTTTAATATGGATGCCTCAAAGCTTGAAGCCGCAATCACTCCGAGAACTAAAGCAATTATTCCTGTTCACCTTTACGGTCAACCCTGCGATATGGACGTGATTATGGATGTTGCAAAACGTCACAATTTGCACGTCATAGAAGATTGCTGTCAGGCTATCGGCGCTTTGTATAAAGGTAAAATGGTCGGAACATTCGGTGATTTCGGATGTTTAAGTTTTTACCCGACCAAAAACCTCGGAGGCATGGGCGACGGCGGTTTGATTATGACAAACGACGAAAAATTGAAAGACAGAGTCGTTGCACTAAGAAATCATGGCGGTGCAATTCGTTATCACCACGATGAAATCGGCGTTAACAGCAGACTCGACGAAATTCAAGCGGCAATATTACGTGTTAAACTTCCGCATGTCAAAGACTGGAACGAGGCAAGAAGAAAACATGCTTACTTTTATAACGAACTGTTTAAAGACTGTGCGGATATTCAAACCCCTGTTGAATTGGGCAATACATACTGCGTTTACCACCAGTACACGGTTAAAATTCCTAACCGAGATGAAGTTCACAAAATGCTTCAGGAACGCGGCATAGGTGCAATGCTTTATTACCCGATTCCTCTGCACTTACAGAAAGTTCACGAATACTTAGGAGTCGGAAAAGGCTCTCTGCCGATATCGGAAAAGAATACCGAACTCGTTGTTTCACTTCCGATGTTCCCCGAAATAACAGAAGAAGAACAAAGAACAGTCGCATCAACTTTGATTGACTGTATTCAAAAATCAAAATCAAAAGTCGGTGTATAGCCCGCAGAGTCATAAAACCTTAAAAAGACGCCTTAAAGGCGTCTTTTTTATCCTACCAAATGAAGGTTTGCACCTTCCTCGGGATTAAAAATATTTCTTCCAAGCCCTGCTCTATCACCAAACATTCCGTCCAGATTTGCCGTAAGCTCATTTCCGTTAAAGGCTTGTCGTCTGTCAATATTTTCTTTCGCAAAATTTACAGTTAACTGACTGAATTGAGGTAAGGTCGTTTTGTATGAACCGCTTATATCAGCGCCTTCATAACCTGAACTATATGATTCAATATCTCTCGGCAGTCCGCCTATTTTAAAATCTTCTGCGCCCATTACCTTATCCTCTTATGCCCAAAAGGCAAAAGTTCTTGTGCCTTCGCACAAATTACCGTTTTCATCGTTTATATAATACGCTTCAGGCTGTCCGTCGACCCTTGTTGTACAGGACATATCCTGCGGGTAAGCCCATAACCCCATTTTATTGGTTTGCAGAAACGGGTTATCCTCTCTGCTGACAGGGCTTGCAGTATATTTTGATACATCTGTATATTGATGGCTTGCCGCCGCATTTAAAAGTTGTCCTATTTGAACCATGACATTTTCCTATTTTATTCTCTCGTATATATATAAAGTATATACGAATTAAATAATTGCCTTTTTTGAGGGAACATGCTTAACAAAAGTTTACATAAAGCCTGATAATATAATATTCCCGAAATTCAGGTATTCAATGCGAATTATTAAGTTTTGTAAAGTGTCAATAGTACACTATATGCGGGTTTTAGAAGATTATAAAAAAACATTTTATCAATTAGTTGACATTTAAAATATAATATGCAATAATAAATGAGTAAGATTTAAGTGTAGTCGAAACACTCAATATAAATAGAAATTCATTAACCCCAAAACATATAAACTCCTAAATAATAAACACTAAAAGAGACCATTAGGATGCAGAAAACGACCCACTCACTTGTGAGTGGTTTTTTTTATTGTGCATGGGCTGGGACTGGGTTAATCCCCTCTCCCCTGCGGGAGAGGGTTAGGGTGAGGGGTAAACCGTCATTGCGAGCGAATGCGAAGCAATCCAGCCTATAATTTCGCACGCAGTGCCGTAATTATTCACCCTCCCCTAACGGGGAGGGCAGGGGTGGGGTGCAATTATTTCGGTGCTTTAACACCCGATAAGGTCTTTTCACTTCTCACCTTTCACTTTTCACCTCCCTTTGTAAGGGGTTTGTCAACTTTTCATTGCAATAATAAGGAATTTATGCTATACTAATAACGGAGGTAGGAAGTTATGGAA
>CANQMP010000002.1 GCA_947624975.1 Candidatus Gastranaerophilales bacterium
ATTCACAAAACAATTTTAAGTCTGCCTATTTCTCCTGTCATGACTCAAGATGAAGTTAAATATGTCGTTGAGGTGATTAATGCTTTTTGATAAAAAATTTGATTTGATAATTTCTATCGGTGAAGATTGTGCTTGTACTTCATATTTACGCAGATTTAATTTGCAGGATTTTTCATTCCCCTTTGATTGGTTAACTAATGCCTCTTTTGAAACACGTATAAATATGCTTGTAACTGATTTCAATGATTTTTTAACCAGAGAAAATCTTGTATTAATGGAAAAGCCACGCAATTCTAATGTCGATAAGAAACATGATTATTATAAAGATGTTGTTTTGGGGTTTTATTTTTACCATGATTTTAAAATTGAATCTGATTTTGACACCGAATATATCGAGGTTAAAGATAAATATTTGCGAAGAATAGCACGCCTTTACAAAACAATCGAAAATTCACGGAGAATTCTTTTTGTATGGTGGGGCAGAAATAAGCAGCTGGATGAAACTGTTATTACGGAGTCTTATAACAAACTAAAAGAAAAATTTAAAAATAAAAAAATATACCTTTTATTAATTGAAACATGTGAAAATCCTGCAACGAAATACTTGTGCAATAACCATGTATTAATTGAAAAATTTGATAATGTTTCATATAAGCATAACCCGAGATGGAATGAAACTATGGGTAATGAAAAAAATAATAAAAAGCTTTTTTCTCAAATAAAAAAGGTAAGGACGGCTGACTGGTACTTGCGAATTTTTGTATTTAAGTTCGTTAAAATCTTTATTTGTTTAATACCTAATCACAAATTACGCCACCAATTAAAAGATTCTTGGTCTTATCTTTTCTTTAAAAGCAAATTGTAAAGGAGGTATTAAAATGTATACAGAGCATTATAATAAAATATCAACTTTAAGATATAATTTTGAAAAAATACTGGAAAGGTTAAAATCAGAAAAGGATTTTGAAACGAAATCGGAACTTGCCTTATACGGAGCATCCTATTTTGTATACAATAATTGCGGATATTTTACATCATCCGTACTTGAAAACTTTTTTGCAGACTGGGCAAAAAATATAAAAGTTAATTTAAGTAATATTCAATATAAAAAGAATTCTTTTCTTCACGTATTAACAGAAGGATATGAAACGGGCGGACATACAAGAGTTGTTGAAAGGTGGATAGAAAATGCACCTGCAAATCAAGTTCACAGCGTAATACAGATAAAACCTTCTAAGTCTAAACTGTTAATGCTATCTGATATTATAAAAGCAAAAAACGGTAATTTTATATTATTGAAAAATAATCTTTCTATTGAAGAAAAGGCAATAAAACTAAGAAAAATTGCAATGGAATACGAATATGTTATACTTCATACACACATGGGAGATCCAACCGCAATACTGGCATTCGGCACTGAAGAATTTACCCGTCCGGTACTTTTTTATAATCATGCAAGTCATATGCCATGGCTCGGTAAAAATATTGCGGATTTAGTTTTGGATATAGTGAATAATGATGCCATTACTAAAGAAAAACGCGGAATAACAAATACATATTTTCTGGGAGTTCCGACAAAGAATACTGCTTTTGCAAAAGTTAGCGACAAAAACGAAATAAGAAGAAGGTTAAAAATTCCGTTTGACAAAAAAATTATAGTTACAAGCGGTTCAGATGCCAGATATAGAAACATTTGCGGTAATGATTTCAGGGATTATTTAGAAGAAATTATGGATGATAATACCTTGTGTTATGTAATTGGTGTTAAACCTAAAAGCCCTTCTTGGAAAAAGATTAAACATGACACAAAAAATCGTGTCATAACATTAGGTTTCATAAATTTTCATAAGGGTTTTTCGGATTATTTAAAAGCGGCTGATTTATATTTGGATTCATATCCTCTAGGCGGCGGAACAGCCATGATCGATGCAATATCTTCGGGTGTTCCAGCGTTATCGTTAAACACGGTTTGCCCACAATTTGATTATTTAACCGAAACATCGGCATACTGCCAAACTAAAGATGAATTTATCAATAAAGCAAGGAAAGTATTAAATAACAAAGCTTATGCCAATGAAATTTATGAGGAAGTCAAAAACTCATTGATAAAATATCAATCAACAGAAGCTTGGAATAAAAAAATTGAAAAATTATTTGAAATTGCCCCTAAAAATCATAAAGTTAAAATATTGTCAGAAGCGGACGATTATTGCGAAAACAACGATTTATCGGTTCTTTGTAATGCAATAACGAACAAAAAATTTCTTGTGACAAAAAAGTACAAATCATTTACGGATAGCTTTATAACTAATTTGATTAAGAACGGATGTTTGTATAAAAAGCAGGGAATCCCCTTTATTTTTGAATTGTTAACCTATAAAAAAGGTGAAAACAAAATTAAAATTTTTAAATTATTTAGCGTAACAATTTTTAAAATGAGTAAATCGAAGTATAAAAACAGGTGTAATGCAGTTTAATTCACTGATTACACAAAACTTGTCCGGGGTTTATTAATCATATCCTTAAAACATCAACTTTTACATTTTGGGTTATTCACAGTATAAAGTTATTGTAGCTTTCATCTATCATATCTTGATCTATGCCGATGTAGCGCATTGTGATTTGAAGCGAATAATGGTTGAAAATTTTTTGCAATACCGCTATGTCTTTGAATTTTTTGTAGTGATGATAGCCGAAAGTCTTTCTCAAAGTATGTGTTCCGACTTTATATTCCAAGCCCGCATCTTTGCAGGCTTTATTAATTATCCTGTAACACTGTGTTCTTTCCATTCGGTTTCCGTAAATCGACTTGAATAACGGCTCGTCAATGCCTCTGTTTTCCGTAAATTCTTCCAACAACGGCTTTAATTTAGAATTAATCGGAAATCGTTTCGGCTTGTTTGTTTTCTTCTCAACAATATTGATGTAGGTTTTGTTTCTGACATCACTTACGTTCAGGTTCAAAATATCGGAAATTCTAAGCCCGCAGTTCGTTCCGATGGTAAAAATCAATAAATCACGTAAACTTTGGGTTTTTAAAATTTTTTCAATACGTTTTAAATCACTCTTTTTTCTGATAGGTTCTACGATGTTCATTTTTTTTTCTCCTTTTTGCATACATGGAAATTTTTCCTAACTATTTTCGGTTAAATATTTTATTTAAAAGATTAAGTCCGAGAATTGTAAATTTTTTTAAGTTTCCTGTACAAAAAAAATTAAAAAAACTATTACAAAAATTAACAATCATTAAAGTTTTTCGATAAATATGCCGTTATGTATTGTAAGGAGTACTATGAGTTTAGTAATTGATTCAAATCTTGAATACATTCAGCAGGTCTTGAATATCAGTTCCGTAAAAATGGAAACCGAGTATTCGGATATGACCGTTGAAGAAATTTTGGAAGCCGAAGCAGCTCAGGGTAATCAGCAGGCAATAAAGCTGGCTCAAGAACTTTTGACTAATACTAATCTTATTATTGAACTGTTTGATCTGGCAGATAACGTAAATAAACTTTTAATTTTAAACGAGATGTCGGAGTTTGATTTAAGGGAGTTTTTGCCTCGAATGGAGGATAAAGACTTGCTTCAGGGGCTTAACTTCTTTACAACCGACAAACTTTTGAAGCTTTTAGAGGAACTTCCCAAAGAAGAACTTGTAAATACTGTTTTTCAGATGTTTTCACAGGAAGAAATTGTTCAAATGATGCCCGATGACCAGCTTAATAAATTTTTAACAAGCACGGATATTGATAAAAACAAGATTTTAAAACACATGCAGTCAATTCCGAGCGAATACTTGATACAGGTTTTGGAGCAGGTAACGGGTGAGCCTGCCGAAGGTGATTTGAATAATATTGATTTAACAAAACAAATCGGCAACTTACATCCTTTGGAATTCAAGGATGTGTTGACATCTTTCCAACCGACTCAAAAACAGCAGCTTGTTTTATCGTTGGCAAAAGAGCATAACGAATGGTTTCAACTTTTTGATGCGGATGCTTATACGGCAATTATAAACAGGGAAAAACAAAAAAACGAAGTCGTAAAAGCTATGTCGGTTGTTGAACCGGAACATGTTGAAAAGATGCTGCAAGAGCTTCCGAGAGATTTATTATCAATCGTCATAACTCAAATTGATACGGATCAGTTTGCTCATGTTTTAATAGAAGAACATCCCGAAATTTTGGCTCAAATAATATTGAAATAGTTTTTAAACTTCAATTTCAAGCGGTTCAATCATTTCCAGCACCATTTTAAGGGCTTCTTCGGAGAACCTGAATTTCATATTTTTTCTGTTTAATTTCGGATTAAGTTTAAATTCTTTGACTTTTGTTTCTCCGTTGAAAGAGCAGGCGCAGTACAAAAGTCCTGCGGGTTTGTTTTCGCTGAAATCAGGCCCTGCAACGCCAGTTGTACAAAGAATTATATCATTTCCCGTCAGTTTTTGAAGCCCTTGTGCCATTTCCGCAGCACATTCAGAGCTTACGGCACCGTGAATTAACAAAGTTTCTTCGGAAACGTTAAGATACTTTTTCTTGTATTCATTGGAATACGTAACGAGATTCAGATTTGTATAAGCCGAACTTCCCGCAACATCGGTTAGTCTGGAGCTGATAAGTCCGCCCGTGCAAGATTCAGCAACGGATATTCTGAGAGTGTTTCTCAAAAGTATTTTGGCGACACGTTTGTGGGTGTCGGATTTTTGGTTTAATAATGCCGTTTTTAAATTAATAAATAAATTCTTCATATATATAGAATATCTTAATTAAAAAAAAATTGTCAATACAAAATTTTACAATTACTTCCATGTTAAATTTTTTTTATGTAATCATGTTATAAAGGAGAAAATTTATGCCTCAGGCAAAAGAAAAAGAAAAACTTTCAAATTTGCTTCCGCAAAATATAGATGCGGAGGAGGCTGTTTTGGGTGCAATTCTTGTAAACCCTAAGGTACTTCCGAAAGTTGTTGAAATATTAAAGCCCGAAAGTTTTTATAAACCGGCTCACAGATACGTATTCGATGCAATGCTTCAGCTTTTTAACTCAAATGAGAGAATAGATATCGTAACGGTTTCTGACGTACTTAACCTTAATTCAAAGCTTGAAACCATAGGCGGAAGGGCTTTTATAAATGATTTGTATTATAAAACGATTACGACCGCAAACATTGAATATTACGCAAAAATTATTCAGGAAAAAGCTATTAAAAGAGCTTTGATAAACGCAGGTTCAGAGATAGTTTCTTTCGGATATGACTTGAACCCTATAGACCAATCTCTTGACAGTGCGGAAAAATTAATATTTGATATTGCATCCAAGAAAAGTACGTCGGATTTGGTTCATGTAAAAGATTTGGTATTAAAAGCTTACGAAAAAATAGAGTACCGCTATGAGCATAAGGGAGAATTAACCGGAGCACCGACGGGATTTTATGAAATAGACGCTATTTTAAACGGTTTACAGAAATCTGATTTGATTATTCTTGCGGCACGTCCGGGTATGGGAAAAACTGCTCTGGCCTTGAATATCGCTCAGAATGTTGCTTTACGTGCGAATATTCCCGTTGCGATATTTTCACTTGAAATGTCGCAGGAACAGCTTTTAATCCGTATGTTATGTTCCGAAGCCGAAGTTGATTCACAGCGCGTTAAAACAGGAAATCTTCAGATGAAAGATTTTGATAAATTGACTAATGCAATGGATGCACTTGCAAAAGCACCGATTTACATTGATGATAAATCGGGATGTACTATTACGGATATTCGAGCGAAATGCAGACGCTTGAAAATGGAAATGAAAGATTTGGGACTTGTCATGATAGACTACCTTCAACTTATGGAGGGTATGGGTCGTGAGGACAGAATGCAGCAGATATCAGCCATTTCAAGAGGTTTAAAAATTCTTGCCAAGGAATTGGACGTACCTGTTCTGGCACTTTCACAGCTTTCACGTGCGGTTGAATCGAGAAATGATAAACGTCCCGTACTATCGGACTTGAGGGAATCGGGTTCTATTGAACAGGATGCGGATATCGTAATGTTTATTTACAGAGAATCTTACTATAAGAGTACGGATGACCCCGAAGATGACAAAAATGTCGGCCCTGTTTCAAAAGACGACACCAAAGTTATTATCGCAAAACACAGAAACGGTTCTGTGGGTGATGTTCCGCTGTTATTCCAGGGTAATATTACCAAATTTAAAAACCCGATTAAAACGGATGTATTTTAGTAATAAATATTAATTTTTGTAAAAGTTTTGTCGATAAAAAAAATAAATGTTTTAGAAACATTTATTTCAAATAATCTTCAAATTTTTTTGTACAAATCCTATATCCGCATCCGTCGTGGAGTTTAGCGGGGTAGAAGATTTTTTTTACAGGGTAGTTTTTGCACATTGCAAGTCTGTGTTTGTAATCCGAGCATAAACCATCTTTTGTCACGAGTTTGCAGGCGAAAATTAAATTGCTGTCCTCATCTTTGCCTTTTATGTAAAATCTTTTGTAAGGCGGAAATAAAAACTGCATAATTTTAAATTCTTTTTCGGTATAAGTGTCGTAACTGTACATGTAATTGCAGCATTTACCGCACTTTTTGCATTCTCCTGTTATTTTGTACTCGACTTTTTCAGGTACAAAATATGAAAGTATTTCGTTATATATTACGGTTAAGAAATCAAACATGTTTGCCATGATAACTATTTTATAATAAAATCATGTCATTGACGAGGGATATTTATGCCGAATTACAGAGTAAAAAATTCCTCCGCAAAAGAGATTGCGAGGGCTAATATATCAAGAAACACAAAGAAAAACGGAGGCTTTTTCTCCACTTTTAAATTCATGCTCATGCTTTTATGTGCGTGTACTTTAGCGGGTGTTGCGTCGCTGGAGCTTTACCTGTCGTCGCTTCCGCCGATTAATAATCTTGAAAGGTTTAAACCGAACATCGTTACGAAGATATATTCTTATGATGATGAAATTATTAAGACATTTACGGCTTACACATTTGAAAAAATCGAGTTGAAAGACATTCCCGACAACTTGAAAAAAGCTCTGATAGCGACCGAAGATAAGAATTTTTATCGTCATCACGGCTACGATTTGGGCGGTATAGTTCGTTCTTCAGTCCAGAACGTTATCGCAGGTCATGCCGTTCAGGGGGCAAGCACTATTACACAACAGCTTGCCAGAGTTCTTTTCCTGAATAACGAAAGAACTTTTGACAGAAAATTGAAAGAATTATTTATTGCAGCAAGAATTGAAAAGACGATTTCAAAAGATAAAATTCTTGAAATGTATATGAATAACGTCTATCTTGGTGCGGGGGCATACGGTGTTGAGGGTGCATCTCAAATATATTTTAACAAACACCTGAAAGACTGTGATTTGGCGGAACTTGCGCTTATTGCGGGGCTTCCGCAGGCACCGTCCGTTTATAACCCGTTTAACAATATGGAACTTGCCGTTAAACGCCGTAATCAGGTGCTTAACAGAATGTACAAAATGCGCTATATCACCCGTGATGAGTACAACAAAGCAAAAGACGAAAAAATTAAATTGGCTAGTGTTCCGCAGTATTATATTACCAATAAAGCCCCGTATTTCTGCGATTACGTAATGAAAGAACTCGAAAGATTAGGATTTGACGAGGCTGAAATTACACAAGGCGGTTATAAAATCGTTACAACGCTTGATTCTAAAGCTCAAAATGCCGCAAATGAATCTATAATCAAAAATTTGAGAAACTGGGGTCTAAACGGCGACAATAATCAGGCGGCTGTGTTCTCGTTTAACCACACTGACGGCAGAATTTTGGTATATTCGGGCGGAAAAAATTATGAAAAAAGCCAGTATGACAGAGTTACGCAGGCTGTAAGACCTCCGGGGTCGTCTTTCAAGCCGATAGTTTATGCGGCAGCACTTGAAAGAGGAATCAGTCCCAACGATATGATTGAGGACAGCCCTTTTACCATCGGAAAATGGTCACCGCACAATTACGGCAACAAATATAGAGGTAAAATTCCCGTTTATACGGCGTTAATGGTGTCATCAAACGTTTGTGCGGCAAGAATGATAAAGGAAGTCGGAATTCGTTCGGTTATTCAGGTCGCAAGAGTTTTGGGAATTGAAACACCGCTTGAATACGATTATACAATAGCTTTAGGGTCTAATGGCGTTAAATTGTTTGAATTCACGAGGGCTTACGGTGCTTTTGCAAACGGCGGATATATTGTTCAGCCTTATTCGGTTGTGAGAGTCGAAACATCACGCGGAAAAGTCGTTTATCAAGCTCCAAAACCGAAAATTTCGCACCAATTAAGCATGAACACCGCAGCCGAAATGACCGCTATGCTTAAAACGGTTATATCAAACGGTACGGGACGTGCGGCAAGTATCGGAAAACCCGCCGCAGGTAAAACAGGAACGACTGATGATAACAAAGACGCTTACTTTATGGGATATACACCCGATATTGTAACCGGTGTTTGGGTAGGAAACGATGATAACACCGTTATGAATAAATCAATTCAGGGTGGTACTGTTCCAGCTTTGATTTGGAAGGATGTAATGGCTGTTGCAACCGAACCTTACGGCAAAACGGATTTTAATTACCCTGAAATTCAATTAAAACCGTTTTCAGCAGGAGATAATGTTAAAGTTATCGGTGATGAAGAAGAACGGGAACAGCAGGATAGCGGGCAAGAAACTCGTGAACAGTCGGCTTTAACACCTGATGATGTCGCTAAAAGAGTTGAAGAATTGAAAAAACAGACTCATAATGTCGAAAATGAACAGCCTGTTCAGCTTCCTGCGGTAACAAAACCAGCTCCCACGCAGGTTCAGAAAGTTGAACCGCCGAAACCTGCGCCTGTTCCTATTCCGATGGCTGTACCGGAAAACTTGCATTAAGGAGGTTTTATGTCCGAATTTGTTTCGCATATAGGTACAGATGAGTCAGGTAAGGGCGATTTTTTCGGGCCGCTTGTTGTTGCGGGTGTGCTTGTTGATGAAAAAAATGCCGATTATTTCTTAAAACTCGGAATTAAAGACAGTAAAAAACTTTCCGATAAGAAAATGATTTTGCTCGCTCAGGAGATTAAAAAATCAGCTCCTTATTCGGTTGTTGCAATTTCAAATTCTAAGTACAACGAGCTTTATGACAATATAGGAAATCTCAATAAGCTTCTGGCATGGGGACATGCACGTGTTATTGAAAACGTGCTTGACAAAAACACGTGTGAATACGCTCTTTCGGACAAATTCGGGGATGAAAGTTATATAAAAAATGCACTGATGAAAAAAGGCAGAAACATTAAATTAGAGCAAAGATGTAAGGCGGAAAGCGATATTGCCGTTGCGGCGGCTTCCGTTCTTGCCCGTGTAACCTTTGTAGAAAAGCTTCAAGCGATGGAAAAGACTTACAATTTAACATTCCACAAGGGTTGTACGGGTGTTGTGAAAGAAAACGCCAAACTGTTTATCGAAAAATACGGAAAAGAAAGATTAAAAGAGGTGTGCAAAGCACATTTTAAGACATTTAACGAGGTATAAAATGGCAATAGAAAGACAAAAAGTTAAAGAACAAGATAAAATTCAAAGACGGACAAATTTTGATGCGGTTGAAAGTAATTTGACCGAAGAACAGGTTAAACTGGAGGCTTCAAGGTGTTTAAACTGCAAAAATCCTCGCTGTGTTCAGGGTTGTCCCGTTAATATTCAAATTCCGACTTTTATTCAGGCTATAAAAGAGAATAATCTTGCCAAAGCAGGAGAAATAATTCGAGAAACGAGTATGCTTCCGTCGGTTTGCGGCAGAGTTTGCCCGCAGGAAAGACAGTGTGAAGGTAATTGCGTCCTGGGAATTAAGGGAGAACCTGTATCCATCGGTGCTTTGGAACGATATGTCGGAGATAATACAAAAGCTGAAATCCCCGAAATTAAACCGTCAGGCAAGAAGGTAGCCGTTGTGGGTTCGGGTTGTGCCGGCATGACTGCGGCTTCGGATTTGAGGAAAGAAGGGCATGAAGTTGTAGTTTTTGAGGCTTTGCATGAGCTTGGCGGGGTTTTGCGATACGGTATTCCGCCGTTCAGACTTCCGAGGAAATTTCTCGACAGAGAAATCGAAAATCTTAAAGCTATGGGTGTAAAATTCCACACCAATGTGGTTGTAGGCAAATCCGTTACGCTTAAACAGTTGAAAGACGAAGGATTTGATGCAATTTTTATAAGTTCTGGTGCGGGATTACCTAAGATGTTGAATATAGCGGGTGAAAATTTAAACGGAGTATTTTCCGCCAACGAGTTTTTGACCCGTGTAAATTTAATGCATGCGGGACAGCCTGACAGTCCGACACCGCTCAGGGTCGGCGAAAAAGCTGCTGTATTCGGGGGCGGAAATGTTGCAATGGATGCGGCAAGAACTGCCGTTAGAGTCGGATTTAAAGAGGTTTTTATAATTTACAGAAGAACCGAAAAAGAGCTTCCAGCAAGACTTGAAGAAATTCGCCACGCAAAAGAGGAAGGCGTTATATTCAAGTTTTTGTATGCTCCGAAAGAAATTATCGGCGATAACGGTTATGTAAAAGCTGTCGAATTAGAGGTTATGGAGCTTGGAGAACCTGATGAGTCAGGCAGACGCAGCCCCGTGTCAACGGGAAAAACCGAAATCATCGAACTTGATACGGTAATCGTTGCACTCGGAACAGGGCCTAATCCGATTATTCAGCGTTCGGCTATTGCTGAAGGGCTTGAAATAATTACTGATAAGCGCGGATATATTACGGTTGACGAACAGACCAGATGTACAAACATTGATAGTGTTTATGCGGGCGGAGATGTCGCTCCGGTGGGCGAATCCAACGCCATAAACGCAATGGGTGCGGGCAAGAAAGCGGCAAAAGCCATTAATGAAAAACTTGGTGAGTAAATTGATTAGAAGATTATTTTTATTATTAGTTTTATTTTCCATAATCCAATCAGTTCGGGCATTTGAGCTTGACATGTCGGTTGATGAGGAAATTCGCAAAAATTATAATCCGAATGCTCTGGAACAGCAGTTGCCTGCACTTCCTAAGGTTTCACCGACTCAAACAAACACTAATATTGCCCCGCCGAAATCTTTACCTGTCACGCAGCCTGCTAAGCCTCAGCTCGGGGTTAAAAACTTACCCGGAAGTACGGTAAAATATGATAAAAAAACGGCTTTAAGAATTAAAAAAGGCACTAAGTTTAAGGTTAAGTCAAACGCATATTTATCGGACGCTTCGGCAAAGGGTGCGAGGTTTTCGTTTATAACTTTACAGCCCGTAAATCAGCGTTATTTAACAATTCCTGCAGGTACTGTTTTCAAGGCTGTGGTCGTTGATTCACATCTTCCGCAGGTGACGGGAAACGGCGGAATGCTTGAAATTATGGTCGACAGCGTTGTATATAACGGTAATACCTATTATGCTCGAGCCAAAATTACAAAAGCTAATTACAAAAAAGTATTTGTAAATAATATCAAAGGCAAGCGTCAATACTGGCATGGGGTTTCAAAGCAGGTTGATAAAGGGCAGAATTTTTACAGAAAAACCCGTCGAGCATCTTCCAAACTTGCCGATAATCCCGTTGGCATAATTCTTTCACCGATTCCGACCGTTTTCGGTATGGGTGTTTATGCGGTTAACCTTGTCGGGTCGCCTGTATTTGCGCTGTTTTCCAAAGGCGGAAGGATTACGATTCCCGCAGGCTCTCAATTTGAGATTAAACTGCTTGAAGATGTTTATTTAGAATAGTTAAGATTTTTTGCGGATGATGTTGCAATTTGATTTTATTTCTGTTTAAATATAGACACTCACTATCCTCGAAAGTCCGAAGTCATTAGCGGGCGCAAGAGTAAAGGAAAAACGAAATGGCAAATATTAAATCTGCTAAAAAAAGAGTCTTAACCGCAGAAAGAAACAGAATTAAAAATGTAGCTTTCAAGACCTCCATTAAAACAGCGGTTAAGAAAGTATTGGAACTGGCGAAGGGTTCGGATAAAGACGGACTCAATTCGGCTCTGTCAAACGCATATAAACTTTGTGACAAAGCTGTTTCAAAAGGTATTTTGCATAAAAATACCGCAGCCAGAAAGAAATCAAGACTTACTAAGGCTGTAAATAAGTTACAGACTAAGTAATCTGATTTTTCAATATCTTAAAAAAAGGCACTTTGCAAAGGGTGTCTTTTTTTTGTGTTGCTTTTTAATGGGTAGGTTAGTCCCATCTCCCCGTTGAATTGACCTTCGTGCGGGGGAGGGTTAGGGTGGGGTGCGATTTCCCCTCCCTTTGTAAGGGAGGGGGCAGGGGTGGGTTCAATTCTCAGTATGAAACCTTAAAATCCTACGTCATTGCGAGCGAATGCCTTAGCTAATAAAACCCATCCTAACCTTCCCTTAAAAAGGGAAGGGACTTATTTTTCCCCCTCCCTTTTCAAGGGAGGGATGGGGTGGGTTAGTCCCCTCTCCCCTTGCGGGAGAGGGCTAGGGTGAGGGGTCATATTATATCAGATTATTGATGGGTGAAATGAAAATTGTTTCCCCCATCCTACTTTTTGGAGAGGGAAAATTATCTGTCATTGCGAGCGAATGCCTCAGCCTTTTAATCCGCACGCAGTGCCTAATTATTTGACCCCTCACCCGAATTTCTAAGTTCACTGCGTTCACTAAGAAATTCTTCCCTCTCCCGCAAGGGGCGAGGGGAATTTACTATTCCCTCCCCAAATGGACTCTGCCGAGCAAAACGATTAATTATCGTTTTGCGAGAGGGAAATTTCTTAATGAGCATGCGAATTTAGAAATTTCGGTTAGGGTGGGGTGCAATTATTTTGGTGCTTTAGCACCCGTAATGAACCTTTCACTTTTCACCTTTCACTTCTCACTAAATTCCCTTAACATCTCTTAACAAAAAAGTCATTTGTAACGAATTGTAAACCCATTTTACACATGCCCGAAACCCTTGATATAATTGCTTATAGCATAGCATTTTTGCGCCCATAGCAATAATTTCCTCCGAAATGTTGTAATATATATACATTTCATATTAAGAAAGGAGTATATATATCGACAGAAGTGAACGGAGTAAACGGTGCAAATGGCGGAAATAATCAACCGTCAACAACAAAATTGACGATTAAGAAAAATCAAGGTATCACTCAAGCCTTGTTTGACCTTGTAAAACAGATGAAAAGCGAAGGCAAGGCGGAAATTTCAGACGGAAAAATAACCGCCCAAGAATGGAATCAGACAATTAATAAAATTGCAGAGTTACAGCGAATGCGTGAAGAAAACGGCGGACAAAAAATTTACAGCGGCGGAAGCGACCCTAAAGATTACCGCGGAAGTTTTATAGTTCAGCCAAATCAGCAGATAGAATTTACTGCTGAGGAAATGAATGCTTTGTATGAGGCTATGGGCGTGACTGTTAAATCGAATGCACCGGCAGCGCCCGAAGCACCCGCAGCGCCTGAAGTACCTAAAGATGCAGCGGATAATATTCCGACAAAAGATGCAAATCCACCTGAAGATGCAAATTTTGTTGACCCAAACAATAACCCTCTGAAAAAAAGACCTTTAACCACAATAGAACAAAATATGGATATATTTAATCGCGGGAAATCAAAAGTAAAAGATTTTGCAAGCGGTAACAGTTATAGTTATGATGAATACGGTTATGTAACATCTACTTATGACAAAAACGGCAATGAGTTAAGATGGATTCTCCGTGGTGAATACGGAAAGGTAAAAGAATATTGCGACTCTGAATACGATGCAGACGGGAATTGGACAAAAAAGATTTACCGTGATGCTGACGGAAAGGTAACAGGATATTGCGACTCTGAATACGACGCAGACGGGAATTGGACAAAAAAGATTTACCGTGATGCTGACGGAAAGGTAACAGGATATTGCGACTCTGAATACGACGCAGACGGGAATGAAACAAGAAATATTTACCGTGATGCTGACGGCAGAGTAAAATACTATAGTGTCAAAGAAGGAGATGACTGGGTTAGATATAATCATGATGTGACTAAGAAAGAATAATTATAAAAAACGGGCTTAAATGCCCGTTTTTTTCTTGCGGATTTTTGAAAAAAATCTTTTTAAATTTATGTAAAGATACTGGCAATAAATTATTTATCGAGTATAATTTTTATAAAAAAGGTGTGTTTTTATGGAAAATGAAAGAAAATCAATTAAGAATATAGATTTTAATATTGACCTTGCGCAGAGTTTTGGCATATACAAGAACAATTTTGAATTTGAGTTATTGGATTATGCAAGTTCTGTCAACATTTCGTGCGGGTTTCATGCCGGAGATCCTCTTGCGATAAGGAATGCTCTTTTTCGTGCGAAAGAAAAAAACGTTGTAGTCGGAGCTCATATCGGGTTTGACGATATTCAGGGTTTTGGTTACAGGGATATGAATTTGACCGACGATGAAATTGAGGCGCTTGTAATTTATCAGGTTGGGGCTTTGATGTCCTATGCAAAAACGTTTAATATGGAAATCGAGCATGTCAGACCGCACGGTGCGATGTACAAAAGGTGTGCCGAAGATTTTTCGTTTGCTTGTTCGGTTGCAAAAGCTGTTCAGAAGTGTTCAAAATGGCTTGTGTATTACGGTGCGGCAGGCGAAATTACTCACAAGACAGGCGAGCTTTTAAATATTCCTATTGCACAGGAAGTTTTTCTTGAAAAATTGTATAATTCGGACGGAACGGTGAATTCCGTTGCCCGTGACAACGAGAATACGGAAATTGAAATCCAAAGGTTGAAACAGCTTTTATCATATTCGCAGGTTTCCAATGTTGAGGGCGGAAAAACCGTTATAACTGCTGATACAGTCCATTTTTCAAACAGACTTTCAAATTCTTTGGAATTAATAAAGCAGGCAAACGAGGTTATAACGCCTGTTCCGGTCAATTATAAGAATGCTTGTTTATCAGGATGGGTGGAATAATGGGAAAGAGAATTTTAAAAAGTTTCAGAAACAGTATGAAAATGCCCGAAGATGCCATGTGGCTTATTCCGGGACTTCAGGTGAAACGTTGGTTTGCACTGATTTTTTTGGGTGCTGTCTTGATGACTTTGGGTGTTTTGATTTTATTTGATATTAAGCCTATTTTTTATACGATGGAATTCATTCGCGGCGTTGCGATGAGGCTTTCGACGCAGTGGCTTGCGTTTGCACTTGTCATGTTTGGTGCGGGCATGTTTTTCAAAGGCTGGCAAAAGACGAATTTGTCGATGATAGACGGAAGTGACAATCATTCTTTGCTTGAAAACCTATACAGACGAAGGAAACTCAACAGAGGTCCGAAAATCGTTGCCGTCGGTGGCGGAACGGGGCTTTCAATGTTGTTAAAGGGTATTAAACATATTACAAATAACGTTACGGCGGTTGTTACGGTCGGTGATGACGGCGGAAGTTCAGGCAGATTACGTGAGGAAATGGGTGTTCTGCCCCCCGGAGATATCAGGAATTGTATTGCGGCACTTGCAGGTGATGAAGATTTAGTTACAAAGCTTTTTCAATATAGGTTCAAAAACGGCGAAGGGCTTGAAGGTCACAGTTTTGGAAACCTGTTTTTAACCGCTTTATGCTCAATTACGGGTGACATGGTTCGTGCGGTTAAGGAATCATCAAACGTTTTGTCTATAAGGGGCAGGGTTTTGCCGTCTACTCTTGACGATATGAAGCTTGTTGCCGAAATGGACGACGGACGGATTATCCGTGGGGAATCGAATATTCCGGAGGCAAACGGCAGAATCAAAAGGCTTTACACAGACCCGAAAAATTGCAAGGCACTTGATGACGTTATAACGGCGATTAAAGAGGCGGAATTGATAATTCTCGGGCCGGGAAGTCTTTATACGAGCGTTATTCCAAACCTTTTAATCAGGGAAATTGCTGATGAAATCGCACGTTCAAGTGCAAGGAAAATTTACGTTTGCAATATAATGACTCAACCCGGAGAAACTGACGGCTACGCTGTTTCCGACCATATTAACGCTCTTATGTACCATGCCAACAGTAAAAACATTATTGATACGGTTTTAATCAACGATTTCATGCCTTCCAATTTGGCTAAAAAGTACCAACAGTCAGGTTCTTACCCCGTTAAGACGGATTACGAGAATATCAAAAAGTTGGGCGTGAACATTTTCCAGCGAAAACTCATTGAGGACAATAAAGAAGGACTTGTCAGACACAGCTCAAACCGTGTTGCACGTGCGATTTACTACTGGTACAGAAAGGAAAATCAAAGAGGATTATTCCATAAGGAGCAGGAGAAAGCCACAGTATGAGTACCGCAATGAATACAGCCAAAACTGTTACGGTAAAGACCGTTCGGAAGTTCAAAGACGAGGGTAAAAAGTTCTCAATGCTTACTGCTTACGATTATTCGACGGCTAAATATATCGATGAAGCAGGTGTTGATATGATTTTGGTCGGTGACAGTCTTGCGATGACGGCATTAGGTTACGAAAGCACGCATGGTGTCGGAATTGAGGAGATGAAAATTTTCACTAAAGCGGTTGCAAGAGGCGTAAAAAGGACTATGGTAATTGCCGATATGCCCTTTTTGAGCTATCATACAGACATTCCGACGGCGATAAAAAACGGCGGTGAGCTGATAAGGTGCGGTGCGAAAGGCGTAAAAATCGAAGGCGGTGGCGAATACATTAACGAATTAGTCAAAAGGCTTACGGAGTCAGGCATTCCCGTTGTCGGGCATTTGGGTTTTACACCGCAGTTTATGCACACGCTGGGCGGATACAGAGTTCAGGGCAAGACTGATGAGGCGGTCGAGCAGATTTTGACTTCCGCAAAGGCTCTTGAAAAAGCAGGTGCGTTTGCCCTTGTTTTGGAGATGGTTCCCGAGCAGTGTGCGAAATATATTACGGAAAACCTTCAAATTCCGACGATTTCGTGCGGTGCGGGAAGATTTTGTACGGGACAGGTTTTGGTTTGCGACGATGTTTTCGGAAAATATTCCGATATGACGCCGAAATTCGCCAGAAAATACGGCGACATGAAATCATTTATCATTGACTGTGCAAAAAGATTTGATGCGGACGTAAAATCAGGTGCGTTCCCGTCTGCGAACGAAGTATTTTAATATTTTATGGTATAATTTCTTTATGGAAAGCATCAGAATAGTTTCTCCCGTAAAAAAGCCCGAAGATATTGAGTTATTCGCAAAATCGACCAAGTGCAGGGATTATTACGTTTATCATAAGAAGTTTTTGAACGGAAATTTTGAGTATATAAACGAGTTTGTGGAGGCTGCAAAGCGTTGTAATTCGTCGATTTACATAAATTTCAAGCATGACATAACCGAGGAAAATCTTTCTGAGATAAAAAAAATGCTGAAATATTTAAAAACGGCGGGCATTGACGGAATTTTCATAAACAGTTTTGCGATACTGGAGGCGATAAAGGTTTTCAATTTGCCGTTTAAGGTTATTGCTGACTCGTATTTCGACATTCATAACCTTGCGGGAATTGATTTTATCAACAATTTCCATAAGGTTGACGAAATAATCATCACGGAAGAAATTTACATGAAAAATATCGCAAAGATTAAGAAATATACGAAACTTCCGCTTGCGATAGACAGTGACAACCTTCCTTTTTGTGCGGAGGACATAAAAAAGCTCAAAGCGATAGACAGCGTTGTTATTAAGGGTAAATTTGCGGTGTCTGAGGAGATTTTGGAGGCTATTGAGCTTGTGCAAAAAATCCTTGATAAACCGAAACTCTTTAAAAATCAGAAATTGCCGTTCAAGCACGTCAGAAAGAGCATTTATAGAACAAATCATTTTTTGGGTGTTGTAGAAAGTGCTCAGGGCAAGGATTTCAAGTTCAGCAGGAACATCAAGAATTTTGAGTGGGAAATATCTCCGCCGAGAGCGAAAGAGGACATTGATTTTACGGCGAAATCGGCGTACAGGATTAATTTGCGGCTTTCCGAGCTTGCACAGATAAAAGAGCTTGAAAAGTACATAAAAAAGTACGATACCGTTCCGATTTATTCTGTTGAGTACGGCGAAATTCTCTCTACGTGTGATTTAGCGACGAGCAGTTTTCATGACATTATAGTTAAAGTGTTGAAATTCTGCAAAAAATACGGGATAAAATTTCAGCTTTCTACGCCGAGAATACTTATTGAGCGTGATTTTGACAGGGTTTATGAGTATGTAAAGCAGATTTTATTGGGGAAAGTCGAGCCTGACAGCCTGATTATAAACAATATAGGGTATTTTTGGACGGCTGTGAACGATGCGGAAATAAACCATATTCCGATAGAAATCGGTCAGGGCATAAATTTGTCGAACAGTTTGGCGATAAAGTGTTTGAACAACCTTGCCAATGTTGAAACGGTTGATTTTACGGCATTTTCCGACACCGAAAGTGCGATAAAGACTATTAAAAAGATTAAAAATGACATTCCGAACAGAAAGATGACGATAGCGGGGAATATAAGAGTTCCGAGCCTCGGTTTATGCCCGTTGAACAATGACAGTGCGATAATTTCCCGATTATCCTGTCAAGCGCCTTGTCATAGAGGGGGTTACGCACTTTATGACCCGTCATTGAGCAAAATGTTTCCGTTCACATGCGACGGATTTTGCAGAATGCACATGTTTGAGGACACAATTTTGGAAAATTTTGACAAAGTTGAAGAACTTTACAAATCGGGCGTTAACGAGTTTGTGTTCGACCTGAGTGCTTTAAATGCTAAGTTTTTGCCTATGCTGTTAAACCGCTTTTACTTGTCTTGAGTGCTTTTTAGGGTAAACTAATCCTTTAGAATTAGTTAAAAATAATTAATATTTTTATAAAAAGTATTGACATTTTTTGTAAAATATCTTAAAATATATATAAGAGGATTCGATAAATCAGTTTTTTGCATGTCTTAGAGGATAGTTGAATTTGATTTAAAGAGTCAAGAGTATTAAAAAAAAGAAAGGCGAAAAGATTATGACAAAAAGATTCGGTTTTACACTTGCAGAAGTGTTGATTACGCTTGGTATCATCGGTGTTGTAGCTGCAATGACCATGCCGACTTTGATTAACCAAACAAGAGGCGCAGAATTTAGAGCAGGATTTAAGAAAGAGTTGTCTGTAATGGCTCAGGCTGTTGCATTGAACCAGGCTCTGGATGATTGGGATTTCTCGGGACTTAAAGGATCAGCTGATACAACTAAAACAGAAATACTTTCTGCATTGCTTAGTGAACATGTAAATGTTATTTCAAGTAGCACAGATGTTCCTGCAAATTATAGTCCGTCGTTAGCAACTACTGATGGCGATCTTGATGTAATTTCGACGACAGATGGAGAAACTAAAACATCAAAATTTGTTGTACCAGCTACTAAGACTTATACAACATTCAATGACGGTTCAATGTTTATTTATGATGATGGTGTAGCAGCAAATTGTACTGAAAGTACACCATGCTATGGCTACTTTGATGTAAACGGTACTAAGGGTCCGAACAAGGTAACTACTTGTGATGGTACTACATCAGGAGATAATTGTGTCGTAAAAGACAACATCGCTGATATCTTCCCTGTTTACTTCTATGATCAAATAATTTTACCGGCATCTTACGCAGGTAACGCTGTTTTGAGTGATAAAACGAAAGATACAACACCTTCTTCATAGTTGATTTCGTTAAATAAAAAAACAGGTCAGACATTTTGTTTGACCTGTTTTTTTGTGTGTTGAAAAAAAAACATCTCCATGATATCATTACTGTGTCAATATTTTAGAGGGGTTAATTATGAATTCTACGTTAGAAAAAAGTTTCGGTATCTTAGATGAAAAATCAAAAAAAACTGTAAGAAAAGCTCTGAAAGTTTTGGGTAAAAAAAATCTCGCTTTTATTATGCACAGCGGTAGTTTCCCGTCAGCCGCAGGGCAAAACACAGGCTTTGGCAGTGCGTTTTCAGACGGCGGACACGAATTTATCGAATATTTGTCGGGACTTTTCGATGCCGTTCAGCTCGGACCCGCAGGAAAAACAAAAAGCTGCGATTCCTCACCATACACGGGTACTATTTTCTCGGGTAATCCGCTTTTCATTGATTTAAAAGAACTTACAACTTCTAAATGGGGGAAAATCCTCTCAAACACAACTTTTGAGGAAATAGTTCAAAATAATCCGAACAAAAACTCAAATAAAACCTCTTATTCATACGTTTACAAAAAATACGAGGAGGCTCTGCAAGAGGCGTGGGAGAACTTTAAATCCAACGCCGATAAAAAATCGGAAAAAGAATTTGAAATATTTAAACGTGAAAACAGTTTTTGGCTTGACAAAGATGCTCTCTATGAGGCTCTTTCGATAGAACACGGAAACGATTACTGGCCGTTGTGGAATTCAGAAACCGATAAAAACCTGTTTAATCCTCAGTCTATCGAGCAAAAAATGGAGTTTGCAAAACGTATTGAAGAAATTGAAAACAAATACAGCGACGAAATTGATAAATACAAATTCATTCAGTTTATCATAAGTTCTCAAAGCGAAGATACACGCAAATTTGCCAAAAAGCATGACATAAAAATGATAGCAGACAGACAGGTTGCGTTCTCCGACCGTGACACATGGGCTTATCAGTCCTTGTTCTTGGACGGTTGGATGCTCGGATGCCCGCCCGATTATTTCTCAAAAGACGGTCAAGCATGGGGATTTCCCGTCATGAACCCCGACAGAATGTATAATTCCGACGGCTCACTTGATGAAGGCGGTCAACTTTTGAAAAACCTTTACAAAAAAATGTTCAGAGAAAACCCCGGAGGCGTCAGAATTGACCACATCGTAGGACTTATTGACCCATGGGTTTACAAAGCAGGCAAAAAACCGAAAATCGAAGAAGGTGCGGGCAGACTCTATTCTTCACCCGAACATCCCGAACTCTCAAAATTTGCGATAGCAAAACTTGAAGATTTGGACGAAACGGTTACGGCTGATAAAGAAAAAAGGGTTAAAACGCTTACAAAAGAGCAGATAAAGGCTTACGGCAGGCTGATAGAAAAAATCGTTATCGCTGCCGCCGAAGAAGAAGGCTTAGACAAAGATGCCATCGTCTGTGAGGATTTGGGAACGCTCACAAACCCCGTCGCATCGGTTATGAATCAATTCGGCTTGCAAGGTATGAAACTTACACAGTTTGTTGAAGCCGACAAACCCGATGACCCTTACAGATGCAGAAATATCACTAAAAAATGCTGGGCTATGGTCGGAACTCACGACAACGAGCCGATAAAAATGTGGGCGGATAAAAATATTCACACTCATGTCGGATATCTTCACGCAAAAAATCTTGTCGATGACCTGTTTACTGAAAGCGAAAATAAAGACGATATTATCGTAAAATTGACCGAAGATGCCGAATTCCTCGCTCAAACAAAACTCGTGGAACTCTTTGCGTCCAATGCGGAAAATATTCAAATATTCTTTACGGATTATTTCAATATCTATGACGTTTACAACCGCCCCGGAACATCGGGTGACGCTAATTGGAGTTTAAGACTTCCCGACAATTATAAGGAATTACGCCCGATTAACCTCGCAAACATCCTTAAACTCGCTATTTTGGCAAGAGGAAAAGAGTTCGCGGACAAAAATCAAAAAATTATTGAAAAACTTGATGAAATAATTTAGGAGAATTTCATTGAAAAAATTTTTAATAACATTTTTTGCTTTAATCATCGGCTGTTCGACTTTTGCGGAAGATTTGATTTCAACCGATGCAAAACTTGAATATAATCGCGGCGTGGATTTGTACAAAATAGGTCAATACGACCGTTCAATGGCATCTTTCAGGCGTGCAATAGAGCTTGACCCGAATTACATTGACGCTTATTACAATTTGGGCTCAATTCTGGAGTACTTAAATCAGGAAGATGCCGCACTGGCGGTCTTTAAACAAATTATTGTGCGAAAACCCGAGGATTACGAATCGGTTTACAAAGCCGCTAACCTCAGCAATAAACTCGGTCAGCCCGACAAAGCAAAAACATATCTTTCACTCATACCGCCTGAAAGCACGGTTTACACAAAGGCTCAACAACTCGCAAATTCGCTCGGCACTGATATGCAAACGCTTAAAGCCGCTTCAAAACCCCAAAATGACGGTGAACTTGATTTGACAAACGGAATTTATAACAACATCCCGAGTCCCACGGGAATTACCGCCGATAGCCTCGGAAATGTTTATGTGGCTTGCTTTTCCGATAACATGATTTATAAAATTACACCCGACGGCAGACGTATAATTTTCCTGAAAGATTCCAGAATTAACGGCCCGATAGCTCTCGTGAGCGATTCCTCGGGAAATATTTACATCTCAAACTACAACAGTGACAACGTTTTGAAAGTTACAAGCTCAGGTGCGGTTTCCGTTTTAATCGGTAATATCTCAAAACCTTACGGGTTGTTTATCTCAAAAGGCTTGCTGTACGTGTCTTCGCAAGGGTCTAATTCCGTTTTGCGTTACAAACTGTAACTATTCCTTTACTCCGCCTTGCAAAATGTCCGAAATGAAATACTTCTTGCCAAGTAAAAATACCCCGATAACAGGAATTACACAAATTACCGAACAAGCCAAAAGCTCGCCCCAAAGAGTTACTTCCCTGAAACTTCCCTTGTAAATCGCAAGCCCCACCGGAAGCGTTCGCATACCCTCGGAATTCGTCACGATTAGCGGCCACATAAAACTGTTCCACGTCGAAACAAACGTGAATATCGCAAGAGTCGCAATAGTCGGAATTGCCAGCGGTAAGGCGATTTTGAAAAACATTTGAAATAAATTGCAGCCGTCTATCCTCGCAGATTCCTCCAAATCCTTAGGCAGCCCCAAAAAATACTGCCTCATTAAAAATATCCCGAAACCGCCAAATAATGCAGGTAAAATTAATGCCTGATAAGTGTCTGTAAAATGCAGTTCCCGCATCATAAAAAACAAAGGTATGATATTAACCTGCGGCGGCACAAGCATCGTTATCAAAATAATTAAAAACAGTGCGTCCCTGTATTTGAAATTCATTCTCGCAAAAGCATAACCAGCCATTGACGCAAAAATTACCTGCCCGAAAGTCGCAATTACCGCTACAACAAGACTGTTGAAAAAATATAAACTCAAAGGAATTTCCGAAAAAACATTCCCGTAATTTTCAACGGTTAATCCTGAATGGAAAATTTTCCCCGCATTAAGAAAAATTTCGTTATTCGGCGTAAAAGAAAGGTTTACCATGGCAATGAACGGATAAAGCATACTTATCGCAATTAATACCAACGTTAAATACCCGAGAAAAATTCTAAACCTTTTCATAATCCGATTATACCACGTGAAAACTCACAAATCACTAAATCACTTTGTAAAGGATGGGGATGGGGTCAGTCATTGCAAGCGTATGCGAAGCAATCCAGCCTATAATTTTGCACGCAGTGCCGTAATTATTCACCCTCCCCTAACGGGGAGGGCAGGGGTGGGGTACAGTTTTTTCCCCTCCCTTTGTAAGGGAGGGGGAACAGGGGGTGGGTTAATCCCCTCTCCCCCTGCGGGAGAGGGCTAGAGTGAAGGGTAAACCGTCATTGCGAGCGAATGCGAAGCAATCCAGCCTATAATTTCGCACGCAGTGCCGTAATTATTCACCCTCCCCTAACGGGGAGGGCAGGGGTGGGGTACAGTTTTTTCCCCTCCCTTTTCAAGGGAGGGGGCAAGGGGTGGGTTAATCCCCTCTCCCCTTGCGGGAGAGGGTTAGGGTGAGGGGTCAGATTTTATTAAGAATTTTTAAAATTTTTTAAAAATTTTCCATTTCCCCCCTTGCATTTTTTGAAAAATCGGTTATAATGAGAATGTGTAAAGAATAGAAAGGACAAATGACATGAAGAAGATTACTATTAGCGCACTTAACCCATCGGGGGGGGGGGGGATTTCCTCATAGCATAGGTTTTAAGAGTATTCTAGCCTCAAAAACCAAGAATTACGCGTTTACCCTTGCCGAAGTGTTGATAACTTTAGCCATAATCGGTGTTGTTGCAGCGTTGACCATGCCTGTGCTTATAAATAAATATCAGGAAAGAGTCACGATAACTAAAGTTAAAAAGATGTATTCAGTGCTAAATCAAGCGGTGAAACTGGCAGAAGTAGATAACGGGCCGGTAAATACGTGGAATTTGCCCAAATACTTCAGTGGCGGGAGTCAAGAGCTGTACAGTTATTTAAAACCGTATTTAAGAGTTGCAAAAGAATGTGTTGAAGATAACTCGGGTAATTGTCTTGATACAAATACAGATTATTACTATTTAAACGGCATGGAATGGGGTAGCCCAAATTCCGAGTCTGGTTATGGTAATAAATATTATGTAAGACTTATTCTTTCTGATGGAAGTTTAATTTGGTTTAGATCTGCCGGCACAGAAGGTTGTACAGATACAGATAGCGGTTATACTGATGTGTGCGGACTGCTCTGGTATGATGTAAACGGTAGTGCAAAACCAAACACGATGGCAAAAGATATTTTTGCTTATTTCCTTCGTCCGTCGGGAGTTTATCCATACGCTGCTCAAAACTGTTATTTGAACAGAAGAGGTTGGGGATGTTCAAAATGGATACTTGAGCATGATAACATGAATTATCCCGAAACTGCGCCGTCAGAGTCGAGCGAAAATCAGTAAAATAAATTATTGATGGGTGGAATGACAATTGTTCCACCCATCCTACTTTCTTAAATATTCCGTACAGGCTCAGCCTGCCACTTTTTAAAAATTCGTTGGGGTAAAACCCCAACTTACATTTTAACCCCTCACCCTAGCCCTCTCCCGCACGAAGGTCAATTCGATGGGGAGAGGGAACTAGCCCACCCCAGCCATCTCTTTTAAATTTAGGAAAAGCAGAAAACAAGCTTTTCAAAACTCGTGTATTCCAAGATTAATTATGATATAATCTTTTTATGAAACTTTGTATTTTTTCAGGAACTTTTAACCCTATTCATAAAGCTCATTTGCAGGCGGGGCAGTATGTAATTGATAATTTCGGGTTTGATAAAATTCTTTTTATTCCCGCTTACAAGCCGCCGCACAAGGATTATGATTTATCAATGTGTAATCATAGGCTTAGGATGGTTGAACTTGCTCTGAAAGGTAATAAAAATTTTGCCGTTTCCGATATAGAATACCAAAATGAGGGAAAGTCGTATTCTTATCTTACGGTGCTTGAACTTTACAAAAAATATTCACCTGAAGGAAAAATCAGTTTCATCATCGGCACGGATGCTTTTGAAAAAATTGAAAGCTGGTATGAAGCCGAGGAATTAAAAAAAATGGTCGATTTTATCGTTTTTGTCAGGAGCGATAAACCCGTAAATCTTGACCGCTTAAAACAAAGGGGATACAATTTTTGTGTGGCGGAAATGAAATTTAATGACATTTCATCAACAAATCTCAGAAAACTCGTCGCAAACGGCGAAAACATAAGTAAATACGTTACAAAAGAAGTAGAGGAATATATTTTAGAAAATGGATTATACAAAAATTAAAGAACGATTAAAGAAGGATTTGACGGAAGAAAGGTATTATCACACTTTAGGCACAGCCGAATGTGCAAAAGAACTTGCGGAAAAATACGGACTTGATTCGGAAAAAGCGTATCTTGCCGGGCTGCTTCACGATTGCGCTAAGTGTTTTCCTACCGAGAAACTTTTGGAAATTATTAACAAAAATCTTGATATTGACGAAAGCGAAATGCTTAATTACAAAACTTTACACGCACCTGTGAGTGCTTATATCGCACAAAAAGATTTCGGAATAAACGATGAAGATATTTTATCGGCGGTCAGATGTCATACGCTCGGAAAACTTGATATGAGCGATTTTGAAAAGATAGTTTTTCTCGCCGATAAAATTGAATTAAACACCCGTGACAAGGATTACTGTAAGGAGCTGAGAGAAATTCTCAAGGGCAAAAACGGCTTAAACAAGGCTCTTTTAAGGTGTTACAAAGACACAATTAAAAGTCTGGTCAAAAGAGATTTAAAAATTTGTTTGAAAACAATTAAAATTTACAATAAACTTCAAGATTTGGTACAAAATTAGCATGTTCATGTTACAATAAATTTGAAGTGAGGGAAATTTATGAACGTAGTTGAGATTAAGAATAATTTGGTAAAAATATCGTACGAACCGTCCGATATGCTTGCGTTATCAGGGTTTGTAATTATCGAGGATGAGAATACGCCCTATGTTGCACAGGTTATGAACCTTAGAGGCGATGAAAACGGTAATTTTGCCATTGTTAAACTTTTGTTTACGTTTAACTCCGAAGGTATTCTGAAAAGCTATAACGGTACCGTTCCTTCTTATAACTCGGTTGTTTCTCCGCTTCCCGTAAAAGATTTGCTGGATGTTATTCCGGTTGAAAAACCTGTTATTATCGGAAAACTAGCTCAACTGAATACGACTTTGAGAGTCGATAAAAGTATTTTTGAAAATAATTTGTTAATATGTTCGTCTAATTTCGACAACACTTCACTTTTGATAGATAATTTTATCAAACAGCTCGACGAAAAAATCGTTATAATTGATACCGAAGGAGTTTTCAAATCGGATAGCAAAATTACGTTCCCGAACGATTTCAAACTTCCGCTGAATTACGACACAATTAATTATATATACGAAAACGACCTTGAGGATACGGATTCTGTCAGCAAGGCAATAATTCAGGATATTTTCCTTGAAGTTCAGGAGTACACAAAAACGCTCTCCGAAGGTTATTTGCCGTTTAATTCGTTCTTCAACGTTGTAGATTCGCAGTTTAAAGAAACTCAAATCCCGCAGTTAGTGCTGTTGAAAAATAAACTTTTGAAATATAAAGAAGAAGAAATTTTTGCAGACGATGATATATCAGCACTTTCAAGGCTTGCTCAGGTTAATGACCCTCTTATAATTGATATTTCAGGTGTTCAAGACAGCCTTCAAAAGGAAGTTATCTCTTATATTTACGGTGTTTTGAACAGCTTGAACGTAAAAATGTATTCTTTCGTAAAAATTTCAAACGACAATTCCGATAAGAAGCTTTTGCGTCTGCTCACATCGGAGTCAAATATTTATACGACAATTATTTGCCCTCACGAGTACAAATATGTTAATGAATTAAAAGAAATTTCGCAGAATAAGATTTTGTTCACTCCGCAGACCTTGCAGCATGATTTCTTGAGTTATAACACGTTTTTGAACAAACTTAACGGTACGGAATTTGTAATATTCGGTGCTCACACTCAGGATATACCGTTAATTATTCAGCTTAGCGAATTTTCACAAACGAATTACGATGATGAGCCTGAAAATTCGCAAGAAACGGAAGAAACAAAAAAATCGCAGGAAAATGTTCTCGCTCAGGTTGTAATGCAGGATTTGTTGCCTGAAACGACCGAAAAATCAGATGAAAACATTGAAGATGAAGTCCCTGAAATTATACCGACAGAGGATATCGCGGAAGAACCTGCCGTTGAGGAGGTTTTGACGGAAAATACTTTGGAAGAAATTTCAGAAGAACCTGTAGAAATTTCTGATGAACCCGTGTTTGAAAATGTGCTTGATGAACAAGTAATTGACGAACAGACGGTTTATGATGAACCGATTATCGAACAAATGTCTGATGAACAGCCTATTGAGGAAAGTTCTGATGAGCCTGTTTTTGAAGTATTATCCGATGAACCCGAAGCGAATGAAACGGTACAAGAATTTACGGAAGAATTTTCAGCTGATGAGCCTGAAAATGTTCCCGAAATTACCGCTGATGAGCCGATTATTGAAAATATTTCGGATGATAAAACGGATGAAAACATTTCCGAATTAGTAACTGAAAATGCTGACGATGTAAATATTTCCGATACATCAGAAAATGTCGATGATGTGAAAGAATTGACGGCAGAACTTGAAGAAAACGTTATTTTGACCGATGAAGTAAGTGATGATGAACCTGTTATTGCAGAGCAAACCCCCTCGCTTAGCGGTGATGAGCTTGTCGAACAGGTCGCGAAAGATGTTGATAAAATTTTCTATGAAAAATTGCCCGAAGAACCTGAAATCGTTGATGATGAGCTGAATGAAGATGATTTGAATTTGATAGAGGATTTGACGGACGCTCAACAGGACTCGGTTAAAGAATTTACCGAAGATGATATTGTTGAAGAAAATCCCGTTCCCGTCTACCCAGCAGATGATATTGAAGCGGTTGATACACCATCATTTGAACCCGGTGACAGAGTTTCGACTCCCAAATACGGCGAAGGTGTTGTGGAAAAAATGATTAAGTACGGCAATAAAATGCTCTGCTCGATAGATTTTCCGAATATCGGAAGAAGGCTTCTTGACCCAGCAATGACGGAAATCACAAAATTATCTTAAATTTTTTGCACCTTTAAGATACACAAATTGCGGGATAAAATCTTCGTTACAGTTGAGAACTATCAGGATGCGAATACACAAATTCAGTGAATTCGGCACGTCAAGTTCGTGAAAACACATCATGGCAGTGTCTTTCAAGCCAAAGTCTTTTCTTGCGAATTTTGCGGGAAAATCCGCATTCAAATCATTTGTCGTTGTAAAAATTATGTGTGAAATCTTTTCGGGAGCAATATTATTTTTATCAAATAATTCTCTCAAAAGCTCAAGAGTCCCGTCTTTTATGGCAGAAGGGGTGTTTTCTTCAACTGTTATTGCTCCGCGAATTCCTTTTGTAAACATATTTCACCTCAAACCGTTAGCCCAGTCACGGGCAAGCATTTCACCTTTTCCTTCGGGTTTTACTTTGATAAGCATTATGCTGTCTTTTCCGCACCCGACTTCAATGCCTTCTTTGCAAAACCTGAATTCCCCGCAAGGAGCCGTGTTTTTAACAACACGGGTTTCAAGAACTTTGATAATTTTGTCGTTGTGAACAAAATACGCAGACGGAAATTTGTAAATACCTCGTACCAAATTGTGAATATCGTCGGCTGATTTTGTCCAATTAATCAGTGTTTCCTCTTTGGTAAGCTTGTTTGCCATGCAAACGCCGTTTTCACACTGTTTTTCGGGCGTTATGGTGTTCTCAACAAGCCCTGTTAAAGTTTTTTCGATTAATTCGGGAGATTTTTCGCTGATTATTTCATATAATTCCGCACAATTCATATTATCGGGAATGCGAATTTTTTCTCTCAGACAAATGTCCCCGCAGTCAAGCCCGAGTTCGGTAATCATTGTACAAATTCCCGTTTCGCTGTCACCGTTAATAATAGCACGTTGTATGGGGTTTGCCCCTCTGTATTTTGGCAAAAGCGAGGCGTGAAGATTAATTGTTTCGTATTTCGGGATATCAAGAACTTCTTGCGAGAGAATTTGACCGAAAGCAAAAGTCACAAAAAAATCAGGATTTAGTTTTTTTAATTCTTGTTGAACTTCAATATCTTTCCTGATAGATTTCGGCTGAAACACGGGAAGTCCTTTTTCCAGTGCAAAGCGTTTTATCGGCGAAAAAGTTAACTTTTGACCGCGTCCTGCGGGTTTGTCGGGTTGAGTTACAATGGCAAGAACATTTATTTTATCGGAATTATACAAATATTCAAGCGATTTGAGAACAATGGCAGGAGTTCCGAAAAAGACAATATTTATCACTTGTTTAACTCCTTGTCCAGCTCGGAATCGTCTGCGAGCATTTCGGGATTAATCGGCGGAAGATTATGCTTTGCCAAAACTTCATCGGTTTCAAACCTGTTAACACAGTGGTCTATAAATAAAATGCCGTCAAGGTGGTCGTTTTCGTGCTGAATTGCCCGTGATAAAAGCTCTCCGTCTTTTGCTTCCATAACGAACGCCCTTCCGTTTATGTCAAGAGCTTTGACAGTAACGTTTGCATAACGTTTTACGTCCGTATAGGCTTGGGGGAAACTGATACATCCTTCCTGTGCTATGACCGCACCCGATTTTTTAATGATTTTCGGGTTAATGAAAACCAAAGGATTAAGCGGTTCATCGTTTTTAGATACATCAACCACAAAAACCCTATAATTTACGCCGATTTGCGGAGCTGCCATACCCACGCCGTTTTTTGCATACATAGTGTCAAGCAAATCCTGTACAAGCTCGTGAATTTTTCGTGAAACCTTGTGAACTTCTTTGGAAGGCTCTCTTAAACTCTTTTCTCCGTATTGCAATACTCTTTTTACAGCCATTGAAACCTCTTTCTTAAAAAAAATTATACTATAAGTCTATCTGATATTCAAGAACTTGTGCATTTGTGCAATTAAGCGTACATTTTGGTATTCTTCAAGGAATTTATCAAGAATTTTTGCGGCAAATTCCGTTGATACCGCCATACTCTCATCCGTCATTTCAGGCTGTAAAATAAGTTCTATATTAAACTTTTTGCCGATTTCAGTGCATTTTTTTATTTCATCATCAGTAATTTTTTCGTTAAAAACAATTTTTGCAAAAGTTTCAACCCCTTTACACGCTTCAAAGAATTTTTCGTGGAATTTGAATGTGTCTTTAATACCTGTGGCACTTTCCAGTTTGATATCAGCTGAAACGACTGAAATAAAAGGTTTAACCTCCAAAAATTTATCCGCAAGAGTTGCATTTGTTTCAAGATAAATTTTTTTGTTCACACGGGGAAGAAAATCTTTCAGAAACTCGCTATGTAAAAGCGGTTCACCTCCTGTCAGCGAAATCGAATGAACTTTTTTGAATTTGTTAACTTCATCGGCAAGAGTGCAGGGGTCATATTCTTTGTAATCTTTATCGGCAGAAAATTCCGTATCGCAGTAATTACATTTAAGGTTGCAGTTGCAAAACCTTACAAAAAGCTGTTTATAGCCTACGTATGGGCCTTCTCCCTGAACTGAGTCAAATATTTCTTTTATTTTAACCATATATTTTCTCTTATGTTTTGTGATGACAATTTTTTAAGCTTTTCATAAAGCTTTATTTCATCATCCGACAAAACAGAAGGAATTTCAATATGTACAATAACTATAAGGTCGCCTGATTTTCCGTTTTTGTTAACGCCTTGTCCTGCCAGTCTGAATTTTTGTCCTGTATGGGTTTTCGGAGGAATTTTAAGGCTGATGTTTCCGTCAGATACGGGAATTGAAATATTACAGCCGAGAACGGCTTCATAAGGGGATATCGGGACGTTATAGGTCATGTTTTCAATTTTTGAATTTTTGTCGGGTTCAATTTTAATTTTCAGGTACAAATCACCGTTTTTTCCGCCGTTTTCGCCTGTGTTTCCCTCTTGCGGAATTCTCAATTTCGTACCGTTTTTTATGTTTTGCGGAATTTTTACGGTAATTTTTCTATGCTCGCTTTTTTCGCCTGTTCCGTTACATTTCGGGCATTTTGTACCGTTTATAAATTTTCTTCCCTTGCAGTGCGGGCATTGAGCGGTATGCAAAACATTTATTATCCGCTCACATCCCGTAATACAGTCGTTAACCGTCAGAGTTATTTCTTCATAAATATCAGTTCCTCGTTTGGGAACGGGTTTGGACTTTTTGCCGAATTCTTCAAACATTTCATTTATTTTTTTTGAAAATTCTTCTTTTGTTTTTTTGTTAATATCTGAATGAGTCTTTTTTTCGGTTGTTTGAGTTTTTTTGTATTCGGACTGTGCTTTTTTTGCGGAAGTTTTCTGTTCGGTTTTTGTGTTTGACTTAAAAAATCCGTTTATCGTGTCGTATTGAAGTCGTTTTTTTGCATCGGAAAGCGTTGCGTAAGCTTCAGAAATATCTTTAAACATTTCTGCCCCCTGCGGGTTCACATCGGGATGATATTTCCGTGCAAGTTTACGGTAGGCAAGCTTTATTTCCGCGTTTGAACTGTCAGGTGTAACTCCGAGAATTGAATAATAGTTCTTCATATTTTTATATATAATGAAGGTTTAAAAATTTTCAACCTGCAAACAAATATCAGTTCGGTATTTTTTCCCTGCAAAATCTATACCGTCAATATCCTCATAGAGTAACGTTCTTGCCCGTGAAAGAGTTTTTGCAGTTCTGGTTAAAACAAAATTTCTGCCGTTAACGGTTAAATATTCAAGGTACTCGTTCTTTTTTATCGGGAAAAACGTTATATCCGATTCAACATCGTCCAAACCGTTTATAACGTTGTCTTTTGTTTTGGAAAAAATTACGCATGAAACGGCGGAGTTGTCGGAAATCTTTAAGGTTTCGTAATCGTCTGCGAAAGAGCCGACGGCACATGCCTCAAAAAGTGTGATAAGATTTTCTTCCGTAATATTTAAAACGGCCTGACAGTCATGGTCTGACAAAAAGCTTTTAAAATCCAAAGCTATAACTTTATCATCAGCTAAAACGCAGTCCACACCGAGAATTCCTACATACGGCGTTCCTCGTCTTTCAAGTGCGGAAAGAACGTTATTCACAACATTTTTCATAACACGGGATAGAATATCTTGTGTTATTTTGTAATCAGGAGTGAAAGCACCTGCTCCGGGAGTTAAAATTCCGCCGTCGCCGTCTTCCATGAATTTGTAATTTGCCACTGCAGTGAGCGGAATTGCGTTATATCCGTCGGTTATTACATAAAGCGTAAATTCATGACCATAGACGTAATCTTCAAGAACGACTTTTGTTTCTCCCCTGTTGAATAAGTCCTCAACGAAGGTTTTTGCCGATGAAAACGTTGTGCAAACGAGTCTGTCACAAGAATTTGAACTTTCATCCGTTCTTATAACCTGCGGCATTTGTGCGTTTTTCAAATAATCAAAAGCCATTTGGGGTTTCTCAAAAACTCCGAAACGAACGGAAGGTATTCTGAGTTTATAGAGAAATTTTTTGCATGCCGAACGGCTGTAGGTTATTTCGCCTGCCGAAGCTGTCGGTGCAAAAATCATTTGCCCGTTTGACTGAAATAACCCTGCTATGTCGTTTTTAATCGCGGTTTGCGAAGTCGCAACGGTTAAATCTACCGCATTTTCAAGCACAAATTCAAGAAGTTCTTTCGTGTTTTCTTCTCTAATGTCGACGCACTGTGCAATTTGTGCTATACGCTCGTTACCCGGAGCTGCAATAACTTCGCATTCATAAGTCTTTAATTTTTGTATAAGGGCATATTCTTTCGCAGATGATCCTACTACTAATATTTTTTTCATAGAAGTATTATAGCAAAAAAAATTATTTATAACATTGATTTAAAAATATCTCATGTGATATAATTTTTTTATGAGCATTCCCGTTGTAATTATTTCGGAAGAAAACAGTCTTATCGAGCTTTTGAAGTCGTATGCGGATGAGTCGGAAAATTTTTCATACCTTTCTGCGGCATCTGATTTTTCAAAAGCTTATGATGCCGTAAAAGAATTAAAACAGGTTCTTCTCATTGTTGATATCTCAGGATATCAGGAACAGGCTTTAAATTTCGTTTCAAAAGTTTCCTCGGACTGTCCAAAATGCAGAGTTATAACCCTTTTTGACAAACCCGATACGGATATTGTTATAAGAGCTTTAAGAGTTGGTGCATCGGATTTTGTTTCTATGCCCGTTATAAAATCGGAGTTTATGAATTCGCTTGAAAAAATTTACAACGATTTGTCGGATAATAATCCTCAAAAATCAAAGTGTCAGGTTATTACGGTGTATTCAAACAAGGGCGGAGTCGGAAAAACTTCCGTTGCGGTAAATCTTTCTTATGAACTTGCAAAAATAACAAAAGAAAATGTCGCTCTTATCGATTTGAACTTTCAGCTCGGCGATGTCGCAACTTTTTTGGATTTGAAACCTTCGTTTAATATATCTTATATGCTTAAAAATCTTGATAAAATAAACGGCGATTTTCTCTTATCTACACTTGAAAAATACAAAGACACAAGTCTTTACGTGCTTGCAGACCCGCCTTATATCAAACATACGGAAAAAATTTCATCTAAAGATGTTACAAAACTTTTTGATATCTTGAAAGAAACTTTTTCTTACGTGGTTGTTGACACATCGGGCGGTTTTGAAAAAAATGCACTCACTGCCATCGAAAATTCCGATTTGGTTTTGCTCGGGGCGATTGTAAATCTTCCTGCGTTAAGAAATTGCCAGAGATGTATTGAATATTTTGAAAAACTCGGTATTGAAAAAGATAAAATTCAGGTTGTAGTAAACAGATTTTTGGAAAATGATGAAATCAGTTCTGATGATGTAAAAGAGGTTCTCGGCAGAGAGCTTTACTGGAAAATCCCGAACAATTATTTTACGATGATGTCGGCGATAAACAAAGGTGTTCCGGTGTCTGATGTAAACCCCGATTCCAATGTCGCTTTGAGCTATAAAAATTTGGCTTTGAACATTTCTGACAGTATTTATCGCAGAAAAATCGGCAAGGAGGAAAGCTTTGTCAAACAGCAGTAAACTAAGTTCTCGTTTTGCGGATGAAGAAGTTTATGAAGAAGTTCCCGAAAGTCGGGAAGAAGTTTCGCCTGCCGTAGAGGATGATATACCCGATGTTATTTTAAAAGATAAATTACTGGAAAAGGTTGAAGGTATTCCGATTTGGTTTGATTATTCAGAGCAAAAACAAAAGGAATTGATATCATCTTTTGTTGAAAACAATGCAAAAGATTTTCCGGACAAATCGGAACTTGTTGAAAAACTTTTTAAGACGGTGAGCGGTTTCGGGTTAATCCAAAATCTTATTGAAAACGATGACGTCCAAAAAATTTATCTTAACGGAACTAAAACGATTTACGTTCAAAAGGGTTCAGAAGTTGTTACATCAGGGATTAAGCCTAATGAAAAAGAATTTGTGTTTATAAAAAATGCTCTTTCTCAAAAAAGTAAAGGATTTTCGGTAAACGTAATTGATGAAAACTGTATAGTTATTGAAAAAATTAAACATTACAATATTGAAACCCTTATAAATGAAAACTTTATCACCTCCGAGCAGTTTGATTTTCTTGTGAAAACGGTTAAGGACGGTAAAAATATCGTGATATCGGGCGGTATAAGCTCGGGTAAGACGAAATTGACGGACTGTCTGGTTAATTGTGCGGACGAAAGATGTGTATTAATCGAGGACAAATCGCAGATAGAGTCGGATTTTGACGGGCTTGTAAAACTTTCTGCAGATAGAAACGGGCTTGAAGATACAATTACATCGGCTGTCAGATTATCGCCGAAATTTATTTTTGCTGATTTGAATTTGCCGTGTTTTTGCGAGAGAAAAGGCGTTTTGTTTACGCTCCGTTCGTATTCGCTTGAAAATACAATTAACAGGCTTTGCGGGTACTATTGTGAAAAATATTCTCTCAAATCTGCGAGAGCGGAAATCCTTGATATTATTGATTATGTTGTCTTTATTAAAGATAATCGGGTTACGATAGCACAACTTTCCCCTGCTAAAACATCGACTGCTCAAGTTAAGATATTAAGCGATTACCAATAAATTTTGTTTTGTTATAAAATACCGTTATGGACAGAAAATTTAAAATTTCTTCAAAATACAAACCTGCGGGCGACCAGCCAAAAGCCATAGATGAACTTGTCGAAGGGATTAATAACGGCGAAGATTCTCAAACTCTTTTGGGGATAACGGGGTCGGGCAAGACTTTTACGATAGCAAACGTGATAGAACGGGTTCAAAAGCCGACACTCATTATCGCCCACAACAAAACGCTTGCGGCACAGTTGTATAACGAGTTTAAAGAATTGTTCCCCGATAATGCTGTTGAATATTTCATAAGTTATTACGATTACTATCAGCCCGAAGCTTACATTCCGAGAACGGATACATTTATCGAAAAATCCGCCTCGATAAACGAAGAAATTGACAGACTTCGACATAATTCTACAAGAAGTCTTTATGAGCGAAATGACGTTATAATTGTCGCCTCTGTAAGCTGTATTTACGGTTTGGGACTGCCTGAAAATTATTTCAGAGGTTCGGTTGAAATAAATGTCGGGGATGAAATTGCCCGTGATGACTTGCTAAGACATCTTGTAAGTGTCAGATATACCAGAAATGATTTGGTTCTTGAACGTTCGACTTTCCGTGCGAGAGGCGATATTGTTGAAATCATGCCAGCGTATGAAAAAATCGTAACGAGAATTTATTTCTTTGGCGATGAGGTGGAAAAAATCGTTAGAATTGACAACCTAACGGGCGAAATTCTGGAAATTCCCGATAAAGTCGTCATTTATCCTGCCGTTCACTACATTTCTTACGATGAAAATGTTGATGAAACAATAGCTTTAATCCGTCAGGAACTCCAACAGCGTTTAGCCGAGCTTAATTCAGAAAACAAATTGGTGGAAGCTCAAAGGCTTGAACAGCGTGTTAAATATGACATTGAGATGATAAAAGAGATGGGTTATTGTTCGGGAATTGAAAATTATTCGAGAATAATAGAAAGACGTCCGATAGGTTCAGCTCCTGCTACGCTTTTAGACTATTTTCAGGGAGATTTTTTAACGGTTATTGATGAATCTCACGTGACTTTACCTCAGCTTAAAGGTATGTATCACGGCGATTCTTCAAGAAAAAATACGCTGATAGAATACGGATTTCGTCTGCCTTGTGCAAGAGATAACAGACCGCTTAAAAATGAAGAATTTTTCAAAAAAGTTCATCAAAAAATTTATATTTCAGCGACGCCTTCAGAGTTTGAAAGAAGTACGTCATCAAGAATAGTAGAACAAATTATCCGTCCGACAGGGCTTGTCGACCCGAAAATTTCCGTTCGTCCGATAATTTCTCAGATAGAAGATTTGAAAAAAGAAATTCAAAAACGTTCCGAAAAGAATGAACGTGTTCTTATTACAACGCTTACCAAAAGAATGGCTGAGGATTTGACGGATTATTTTGTGCAGGAAGGAATTCGTGTGAGATACCTTCACAGTGAAATTCAATCTCTTGAACGTGTGGAAATTCTAAGGGATTTACGTTTGGGAGAATTTGACGTTCTTATCGGAGTAAATTTGTTAAGAGAAGGGCTTGATATCCCCGAAGTTTCTCTCGTCGCTATTATGGATGCGGATAAAGAGGGCTTTTTGCGTTCCGAAACGAGCCTTATACAAACAATAGGGCGTGCCGCACGTAACGCTTGCGGTGAAGTTATTATGTACGCCGACAGAATGACAGAGTCAATGGAAAAAGCTATTTCCGAAACCGAACGCAGACGTACAATTCAGCTTGAATATAACAAAAAATACGGAATTATTCCGCAAACGATTAAAAAACCGATAGAAAATAATCTTCTCTCGCTTGTTGCAAGTTACAGGGATTTGGAAGATATAGTTGCCGAAGAAATGGTTGAAATGGGAATTGATAAAAAAGATTTGCCCAAACTTATCGAACGGCTTGAAAAAGATATGCACAAAGCCGCAAAAATTCTTGATTTTGAACGTGCGGCAGAAATCAGAGATAAGCTCAAAAAACTCAGAGAGATGGCGGGAAGTTAATCGGGATTTTTACCGTAAAGGTCGTTTCTTCGGGAACACTTTTAACGCTTATTTCGCCGTTGTGCATTTTTACAAGTTCTTTGGTTATGGTTAACCCTAAACCCGTTGAGGAATTTTTACTTTCGCCAAGCTGTTCAAATTTTTCAAATATTTTTTCATAATTTTCTTCGGAAATCCCTTTGCCGTCGTCGTTTACTGATATAACGGCAAAATTATCCTCCTGTTTGAGTTTTATCAGAATTTCCTTTTTAGCGTATTTTATTGCGTTACTCAAAAGATTAAACAAAATTTGCTGAAATTTTTGATAATCAGCCTTAATTGTACAATTTTTAATCTCGGTTTTTAAATTAATATTTTTGTTTAAAATTAAGGGTTTTAGAGTGTTCAAAACTTCATACACGGCAGTTTCCGTTTCAAATTCTCTTAAATTCAACGTCATTGAACCAGCCTCAATTTTTGACATGTCCAAAATTTCGTTAACCATTTCCAAAAGCCTTAACCCTGCTATCTTGATATCATTTATGTATTCGGATTGTTTGCCGTTGAGTTCGCCCGCAAGCCCGACAAGTTCCGTAAAGCCCAAAATGGAATTCAGCGGAGTGCGAAGTTCATGCGATACGTGAGATAAAAAATTCGTTTTGATTTCTTCGGCTTTTCTGAGTTTTCCGTTAATTTTTGCCAGAGATTTTGAATGAAGATTAATAATATCAAGAATTTCAATATTTTTTATTACGTCTGATATTATTGAGGTGCATAAATCAAAAAGTTCTTCATCCTTTTCGGTAAAATTTTCTCCTTTTAAAATGATTTCGCCGAATTTTACAGTTCGGTATATTAAATCCCCCCTAAGACAATTCCCTTCGATATCTTGCGGGGTTTTTGCTTTGGCATTGTAAGAATATTTGAGTTTAACGGGCGGAACGTAAAATATATAGCCCTCCTCAAACGGGATAATTTTTTTAAGCAAATCAAAGATTTCATCGCCTGCCTGCTCTGAATTGTTTATAAGAAAAAATTCCTTAATGTATTTAAGCTCTTTCAAATTCATCTCCGTCTAAATATCCGATGTAACGCAGATTTCTGTAATATCCGTCAAAATCAAGTCCGTATCCCACAAGAAATTTGTCATCGACTTCAAAACAGAAATAATCCGGTTCAATATCCGCTTTGCGTGCAGTTTTTTTGTCAAGAAGCGAACAAAATTTTGTTGATTTAGTATGGAAATTGCAGTTTAGAAAATCTATAAGAAATTTTGCCGTAAGTCCCGTATCAACGATATCTTCCACTATTAAAACATTTTTTCCGTTTAAATCGGGCAGAGAAATGTCAACCGCATTAACTTTTCCCGTCGTACTCGTTCCTCCGTTGTAACTTGAAAGCCTTATAAATTCCAATTTAACAGGCATGTTAAGATGCTTTACCAAATCAGTGCAAAACATTACCGCACCCTTTAAAACGCATACCACATAAACTTCTTCGTTATTATAAAATGCGTTCATTTTTTCCGCAAGAAGTTTTATGTTTAATTGAATTTCTTCTTCGGTGTACAAAACTTTCGGATTTTTCATGATTTACCTCTTAAACTGATTACGTGTGTCGACTTTTGATTAACTTTTATATTTTCGCTGATACCGACTCCGGCTGCCCAGAGAACTTCGCTGCCTTTACACAAAAATACAAGCTCATCTCTTTTGTGGAGCGGAATTTTCTTTTCGTTCAAATATTTTTTAAGCTTTTGAGAACCGTTTGCCCCCAACGGATAAATTTTATCGCCGTCTTTGCGGTGCCTAAGCACAAAATCAATTTTGCCCGTATTTATGTAAGCTTTGAAATCACTGTCTGCGGGATATGTTTTTACCTCTTTTTCAACGGGAATTATCTCAAAAATTTTGTTATCAAACTCATATTTGCCTTCGGATGTGATATGAATTTCCGAGCTGTTTTTTTCTTTTTTTGAAATAATTTCCGTCCCTTTAACGTTTGTAAACAGCCATAAATTTGAACTTAAAGACATCTTTTTACCGCATTTTGAATTTTTATTTTCGTTTATAAATTTTTGGATATCCGCAATTTTCTTTTTATCATATTCGATATTGTGTTCGCAAAGAATTCTTTGAATAAGTTTCTTTTGTCCTGCGGGTTTTGATTTGTTCAAGTCTTTTGGCAAACAGTCGTTAATAATTTCGTTATCTTCTTTTGCAAGTTCGCTCAAAGAATTTAAAGCCTCACTGACTTTCGGATTAATTTTTCGCATAAGAGGCAAAATCTCATGTCTGATAAAATTTCTGTTGTATTTAACATCGTAATTTGAGCTGTCTTTGTTTGGGAAAAGTAAGTTTTTGGCACAATAAGCTTCAATATCTTCTCTTTTTACGGACAAAAGCGGTCTGTAAAATATGTCACGATTTTCTGCAATCCCTTGCAGTCCGATACTTCCCGTACCTTTGATAATCCTGTATAATACGGTTTCTGCATTGTCATCAAAATTATGTGCCGTAAAAACCACGTTGGATTTGAATTTTTCCGCACACCGTTTAAAAAATTCATACCTTGCTTCACGTGCGGCGGTTTCGGTTTTTTCGATATCGTCAGGCATGACTTCCGAATAGAATTTTATTTTGCGGGATTTTGCAAAATTTTCGCAATTTTTTGCTTCCGCCAAACTCTCTTGTACCCGCCAGTTGTGGTTTAAGTGTACTGCAACAAGGTCATATTTGAGCTTGTGCAAAACATCCAACAGACACATTGAGTCGTAACCGCCCGAAAACGCAACGATGAATGTGCCTGAAAGTTCGTGTTTTTTTATAAAATTCCTGACGGTTTCCTTAATCAATTCTGAGCCTCTTGAAATTTTTTAACGCCTTCTCTTATTTCAACGGCATCAACACCGAGCTGCTCAAGAGCTTTCATCGCAAGTGAATTGGGTTCGGTTGTAAGGGCAAGAAGCATGTGAGCCGATTCGATTTTTTGTTTTTTATCTTTTTTGGCAAGCTCCCAGGCTGTTTCCAGTACACGTTTTGCCCGTTCGGTGAATACAATTTGCTTGTCATAGTATTCGTTTCCGAAACCGATTAAATTTTCGACTTCCGTGCGGGCATCTTTAATATTTATTTCAAGATCGCTCAATACCTGAGTTCCGATACCCGTACCCTCGCCGATTATGCCGAGCAGAAGCATTTCCGTTCCGACAATGTTTCTTCCGAGCCTTCTTGCTTCTTCTTTGGCAAGTCTTAGTATCGTAAGTGTTTCAGGCATCTGCTTTTCAATAGGTTTAATTATGCTGTGAGCCAAATCATCATCCGGAATTTTTAATTCTTTAAGAATTTCGTATGCTATTCCTCGTTTTGTTTTTAAAAGTCCAAGAACTATGTGTTCGGGCAGGACAACCGATGAACCGAGTTCTTTTGCCGTTTGAAGTGCCATATTCATCGTTTTGAAGGCGTTAGGAGTGAAAATTATTTGTCTGCCTTCGTATTCAGCCTGACGGTTTTGTATATTTGCAAGTTTTTCTTCAAAATTTTCGCTCGTAACTCCGAATTTCTCAAATATTTGCGATAATTGAGAATTTTTATCCTCCAAAATAGAAGATAAAATTTGTTCTGTTCCCAAAATTTCGTAATTAGAAGCACAAAGCTTTGATACTGCACGCTTAAATACGGCGGATGCTTCCTCACTGTCAAATATATTGTCGGTTTCCTGAGCTTTGTTGCCTTCTTTATCTTTGTTATCATCAATTTCAGGGTGATAAAGACGTTTTACTTTCTTTTGAACAAGTTTTTCGAGCAAAATTTTGGATTTATAAATATCAAACCCCAAATTCTCCAGTATTTTCACGTTGTTTGACTTTTTATCGGAAAGTACCGAAAGAAATAAATGTTCGTACAAAATTGACGGATTTCCCGATTTGTTTGCCAAATCCAGAGCTTTTTTAAGAATTTCTTTGTATTCAACCTCAAACGGCAAAGGCTGTGTGCTGCCGCTTTTTAAGGAAGTGTAATGCTGATAATGGCTTATTTCATCGACTAAATCCTCTCTTGTGATATTAAAGGATTTAAAAATTTTCAAAGAAATCCCTTTGGCTTCGTCAAAAAGTGCCAGCAAAAGATGTTCGGGGGCGACTTTTCTCGCTCCCGTTTCTTTCGCTAAGGTTTGTGATGCACTGACTACGTTTATTGCTTTTTCGGTAAATTTTTCAAACAAAACTTATTCCTCGTCATCTAAACTTTCTACATACTGTGCGACTCTTTCAAATTCATCGTCATCGTCAATGGTTTCAAACAGGTATTCATCTCCGTTTTTGGTTAACTTCATCAAAACAAGCTCATTTGAGTCATCTTCATCATCAAGAGGCAAAAGGAGTGCATATTCCTGATTTTCCATTTCTACAATGTCGTATAATTCAAATTTTACGACTTCGCCGTTTTCATCAATGGTTTCAATAATTTGGTCGTTCTCCATAGTTTTTTTCCCTTTCTTTAGTTTCTGTTTAAGTATTGTTCAAGTATAATTCTGGCACTTTCAATATCGACAAGCCCTTTATTTTTGCGAAAATCTATCTTTTTGCTGCGAAGATTTTCTTCTGCCGTGTCTGATGTCAGTCTTTCATCTTCAAAAATTATTTCATAATCTTCAATTTTTGATGCGAAATTTTTGCAGTCCTGGGCTTGAAAACCTTGCGTTCCGTCCATATTGTAAGGTATGCCGATTACAATTTTTTTTACGTTGTTTTCTTTTGCAATTTTTTGAATTTCACCAAGAGCTTTGGTTTCGGGTTCTCTCATAATGCATGAATGACCGTTTGCAAGCACAAGAAGATAGTCGCTTAGTGCTACGCCTATTCTTTTTGTGCCTATATCAAGTGCCATTACCTTGTACATTACTTCACCCACATTTCTTCTATTGCATGAACTTTTTCTGCATCTTTATTTGCAAAATAGTATTCATAAATACTTTTGCGGATTATATTTTTGAAAAATTCCCGCACAAGTTCTTTATCATTATATAAGGAATATAAATTTTGTGCAGTTTTTTCATATCCGGAAAGATGTTTTAAAACGCATGTATTCAATATTCTTTTTGTCCAAACGTCGTATTCCTCCGCAAAAAATACTTTTTCAAGGTTTTCGTCAATAATTTTTTCGTAATCCTGTGCGGAAGTCTTGTTAAGAAGTTTTAAAAATTCGTCAAACTCGTCACTGTAATCACTGTCTAAAAACCAAAAATCAGTGAAATCGGACTTCAAAATTTCTTCAAATTCTTCATTAGAAAGCTTTTTGGCTTTGTAATTTGTTTTTAATTCGGCAGGTTCGATGTCTGATAGAAGATTTCGCCAGCAAACGTATTCATAGGGCATCTTTGCTCCCGAAAGCTCGGCGTTTAGTAAAATCGCTTTTAAATATTCGGGCTTTAAATCAACAGCCCTTTGTCCCCTGTAAAACCGTTCTATAATGGCATTACATTCAAATTGCGAAATTTCGTTAAACCCGAAACAGTCCCTTACCCCTTTGTAATCGTCAATTACAACCGCAACAAAACGAACTTTCCCAAACTCGTTTATTCTTGAAAAAATTACCGCCTGACATCCGTGCCCGTCTGGGTAGGTTATGCAGAATTTATGCGGTTTTGAGCTTTTTAAAAGGTTTTTGTAAAATTCATGGGCATTATCTTCACGAATACCCGAAAGTTTTAATGTTGAAATATTTTTTTTAATTAACGGTACAAGATTTTCATCCGCATAATTCAAATAATCGTTGAGTGCGTGGAAAGCAAGGTGTGATTTGGAATTCCCGAGTATATTTAGTGCGTGTTTACCGAGTTCGGTACCGGGTTCGGATAAAAACACGGGGATGAGCATATTTGCAAGCTCGTCGTTTGAATAATCATTTGCCAATGAGTCTAATAAAACGATTTTATCACTTTCGGGCAGCGAGTTTAAAAAATCCAAAAAATCTATTTGAACTTCGGGGTTAATAATTGCACTGCCGAGAATTTTTTCGGTATCAGAATTAAGAAATTCATCGGGATTTTCAAGATATTTGTCGCACTCATCGTAAGACCAATTTGTATCAATGTCACGCAGCAGGTCAAGTGAAAATATTTTTGCCTGATTTGAAGAAAGGTTGTTTTTTATAATTCCCCACAAATGTTCCAATAACTCATCTTTCGGGCAGTACCTTTTGAGCATAAACTTTATAAGTTCGGGCGAGGAGCAGTTAATCTCTTTCAAAAGCAGCTTGACGATAATTTTTTTATCGCTTTGCAAATCAAGAGTTCTGAAATGAACTTCAAAATTATCAAAATTTTTCTCATCTTTGAGAGCATTGATAATTCTTGCGATTTCCGCTTTTATCTCAAAAGGATTAAGTTCCATTATCTTGCTTTCCCCCAGAAGGCATCCAGAATTTGTTGAGCTTCTGCAGAAGGCATTCTGTCATTCAGAATAAGATATTGTACGGCAATCATTGCACATTCGGAACAAATATTTACCCCCGGACCTTGAACCATTTTTAAAACTTGTGTGTTCGGACGTCCGCAAAAACTGCAATAAACAAGTTCCTGCTTTTCATCGCTTTTCTTTTCCCGTTTTGAACCTAATTTTACGACTTTGTCTTTTGACATATTTACCTCGCATTGTAACTTTTTTTTACCGAATTTGCCTTATATAATTTATTATCATATAATTGAATTCAACGGTAATCTTATGAGGATAATTATAGCATGAAAAAAGCTTTTTTACTAGCGAGTATATTATTAATTTCCGTATTAACCACGGCATGTATAAATAACTTTGCCGTACAGGAACTTAACAATAAAGCAAAAGAGTTCATGGACAAAGGTGATTACGTATCTGCAATAGAACGCCTTAAATCAAGTGTTGATTTGGACGGAAGTATTTTTGAAACCCAATATAATCTTGCAGTCGCTTATACAAAGGCGGAAGATTACGCTAACGCCGTAAAAACTTATGGTGATGCGATAAAGCTTAACCCTGATTTCGCGGACGCATATTATTCGTTGGCGGTTTGTGAAGAAAATCTTGCAAAAGATATTTTGTCGGGTAATGTAAAAGTTTTGGCTGACGGCTCTTATGAAAAAGTTGAAGAAACTTCGGATGATGAAGAAAATGTTCTTGATGATAACGCAAAATCCGCCCTGACAACACTTTTGGATAACTCAATTTCCGATTACAAAATTTATATGGAAAAATCCTCCGATAATTCCGAAGAATTAAATGAAAAAATAAAAGAATTGGAAGAACTGTTGGAAAAGCATGCCGTTTAGTCCGCCATCAGATGTAGCATTTAGTATTTTGGGTATGCCGGTTTATTATTACGGTATTATCCTTGCTACGGCAATATCTACGGGGATTTATTGCGCTTATTGCTTTTATAAAAAGTTTTATGATCCGATAAAGGCTGATAACATTATCGAATTTTCACCATATCTTATAATTTTTGGGATAATCGGGGCAAGACTGTATTACTGTGCGGTGAATTTTTCTTATTACTTTGCACATCCGTCGCAAATTTTAAACATAAGACAGGGCGGACTGTCTGTTCACGGAATGATTATTGTCGGAATTTTGTTTTTGTATTTGGCTTCACGGAAATACAAGATGCCGTTTTTGGCTTTATCTGATGTTTTCACCTGTTCAACAGCACTCGCTCAAAGTATCGGCAGATGGGGAAATTTCTTTAATTCGGAAGCTTTCGGAACTCCGACAGACCTGCCGTGGAAACTCTTTGTTCCCGTTTCGCAAAGACCCGTTCAATATTTGAATTATGAATACTTTCATCCGACTTTTTTGTATGAAAGCATTTTGGATTTGATGGTTTTTGTAATTCTTTTTTGCATCATGAAAAAACACCCCGAAAAAACAGGTGTTACGACGGCATTTTATTTAATTTTGTATGCGACTGTAAGGTTTTTTGTGGAAAGTATAAGAATTGACAGCGTATTAAATATTTCGGGAATTCCTATTGCACAAATTGTATCCGTTGTCATGCTAATTTTTGGGGGAATCCTTTTGTGGTATCGTCGGGCTTGACCGAATGACTTGTTCGGAATATTATAGAGTTTGTGGGAGATTTATATGGAGAGAAATGAATTGTTAAAAAAATTTAGTACGGTGCAGTTTTTGAATTTTGCACTAGGTTTTTTCGGACTTCAGTTTGCATGGCAGATGAGGATAATACTGTCAGGTCCCGTTACGGAAGGTTTGGGGGCATCACCGTTTATTTACGGTTTAATCTGGTTGGCAGGTCCTTTTACTGGCATGGTTGTTCAGCCTTTGGTCGGTGCTTTGAGTGATAAAACGGTATCACCGTTTGGCAGACGCCGTCCTTATTTGCTCGGCGGTGCATTGTTGGCATCTCTTGCATTGTGGATTTTCCCGAATTCGGCTAATGTTGCGGATTTCTTACATAATATTACGGGATTAAATCTTCCTCCTCTTACGGCACTTGTAATTGCCGCAATAATGATATGGATTATTGATGCTTGTGTCAATGTAGCTCAAGGACCTTACAGGGCTTTAGTTCCCGATGTAGTTCCCGAAGAACAATACTCTTTGGCTAATTCTTATATAAGTCTTGCAATAGGATTAGGTTCTGTTGTGGCTGCGGGTACAGCACCGTTTTTGAAATGGGCTTTCGGATATCAGATGTCTATTCCAGCTCAATTCATCATGGCGGCTATTGCGTTTACGCTTGCGATGCTCTGGACTTGTATAAAGATTAAAGAGCCTGAGTGCGTAAAAGTAAAAACTCAGGAAAATGTAAAATCGGAAAGTTTTATAAAATCCGTACAAGGCTTTTTTGCACTTTCTCCCGAGGTCGGAAAAATTTGTACAATGCAATTTTTCACATGGATAGGGACAATGTGTATGATGATATTTTTTACTCAATATGCAATTCATACGATATTTGCCGTTCCTGATTTAACCACAGCCGATGAAACGGTCAAAACGTTATTTTCTCAGGCTGTTTTGGACGGTACGAATTTTTCGTCCGTATGCTTTGCGATTTTTAATCTTGTATGTTTTCTCGTTGCAATTCCTATAGGAATTTTGTCGGCTAAATATTCAAACAAAAAAGTTCATATTGTGTCGCTATTCACGATGATAATTGCGTATTTGGGATTATTTTTAACAAGAGATACAAAAATTGCGGCATTAATGATGGGATTAGCGGGCATTGGCTGGGCAAGTATTTGTGCTTTGCCTTTTGCAATGCTTTCACAGTTTATAAAAAAAGGAACGGAAGGCTCGGTAATGGGTATATTTAACATCTTTATCGCAGGCCCGCAGGTTTTTGTTTGTACGCTTGTTGCGTGGTATATTTCCAAATGTGCCTTCTCAATAGGTGCGGGATTTGTGAATTACCATTGGGAATACACATTCATAATCGGTGCTATCTGTCTTTTAATCGCATCGGTTATCGCAAATAAGGTCGAAGAAAAAATCTAGTTTTTACACCTTGCAAGCCAAACATCACTTTGAACATTTTCGATGGTGCGTTTGCTTACAGACCCGCTCAAAAACCTGTCAAGCTGTGACTTGTTGCGTGAACCCATTACGATTAAATCAATTTTTCTGCTGTTTGCAAAATCTATGATTTTTTGTGCCGGAATTCCGCTCATAATGGAAGTTTCTACTATGTTTGCATTGTAACATGCGAAAATTTCTTTTATTTCATCAACAGCTTTTGAGGCAAAAATTTGCTGGCGTCTTTCAATATCAAGAAGCCAATTTGTATCAACCATGCCGTCAAGAAAGAGAAAATCAGGTTCTTCATTCACCATACATATATAAATTTCTTTGTTTTCAAGATTAATTGAGGGAAGAATTTCCTTAATAATTCCCGATGAACAGTTTGTTCCGTCGGTTGTGACGAGCATTCGTTCACAGTTGTTTTGAACTTTTGAAATGTAATCGGAAATCTTACTGCTGTGAATAATTTCTCCGGAAACCGAACCGAGCCACTTTTGTAAACCTTTTTTGCCGTGCGAACCCATTAGAATTAAGTCGTAATCCTTTTTCTGAGCCTGTTCAAGAATGCTTTCAACGGCATTTCCGCAGTAGCGAATTTTTTCGTTACAGGTTAAATTAAGTCTGTTGATTTCCTCTTGTGCGTAATTCAGTATGCTCTGTGCGATATCGGGACATGATGCAGAAAACTCTGCCACGGTTATTTCCGACGGTAAAAATGTTAAATCCGCAACGCAAATTACGTCAATAACCGCCTCCCTTACCCAGCATGAAATGTTCTTTAACGCATTAAAGCTTATTTGCGAACCGTCGGTACAAAATAATATTTTCATAAAAATTTTTCTCCCTATCGCATATATAAGATATGTTAAGCAAAATTACATTGTCTGGTAATCTATATTTTTTTCTGATATCATAAAGGGGAGGGATATTGTTGAAGTCATGGCGTCGAAACAAAAAATAAATTTGAATGATTATAAAAGTTTAATTGAAACTATCGCCAAAGTGGAATATCAGAAGTATTCTTCTTCCCATATAGCCGATTTGTCGGAGTTGATAAATATCGGAACGCACACGCTCTATATTCTTTTCAAAAATCATTCCCCCGAAGAATACAACAATACATATCTTTCAACCGCTATAAAGTGGGCTATCAGAAACGAAATCCGAAGAAGATATAAATGGTATTCGCTAAAAAACAGAAAAGACGAACCCGAAGAAAATCTCAGGGAAGAAGTTTATAAAACAATTCTGTCGATAGACGAACTTCAGGAAGCGGAAGTCCCTGCTCAAATAAAATCCGAGGACAGAACGCCTGAAGAAAGCATTGAATTAATTGAGTTGAAAGATGAAATTGTAGAATGTATAAAAAAACTTCCGCCGAGAGAAAGAGAATTAATTGAGGCAAAATTCTTTCACGATAAAAAACTTAGAGAAATTGCCGAAGAATTCAACATTTCTCAGTCAAGAATTTCAAGAATTATTCAAACGGGTTTGGATAAGGTTAAACGGGATTTGAAAAGGCAGGGGATAATTTAATGAAAACAATTTTTGAAAAGAAAAGCGGTGCAAGCGGAATAAGACTCACGGATGAAAAGCCTGATTTGAGTTTTATTGATAAAAGTTTTTTGAGAACTTCGCCTTTGGGACTGCCTGAGGTTAGCGAACTTGAAGCCATGAGGCATTATAAAGAGCTTTCCGATAAAAATTTCTGCATAGAAAAAGGTTTTTATCCGCTCGGTTCTTGCACAATGAAATATAACCCGAAAGTCAATGAACTTCTTGCTGGATTAGAGGGATTTACCTCACTTCATCCGCTCAGTGACGATAGCGACTGTCAGGGTGCATTGGAGTTGATGTATAAGCTTCAGGAGTCGCTAAAAACCGTTACGGGTATGGATGCGGTTACTTTACAGCCCGCTGCGGGTGCTCACGGTGAGTTGACGGGCATGATGATTATAAAAAAATACTTTGAGTCAAAAGGCGATAATCGTACAAAAGTCATAATTCCCGATTCCGCTCACGGTACAAACCCTGCAAGTGCAAGTTTGTGCGGGTTTGAGATAGTTCATGTTAAATCAAATTCCAAAGGTCAGGTTGATATTGATGAACTTAAAACTCTTATAAATTCCGATGTTGCGGCAATTATGATGACAAACCCCAATACACTCGGAATTTTTGAAGAAAATGTTCTTGAAATTTCAAAGTTGATGCACGATAACGGTTCACTGCTTTACTATGACGGTGCAAATTTCAATGCAATTATGGGTTATACAAACCCGAAACTTATGGGATTTGACGTTGTTCATATAAATCTTCACAAGACTTTTTCAACACCTCATGGCGGCGGCGGCCCGGGAGCGGGGCCTGTCTGTGTTGTTGAAAAACTGAAAGACTTTTTGCCAGCTCCTGTTGTGGATTTTGACGGACAAAAATATTTCAGAAATTACGATATAAAAAACTCAATAGGAAGCGTGAAAGGTTTTTACGGTAACTTTGGGGTGCTTGTGAGGGCGTATGCTTACATCCTTATGATGGGCAAAAACCTTAAAGAGGCGAGTGAAAACGCAGTTTTAAACGCAAATTACCTGAAAGAAAAACTGAAATCAGCCTACCTTTTACCTTATGATGAGCCTTGTATGCACGAATTTGTTCTTTCGGGAGAAAAACAGAAGGAAGAAAGCGGAGTTTCAACATTAAATATCGCAAAAGCTTTGATGGATGAAAACACTCATCCGCCGACGGTTTATTTCCCACTAATCGTTCATGAAGCGATAATGATTGAGCCGACCGAATCTGAAACCAAAGAGGTTTTGGATGACTTTGTCGATGTGATGTTAAAGATAGCGGATGAAGCCCGAACAAATCCCGAAAAAATCAAGTCCGCTCCGCACACAACCCCTGTTAAAAAACTCGATGAAACCCTTGCGGCACGCCATCCAAACCTTAAACAGAATTATGAATAAAGAAACAAAAAAATTAAAAGTAGCATTTCCCCACATGGGAACGGTAAGTATAGCATGGGCTTCGGCTTTAAAAAAAATCGGAGCCGAACCTTTTGTTCCGCCTTACACAAGCAAAAAAACCTTGTCGCTCGGAACAAAACATTCGCCTGAAGCAATTTGTCTGCCTTACAAATTGATTTTGGGAAATTTTATCGAGGCTATTGAAGGCGGAACGGATTACGTTGCAATGATTTCTTCTCCGGGGTGCTGCCGTTTGGGTGAGTACGGAAACTGTATCTATAACGCACTTAAAGATATGGGGTATGATGCAAAGTATATTGAGTTAACGCTTTATGACGGATTAAAAGGCATGTACAATTTTCTCAAAGAAATCAGCGGTAAAAATAATCCCGTTTTGTTCGCAAGAGCAATAAATATAGCCATAAGAAAAATGTTTGTTCTGGACGATTTGGAAAATGCTCTTTCGTATTACAGAGCAAGAGAAGTAAAGTTTGGCGATGCGGAAAAACATTTCAATAAAGCTTTGAAATACATTAAAGATGCCGACAACACAAGAAGTTTAAAAAAGGCTAAAAAGCTTGCGTTCGACGAAATGAAACTTACCAAAATCGACACGAAAAGAGAAGTTTTATATGTTGATTTAACGGGGGAAATTTATCTTGTTTGTGATGAATTTTCCAACCAGAATATTGCCCGTGAGCTTGGCAAAATGGGTGTTCAGACACGCAGAAGTCTTACGATAAGCAGTTTTATAAAGGATGCGATTATCCCGAAAGTGTTCCGCAAAGGAGAAACACACCTTCAAAGAGCTTACAGGCTCGCTAAACCTTATCTGATGAGAGATATCGGCGGAGATTCTCTTGAGTGCGTATCTGATGTGGCTTACGCTGATGAACGTGGAATTGACGGTATTATCCATATAAGCCCGTTTACATGCATGCCTGAGATTATGTCGCAGAATATTTTCCCTGCAATGAGAGAAAATTGCGATATTCCGATTTTACCGCTTATTATGGATGAGCAAACGGGAAAAGCGGGTTATCTCACCAGATTGGAAGCCTTTACGGATTTGATGAGAAGAAGAAAGCGAAAAAGATTAAGTAAATCAGTTGATTAAATTTTTTAAAAAATGAGGATAAAATTTATTATGCTTGAATTATTTAGAGATGCGTTTAAAATTACTAACAGAAACATCGTTTTAGCTATACCGCTTGTAATTTTCGTTCAAATTTTTGAACTTTATTCTCTATATTCAAGACGGCATGTTGATTCTACCGCCAAACTCGTTCTTGCATCGGTAACAATATTATTTATGTTCGGCGTATTTTGTGCGGGTTGGTTTTATATGGTAAAAAAAGCCGTCGAGCTTTCAAAAAGAACGTTTGAGGCAGGCAGATTACATGTTTCATCAGAACTTTTCAAGGCTATTCCCGACGGTATCGGAAAGTATTTTCTTTCTTTTGCGGGAGTTTACGTTTTGTTTTTTGTAATGCAAATAATATTAACTCCTCTTGTTTTTTTGCTTGGTGTAAGATTAATCGGACCTATAGATGAAGCATCACTTCAAAGTTTGCATGCTGTTGCGGGAAATACCGCTGCCGTTGCATCTTTTGCCGACAGCTTAACCCCCGAACAGATTATCTTCTTTGGAAAATGGAGTTTGCTTTTTATGCTTGCAACGACCGTAATAATGTATGTTTTGATGTTATGGATTCCCGAAATAATTTATAAAACGCCCGATGCGTTTACGGCTTTGGGCAAGTCGGTTGTAAAGGTTTTTAAAAACTTCTCTCAAACGGCGGGAATTTTTATTCTGTTGTGGTTAACGGGATTTGTACTATTGTTTTTAAACACTTTTGCCGTCGGATATCCGTTGTTGTATTTTCTGATGGCTGTTGTGATGTTTTATTTTACTGTTTATTTTGTTGTGTTAATATTTTTATATTATGACAAAAAGTATTATGAATAGAGTAATAGCTGTTGCAGGTGCGACGGCAAGCGGAAAAAGTGCTTATGCGGTTGAACTTGCAAAAAAAATTGACGGTGAAATAGTTTCCGCCGATTCTCGTCTTGTGTATAAGGGAATGGATATCGGCACTGCAAAGCCGACCAAAATTGAGCAGGGGGAAATTCCGCATTATATGATAGATGTTGTCGAACCTGATTTCAACTATTCTGCGGGTGTTTATGCAAAAGAGGCGAAAAAATGTGTTGATGATATACTTTCTCGAGGGAAAGTCCCTATAGTTACGGGCGGAACGGGGCTTTACTATAAAGTTTTACTTGAAAACTACGATTTACCAAAAATTGAGCCGGATAAAAAATTGCGGGAAGAACTTTCAAAGCTTCCGTTTGAAAAGTTGTACGATATACTTGAAAAAATCGACAAAGAGGCGGTCAAATCCCTTGAACTTAACGACAAGAAAAAAGTGATAAGGTATATAGAAATTGTCAAGTCAACTGGAAAACCTTTGAATGAGTCAAGAGGGTTAAGGGAAAATGCTTACGAAGTCGAATGGATAGGGTTAAATTTTCCGAGAGATGTGCTTTACGAGAGGATTAACAAACGTGTGGATTTAATGCTCGAGCAAGGTTTGGTTGATGAAACAAAAAATTTGCTGAAACGTTACGGAAGAATAAGCAACATCGTTGATACGATAGGTTATCGAGAGATTATACAGGCACTTGACGGTTTGATTTCGTTTGACGAGGCTGTGGAAAAATTAAAGCAGAATACCAGACATTACGCAAAACGCCAGCTCACGTGGTTTAGACGCTATCCGCAGATTAAGTGGGATTATTATCCTGAAAAATTAAAAAAATAATTGTGTTTTAAATAGTATGTGGTATGATGTATTTGGAGGGATATTATGTGGAAAAAGTTTGGTATAGGGTTAGGTATTTTTGTTATAGCAATTTACGCTTTGTTTTTAATAGTACCGTTTTTCCTTACGGGAATTGCAAATGCGTACAGTCCTAAGCTTTCTCAAATGATAGAGGAGATGTCGGGATTTAAAGTTAAATTGGAGAAGATAAGCGTTGTTACAACTCCGAAACTCACTGTCGGGGCAAAAGTCGGTCATATTGATGCCGCACTTCCGACGGGCGAAAGCTTTTTTACCGCTGATAACGTGCAGGGTAAACTTTCTCTGCTCCCCGTTTTAATGAAAAAAATTGAAATTGATATGGTTGGTGCGGATAATGTTAACCTTAATTTGAAGGTTAAAAAAGACGGGAAATTCCTCATAGAAGATTATATCCCGAAAAATGAAGAACAAAAAAACGAACAACAACCCGAAAAATTTGAAATGCCTTTCAATATCAAGCTTTCAAATAAATTACCAAACATTGTTATAAAGAATTACAATATCACATTTGTTGACATGCCATCCGATAAATCCTATTCAATATACGGAAATAAGGCTTCGGTCAAAGATTTTGTTCTTAATAAGAAGGTCAAAATCTCGGCGGACGGCAAGTTTATGCTGCAAGATAAGGTTCAATTCAATTATGATGTAAAGCTTTTCAACAAAGTAATGCCTGATGTTGAATTGAATGATTTGGTATTTAATCCGTCCGAAACGGACGAACAGCCCGCAGAACCTATGAATATCAACGTAATTGATATTTTTAAAGCTATATATAATAATCAATTAACCGCAGATGTTACGGCAAATGTTTCAACATCGGGAACTTTTGAGGATATGAATTTCAACGGCTTTTGCAATATCTCAAATTTGGGTATTGCCGTTGACGGAAAAAAGCTTCCCGCAAGTAATGCGGACTTAACATTAAAAGGTAATAAAATTGACTTATATTCAAAACTTTACTCGGCAGAAAACGAAATAACCGAGATTATAGGTAAATTTAAAACGGGAAAACATCCAAAAATCGCCTTGAACTGCAAATCCAACGCGAAATTTAAAAGCATAATCGACTTAATTGACAGTTTGGCACAGTCATTCGGGTATAACGATTTAGCCACTTTGACTGCTACTGGCGGAATTGACGCAGATTTCAGCTTGAAATCGGATATGAAAACCGTTCAATCTTCGGGATTTTTGAAAGTTCCCTCTGCATCTTTATCTTACGGACTTTACAACATTGCGATAAATAACATAAATGCAGACATTGATTTTTCAAATAATATGCTGAATATTAAAAATGCAGGACTTTCAGTGTTAAATCAGCCTTTAAACATAAAAGGAACAATTACTCAAAAGGCTGATGCAAATATTTCAGTCAGTGCAAAAAATTTACAGTTGAAAGGATTACTTTTGGCACTCGGTCAAATGTCGCTTTTAAAAGAAAACAATATTTCCAGCGGTGCTTTAACATTAAATGTCGATGTGAAAGGCAGATTAGATAAAATTCAACCGAGAGTTAATTTAAGTATTGATAACGTCAATGTTAAAAATATTCCGTCAAACACTTCATTAACGCTTGCAAACGCAGGAGCAAACGTTTACACGGACGGCAAAATAGCGGGCGGAACGGTCAATATTAACAACGCAAAAGTCATAAATCCCGCAGTGGTGCTTACCGCTCCGAAAGCCGAAATGGTTATCGGCGAAAAAGATATTGATATCAAAAACGCTTACGTTCTCTATGAAAACACGCGAATTGACATTGCGGGTAAAATTTCCGATTATCTTGCAAAAAATATAAAACTTAATTTAACGGCAAACGGTTTGGGAACAATTAACCTTACGGGAACACTTATTGACGGGGCTAAAAAGCTTGATTTGAGGTTATTTACAACCAAAACGATTTCAATGGCAATTCCCGGCATGAAAAAGTCGAACCTGAAAGCCGATGCGGATATCTCGATTACGGGAGCTTGTGCTAATCCTTATCTGAAAGGAAAAGTTAACATTCCCACGCTCACTATGCCCGATATGGCGATGGCTGTTGAAAACTTGAATATCTTACTTAACGGTTATATTGCATCAGGCAGCGGAACGCTCAAAAAATTCACCTCAGGCGGAATTGTTGCGGAAAACTTATCCTCCGATTTCAATTTGAAAAACAACGTTTTTTATCTGAATAATATTGCAGGCGATGCTTTCTCGGGTAAAATCGGCGGAAATGTTTCTTACAACCTGCAAAACGGTCATATAAAAGTTAATTTTAAAGGCTCTGATATGGATGCCGAAAAAGCAATAGCAGGTGCGGCTGGTATAAAAAACGCTCTGTCGGGCAAATTGGGCTTTAATGCCGATGTGACTTTGCACGGGGCAACCGATGTTGAGATGATAAAAAATCTTAAAGGAAATGTGTCGTTTAATATTGCAGACGGAACTCTGGGAAATATCGGGCGGTTTGAAAACTTTCTTTTTGCCGATAATATTTCCTCAAATGCGATATTAAAGTCCGCAATGAATTCGATTTCGGCACTTCCCGCAATAAAAAACACCGCCGAATTCAAAACGATAAGCGGCGATTTAACTTTTGACAACGGCTGGGCAAGGTTAAACCCCGTAAAAACAACAGGCCCATCCATGGCTTATTACATTACGGGAAGGTATAATATCTTGAACGGTACGGCAAATGTCATTGTTTTAGGTCGTTTGTCGGCTGAAATTATAAAATTATTAGGACCTCTCGGAGATTTATCGGTTGATAAATTAACCTCTTATATCCCGAAATTCGGTGCTTTGACGGGTAATTTGATTAACATGATGACCTCTGATCCAAAATCCGAAAATATTTCGGCAATACCCGCTCTATCTTCGGGAAATACAAATTATAAAGATTTTAAAGTCGTCTTTAACGGCGGTGTTGAAAGCAGAAGTTCCGTTAAATCTTTCAAATGGCTTTCAAATTGTGATACATCAGCTATAGACAGCCTAGGAACTCAAATCGACAAAGCGAAAGAAACAGTTCAACAGGCTAAACAACAAGCTGTTCAACAAATAACCGATACCATTCAAGAACATAAACAAAAAGCTCAAGAGGCTAAACAAAAGTTCCAAGATGCAAAAGAAGGCTTGAAAAATTTAAAAAATCTTTTGAACTAAAACTTAACAATTATTAAAAAATAAATATTAGGCTTGTAATTAAACCTTCACTTGATATAATAAGTGTATAAAGTGTACTTATTATGAAATGAGGGCAGATATGATTAAACTAAACTTTAAAAACACTGATGAAATGGTAATCGGTAAGGAAAACGGATTAAATGTCGAACAGGAATTTTCCGATTACAAAGACACCATTGCACAAATTATTTCTGATTTAAACAAACGGAAAGACAAACCCGGTCAATGGCTTCAGTGGATGAATTTGGGTTATAATGAAGAAACCCTTTGGTACGTAAAAGAATTTGCATCACAAGTTAAAGGCAAATTCGATAACATTTTGGTTTTGGGTATCGGCGGTTCGGCACTCGGCGGAATAGCTGTTACCGAAGCACTTTTGAAACCTTACTGGAATTTGTTATCAAAAGAACAGAGAAACGGTATGCCGAGAATTTTCTTCCTTGATAACATCGACCCTGATTCGATTACGGGTCTGTTAAGTATTCTCGATTTGAAGAAAACACTTGTAAACGTTATTACAAAATCAGGTTCTACCGCCGAAACGATGTCACAGTTCATGATAGTCAAAAATATTCTTGAAAATGAGCTTGGCACGGAATACAGAAACAACATCGTCGCTACAACCGATAAGAAAACAGGAATTTTAAGACAAATTTCTGAACAGGAAGGATACAAAACATTTGTTGTTCCCGATGATGTCGGCGGAAGATTTTCGGTATTCTCTGCCGTAGGTTTATTGCCTTTTGCACTTGTCGGACTTGATATTGACGAAATTATCAACGGTATAAAAGATATGGATTTGGCTTTGAAAAATACCGATATTCACCAAAATATCGCCGCACAAAACGCCTTAATCCATTACCTTATGGACACTAAAAAAGGCAAGAATTTATCTGTTATGATGCCTTATTCAAGCCGCTTGAAATATGTTTCTGATTGGTATGTTCAACTTTGGGCGGAATCTTTGGGTAAAAACAAAGACATCGACGGAAACGACGTTCACATCGGGCCGACACCGATTAAGGCACTCGGTGCAACGGATCAGCATTCACAAATTCAACTTTACAACGAAGGTCCGAATGACAAAGTTATTAACTTTATCAGGGTAGCCGAATTTGATAACACTCTTGAAATTCCGAGTATATTTGAATATACGGGTATTGGTTATCTCGGCGGAAAAACCATTAACCAGTTGATAAATGCCGAGGCTGATTCAACGAGAGTTGCACTTTCCGATTACAACAGACCGACCGTAACGATTACGCTTGAAAAAGTTGACGGATACAATGTCGCACAATTACTTTATATGCTTGAAGTTCAAACGGCTATTGCGGGTGAATTGTATCACATTAATACTTTTAATCAGCCGGGTGTTGAACAGGCAAAGAATTACACATATGCACTGATGGGCAGAGCAGGATACGAAGAATCCGCTCAGGTTCTTCAGGACAAAATGGCGGCAGTGTAGATGAAATAATAAATTCTCCATAGGCGGTCGAAAGACCGCTTTTTTATTGCTTGTTTAGGTTTGAATATAAATTTCCCTATCCCCGTCGAATTGACCTTCGTGCGGGAGAGTGTGAGGGTGAGGGGTCAACTCCCTCCCTTTTTAAGGGAGGGCAGGGGTGGGTTCAATTCTCAGCATGAAACGTAAAAATCAGTCAGTCGTTGCGAAAATTGTTTCACCCATCCTACTTTTGGAAAATTGTCCGTCATTGCAAGCGAATGCGAAGCAATCCAGCTAATTATACGGGTAATCATCAGAAATTTTCCAGCCGTCGAATTGGATTAGTCCTCCGCAAAAACTTCCTCGGTTTTCCATACAGCCAAATTGTGGGTTAGATACTAAATCTTCTCTTGTTGATTCGGGTATCCAGCCCAAACCAAACATCCAGTATCCTGATTTTTTAGCTGATTCGGAACCTGCTTTTCTTTGTTCGCCAAAAAAGATTGATGATAGAAATAAGTCATATCCAAGACGGTTTTGTCCTTTATGCGGACCGTCAATATCTATAACTATATGCATGTGAGGCGAATATAGATCACTACTCCCAAGTCCGCCGGGCTGCAAAATAAGCCCGTATCCTGATGCGGTTAAGATATAATAAAACGGAGTAAAATTGGTGCTAATTTCCCCAACTCTGGGATCAATAACTCCGGAAAAATTACATTTGCTAAATTCATCTTTAGAACAAACTTTTTGTACTTTAAAATATTTTAAAAAATAGTTATCAAGAAAATATTTTGTATTATCTTCCGAATTGTCATAAGGAAATGACCAACTGTCAAGCATTCCGTTTTCCGCTTCCGAAAGTTTTATAGCCTGCGAAACTTCGGCATAAGCTTTTTTGAGCCTGTTCACCGTGACGGTTTTCCGATATTTCCCGATAAGCGTCGGCATGGTCATTGCGGCAACTACACCGATTATTGTGAGGGTGATTAAGACCTCAGCTAATGTAAAGGCTGTTTTAGATTTAACATTTTTTTTATACATGATTTCTCCTTTAAATTACTATTTTTTAATAAATAGTGTAATATTATAGATATTATTATATTTAATATGCATACTTTTGTCAATATGTAGTAAAATTATGTTGTTTAATTTTTTGTAATAATTTCGTACCATAAGTCTATGACTGATACAAAAAAATATCTCGGTGCAAGAATTCAGGAAATTCGTAAAAGTAAGAATATTAAACAATCCGAACTTGCGGAAATGGTCGGAATTGATCCGAAGCACATGAGCAAAATTGAATGTGGCAGGTGTTTTCCTTCGTTTGAGTTACTTGACAAAATCGCATTGAAATTAGATATGCCTGTGTCTGTATTTTTGAGTACCGAACATTTACACAGCAGAGAAGAACTTCTTGAAATAATTACGGAAAAGCTTAAAAGAACATCAGATGAAAAATTTCGTCTTGTATATAAACTCTTAAATGAAATTATTTGATTTTTTATGAACCTGCGGATTTCGGAATTTCGGCAGGGGGGGGCCTCTCCCTTAAAAAGAGGACTGTCATTGCGAGTGAATATCTCAGCTAATTATTCCGCACGCAGAAAGTAGGATGGGTGAAACGATTATCATTTCACCCATCAACCATCTGATATAATATAACCCCTAACCCGAATTTGTAAATTCGCTCTGCTCATTAACAAATTCTTCCCTCTCCCGCAGGGGGAGAGGGAACAAACCCACCCCTAGCCCTTCCCTTGAAAAGGGAGGGGGAAAACTACACCCCATCCCTCCCCATCAGGGGAGGAGGAATAACCCACCCTAACCGAAATTTCTAAATTCGCCTAGCTCGTAACGAACCTTTCATCTCTCACTTTTCACCCTTATTAAAAATGATTTCCCTTGCTCATAAACCTATTGACATCATATCCAGTTGATAATAAAATTGTTGTAAAAACAACATAGGGAGAGCTAATGAAAAAAAATATCATAATCATATTGTCTGTAATTGTTGCGGCAATACTTATTCGCTACGGAATTTCGATTTTCGGTAACATTATGCAGGGTAAAGCCATGAAAAACCGTCCCGCACCTACCGTTTCCGTGCAGGAAATTTCTGAGGAAAGCGTTATCAGAAACTTTGAAGCACCGGGCAGAGTCGTTTCAATTTACAGAGTCGATGTTCTTGCTCGTATTTCAGGCTATCTGTTGAAAAGTTATTTTAAAGAAGGCGATACGGTTAAGGCAGGTCAGGTTTTGTTCCAAATTGAACCCACAGAATACGCCAATGCAGCTAATGCCGCTGCCGCAAACGTTAAAAACCTGCGAGCTCAGCTTGATTACGCCGAAAAACAACTCGCACGTGCAGTTGAACTCGTAAAAAAAGATTATATCGCAAAAGCTCAGTACGATCAGATGCTTTCTAACCGAGATGCATTGAGAGCTCAGCTTTCTGCAGCTCAGGCTCAGTCAAGCGACGCAAACAGAAATTTGGGTTATACAAACGTAAAATCACCCGTTAACGGTAAAGTCGGCATCATAAACGTTACTGTCGGAAACTATGTTTCCCCAACATCAGGTGCGTTGACTACAATAAATTCAACCAACCCGATTTATGTGACTTTCCCGATAGATTCAAGTGATTTTCAACTGCTTGCACACTCCGACGGCGAAGAAAATTCTTCACGTAAAGTCGAACTTCTTTTATCGGGCGGTAAAAAATACAAATTTGACGGTGTTCAGGACTTTCAGGATAACAAAGTCGACATTTCAACAGGTACGGTCACAATGAGAGCGACTTTCCAAAACCCCAACAACGAACTTATTCACGGCGAGTTTGTAACGGTTAAACTTTACGCAAATAAGCCGGTTGACGTTCCCGTTGCCCCAGTAACGGCTGTGCTTGAAAATCAGGCGGGTAAGTACGTTTATAAAATTGATGAAAACGGTTTGCCCCAGCTTGTTTACGTCAAGACAGGAGAGCAAAACGGTGATAATTGGGTTATTACTGAAGGTTTGAAGAAAGGTGACAAAATTGTAGTTGACGGTTTGCAAAAAGTTACACCCGGAAAACCTGTTAAAATCGTTTCTCAAGAGGAAATGGACAAAATTAAAAAAGAACAGGTTACGGAAAACAAAAAAACGGACGAAAAGGCTAAAAAACAACAGGGAAATAACTGATATTAAATCGTTGATTTAAAACAGGATAAAGGGATAAAAATGTCTAACGAAAAATCGGGAAATTTATTTATAAAACGACCAAAACTCGCTATAGTAATATCTTTGGCGATAATGCTTGCGGGAATTTTGATGATTAATGCACTTCCGCTGGAAGAATACCCTTCGATTACCCCGCCGCAGGTTATAGTTTCGGCAACTTATGCGGGTGCAAGCTCCGATGTAATTGAAGATACAATAGCCGCACCGGTTGAAGCACAGTTAAACGGGGTTGAGGACATGATTTATATGTCGTCGACTTCTCAAAACGGCTCTTATAAGCTTACGTTGTATTTCAACATCGGTTCAGACCCCGATATGGCGGTTGTAAACGTGCAAAACCAGTTACAGCTTGTTACGCCCCGTTTGCCCGAAGAAGTTCGGCGTTACGGCTTGTCGGTAAAAAAATCAACGGGCGGTCCTGGTGTTATGATGATAGCCGTAAACTCACCCACGCACACTTACGATTCTTTGTACATTGCAAACTATGCCTCAATATATATCAAGGATGAATTGGCACGTATCAAAGGTGTAGGTCAGGTAATGGTTTTCGGTTCATCGGATTATTCAATGAGAATTTGGCTTGATGCTGCAAAAATGGCAAATTTAGGCGTGTCGGTTTCAGAGGTTAATGCGGCAATTCAGTCACAGAACACACAAGTTCCAGCTGGAGATTTGGGTGTTGAACCTATGAAAAATAAGCAAATGATAAAGCTTACGATGAGGACGAAAGGTCGTTTAAAGGATACAAAAGAGTTTGAGGACATAATTATCCGTTCAAAACCCGACGGTTCGCAAATTAGGCTTAAAGATATCGCAAGAATCGAACTCGGAGCGGAAAGTTATTCGTACTTTTCACGTATCGGCGGCAGAGATTCGGCAGTTATTTCGGTCAGCCAGCTTCCCGAGGCGAATGCGATTGATTTGTCTAACAAAATCAGCAAAAAAATGAAAGAATTGAGTAAAAGTTTTCCGCCCGGAATTGAGTATAAAATTCAGCGTGATGAGACTTTGTTTGTTCGTGAATCTATCAAAGAGGTTATAAACGCCATCGGGCTTGCGATTGTTCTTGTAGGACTTGTTACATACATGTTTTTGGGCAGCGGTCGTGCCGCATTAATACCTTTTGCCGCAATTCCGGTTTCATTAATAGGTGTATTCATTTTCATGAATATTTTCGGATTTTCGATAAACCTTTTAATCTTGTTCGGGTTGGTATTGGCGGTCGGTTTGGTTGTTGACGATGCTATTGTTGTTCTTGAAAATACGCAAAGACATATTCAGGAAGGCAAAGCTCCGCCCGAGGCAACCGAAATTACCATGGAAGAAGTTTTTAGTGCCGTTCTGGCAACATCACTGGTTTTGATGGCGGTATTTGTGCCTGTTTCGTTTATGTCGGGAATTACGGGACAAATGTTCAGACAGTTCGCACTGTGTATCGCATCTTCTATCGGGCTTTCCACGCTCGTTGCACTTACTCTCGCTCCCGCACTTTGTGCGATGATTTTAAAAAGCGGCGAGGACAAAGCTGATTTTGAATTTATCCAAAAATTTGATAATTGGTTTAATAAAGTCAGAGATAAGTACCTTGAAGGTGTAAAAATCTTTATTAACTCTCCGAAACTCACATTGAGCGTGTTTACGGTAATTATTTTGTTTATTTCGCTTATGTTTTGGCTAATTCCGAAAGGATTTTTGCCGACGGAAGATAAGGGGGCGGTGTTTGCTCAAATTCAGCTTCCTGACGGTTCATCGGCATCAAGAACAAATATTGTCGCAACCGAAGTTGAAGAACGCATTTTGAATATTGACGGTGTGGAAAACACGATTACGCTTGTCGGTTATTCGGGTGAAAACACTGCTCTTATTGTTGCAGAGCTTAAAGATTGGTCAAAACGTAAGAGCAAAGCACTTTCCATGCAAACTATTCTGAAAAAAATTCAAACAGAATTTGCAAACTATCCGTCTGCAACGATTGCGGCATTCTCACCGCCTTCTATTTCGGGTTTGGGTATGTTCGGCGGATTTGAGTACCAATTACTTGATAAAGGCGACAGATCGCCGCAGGAGCTTTATGATGAAGCGGTAAAACTTATTGCCGAGGCGAATAAAGATTCTTCGTTCCAGCTTGTTTACACATCGTTCACGGCTAATTTACCGCAGTTGATGATAGTTGTGGATGAGGCAAAAGCTCTTGCGCAAGGCGTTGACATATCCGAAATTTACTCGGCACTGTCAGGATATTTCGGAAAATCTTATGTAAATGACTTTAACAAATACGGACGTGTTTATCGTGTATATTTGCAGGCTGATTCGGAATTCAGGGAAAAACCGTCCGATATTGACAAAATATTCGTGAAAAACAGAGCGGGAACGATGGTTCCTTTGTCTGCTGTCGTTACGGTCAAAAACCTTGTCGGGCCTTACAGTTTGACAAGATTTAACATGTATCCGTCAATTACGATTAACGGTCAGGCACGCAACGGAGTAAGTTCAGGCGATGCAATTTTGGCTATGGAAAATATCTCGGACAGAGTATTACCCAAAGACATGGGTTATGCCTGGTCGGGCAGCTCGTTGCAGGAAAAGGAATCAAGCGGACAAATCGGCCCGATTTTGGCTATGTCACTTGTGTTTATTTACTTGTTCCTTGTCGGTTTGTATGAAAGCTGGATGCTACCTATTGCCGTGCTTTTGATTTCGCCTGTTGCATTGGTTGGAGCGTTGTTGTTCCAATATGTTGCGGGGTATTCGCTTGACTTGTACTCTCAAATCGGGCTTGTAATGCTTATCGGTTTGTCAACCAAGCAGGCAATTTTGATTATCGAGTTTGCAAAAGATGCCCATCAAACGGGCATGGAAATTAAAGAAGCTGCCATGCAGGCTGCAAGGCTTAGATTTAGAGCGGTTATGATGACTAATATTGCGTTTATTTTAGGGCTTTTGCCGTTGGTATTCGCAAAAGGTGCCGGTGCGGCAAGCCGTAATTCGGTCGGTATGACCGTGTTTGGCGGAATGATTGCCGTAGCCTTTATCGGAACTTTCCTCGTTCCGGCTTTTTACGTAATTGTCGAGCAATTAAAGATTTATACTGCCCAAAAAGCAAAACGGCTCAAGAAAAAGGATGATTAAATGTTCAGAAAAATATTGATATTATGTTTTATATTTTCAGGTTTAGCTGTATTCGCCGATGATTTCGGGAACACGGTTAACGAAAAAGAGTACCCCGATGCGAATTCGGTACTTCCGAAAGCAGAGGACAGGACGGATTTTATTATTGAGGGTTCTGTTGAAAAAAATATTGATATGACACTTGATAAGTGTATTGAGCTTGCACTGGGTAACAACCCGCAAATTAATGCGGCTTTCCACGATATTTTGGCATCGGATACAAGAATTAAGCAGGTTTGGTCAAATTATTTCCCGCAAATAAGCTGGCAAACAGGTTATACAAGAATTCGTCAATTACAATTATCTGATGCATTGGGAAGAAACCTTACTTTTAATTACTATATTTTGGGTCAAGTTACTTTACAGCAAATGCTTTACGACTTTGGAGTTACTCAAAATCAGGCTACGATAAGACGTTTGGATTATGAGGCTTACAAATCGACTTTAGGAGCAACGATTAACGAGGTAATCTATCAGACAAAAGACGCTTATTACAACCTTTTGTATGCATTTGAAAACAAAAAAGTTGCGGAAGATACAGTTAACAAGTTTGAAATGTTCTATAATCAGGCAAAAGCATTTTATGAAATCGGTATGAACCCGAAAGTTGACGTAACTATTGCCGAGGTTAACCTGAGTAATGCGAAATTACAGCTTATTCAGACGGATAATGCCGTAAATCTTGCGATAGCGAGATTAAATAATGTTATGGGTGTGCCTTTTATTGATAAATACAATGTTCAGGAACGATTAAAGTATCAACCCGTTGATATAACCTTTAAAGAATCGATAGAAATTGCGAGAGAGGCAAGACCCGAGCTTAAAACAGCCGAATTGAAAGTTGAAAGTGCAAGACAGACATTAAATCTTGTGAAAAAGTCTTATTTCCCGACACTTTCGGTCGAAGGTCAGGCACAACTCGGCGGTAAAAGCTGGACTTCAAATCACGGTTATAACATCGGCGGATATTTGAATTTCCCGACTATTAACGGCATGCTTATTAAAAATGAAATAAAAGAAGCACGTTATCTGTATGACAAAGAAATCGCAAATGCAAAAAACACCCAAAATCAAATATATTTGGAAATTCAAAATGCGTTTTTAAAACTTGAGGAAAAGAAAAACCAAATGCCCGTTGCACTTTTAAACGTCAAGCAGTCAAAAGAAAATTACGAACTTTCATACGGCAGATATCGTGTGGGCGAAGCCAGCCCGACAGAGCTAAAAGACGCACAAATAAACTATCAGCAGGCGCAGTTGAGTTATTATAATGCGTTATATCAATATAATTCCTCCAAAGCGGAACTTGAAAAAGCCATCGGGAAAAATATCGCCGCGGATACTGATATCATTGAACTTGGCGAATAGATGATTTCCAAAATAATAGCCAGCCCTTTTCTAGGGAGGGTTTAGGAGGGTAAAATGTAAGTTGGGGTGGAAACCCCAACTTACGATTTCTTCCCTCTCCCGCAGGGGGAGAGGGAATTTATATTTTTTGCACGAAGTGCCTAAACGAACCTTTCACTTTTCACTTTTTAATTATGGTGTTGGTGTGGAAACTCCAACTTACGGTTTAAGTCAACGATTTTGCCTGAATTTTCGTTAGAATGGAAAGTTTTTTTAAATAATTCTTTACAATTAAGCAATTTTTGATAAGAATAATACTTTATATAAGTAGTATATAATTCATGGGGAAAATTATGATATCACGTCTAGCCGGTTTAGGTATAGAACTTGTTAAAAAGTCTGTATCATCAGGCGTAATCAAAAATGCACAAAGTTTTACAAAAACTGTGAGCGGCACGATGTGCGATTCGATTACGTTGTTGTCGCAAAGAGTAAAAAATTTAAATTTATTTTATTCACGGGGAACTCGTAACCACTTATTTAATTTTTCAAAAAAAGGTGAAATTACTGTTCGAACCAGAACTTACGGTTCCGATGATTTAAAATTTTTATCACACATTAAAAACGGTCATTACGAAAAACCGATCATATATCCTCACGGAAGTTATCCTTGCACCAAAAACAGTGCGGAATACAGCAATAAACTTGCAAAAGAAATTATTAATGAAAATGAACATTTTATTGACGGTTACAGATATTGCGGTCCGAATGCAAAATTTGATGAAACGGGTAAAAACATATCAAGGTTTAGTAATAGCGGGCAAGAGATTGTAGTAATTGACAGAATGCTTGATAAAACATTGGTAAAAACAATAGAAACTTTCAAAAACCGAATAAATAATAAAAATTTAACGGATGAGCAAAAAATGGATAAATTAATGAGTTATGTGGATGAAATTTTTTCGGTTGATAAATCAGGCAGTAAAATTGAAGAATTGGTTTCAATAATGCATGCCAACAACGGACTGCAAAAAGAAGTTCTTTTAGGCGATATAATAAACAGTGGAGCGGGTGTTTGTCGTCATAGAAGTATTTTGACAAAACTTCTTGCGGATGAAGTAGGTTTAAAAAGCCGAATGGTACAAGGGTACTTTGGTGGCGGCGGACATGCTTGGAACGAAATAATAACGAAAAATGAAACTTATTTATTCGATGCAATGCACGGTAATATTTTCAATGTGACTTCGCCTGCCAAAAATATTGTTCCGCAAACCTTTGATTATAAAATTACCAATCCCTTAAATGCTGATAAAATTATCCCGAAATATTTTGACGTAAATAGTACAACGGGGGTTATTTACAGAAGTTTACGGCATAAAATTCCGATTAAAACAAGTGAAGCGATTGTAATTCCAAGCGGTAACGGTTATTTGGCGGAACCTTTATCTGATAAAGTTATGGTTAACGGTAAAAAAATATTTGAAAAAACGGTTTTAAATGTGGGAGATTTTGTTAATATAAAAGATATAGGATTTCAAATAATCTAAAGCAGACTGAGTCTGCACGCAATATTTAAGTGAAAAATAGCTCTCTCCCTTTACAAGTGAGGGGGAAAAATTAGTCCCTTCCCTTTTCAAGGTTAGGATGGGTTTTATTAGACCCCTCACCCGAATTTCTAAGTTCCCTACGTTCACTAAGAAATTCTTCCCTCTCCCGCAGGGGGAGAGGGAATTTATATTTTTTGCACGAAGTGCCTAAACGAACCTTTCACTTTTCACTTTTAATTATGGTGTTGGGGTAGAAACCCCAACTTACGGTTTTCGGCACTGCGTGCGAAAATAGCTCCCTCCCTTAAAAAGGGAGGGTAGGGGTGGGTTAATCCCCTCTCCCGCAGGGGAGCGGGAAAATCCCCATGTTACTACCAAAAGGCTTTCAGGTACTTGCGGAATATCAGTTCTTGCCCAGTTCGTTAGCTTTTTTAGCCGTCTGTGAAATCACATCGTAAAACAGTTTGTCGGAATTTTCTTCATTCATTACGGAAATTCCAACAAATGTACATCCGCCTTTCGTTGCTACGTTGTCTATAAGAGTTTGCACAGGTGTTTCACCCCTTTGTAGAACCATTTTTGCCGAACCTATTGCCGTTTGAACCGCTAACTGCAACGATTTTTCATAATCAAGTCCGAGTTTTTCCCCCGCACGTGCCATATCTTCAATAACTTTATAGAAAAACGCAGGCCCTGAACCCGATATTGCGGTTACAATGTCAATTTGTTCCTCCGTAACCTCAACTGCTTTACCGATGTTTGAGAGAAGTTCGACAACAAATTTTATATCCTCATCTTTTGCACCCGAACCCTTGCAAACTCCGCTCATCCCCTCCAGAACAAGAGCGGGAGTGTTCGGCATAACACGAATTACACGGGCTTTGCCGATGATATTTTCTATCTTTGATGTCGAAACCCCTGCAGCTATTGATACTATCAATTTATCCGAGGTTATTAAATCCTTTATTTCTTCAAGAACTTCGCAAACATAATTCGGCTTTGTTGCGATAAATATCACGTCATTTTCTTTTACAAGTCTTCTGTTATCAGATATTACACGAACGGAAAGCCTTTCTTCGGCAGCTTGGGCAATTTTTGAGCTTATTTCCGAACCCGTTATATTTTCAGCAGGTAAAAAGCCCGATTTTACAATTCCGTTTATTATTGCGCCTGCCATTTTTCCGCATCCGATGAAACCCGTTTTACAATTTTTGTTCATATTATTTAACCTGCCTTATAAATTATATTGACTTAGAAATGTTTTTCGTTTATATTGGTATCATACGACAAACAAAAAGGAATTAAAATATGCGACGTACACTAGAAGGAACAAAATTAAAAAGACAACACGTAAGCGGATTCAGAGCAAGAATGTCTACCCCCGGCGGTCAGGAAGTATTGAACAGACGCCGTGCAAAAGGTCGTCATAAACTCGCTGTTACCGCTAAAAAACGTGCATAAAAATGTTACCGAAACAATTTCGATTAAAAAATAAATCTGCATTTAATGCAACTTACCGTGCGAGAAACACTTTTCATAAAGACGGAGTTACGTTGTTTGCAGGATTTAGAAAAAAACAGCCCGACACTCCAACCCGTGTCGGTTTTGTTGTGAGTAAAAAAACTCACAAAAGAGCAGTCAGGCGAAACAGACTGAAAAGGTTAATGCGGGAAGCTTACAGACTTTTTTTGAAATCCGATGACGTCGGAAATTCAAACGAGTTTATGTCCTTAATCTTCGTCGGCAAAGAAAAAGCACTTGATAAAAATTTTGCCCAAATCCAAAATATAATTAAAACTCTTTTGGAAGAATTAAAGGTATAACAATGCTTGAAGGAATTTTTGTTGAAAAAGTCTTAACACATCCTAATATACGTCCGTATCCTATTGAACCTCAGGAAACATCCGGTTATTTTGTCGGGTCTCAAGGGATTTTCAGATATTCATTGAAAGATTCGGATTATCCTGTTGTGATTTTCCCTGAACCCGTTTATGACAGTGAAGGCGGGATAATCAATCAGGGATATTATGAGCTTGCACTGTCGGATTCGCGGGAATTTTTAATTCTTTTGGAGTCCAAAAATCCGATAGCCGTAATCCCCGTGATAAAAGTTGAGGAAGATGCATCGGAGCCTGAACGTCTGAATAATAAAACGGTTAAAAAAGAGCAAAAAAAAGAGGCAAAAGCTCGTGAAACCACAAATAAAAAGCGTTCACGCGTCGGAATGAGTCCTGACGAACCTCAAATATATATGGAAGCCGAACTTGAATATAACCCGAAAGGTCAGTATTATTTAATAAAATACCAACGCGGAACAATTAAAGCATGGGGTGTTTTTAAAGGTTAAACGAAAGTCTTTTTAACCAACAGGCTTTGCGTCAAACATTTTTTCATTGTTAATCAGTACGGAAAAAGCCAATATTGTATAATTTAATTTCAACACCAGCGGATAAATTTCACATATCGCTTGCAAAATTGTTATTATCAACAAAACCAATAATGCCTTGTCTTTATGCTCAAGAGCTTTTTTAATCGTCATCCCGAAACCGTACAGCACGAGCATGAAAAAGAAAATCCCGTAGTCTAAATATATCCGTCCCCATAAATTACCGACAATATCCATGTCGTTTGTTATATTATATCTTTTCCCGAAAAGCGAAATAGGATTTTTTGCAAGGCTGTAACACAAATTTCTAAACCTGTATGAAATCATTTCATCTGCCAGTATAACAATATTTACTCCTGCTCCGTAAAGCTTTGCCATAATCAATGATAATATCGGACTTCCTGCAAACGCACCGTATGATACAATTTTTAATTTATTCGGGGATATTTTCTTAAACAAATCTATCAAAATCATTAACGCTAAGATAAGTATTGCCGAAGTTCTTGAATTGGTAAATAAAAGCACAAAAACAAAAATAGTAAACAAGAAAGCATAATCAAACTTTTTGAACTTATCCCATCTTATATAAGTAAATGCCATACATATTTGCAGTAACATCCCCGCAAATACATTCGGATCCGTAAACCCGAGTGAATATCTGTAAAGTTTAAATATGCCGAAATCTCTAACAAACACAAAATTATACAGATGATGCGTCAAAGTGAGAAGAATTATTGTCGGTACCATAATTGAACAGACCGTCAAAACCGTTTTTGAAATGCTTTTAAAACTCACATTCGCCGTGCAAAGCAGTATAAACCACAAATAACTTATGCTGTAATCTTTTACATGATAAGAAACTCCCAATATAAAAAGTGTTATAATCAAATGTATAATAAACTTTTTGAGATTATACAAGCGATAGACAAATATATTGAAAAACAAACTCAAAACGACAAAAAATTTGAAATAGAGCTTATGTATCGGAATGAATTTCAACCCCGTAAAATACCATGTCGTTACAAGCATAATGCCAAAAACTACCCATAATATATATACTATGTTGAAAAATACCGCAGGATTAATTTTTTTAAAAGTATCAAACAATTTTATTCCTTTTTAAAAAAGCCGACATAGTCGGCTTTTATTAATCTAAAACACACTCATCAGGCTTAGAGGTATGATTTGTTTTACAGTATTCTTCTACATCTTTCAGGCTGTTAAAATAACTATAATTACAAGTACCAAATTGGAATTCTAAACGACATCCATTATAATAATAAGCATGACCAGCAAGATTGGAGTTAAACATATTTTGAATACGATTACCATATGGCGAAACTACAGTATTTAATTCATTACATTCTTCTTCACTACATCCCGATACATCATCCAGTGAGCAGTTTGAACCGTCCAATTCGCCCGATACATCCGCTAACACTCCCGTAGGAGATGCAAGGAACTTGTACAAATCTTTTTTAACCCTATTTGGCTTTGTATTGCCGTTAGTATCGACATAAAAGCTTATATTCCGCTCTGCGCTGTCATAGTCAACACCGACCAGTATACCGTCCGGAGTTTGAAATATATAACCGATATCATTCCAGCTGAAATTTGCCTTATCATCCGCTGCGTATGCAGGCATCGCAAACAAAGACAAGGCAGCTTCGGATTTGAAATATTCCTTGGCTAAGTTGTTTTTATTCAACCCGCTTGTGCTGTCTGCAACTATCTTGAACACCTGTGAATGTTCTTTTGCATAGCAAGCCTCATCTTCACATGACCATACGGGCAAATTTCTTATGTCAAATACGCTGTAATGTGCCATCATGAGCTTGTAACCGTTTGTGATGACGGCTTTGGCTTTTTGATATCGTGTTTCGTACACCTTGTCTTTGTAGTGATTCATAAGAACAGGTACTGTCATCACCGCAACAACACCAATTACCGCCAGTGTGATAAGCACTTCGGCTAACGTAAAACCGAAATGATTCTGCTGACTTGACGATTGAGCTTTGTTTTTGAAAATTTTCTTAATTTTTTTCCCTTTCTTTTTTTGTTGTTCATCTTTCTATATCTTCCACAATACTAAATTTTTGCAACACAAAAGCACCTCTGACAAAAACGTCACAGGTGTAACAGGCTGAAACCCTTACGGAGTCTAGATTACATTGGGAGGGGGGAGGCACATGCGCTTAGTTATTAAATTTGAATACATTTACCGAACTCCGTTTGAGTAACAATGTGATAATACTATAGCAATTTATAATTTTTGTCAAGAAATTACAAAAAAGAAACATAACATGGAAAAGGGTTGATTTTTAATTTTTAGCGTAACATAATATAGATGTTACGATATTAACGAAAAATTATCGCGGGTTGGAGCAGTCTGGTAGCTCGTCGGGCTCATAACCCGAAGGTCGTTGGTTCAAATCCATCACCCGCAACCAATTAATATAAGAGAGTTTCAGCGATTTTGAAGCTCTCTTTTTTAGTGCTTAAATAGGGCAATAATTCAACTATAATTCAACAATCTTAAATTTTTGATATAAATTTGATAAATAAAATATTTGCCTATTTTTGATTTAATAAAATGTTTTCTAAAATGTAAGTTGGGGTTTCTACCCCAACAAATCTTTAAAAAGTGAGAAGTGAAAAGACCTTTACGGGTGCTAAAGCACCGAAATAATTGCACCCCACCCCATCTGAAATTTCTAAATTCGCATGGCTCATTAAGAAATTTCCCTCTCGCAAAACGATACTTAATCGTTTTGCTCGGCAGAGTCCATCTGGGGAGGGAGTTGACCCATCACCCTAACTCTCTCCCGCAAGGGGAGAGGGAAGTTATATTTTTTTTTGGCACGAAGTGCCGAAAAGGTCTTCTCACTTTTCACTTTTCACCTTACGGTGTCATTATAAATTGCCCTTATTTTAGTTTAATTGCTTTTCTTAAATTATAACATGTTTTTATTATAATTTGCACTTATGCAGCCGTTGATAGCACTACATGCTGCCACGTATGGCGATGAAAGATAAATAAAACCTTTAACGTTTCCCATTCTTCCGCAAAAGTTTCTGTTTTGTGTTGCAAGACAAACTTCGCCGTCGGCTAATATTCCGGCATGAACCCCGACGCAAGGCCCGCAGCCCGGAGGTAATATCGCAGCTCCTGATTCGACAAAAGTTTCAATTAAACCTTCTTTTAAAGCTTGCAGATATATTGATTTTGATGCGGGACAAATTAACAGTCTGACATCTTTGTGAACTTTTTTACCTTTTAAAATTTCCGATGCAACCCGTAAATCTTCAATTCTTCCGTTTGTACAAGTTCCGATGTAAACCTGATTAACTTTTATATTTTCCAATTCATCAACGGTTTTTGTGTTATCTACTGTGTGCGGGCATGAAACTGTATGTTTTACATCTCCCGCATTAATTTTAATAATTCTTTCATAAACTGCATCGTCATCGGGTTTAAGGGTTTTAAATTTATCTTCACGACCGTGCTGTTTCAAAAATTCTTTTGTCTTTTCATCCGCAACAAAAAGCCCCGCCTTTGCACCTGCTTCAACAGCCATGTTCGCAAGGGTAAAACGTTCTGACATTTCCATATTGTTAATTGTTTCACCGCAAAATTCCAAAGCTTTGTATGTCGCACCGTCAGCACCTATCATGCCGATAAGATGGAGCATTAAATCTTTTGAACAAATTCCTTTATTAAATTTTCCGTTAACTTCAATTTTAAATGTGGCGGGAACTTTCAACCAGGTTTTGCCTAATGCCATGGCAACTGCTATATCTGTTGAACCCATACCTGTTGCAAAAGCCCCCAAAGCACCTGACGTGCAGGTGTGAGAATCCGCGCCGAGCAAGATTTCACAAGGGTTTACGAAAGATTCTACAAGCCTTTGATGACAAACGCCTTCGCCGACATCCGATAAAATTGCGCCGTAATCCTTTGCAAATTCGCGCAAAACCTTGTGGGTGTCGGAGAGTTCTTTTCTGGGACTCGGTGCTGCATGGTCTATAAAAAGTATGGTTCGTTTCGGATTAAACAGCTTTTCTTTACCGAGTTTTTTGAACTCTTGAACGGTTAATGGTCCTGTACCGTCTTGAACAGCCGTTACATCAACATTTGCAATGACAAGTTCGCCAGCCTTAACACTTTTACCTGAATGTTCCGAAATGATTTTTTCCGCAAGAGTTTGTCCCATAAAAAATCTCCTTTTTCACTTTGATTTTATCATGAAAAAGGAAATTGATATATTATGAGAAGATTTTGAAAGTTGTTTCGACGTTTTTGTCAACGACCGATTTAACCGAATCATATTCCGTTTGTAATGCACGGTGTTCGGTATCAAGTTTGTTTAATTCCAAATCAAGTCTTTTATCTTTTCTTTCTATGTCAGCCATATCCTGATTATATTTTGTTTCGGCTTCTGCGATTTTTCTTTCGTCTTTAACTTCCTGAATACAGTTGTCATCGGAAATTGAAGTTGATTTAAAGGTTTTATCCGCTGTCGAATAGTATTCAATTCTTAATGTTCCGTTTTTCAGAGCTGATTCAAATGTGAAGTTATCTTTGAGCGGGTTTTTCGCGATTTTGTTTGTGCCTTTTGTATTTTCGGAGTAAATATAGTTGTCATTTGCTTTTGCGGCTGTGTCGGTGTAGGTAAAGAATCCCGAAGACATGATTTTGTTGAAAATATTTCTGTAATATTTTATTGCGGAATTGTTTGCCGAATCATTTGCGGATTTTAATCCGGATATATTGTATCTCGGGCTTAAATATGCTTCGGTTAATGCCATTGCATAATCGTATAATTCTCTTGATTCTTGTGTTGTACCTTCGTAATTTATCGGGTCATAAATGTAGTTGCCACTTCCGTCCTGAATGTATCTTGGATTTTCTATATCATCAATAGTAATTTGGTTACCGTTTTCATCAAGTTCGGGGTTTCCTTCTTCATCCAGTAATGTTTTCTTATTATAAACGACATTACCGCTTGCATCTGTTTCAACTCTTTTGTATCCTGCATAACCGTAACCGTCATTTGTGGTTGTCCATCCGTAGCCGAAGTTGTGAGGTGCCGTATAATCTATATCATCACCGATGGATTCATAATATTTATCCCAGGCATCATGGATTTTCTTTTCAGCTGCCGCTTGTTCATCAGTTCTGTTATCTAAATTTGTGTAATTCATTTTAACATTAATATCGGCTTGCGAATATCCCAGTATTGTCAAAAATTGGTTAAAGTTTCCGTGAGATTGACGGAACGCATCGGCGACATTTTCCGTTAAAAGAATTCTGCCTTTTGTATCCGTAATTGCGTATTGTTTGTTTGTTTCCGACATTTGAAGTCCGGTCATAAGGTTGTAGGAAATATCTTCATAGTTTGCAATAGCGCCGTTAAAGCCTGTCAAAACCGTTAACTTTGTTGTACTAAGGGCTTCATTGTACTCGTTTGTCAGCTGTTCTGTTTGATCTGCAAGCCTTTGTTTGGAATAAGAAATATCCTGTCCTGAATTTTCGTTATTCGTCAGTCTGGCTGTAATGCTTAATAATCTCGCTTGTGATGCTGCCATTCCCATGATAGTTTTTCCTTATAATAGTACCTGTAATCTTATCTACGGTCTTTTTGTGCAAAAACTTTAATAATTCGCGGATATTATTAAGAACTTGTAACAATTTTTAAGCTTAATCTTAACAAAAACTTCATAAAGTATTTAAAAATTTGTTTGTTTAAGTTAATCTAATATGTTGTTGAATGGAGATGTAAAATGTATAACGTAGCGATAATAGGAGCAGGCCCCGCAGGAATTTTTGCGGCTTTGGAAATAATGAAATTAAAACCTGACTGGAAAGTGGTTTTGATAGAAAAAGGACAGCGTATTGAAAAACGTAAATGTCTGCTTCGTGAGGGTTGGGACAAGTGTCCGACTTGCAAAAAATGCGGTTTGCTTTGCGGTTGGGGCGGTGCAGGTGCTTTTTCAGACGGTAAATTAACATTAACCCCCGATGTCGGCGGTCATCTTGTGGATTATATGAACAGAGATAAGGTCGAAGATTTAATCGCTTACGCAGACAAATTATATCTTGATTTCGGTGCAACGGATGAAGTTTTCGGAACTGATGTAAATACTTTCAGAGAACTTGAAAGACAGGCATCACTTGCGGAGTTGAAACTCGTTTATTCACCCGTCAGACATTTGGGGACGGAAAGAAGTTTGAATGTCTTAAAAAGCATGCAGGATTATCTTGATAAGAAAATTACGATAATCAACGATGTTTCCGCCCGTTCGCTTATCGTTGAATGTAATCAGGTCAAAGGTATTGAGCTTGATAACGGTGAAACGATTTGTGCGGAATATACAATAATAGCCCCCGGCAGAGAGGGTGCTGACTGGCTTACGCAGGAATTTTCAAAAAACAAAATCGGAATGGTTAATAATGCGGTCGATGTCGGTGTTCGTGTAGAGCTTCCCGCTCCCGTTTTTGAGCCGTTGACGGACAAATTGTATGAATCGAAATTGATTTATCATTCGCCGACTTTCGGAGATGAGGTAAGAACTTTCTGTATGAACCCGAACGGTGAAGTCGTTCAAGAGAATTATAACGGAATTTCAACGGTTAACGGTCACAGCTATGCCGAAAAAACTACAAATAACACAAATTTTGCACTGCTTGTCAGCGAAAAATTTACCGAACCTTTTAAAGAACCCATTCAATACGGTCAGCATATTGCAAGGCTTGCGAACATGCTTGCGGGCGGAATTTTAGTTCAGCGTTTCGGCGATTTGCTTGACGGACGGCGTTCTACACCAGACAGAATTAAAGCAAGCATAATTAAACCGACGCTCACAAGTGCGACCCCCGGAGATTTGAGCCTTGTTATTCCTTACAGACAGATGACAAGTATTATTGAAATGCTTTACGCTCTGGATAAAATTTGCCCCGGAGCGGCTTCAAGATACACGCTTCTTTACGGTATAGAGGTTAAATTCTACTCAGCACGCGTAAAACTTACCGACAAACTTGAAACCGAAGGCGTTAAAAACCTGTTTGCTATCGGAGATGGTGCGGGTGTAACCAGAGGACTTATACAGGCTTCCGCATCGGGTGTTTATGCCGCAAGAACGATTTGCGAAAGAGGTTAGAGTAAATTCCTCAAATATGTATAATACTCGTTATTTTTGTACTGTTCAATATTTTTGAGCAGAGTTTCTGCCGATAAAAATCCCATTCTGTAAGCAATTTCTTCAAGGCAGGCAATTTTTATACCCTGATTTTCCTCTATTGTTTTTACATACTGACTTGCTTGCAAAAGTGAATGGTGTGTCCCCGTATCGAGCCATGCAAAACCGCGTCCGAGAAGTTCTACGTTTAACGAATTATTTTTGAGATAAATATTGTTCAAATCCGTTATTTCAAGTTCGCCTCTGGCTGAGGGTTTCAAGCTCTTTGCATATTTAACGGCTTTGTTATCGTAAAAATATAATCCCGTAACCGCATATTTTGATTTCGGATTTTGCGGTTTTTCTTCAAGTGATACGACTTTTCCGTTATCATCAAATTCAACGACACCGAATCTTTGCGGATCTTTTACGGGGTATCCGAAAACGGTCGCTCCTCCTTTTGTTTCAATTCTTTTTACCACATTTTTCAAAATACCCGAAAATCCTCCGCCGTAAAAAATGTTATCGCCGAGGATTAGTGCGGAATTGTCGTTTCCGATGAAATCTTCCCCGAGAATAAATGCTTGTGCAAGTCCGTCCGGTGAAGGCTGAACTTTATATGAAAACTTTACGCCAAATTGACTTCCGTCTTTTAAAAGTCTTTCAAAATTAGGTAAATCCTCGGGAGTTGAGATGATAAGAATTTCTTTTATCCCCGCAAGCATGAGAACCGAAATCGGATGATAAATCATCGGTTTATCGTAAATCGGTAAAAGTTGTTTTGAAACCGAAATTGTACTCGGGTAAAGTCTTGTGCCCGCTCCGCCTGCTAATACTATTCCTTTCATAATCACTCCTTTTTATTTGATTATATTGTAAAAATAGTATTTTGCAAGGAGCTTATTCTATTTCAAATTTTTCTGCTTCTTTGTTAACGAGTTCCATGTATTTTTTGTTATTTTGTTCGGCAAATTCAACCGCATTTTTCCTTGTATCTTCTCGTGTTGCGTTTTCAGATACGTAAAATCTTTTTGCAAACCCGAATTTTTCAAGTTCGTTTTTACCTTTTTTAAAAACTATTGCAGAGTATTCGTAATAATCGTTTGCGGGTTTGAGATATCCGACAACACCCGCATCAGGGTACACAAGCACCGAGGCTGAAGGGTTTTCCGATTGAATTTCGTGTGCAAATTCGGCTGCGGCTTCCGTTGCACTCTGCATATCCGTTACCTCTTTTAAGTTCAATTTTGTGTGCCAATTTCCGATATTTTCATCTTTTAAAAGATAATCGTAATCCTTTGTTATGCTGTCAGGATTTGATAAATGATAAGTTTCTCCGTCAAATTTAATTTTGTTTTCCATAGCCTCTCCCGTTTGTGCCAAAACCATAAAATTCAGCAATAATATCAGCAATATTTTTTTCATTTGTTCTCACCTCTGATATATTATTTTATGATATTTGTTAATAATTCTATTGCCCATATTGTTAGTAAATGTATTTTTATGTATAATTATAGCGGGAGGTAAATTATGCCGTTTGAATTTGAAAAACAAGCAATAGAGGATGTAATTCTTGTAAAACCCAAATTAATGGGAGATAATCGCGGTTTTTTTATGGAAACTTATAAAAAATCGGATTTTTTCGCAAACGGTATAAATGTAGAGTTTGTTCAGGATAATCATTCAAAATCATGCTCTCATGTTTTACGCGGACTGCATTTTCAAAAACCTCCTTACGCTCAGGCAAAGCTTGTAAGATGTTCAAAGGGTAAAATTTACGATGTTGCGGTTGATTTGAGAAAGAATTCAAAGACTTTTGCAAAATACGTGAGAATTGAGTTATCCGAAGAAAACAAACATTTACTCTATATTCCTGAAGGTTTTGCACACGGGTTTGTTGTACTGTCTGATTTTGCGGAAATTATCTATAAAACGAGCAGTGAGTATAATCCTAATGCGGACTGCGGGATTTTTTGGCGTGATAAAGATTTGAATGTTGACTGGGGAATTGATTTTGAACCGATATTGTCGGAAAAAGACAAATGTCAACCCGAATTTAAGGAGATTATATTATGAAAATACTTGTAACAGGCGGTGCAGGATTTATCGGAAGCTGTTTTGTAAGGAGAATGCTTAAAGAGCATCCTCAATACAAAATTATAAATCTTGATGCATTGACTTATGCGGGAAATATCGAAAATCTTAATGATGTTAAAGATAATCCGAATTATACGTTTGTTCACGGGAATATTTGCGACAAAAAACTAGTTCCGCAGTTGGTTGAAGGGGTTGATGCGGTTGTGAATTTTGCGGCAGAAAGTCACGTTGACCGCTCGATTACGGGGCCTGAAATATTTATTGAAACAAATGTTAAAGGGACTTTAAATCTTTTGCAGGCTGCAAAACAGTTTAATATTGAAAGATATTTGCAGGTTTCAACCGATGAAGTTTACGGAACTTTAGGAAAAACGGGCTATTTCACGGAAACGACACCGCTTGCACCAAACAGTCCTTATTCTGCTTCAAAAGCTTCTGCCGATATGCTTGTCAGAGCTTATTATGAAACTTATAAAATGCCTGTGTTAACGACAAGATGTTCCAACAATTACGGACCTTATCAATATCCCGAAAAACTTATTCCGTTTTTCATTTCAAAACTTTTGCGAGGTGAAAAAGTTCCCGTATACGGCGACGGTTTAAATGTTCGTGACTGGTTATTTGTTTATGACCATTGTGCGGCTATCGATACGGTCTTACATAAAGGCAGAACGGGCGAAGTCTACAATATCGGCGGTCATAACGAAAAAACAAATATCGAGATTACAAAATTAATTCTTGAGGCTATGGGTAAAGACGAAACCTCTATCGAATACGTTAAAGACAGGCTCGGGCATGACAGACGTTACGCCATCAGCAACGACAAAATTCAATCGGAACTCGGCTGGAAACCGTCTTTGACTTTTGAAGAAGGTATTAAGCTCACTATTGATTGGTATTTGAATAATCAGGACTGGATTAAAAAAATAGAGGCTAAAAAAGAGGTGCTTGTATGAAGGTTCTTGTAACCGGTGCAAACGGCATGCTGGGTCAGGATTTATGCCCTGTTTTTGAAGATGCCGGTGCTTTTGTTATTGAAACTGATGCAGATACGCTTGATATTACGGATAAAGAAACGGTTGATAAAGTTTTAAATGACATTCATCCCGATTTGGTTGTGCATTGTGCCGCTTATACCAACGTTGATAAGGCTGAGGAAGATTTAAAAACGGCAAGACTTATAAATTCCAACGGCACGGAAAATATTGCCAAAGCTTGCGGAAAGCTCGGGATTACTCCGGTTTATATTTCAACGGATTACGTGTTTGACGGCACGAAAAATGAACCTTACATGCCTGATGACAAGCCAAATCCCCTAAACAATTACGGTTTGACAAAGCTTGAAGGTGAAAACGCAGTCAAAAAATATTGTGAAAAATATTATATTGCAAGGACTTCGTGGCTTTACGGTCATCACGGTAAAAATTTTGTTGAAACTATGCTTTCATTAGCCGATAGACCTGAAATTAAAGTCGTTGACGACCAGATAGGCTGTCCGACATGGACTGTAGAGCTTGCAAACGGTATTTTGAAACTTCTTTCAAAACCTTACGGAACTTACCATGTTTGCGGGTCGGGATTTGTGAGCTGGTTTGGGTTTGCAAAAGAAATCTTTGAACGCAGCGGGTTAAAAGTAAACCTTTTGCCATGCAAAACGGATGAATTCCCACGTCCTGCAAAACGCCCGCATTACAGCGTTATGGAAAACAATTCCCTATGCAGAAACTGGCAGAGTGCATTGCAAGATTATTTAAAACTCAGGGATTTTTAATTTTCTATCAAAAGGCTTGCCCCTATAACGCCTGCCGTGTTGCCCAACTGAGCGGGAACGATTTGAACGGCTTCGCCTGCAATTTTCATCGCACGTTTTTTGAGCGTATCTGCAAGCGGTTTCAAAAGCCATTCGCCTGCATCTGCAACACCGCCGCCGACAATTATTCTTTCGGGGTTCAAAAGATTAACCACGCCTGCCATACCTATTCCGATGTATTCTCCGATTATGGCAAAAATCCTTTGAGCAACGGGGTCGCCTGATTTTGCGGCTTCACATACTATGTAAGGTGTTATCGGATCACGATTAGCCATTTCTCTGAATTTTGCGGATTTACCGCCTTTTATATAAGTTTCAGCCATTGCAACTATTGAGGGGCCTGATGCAAAAGCTTCCATACAACCCGTATCTCCGCATCCGCAAATCGGGCCGTCATGCATTTGTAATTTGATATGACCGATTTCTCCTGCTGCGTTTGATGCTCCGCGAACGAGTTTTCCGTTTATTATGAGTCCCGAACCTATTCCTGTTCCGACGGTTATACAAATCAGATTTTCACAGCCTTTGCCCGCTCCGTAGTTAAGTTCGCCGAGTGCCGCACATCTTACGTCGTTATCCACTCTTGTCGGAATGTGAAATTCATCTTCAATTAATTTCGCAATAGGAATTTCTACCCAGCCGGGGATGTTCGGGGCATTTCTAACAATTCCCGCTTTATAATCCACCTGTCCCGGGAATCCGAAACCTATTCCTTCAACATCTTTATTTTTTAATTTTGTGTCTTTTAAAAGGTCATATATAGCCTGTTTGATATTGCTTATCGTGTATTCATACCCCATCTCGGCACGTGTGGGTGTGGAATTTGAATATAAAATACTTCCTTTTTCATCGACCAGTGCTATTTTTACGTTTGTTCCGCCAACGTCTATTCCTATTCTGTTCATTTATTTTCTCCCTTATATTTCTAATTTTATAACAAAAATTACAATAAACAATTATTAAATTGAAATTATCATTAAAAAGTGTGGTATAATATAAATATGTACAGGATAGGATTAGGGTACGACATACATAAATTGACACAGGGTCGGGATTTAATAATCGGTGGTGTAAAAATTACTCATGAAAAAGGGCTTTTGGGACACTCTGATGCCGATGTTTTAATTCATGCCATAATTGATGCGATGCTCGGGGCGTTGTGTATGTCTGACATCGGAACACTTTTCCCCGACAGCGATAAACTTTACAAAGACATAGACAGCACAATTCTTCTGAAAAAAGTTTATGCTCTGGTAAAAGAAAAAAAATTTGTAATAGAAAATATTGACAGTAATATTATTGCTCAAAAACCTAAAATGATGCCTTACATTCCGAAAATGAAAGAAGTTTTATGTTCAATACTAGAGCTTGAGCAGGACAAACTTTCTATTAAGGCAAAAACGAATGAAAAAATGGATGCGGTGGGACAGGAACTTGCTATCGAAGCCCATGCCGTTGTGCTTTTGAAAAATGATTAAAAATCTCAGACAAAGACTTGTTAATATATCCGAGGAAGGTTACAAAAGATTTTCTTCATCACTTTTGCCGAACGTTGATAATGTTTTGGGCGTAAGACTTCCGATTTTAAGAAAAATTGCCAAAGAAATATATAAAAGCGGCTGTTTTGAGGAATTCGTAAAAAATTATGATTGCAAATATATGGAAGAAACTATGCTTCAAGGGATGGTTATCGGGCTAATAAAATCATCCGACTGGCTTGATTATGTAAAATTATTTATCCCGAAAATCAATAACTGGTCTGTTTGTGACAGTTTTTGCTCGTGCTTAAAAATGACACTGCAAAATAAGAAATGCGTTTGGAATTTTATTCAGCCGTATTTTAAATCGGATGAATTTGGCAAACGATTTGCGTTTGTAATGCTTTTGACATATTTTATCGAAGATGAATTTATTGATGAAGTATTTAAACGTATTGATGAGTTTGATGACAAGCGTTATTATGCACAGATGGCTTGTGCGTGGGCAGTTTCCGTGTGTTTTGCAAAATATCCGCAAAAAACTCTTAACTACATGAAAAATTCTAAGCTCAACAGTACAGCTTATAAAAAATCCGTTCAAAAAATCCGTGAATCTTTACGTGTGGATTTAAAAACGAAAGAGATGTTAAAGTCTTAAAGGCTAAAGTTAAAATTCAGGATAATAACGAGTTCATCGTTAAAATAATTTTCGGGAAAAGGTTTAAACGGTACCGCAGAATTGATAGCGTTTCCCGCATTGTTATCCAATTCTTTTATTTTTGAGGATTTTAGGACTCTGCATTTTTTAACCGTTCCGTCTGAAGCGACAGTCAGGGCAATTTGTACGAGCAAATCTTTTTTACCTTTGGCAAGTACGTCGATTTGTTTTCTCGGCGGAACTTTCCAGGCTTTATAAACTTTTTCTCTGACTTCTTTTGCGTAAGGTTCATAATCAACGTATTTTCCGTCAGCCCCGAAGATAAACGACCGATTATCCGACACGAATATTTGTACCGCACGAAGGTTTCCTGACGGGTAGTCGTACATTATACGGCATTTTTGCAGTTCGGGCTTGCGAAATGCGATGTATTTAAGTTCGTTTGTATCGTTGTCATAAATAAGCTCAGCACCGCTCATTTTAACGTAATGATAAGCTTTGCTCTGCGTGCCGTCATCGGGAATAAGCGTAAAATCGTGGTAATATTTCGGATACTTATATGTTTTAATACTCGGTTTAACCGTGTTAAATATTACCGATAAAGTTTCGTTAACCTTTTCATACTCGGCACTTTGTGATTCCTTTAATAATTGCGGTTTAATTTTTTCCGCACAAAGCGACGGCATACCCGTAAATATCAATAATAAACACAGTAAAAGGATTTTCTTCATAGAGAAATTGTACCATAAAAATTACAATATGTAAAAAATCGCCCCCAAAAGTTTAAAGTTTTTGGTATTAAATGCCGTTATTTGACTTATTCATAAAAAACATTAAAAAAAATCATGAGAGGTCTAGGGATATGTCGTCAATAAGTTCAATACATGTTCAATCGTCGGCGTTTTCATCCTGCAAGGGTGAAGAACTTAGTGTTACGACAAAAATGCGTCTTGAAGCACTGGGTATAGACCCGTCATCGGTTACATCGGAGGCACAGGCACAAATTATAATTGCACAAGCCGAAGCTTCTCAACGTCAGAATAATTCAGGTAAACAGCAAGGAGGTAATACATCACAACAGCAGTTGATCTTTGAGGCAAAAGAACTTGCACGAAAAACAGGCACTTTTGTTTCAGAGCAGGATACGTTAGATGATATGCTGGACAAAATTTCTAAAAAATTAAATTCGCTTGCACAAAATCCGCAAAACGCAGAAAAGGTTCAAAGCTATCAATCGGAACTGTTAAGCCTCGCTCAAAGAGCCAATGTCGCTGTACAAATACAAGAGAATATTTTTAACACGATGGATATGATATCTGTCAGCAATAAACTTATATTGGGTTTATAAATTTTATCAGACAAAAAAATGCAGACCTTCAAATTTGAGGGTCTGATTTTTTATAAATAATTCTCATAAATATCCTCACGGGCAGTAAAATTTCTCTTTATATTCAAAAAGAATATTTTTGAAAAGAGGATTTTTATGAGAAAAATTTTTATATTATCGGGAATTTTGCTTTATTTAATCAGCCCCGTATTATCGGAAGAACTTTTAAAACAGCAGTCAAAGTATCCTGATTACGGCTATATGTACCTCGGTGCGGATAAATATGAAAAGTTAAACAGAAAAATGTTTAATTTTAATTTGGGTTTAAACAAATATGCCATTAGACCCGTTCATATTCTCTGGGCGTCTGTTATGCCCGAATACGGAATAGAACGAATTCAAAGTGCTTACCGAAATATTGAATATCCGAAAAGACTTATGAGCAGCCTTATTCAAAAGGATTTCAAAACTTCAAAAAATGAAACGATAAGGTTTTTAACGAACACAACTCTCGGACTTGGCGGAATGTTTGACCCTGCAAAGAGATTTTTAAAAATTGAACCGTCAAGTGAGGATATGGAGCAGGCTTTGACAAAATGCAAATGTAATCAAGGACCTTATATCGTACTTCCCGTAATGTCAGGTACTACAACCCGTGCTATTGCGGGAAAACTCCTCGATACTTCACTAAATCCGACAACTTACGTTGCAACACCTGTTCTTGCGATGGTAAAGGCGGGTTTGACGGTTAACAGAACTTCTTACATTCAGCCGTTAATCAAAATGATTGAATCGACTTACGCAGACCCTTACGAAATCGCCCGCAAAATGTACGGACTTAACAATTACATTAAATCCGAAAACTATGACAGAAAAGAGATTTTTGATACATCAGAAAGTACCGATTTGCCTGATAATCCCGAACTTGTCGAAAACAATTTGAATAACAGGGAAGAAAGTTCCGACAATGACGATTTAACCGTGGCAGATATTATCAAGGGCGGAGCTAATATTGATAACATTTTATTAAAAAGTTATAACGCAAACAATTCACGACTTATGGCGGATATGATTTTGTACGATTATAATCCGCAGTCGCCCGTTGTTGATTCAATGAGAACGGCTCTTTTCGACCTGCCTGAAATAGATAAATCTTTTTGGAACGAACTCTCAATTTGGAACAGAAGTTTTGCAAAACAAATAAAAACGTCCTCGGTATCGGTAACGCCTGATAAAGAGGAATATAAATTCAGATACATAATGCAAAAGGATAAAAATTCTCCGCTTGCGATAATTTATCCCTCAATAGGTGAAGGTATTCAATCACATCATTCCGTTGTTATGGCAAAACTCTTTTACGATGCGGGATATTCGGTCGTAATTCAGGGAAGTCATTTTCAGTGGGAATTTGTGAAAAGTATGCCCGATGATTACAAACCCGGAATTCCGTCCCGTGATGCGGATTATCTGCTATCCGTTACATCGAAAATTATTTCTCAGCTTGAAGATAAATACGGTTGCAAATTTCCGTCAAAGACATTTTTGGGGACTTCTTTCGGTGCAATGGCGGCACTGTTTGTTGCAGATAAAGAATACAAAAATAATACGCTCGGAAATACAAAATATATCTCAATTTGCCCGCCCATAAATCTTTTGTACGCTATGGAGCAGGTTGATAAAAACAGTGAAGAATGGAGTCATCTGGATAATTTAAAAGAGCAGGCGGCACAAACTGCCTCAAAAGTCGTTCAGCTCACCGATATGAAAGATGAAAACAAAGATTTTCATATCGGTACTTTACCTTTCACGGATGAAGAAGGTAAACTTATAACCGGATTTATTATGCACCAAAAACTTTCTGATTTAATTTTTACGCTTGAAAAAACTCCGAAAAATAAGTCAACCGATATTTACCAGACGATTAATAACATGAATTACAAAGACTATGCACAAAAATACCTGCTCTCCGACGGAAATAAAACATTCGATGAGCTTGAGGATGAAACGAATCTTTTATCGGTTTCGGATTATTTGAAAAATGCTTCAAATTATAAAATTTACCATTCACTTGACGATTATTTGGTAAATCAAAATTTGCTCAAAAAACTTAAAATCTGCACGGGTAAAAAGACGACTTTGCTGAGTAACGGTGCACATTTAGGGTTTATGTACACACCAGAATTTCTTGAAGATTTCAAAAAAGAAATTTCGCTCACAAAAGAAACTGATTTACAGCAGAATTTGAGTTCCGATGATAATTCTGTGGCTGTCCTGCCCGTTTTCCCTGTCGCAGAAAACGTAATTAAGGATTAAACGCAAAGCCTGACCTTTGAGAAAGTAATTTAATCCGACAGTGTATTCTCTGCTTTTGTTGTTTGCTATATCTCTGTTCGGGTCAAATTGGTCGTAGCGTGCGAGAATATGAAGTCTTTTGGTTAATCGGTAAGAAAGTGTCGTATAAAAGCCCGCTGCTTTGTCGGTACTTCTGTATGTGCCGTTGTAACCGTCTGCAATTTGATATTCAAAATCAGCTTTAAATTTTTTGTAGGCGTAACTTGCATAAGCACTTGCGACAGTGTAATCAGTTTTGTTATGACCTGCGTTTAACCCGCCTCCGATAACAAAGTTTCCGTATTTGCCGTCCGTTTTTCCTAGCGGTTTAAGGTTTACCCAGCCCGTAAATTCAACTCCGGGGAAGAAATCTTTAAAATATCTTTGCGAACTGTTAAACGCCAAACTGTAATCGGCAAGCGAGTAATCGCCCACGACTCTTACGCCTAAAGCCCTTGTGTTTCCGAAATTACGGGCAATTTGCGAACGCATTGCAAACGGCAATACAAAAGAACTCATTCCTCCTTCAAAACCGATCTGATTACGTGAATTTCCGATTATAACTTTGTGATGCGGAATTTTCGTGGACATTATGTAGGCATCAGTTACCAAACCTTGCAGATAACTTCTGTTTTCACCTTTTTTAAAGTTTAATTGCAGCTTAAAATCAGTGTCTTTGTCATTAAAATCACCGATAACACCTGCGGTTAAAAATCCCGTGTCGTAAGCCGTATCATAATCACTTCCTGTGAAATCGAATTTCATATTGCCTTGATAGCCTGCATAGAATTGCATTCTGTCGATCGGGCCTTTTTTAAAATCGTGTGTTAGTTCTTCTTTCAGCAAAAACGAAGGTATGGAAGTTCTTTCGAGTTTTTTTTGATAAATCCGTCCGAAAAGCGATTCTTCCTCAATTTTAAACGGATGGTCTTTGTCTTTATTTCTGTCAAGAAGGTCGTTAAAAATAGAAAACTCTGTGTCAATGTTGTCGTTAACGCTGTCGTTTTTGATAAACTCTTGTTCTTCGATTTTTTGTTCGTTGAGTTCAATTTCTGTTTTTGTGACATCTAGATGAATAACATCGTCTTTTTTGTCCGCATAAGCCGATGTTCCGAGAACTATTAAAATTAAACCTATTGTAATTTTTTTAAATATGTTCACATTTATTAATGTTAACATAAAAATTGTTAGTATAAAAAGTATTTTTAGTGTATATTTTTGTTATGACAAATGTAACAAGACACGAAAAGTCATCAAAGATAAATGCCCCCATTGTAGAAGCCCTCAAAAAAGCTTATGAAACCCCGTCATATCAGTTTCATATTCCCGGTCATACAAGGGGAAACGGTTCTTTGCCCGAGTTTAAGAAATTAATCGGTACAAAAGCGTTAACGATCGATACAACCGATGAATTTGACGGACTCGGAACACTTCACCCCGCAACAGGTCCGATAAAAGAAGCTCAAGAGCTTGCTGCAAAAGCCTTCGGTGCGAAAAAAACTTTCTTTTTATTAAACGGTTCGACGGCTGGAAATCTTGCTCTGGCAATGGCTTTAACCAAAAAAGGCAAAAAAATCGTTACAAACAGAAATTGTCACCGCTCTATTTTAACGGGTATGATTATTTCTGGTGCGGAACCTCTCTGGCTTGTGCCGAACAGGTTTGAAGAATGGGGTATTTGGGGTAATGTTTCGCCCGAAACCGTTGATAAAATGCTTTCGGAAAACGAAGATGCAGGCATGGTATGGATTACAAACCCGACTTATGAAGGTGTTGTTTCCGATATCAAATCAATTTCCGCAGTCTGCAAAAAACATAATGTTCCGCTAATCGTTGATGAAGCCCATGGAAGTTTGTGGAATTTCAACAAACATCTTCCAAAATCCGCACTGGAATTGGGCGCGGATGCTGTCGTTCATTCTTTACATAAAACGGGCGGAAGCATGAGCCAGAGTTCCATGCTTCATATCGGTAAAAATTCGATTATTGATGTTGATGCGGTTGAAAAATCCTTAAAACTTCTCCATACAACAAGTCCGTCTTTGATACTTTTGGCAAGTCTTGATGCTTCCCGTGCGAATTTGGAAAGCCCGCGGGGACGGAAACAAATTGAACGTGCGATTTCAAACGCGAAATTTCTTCGTCGTGAGATTGATAAACTTGAACATATACACGACCTTAAACCTGATTTTGGTTACATGACCGATGTTACGAAAGTTTTCATAAAAGATGACAGACTTTCGGGAAAAAGGCTGGAATCAATTTTGGAAATAGATTTTAATATTGAAGTTGAAAGTGCATCGGATGCGGGGCTTTTGATTTTATCAAACATCGGCAATACAAGGGCTGATATGCAATATCTGGTTAAATGCCTTCAACAAATTGACAAAACGGATTATACGGATATTTGTTATCTTGAAAAGAAGAAATACATGCCGATGTTAACGCCGATAATAAAGATGACATTAAGGGAGGCGTATTACTCACACAAAGAGGTTATACCAAAATCCGAAGCGATCGGCAGGATATCAGCGGAAGTCATAGCCGAGTGTCCGCCGGGGATTTCGGTACTTTTGCCCGGAGAATTGATAACGGAAGAACATATCCCGTATTTGCTTGATTACGAAAATATTGAAGTAATAAAATAGTAACCTATTAACCCTATTTCAAAACCTCTGCCATTACTTGGGCGAGTTTTCCGCCTTTGTTGTTTTTAAAATGGATTTCTTTTTTCGTTTCTTCAGGGGTAAAATCTGATTTCTGATAGTTAATCAAATATTTCATAAACTCGGGGCTAAACATTACAAACACCTACACTTTCTATTTATATAAAAACTTTGAAAAGCTGTTTTTTGCTATTTTTCGGCAAATTCTTTACAAATGTTATTATTAATTTTTGTAACGATTTAAAAAATTTTAGGCAATTTTGTGGAAAAGATATCCTTTATATATATATAAGAAGTATGCATATAAACACAAGGAGTATAATTATGAGCATTGAAGGAATTAAACCGACAAAAGCAGGAGAACGTACACAGGGTGCATTTTTGGCAATGAATCCTGAAAATAATAAGAAAAAAGTTGAAGAACAAGCAGTAGCTTTTAACTTTAACGGTTCCGGTTTTGTTTCACCGCCGGCAAACAATATTATGGGATTCGGTCCTGCATCGCAAAAAACCGAAACGGCATAGTTTTTGCAAAAAGTTTTTGTTTACGGTAGACTGATTTTGGAGAAAATCAGTCTATTATGTTACTTTGTGCAGATATAGGAAATACAAGTATTACACTCGGCTTGTTTGCTGACGAGGCTTTAATTGAGGAGTTTCGGCTCGCATCGGATAAGGATTTGTCTTTGGAGGAATACGAAGTTCTTTTAAAGACGCTGTTTAAGAATTATGAAGTGGACGGATGTATTATATCTTCCGTTGTTGATGAATTGACGAAGAAGTTCAAACAGGCGGTGGACAACACTTTCAAGCTTTCATCGCTGATTCTTACGTCAAAAATTAAAACTTGTATAAAGATTTGCCTTGATAACCCGACGGAAGCAGGTGCAGACAGAATTGCAAATGCCGCAGGGGCTTATATACTTTATAAAAAGCCCGTAATTGTCGTTGATTTTGGCACTGCAACAACGTTTGACATAATAAATTCCGACGGAGAATTTATCGGCGGAATTATCTCACTCGGAATAATGTCGCAAATGAAGGCATTAAACAAGTTTACCTCGAAACTTCCTCGGACGGATGTGTCGATTTCGCCGAGTGCGATTGGTCATAATACAAATGATGCGATACTTTCGGGTGTAATTCGCGGTACGGCGTCAATGATTGACGGACTTGTTGAACAGTGCGAAAAGGAACTTAACGAAAAAGCCGTAATCGTTGCCACAGGCGGATATTCAGGTTTAATCGCAAATTATCTCAAACGCCCGTTTGACTTTATTAACCCGACTCTGACTCTTGAAGGTTTAAGATATCTCTATCAGATTAATAAATCAGATGTTGTAAGTGAATTGGAGAAAGTTACCCATTAAATTTTCGTTCCAAACTTGAACGTCATCAGGTACGGCAAGAACTTTCGGGGCGAAGTTCCAGATATATTTAATGTTTGCGCCGACCAAAAAATCGGCGGTTTGTTGAGCGAATTTTGCGGGTACGGTGAGAATTGCGATATCTATATCGTTTTTCATAGCGGTTGATTTCAGAGTATCAGTGTCTTGAATTTCAATTCCGTTAATAATTTTTCCGACTTTGTTTTTGTCGTTATCGAATATGGCAAGGATTTTCAGCCCGTAATCTGTGAAATTTCCGTAATTTGCAATAGCAGTTCCGAGATTTCCCGCACCGACAATGAGAGCTTTTTTAGTTTTTTTAAACCCCAGAGTTTTTTCGATAGAAATTTTAAGTTCTTTAACAATGTATCCGATGCGTGATTTTCCTGAATTGTTAAGAAAATTAATGTCTTTTCTGACCTGTGAATCGTCGATGTGTAAAAGTTCAGCGATTTGTTTACTTGAAATGTATTCAATTTTTTTATCGATAAAATCGGTTAAAATGCAGTGATAAAGGGTTAATCGGTTAATAACTTTATCGGAAATATTTTTATTCATAATAAAATTATAACAAAAAAATGCTCTATAATTTTTTTCTCTTAAAGTAAGGGTTTGGGTGGGTTTAATTCTTTGCATGAACTGTAAGTTGGGGTTTCGACCCCAACAAAAACCGCACCCCACCCTAGCCCTCCTCTGATGGGGAGGGGGAAAAATTAGTTCCTTCCCTTTTCAAGGGAAGGTTAGGATGGGTTAATATTTTTTGTACGAAGTGCCTAATTATTTGACCCCTCACCCGAATTTCTAAGTTCACTATGTTCACTAAGAAATTCTTCCCTCTCCCGCACGGGGCGAGGGTGAATCTTTTGTTCCCTCCCCTAACGGGGAGGGTAGGGTGGGGTGCGGTATTCCCCTCCCTTTGTAAGGGAGGGGGCAGGGGGTGGGTTAATCCCCTCTCCCCCCTGCGGGAGAGGGTTAGGGTGAGGGGTCAAATTTTATTAAGAATTTTTAAAATTTTTTAAAAAATTTCCATTTCCCCCCTTGCATTTTTTTGAAAATCGGTTATAATGAGAATGTATAGAAAAAACGAAAGGAAAAAACTATGAAGAAGATGATTATTAGCACGTTTAACCCATCGGGGGGGGGGGGATTCCGCTCCTAGTAAGCGTTTTAAGGGTATTATAGTCCCAAAACCCAGTTGTTTCGCGTTTACCCTTGCCGAAGGCGCTACGCACGCAGCCCAGCAACACAATTGCCGTAAGATAGCATTTACATTGGCAGAAGTTTTAATCACCCTTACTATTATCGGCGTTGTCGCGGCGTTGATGTTACCGACATTGTTTACGAATGTAAATCAAAAGGTTTATGACGCAAGAGAACAAAACATTGTTCAAAAAGTCACTCAAGCCATGAATCAAATGAAAGCATTAGGACTTTTAAGCCAAACTTACGACAGTACAGAAGATTTTGTTGACGAGTTGACTAAACACTTAAAAGTTACAAAAGTTTGTAAGAAAAATCTTGAAAATTGTTGGCCTACAAAAACTGTTACAGATGCAAACGGAGAAGAATTTGACGTAAGCACTGTTAAAACGAGTGAAAATATAAACAAAAAATATTTTGGAACAAATGCAGTCGGTTTGGTTTTGGCAGACGGAGCGCATATAATTTTGGCATACAACAAAAGTGCAACGCCGATATTGGAAACAGAGGCAACAAGACCTGAAGGTAATACTACAAATTCCACTCAGTCAATAGCATTTGTTATGGATGTCAACGGTGGCAGAGGTCCGAATACAGAGAACTCTACAAAGGATATCAGAGGATTTCACAGTGCAAGTTTTGCGAAATCTTCAAAAGTTTACAATTGTACTGGAAAAGAATTTGAGTTGAGCGGTAAAAGCGTATGTTACTTAGGAACAGATTACAATGCCATAAATTGTTCAAAGTCAGCTTCATCAACAGAAGATTACAAGACTTATTGCGGAACCCCATCGGGTTGGTCAAACGACTATTTGGCAGGAGCAAAAAAAGCTTGTGAAGAAATTGGTATGAAGTTACCGGACAAAGATTCGCTAAAGTCGTTATATGACAAAAAAAGTGAAGCACCTTCTGATGTTACTCTAAGCGGCTGGTTTTGGTCGGCTTCCGAGGACAGCTACGGCTACCCGTACGTCGTCAATGTCGACAATGGCAATACGACCGTCAGCGACGAGCACAACCAAATCCCTGTGCTCTGCTCAGGTAGCTAATTTGATAATTTGGTTTTTTGCGTAGAGTAATAAATTTTCCAAATTCCTTTCTGGAAAATACAGCCCGACGGCGGATTCTCCGCCGTCGGTGCTTTTTTTAACCCACCCCTATCCCCTCCCTTGAAAAGGGAGGGGGAAACCGCACCCCATCCCTGCCCTCCCCGTTAGGGGAGGGTGAATAATTACGGCACTGTGTGCAATTTTAAAGGCTGGATTGCTTCGCATTCGCTCGCAATGACGGTTTACCCCTCACCCGAATTTCTAAGTTCACTGCGTTCACTAAGAAATTCTTCCCTCTCCCGCAAGGGGAGAGGGGATTATATTATCCGCACGAAGATCAATTCGACGGGGAGAGGGAATTTATATTTTTTCCGCACGAAGTGCCGAAATGAACCTCTCACCTTTCACTTCTCTCTTCTCACCTTTCACTTTTTCAGATTTTTGTTAAAATTTTTTAAAAATCTTTCATTTCCCCCCTTGCATTTTTTAAAAATTCAGTTATAATGAAAATGTATAGAAAAATCGAAAGGAAAAACTATGGAAAAGATGATTATTAGTACGTTTAACCCATCGGGGGGGGGGGGTATCGCTCTCATAGCAACGATTTAAGCTATATTAATGGCTTGGGAGGTTGCTGTGACTAAAGTATCGGTAATTCTCCCTGTTTATAACGTCGAAAAATACCTTCCTCGTTGTCTGGATAGTTTGTTAAATCAGACTTTAAAAGATTTAGAAATTATTTGTGTAAATGACGGTTCTACCGACAATTCATTAAATGTTTTGAATGAATATGCATCAAAAGATAAACGTTTGGTTATTATTAATCAAAAAAACAGCGGACCCGGAAATGCACGAAATAGCGGATTAGATATTGCAAAAGGGGAGTATATCGGGTTTGTTGACCCCGATGATTGGGTTGAAATTAATGCTTTTGAAGAATTATATGACACTGCTAAAAAATTTGATGCAAAAGTGCTTTTATTTAATTTTAAAGCAGTAAGCGATATAAATACTGTTTGTCATAGTCAAACTGACTACTTTAAGGAAAAACTCGGATATGATTTAGATGAAACTCATTATTTCACGAGATTTACTTTAAAAGAGCACTTTATTGATAAAATTTGGAGCGGTATATGGGATAAAATATACTCACGAGAATTTTTGCAAAAGTTTAATATCCGATTCCCTGAGTCTTATTCAGGAGAGGACTGGATGTTTAATCTTAAAGTCTATTACTATTCCGATAAAATATATTACTTAAATAAATATTTGTATTACTATTACCAAAGACGTACATCGTTGGTTTATTCGTATTTTGATCCGAAGTTTAGTTTAATTACGGTGGCTAAGGAAATACAAGAATTTTTTGACAAGCATATACCTGAATTTTCACAGCAAATTGAAGAAATTCTGACCGCTGCACTTGCAAGAACTTATAAGTCAATTCATTTTCGGAGATTTAAATTTCGCAGAGATTATAGAAATAAGTATAAAGAGGTCTTTAAAGATGATGGTTTAAAACGTTTTTTGAGTTATTTAAAGAAAAATAAAGAACCGTTTTATCGGAAAATTTTTTCAATTCGAAACAAATTTTATGCTGTAAAACAAAAAGAAATAACGATATTTGGTTTTAAATTTTTAATTGAAAAAAGGGGACAATCTTAACAGAATTGTAATAAATTATCTTATACTTCATTCATAAAAATTATACTCAATTGGTTATGTAGCAACGTATGAGTATTTTGTATCTTAATCCCGTTACCATACTTATAGGGAGATTTTATGTCCGCATTGCAGTATAAGAAAATGTCAGCAGAAGAACTTATAGTTCTTTCTCAACAAAACGATTACAAAGCCCTCGAAGAACTTATCAGGCGTGAGCAAAAAAATGTTTTTGCGGCGTTTTCTTACCTCTGCTCTAAAAAAGAAAATGTTTCGGATTTGACACAGGAAGCACTTCTCAGAGTCGCTAAAAATATTAATTCTCTTAAAAATCCCAGACTTTTTAAAGGCTGGCTTAATCAAATTGTTACAAATCTTTTCTATGATGAACTCAGAAAAACTCAAAGACGCCCCGAAACAGTTTCTCTTGATGACGAAAATGAAGAACCGTTAAAATTTCAGCTTACGGACAAAAAGTGCAAACCGCCCGAAAAATGCATCTCATCCGAACTTGAAAAAATTATTAAATCTGCTGTTTTGTCACTTCCCGAACAGTTCCGTATAGCTATCGTTTTAAGAGAATTTCAAGGCTTGAGTTATGAAGAAATCGCAGAAGCGACAAATTCCAGCATAGGTACGGTTAAATCACGTATTGCACGGGCAAGAGGCAGATTACAACAGGATTTAAAAGCTTATATTTAAGGAGAAATTATGCACCAGCTTTCATGTGAACAAGTTACCGCTCTTTTGAGCTTCTATGTCGAAGATAAGCTTAGCGACAAGCTTACTCAATACGTCAGAGAACATCTTGAACAGTGTCCGCAATGCATGGAAAAATATGTTAAGCTCAAAAATATGTTTGGAAAATTTATGGATACGCAAAATCAGGTTGTGGAAAATCCTTATATAAACAAGCAATACGAGGATTTTAAATCTAATCTTTCGGCTTATGTAGATAATGAGCTTAATGATTTTGAAAATATAAGGTTGAAAAAAATCGCAATATCCAACCCGCTTGCAAGGCAGGATTTGGAAAATATTTATACTTTTAAAAAACTTTTGCATTCGGCTTTTGAGAAAACAAAAAACGATATGAAAACAGATTATTCAAAAAGTGTTCTTTGCAAGCTTTCACAGGATTGCTCAAATAACGCAAAAGTTGATCCGTTTATAAAACTTACGATTTTATTTTTTGTTATGGTAACTTTTATTGTCGCCGGAATGATTTATATATTATATTTTTAAGCCGTGATTTGAATATGCATGACTTTGAAAATCCGTCATATTGTAGGTTTTGTAAGGCTGTCCGTTATCGTTTTTATGTAATTTTGCAACGATTTGTTTTTGTCTTTTTGCTGCGTATTCGTTTCTTAAAATCGGTGTGATAATGTTGCAGGACGCTATCGAACCGAGTGTGCTTGCTATTACTTCAACTCCGTTTTTAAAAGATTTGTAATCTTTCGGAACTTCCTTTAACTTGCCTATATTAAAATCAAAGCTGCCTATTTTTTCTTTTGCGACTCCCAAATGTTCGAGCTGTGTTTTAATCGCTTTTGTCGTAAGCTTTCCTGTTTGGACAAGTTTGGTTGAAAGATTTTTTACGGAACTTGTTACGATATAGAATGACAAAATATTTATTGCGGCATCGGCGATTTCTTGCGGGATGAGGAAACTTTTTTGTTCAACGGTAATTTTGTCATTAACCGCAACCGCAAAAATTTGTGCAAGTGACGACAAAACCCATCCTAAAGCACCTGTGTGTACAAGCATTGTTCCGGGGTTTTCACCGTAATTCTTGTACAAATAATTTTTAAAATTGTTTAAAAAAGAAGGAAGTTTCATTTTTTACCCTCCGACTTTTTTATAAATGCGTTTGTCATAAGTTTGGTAAGTGGTGCATCTATCAGGAAGTTTGTAAACACCATAATACCGAGTGCCAGAACCGTTCCCATAGCGTTTCTGTACTGTTGGAAAGCCTCTGTTGTATTATCAGTAATTCCTTGCGGAGTGAAAATCGTTTTCCATTTCGGAACATTTTTTGCAGGGATTTGGGAAAGTGCTTTTATTCCCTTAATACAACCGTATCTTATTAAAAATCCCGTAGCAGTTCCCGCTATAATTTTAGCAATAGTTTTTGCAACAGATGCTCTCCTTGTTTCATCATCAATTTTTTTGTTATGAGCATCAATAAACGGCTGGGTCATTAGGGCGGTTACGCCTAGTGCTACACGTTGTTTATCCGACGAAAAGTTTTTGCCGATGTAGTTTATTGCATCGGTAACTTTCGAGTTCAAAAACTCTTTTTGCGGTATCATGTCAAACCCTTTTTGGCTTGCCGAGCGTATAGCTTTGCGGATACCGCTTCCGGTATAGGTAATGTATTTTGTTATAGACGTCATTTTTCCACCCAAGTCTATAAAGACAATGAAGGACAAAAATTGCCTAAAATATGCCTTTTGTAAATAAATTTTAACAAAAAAATATCTAAATTACAATATAGCACCTTTTGGTACGACGGTTACTCCGTTCGGAGATACGTGAAATCCTCTGCTTTCATCTTCTTCCCGATTAAAACCGATTCTGCAATTCGGTGGTATTACGACATTTTTGTCGATAATGGCACGTCTGATTTTTGAATATCTTCCGACTTCAACGTTTTCCATCAAAATACTTTCCGAGATTTGAGAAAAACTGTTTACTTTAACTTTTGGTGAAAGTATACATCTGGATAATCCCGCACCTGATACGATACAGCCTTCTGACACCATCGAATTCGTTGCCATACCGACTCTTTCGCCTTCTTCCCAGATGAATTTTGCGGGCGGATAGTTGTAATTGAATGTTCTCAACGGCCATTCCTGCGAATAAAGATTTAATTCAGGGTCATAGTCAAGCAAATCCATGTTAGCCTGCCAGTATGCGTCGATACTTCCGACATCACGCCAGTAACCACGTTCGGTATCGGACATTCCGGGGAATGAATTGTCCTTGAAGTTATAAATATATATTCTTTTACCCTCTTTTAAAAGCATCGGGATAACGTCTTTGCCAAAGTCATGGTTTGAGGTTTCCAGTTTGTTATCTCTGTCTAGGGCATCAAGCAAAATGTCTTTTTTGAATATATAATTTCCCATTGAAGCCAAGCAGTAATCAGGGTTTCCGGGGATACATTTCGGAGTGTAAGACGGTTTTTCAACAAAATTTATTAATTTCCAGTCATCATCAACTTCAATAATTCCGAACTCGGAAGCCTCTGAAATCGGGATAGGTATTGCCGAAATAGATAAATCAGCTTCCTTTTTCTTATGGTATTTGAGCATTTGGAAAACATCCATTTTATAAATATGGTCGCCGCCAAATATGCAAACATAATCGGGGTCTTCGTCGTTTATATGAAAAATGTTTTGATAAATTGCATCAGCCGTGCCTCTGTACCAGTCGCTTCCCGTTCTCATTTGTGCGGGACAAAGGTCAACGTATTGATTCAAAAACGGTGATAAAGCCCAACCCCTTGTTATATGCTTATTTAAAGAGTCGGATTTATACTGCGTCAAGACTTTAATCTTAAAAAAGCCTGAATTGATAAAGTTATTCAGAACAAAATCAATAATTCTGTACCTTCCGCCAAACGGTACGGCGGGTTTTGCTCTGTCTTTAGTCAGCGGATAAAGTCTTTTGCCTTCACCGCCTGCCAAAATCATAACCAATGCATCATCAATCGACATAAACCACTCCTTTTATGTCTTTATTATATACTAAGTAAAAAATTTTTGCACTAATTCTTTTTAATTATTTTTTATTTCGACACCAACTTTAATTTGAATTTTTTGCCGTTCCTTTTCTGTCCTGCGATTCTAGTCACATTTATGTTTGCCGTCCCAAGACAGGTCATCACAATGCAGATAGTCCATATTATCGTTATAAAGCGCCCATTGTGTACATCCTCTGCCTTGCATTGTTGCATTTGGATCGCTTCCGTCGTTTTTGTTACAATATTTATCAAAATGGTTATTAGGAATAATTCCTTTTCGGGTAACGTAAAAATTAAAAACATCTACTCCGATTATTTTTTTAGCACCACCGGGTAATACTACCCAAAAATCGCCGCAATAAGGATTACACGAAAGAATGGATACCCAACCCGTTCCAAATATTGTACCGTCGCCTAATTCATACCATTGTTCATTTTCTTTCCCTCCCCAATTTTCAAACGCCAATCTACCGTCCAAAGAATATACGGATTTTTCAAAAACAGTACCCTTACTTAAAGGTTTTGCATTAAGATAATTAGTTAAGGTTTTTGAAATATTTATTGCTCCCGTATAGTCATATATTTCATTATCTTCTTCATCTTTCGTTTGGGTAATTGTTAAACCCCAATTATCAGGTGTACCGTAATCACCTACTGCCATTATAAATGCCTGATTTAAGACTGAATATGCCTTTTTTAATTGTGTCACACGCTGTTTTTCATGATATTTGGTAACGAGTGTCGGAATTGTCAACGCCGCAACAACACCGATGACAGCAAGAGTGATTAGAACCTCTGCCAATGTAAATGCTTTCTTATACATAAAATTCACCTCCATGTTATAACTTTATTATAACCTATTTGCAAAATATAATGTCATAATAGTTATAACATTGTTACAATTCTTTAGGTTATATGATTAGAAAAATAATACAAATAGGAAATAGCTGGGGTGTTATTATCCCCCTCCCGATTTTAGAACTGCTTAAAATTAATCCGGTTAATGATAAACTTGAATTTACCGTGGAACAAGACAGCATAATTATAAAAAAACATAAAAATTAAATACGTATTGTAATAAATCTATACAAATCAGCAAAAAAAATTTCTTTTGTCTTTTTATATTACTATGCAAATTACTAATTCAACACCCTCATTTGGCACAAAAGTCGATACGATAAAGGTTTTGGAAACCGCAACACTGAAAATGATTCAAAGCGAAAGTGTTTCTGATTTGAAACCGATGATTGATACTTTTTGGAAAACTCCTATGAGATTTGTCGGAAACAGAGGTTATCGGTACTATTTGGAAAGAATCGGAAAACAGATTACAGATAAATACCCGCAAATTGCTGATGCGGCTAAAAGTATTATAGAATTTGCCAAAAATAACAGCGATAAACAAAAATTACGCGAATATGTTGAACCTATTGTCGAAAAATTAGGCAAAATAATTGATATTAATATTTAATCTTTCTTTTTGGGTTCAAGACGCATCATATATGCAAGATAAACTATTCCGCAAAAAATTATAAATAATGCAAAACATTGAACTAAATTTAATGAGTTATCCATTTTTCCTCCTTATCCATTTGATTTAGCAATTCAAAAAGCATGTTTCTTCTTAAAATGTATGCATTTACAAGTATAAAAAACATAATAATTCCGATAATAATCAAAGTCAATATTTTTAACGAATAAGGCACAAGAAACAGCCCCAGCGTTCCGCCTGTTACTACTATCAGTGCATTCCACAAATGTGACATTTCATTCTTAATTATACCGATTTTTTGAACGATTAAATCCATGCAACTATTATACACCATTGTTTAATAATGTGCAATACAAAAAACAAAAGACGGCCGATCGACCGTCTTTTGTTCTACACGATAAATATTAACCGCACAGTGCAAGAAGTATGCCTGCTGCGACGGCAGAACCGATTACCCCTGCGACATTCGGGCCCATTGCGTGCATCAACAGGTAGTTTTGCGGATTAGCCTCCAAACCGACCTTATTTGCTACACGTGCAGCCATCGGAACAGCGGAAACTCCAGCTGCACCGATAAGCGGGTTAATTTTTGTTTTGGAGAATAAGTTCATTATTTTTGCAAAAATCACACCTGCACCGGTTGCAAAAGAGAATGCCAGAATTCCGAGTATCAGAATAAACAGAGTTTGTGTGGTCAAGAACTGCTCTGCGGAGAGTTTTGAACCTACTGACAAGCCTAAAAATATCGTTACGATATTGATTAAAGCATTTTGCATAGTGTCTGATAATCTTTCAACAACACCGCATTCTTTACAAAGGTTTCCGAATGTCAAAGCACCGATTAGCGGGCATGCATCGGGTAAGAAAATTATACAAAGTCCCAAAACCACAAGCGGGAATACAATTTTCTCCCTTTTTGAAACCTCTCTTAACTGCGACATTTGAATTTCACGTTCTTTTTTAGTCGTTAAGAGTTTCATAATCGGCGGTTGAATAACCGGAACGAGTGCCATGTAAGAATATGCCGCAACAGCTATTGCACCCAAAAGTTCGGGGGCAAGTTTTGAAGTTACGTAAATTGATGTCGGACCGTCCGCACCGCCTATGATACCGATAGCACCTGACTGCGGAAGTGTAAATCCGAAAACACAGAGTGCCAAAAGCAAAGCACCGAATATTCCGAACTGTGCCGCACCGCCTAATAATGCGGTTTTAGGATTTGCGATAAGAGGACCGAAATCAGTCATTGCACCTACACCCATAAAGATTATGAGCGGAAATAATCCTTGATGAATTCCGGCTTCGTATATTATTCCTAAAAATCCGTGCGGCCCTGCAATTTCCGCTACCGGTATGTTTGATAACAAACCGCCGAATGCGATAGGTATAAGCAAAAGGGGTTCGTATTGTTTTTTAATTCCAAGCCACAAAAGGAAACAGCAGATTAAAAGCATTATCGGCGAACCGAATTGATGCAGAAACTGCTCAAATCCGTTTGTGATATTAGGGTCGACAGGCTGTACAAAGTTCGCAATACCTGTTGAACCCCATAATTTAATTAAACTTTCTGTTATATCCATTGTTATTATCCTTTACTATCCGATAGTTACCAGAACATCGCCTGTTTTAACTTTACTTCCGAGTTCAACGTCAACCGAATTAACAACACCTGAAACGGGTGATTTAATTTCTGTTTCCATTTTCATTGCTTCAACAACCAGCAATACATCTCCTTCCGAAATCGTATCGCCAACGGAAACAAGAACTTTCAGGACTGCTCCCGGTAAAGCTGCCTTTACGGGTGTTCCTTCGCCCGATGCTGCTGCCGTTGCCTGAATGCCCGCTTTAACTTCAAAGTCATAAAGTTTTCCGTTAACGGTAGCTTTTTTGCCTTCAAAAGCGACTGCATATTTCTTTCCGTTTACGGTTACGGTGTATTCGTTTGATGAGTCGGCGGAAACCGTAGTATCCGGCGATTTTTTGTTAACAGAAACAGTACCTTTACCGAGCAGGAAGTCGATACCTTTGTCGACGTTACCGTCTTTGCAGGCTGCTGCGATGAACAGATTTTCATCGGTTACGGGAAGTCCTGCGGCTTTAAGTCTTGCTTCCGCTGCTTTTAATCCTTTGTCGGGGTCTTTTTCGTTTATATCAACGACTTTTTCCGTTGTCGGCTGTAATCCTGTTTTTTCTTCAGCCCATTTAACCAATTCGGGATCGGGTTCACAAGGAGTTTTGCCGAAATATCCCAAAAGCATTTTTGCATATCCGGGGTTTGCCTGCTCCCAGGGCTTTTCGGTTATTGCGTTTAAGAAAGACTGTTGAGCGTAGAATTGTGAAACAGGTGTAACCGAAGTAGCAAATCCGCCTCTTTCAACAACTTCTTTCATATTAGCGATAACTTTCGGGAACTTGTCGAGAAGTCCCATATCTTTAAGCTGGTTAACGGTTGTAGCCGTTGCACCGCCGGGTAATGGAGCCTGAATTAATATCGGGTTTGTTGCAAGTGAAATCGGTGAAATCGGATAATCTTTCATACATTCTTTGAAGATTTCTTCCGTTTCCATAATTTTCTTGATATCAAGTCCCAAATCGTATTCTGTTCCTCTAAGTGCATGCCACATCGAGATGATATCCGGCTGACCCGTTCCGCCCGAAACAGGTTTCATGGAAAGGTCAATTCCGTCCGCACCGCCGTCTAACGCCGCAAGATATGCAGCCAAAGCAGTTCCGGCGGTTTCGTGTGAGTGAAATCTTATGTGAGCATCGGAACCTAAAATTTCTCTTGTACGTCTTACGGTTTCATAAACCGTTCTCGGAGTTGAAGTTCCCGATGCGTCTTTAAATGCCAGACTGTCAAACGGTATTCCCGCATCAAGAATATTTCTCAATACTTTTTCGTAAAAATCGGGATTATGAGCACCTTCACATCCGTACGGCAAAGCCATCATGGTAATTGTTATTTCGTGCTGAAGTCCGTATTTTTTAATACTGTTTGCCGAATCAATAAGGTTATTGACATCGTTCAACGCATCAAAATTTCTGATAACGTTAACACCGTGTTTTGCAAACATTTTTGCGTGCAGGTCAATAACGTCACGCGGTTGCGAGTTAAGTCCGACAACGTTAACACCTCTTGCCAGAGATTGAAGTTTAACATCAGGCCCTACTGCGGCTCTGATTTTATCCATTGTTTCAAAAGCATTTTCGTTGCAGAAGAATATCGGTGCCTGAAATCTTGCTCCGCCTGCTGTTTCAAAGTGCTTTATACCGGCATCAACCGCTGCCTGTAATGCGGGAATAAAGTCATCCACAAGAACTTTAGCCCCGTAAATAGATTGGAAACCGTCCCTGAATGACGCATCCATTACTTTAATAAGCTTTTTACCCATTTTTTTATGTCCTTTCTATATCTGTTTTCTTGCTATAGCCGCAGCGATTGCAAGTGCAACAGCCGCATCATCTCCGGTTGATACGGATTTTCTCTCCGTAACTTCAACTTTTTCCGGAAAAATTTTGTTTAAATATCCTACAATAGCTGACATACAATACATTGCAGCTATTAATATACATAAGAAACTTAACACAAAACCCATTCCGAGTCCGAGAAGGGTTAAACCCTCAACTAATGTTTCGTTCATAATATATCTCCCATTGTTAGTATCGTTTCTTTGTCTTTTTCAAGAAGTACAAGCTCTCCGCAGTCGTTGATTTCTTTTGCAATACCGTTTTTTGTTTCGTTAAAAACTTTCACGGAAATTTCTTTGCCGAGAAAACATGCTCTCCTCATATAACTATTTTCTATCAAACCAAACCCTTTTTGCAAGAATTCATCATAATTTTTAAAAAATTTATTTACAAGTTTTTCCAAAAATTCGGATTTATCAACGATTTTACCTGTTTCAAGGTTAAGAGCTGTAACTTCTTTATCTTTAATTTGTGAAACGGATTTTTCGCAAGCGTTCAAATTTATTCCCGCACCAAGGATAAAACCTTTGAACTTTTGACCTTGAACGACGGTTTCTGAGAGTATCCCCGCAATTTTTTTCCCGTTAATCAAAACGTCATTGGGCCATTTTATTTGCGGTATAACTCCGTATTCTTCCAAAATTTCGCATAATATAACGGAAAAATATTGGGTCAAATTCGGAAAAACTTCACTGCATGAGTCTGAGGGCTTTAAAACTAATGACATAAAGATGTTACCTTCGCCCAAATCAACCCATGCTCTGTCAAATCTGCCATGACCGTTTGTTTGTCTTTGGGCGGATATTACCGTTCCGTCATCCAGTTCGGCTAAATTGCGTTTCGCATAGAGGTTCGTTGAATCAACTTCCTCAATTATTTTTAATTTCTCCCTTAAACTCATATAAAACAATTTTAAATCAAAAATAAAAAATTTGCGATTTTTTTAAAATTGTTATAAAATAATATTTGTAAAAGAGGAGAACATGGAGCACTGGTTATACTCGTTTAATATAGGGGAACATACATTTTGGGTAAATCTTGATACGCTTTTTACGATGTGGTTTGCCATGCTTTTCGTAATTGTTTTTGCGTTGCTTGCGACAAGAAAACTTTCGATTATTCCGAATAAATTACAGGCAGCTGCGGAAAGTATTATGAACTTTTTTTACGGTGTTCTTGATACTATGATAGAAACCGAAAACAGAAAACATGTTCCGCTTGTAGCTTCGTTATTCCTGTTTATTGTAACCGCAAACCTTATGGGGCAATTACCTTTAAGGATTATTCACATAAAACAGGGCGAACTTGCCTCTCCGACAAACGACATAAATTTGACGGCTGCAATGGCGGTTATAGTGCTTATTTATTATGTAGCTGCGGGTTTAAAAGCAAAGGGTGCGAAGTTTTTCCTGCACGAATTAAGTTTTACGGGTATTGTAATGGCACTTGTCGAGGTTTTGGAAATGTTTACAAGACCTTTAAGCCTTGCGATCCGACTTTTTGCGAATATTTTTGCGGGTGAAATACTTGTTTCCATAGCATTGGGTGCTATGGCATATTTCTTACCGCTTCCTATAATGCTTTTTGAAATTCTCGTTGCATTTATTCAGGCGACGGTATTTATGATGTTAACAATAGCTTATATAGGTTCGGCAGTAAAAGAAGAACATTAAAGATAAAGGAGATTAAAAAATGACAGACACAGCAACAATTTCACAAATGGCACATTTGGGTGCGGGTATTGCTATCGGATTTGGTGCGGTAGGTGCCGGATTAGGTATCGGTTTTGCGACAAAAGGTTTGATGGATGCGGTTTCAAGACAGCCCGAAGTAGCAGGTAAAGCTTTCGGTTTCTTCCTTTTGGGTGCTGCTTTATCGGAAGCCTGTGCATTGTACGCATTCGTTATAGCATTTATGCTTTTGGGTAAATAAGGATTGAAAAATGGAGTTTAACGCAACTTTTATTCTATGTGCGGTAAGTTTTGTTTTATTCACGGCTATAATGAATAAAATATTCTATAAACCGATAGAAAATATCATTTATGAACGTAAAAAATTCATTAATGATAATCTTTCGGATGCAAAGAAATTTGATGAGCAGGCTGAAAGTTTGATAAAAGACAAAGAAGAAAAACTCAACAAGTCGGCACTTGATGCAAAACAACTTATTAACGACAGGGTAAATGATGCGAATTTAAAATCCAAAGACATTACGCTTAAAGCAAAACAAAAGTCACAAACCGATATCGACAATGCAAAACTGGAACTTTTGGATGAAGCCCGAAAAGAAAGTGATGAAATCAACTTAAAGGTCGATGAGCTTGCGGATATAATAATTCAAAAGGTGGTATCATGAACTTCTGGCATGCGATTATAGAGTCAAATACGTTTAATTTCGCGATTCTTGTGCTGATTTTCGTAATTCTTGCACAAAAGTTAAATCTGAAATCTCTGTTGGAAACTTTAAGAGTTAATATCGTGAACGCCATTGAAAATGCAAAATCCGAACGAAAAAAAGCGGATGAAAAGCTTAAAAAAGCCAAAAAATCGGTAAAAAATCTTGATGCCGAAATTAAACAAACTCTGGATGATGCCTCAGTCAGGGCTGACGGGTTATCCGAAGAAATCATAAAGTCGGCAAAAGAACAGGTAAAGCTTATTGAGCAGAATGTAAAAAAAGTAGTAACATCGGAAGAAAAGACTCTGTCTGCAAAACTTACCTCGAATGCTCTGAATTCGGCTTGTGAACTTGCAAAAGAACGGATTACAAAAATGTTGAAAGAAAATCCGAAACTTCATGACAAATTTATTGAAGAAAGTACGGGTGAATTATGACGGCGGTGAATGTTTATGCAAAATCTTTAATACAGGCAGATGATAATTTTGAAGCAATTCAAAATGATTTGTCCGTCGTAAAAAATATCATGGAAAGTTCAAACGATTTGAAAAATGTTCTTGAAAGCCCCGTTATATCCGACGTCAAGAAAAATGAAATTATAGAAAGCGTTTTTAAAGGTCAAATCGGCGAAAAAGTTTTGAATTTCCTGAAAATTCTTGTTGATAAAAAACGTATAGGTGAGCTTTTCAAAATAATTGAGGCTTACGAAGCAGAAATCGAACGTATAAACAATATTCAGCGAGTTGAAGTGGTTTCGGCAGTCGAGCTGAACGATGAGCAAAAAAATAAAATTGTCGAAAAACTTCAAAAGAGATTTAACAAAACAATAGTTCCGAAATGGGTTTCGGATGAAGAAATTATTGCGGGACTTATTGTGAAAACGGACGACAACGTCATTGACAACAGTTTAAGAAAGAAGTTAGAAAAAATAAGTAAAATATAAGAGGTATTTATGGCACTAATTAAACCGGACGAAATCAGTTCAATAATTAAGAACAAAATCGAAAACTTTGAAATCCAGTCGGAAGTTTCAAATACCGGAACGGTAATTGAAGTAGGTGACGGTATTGCAAGGATTTACGGACTCAGAAACGTTATGTCAAATGAACTTGTGGTTTTTGAGGACGGCAATGATACGCTCGGAATTACGATGAACCTTGAAGAAGATAACGTAGGAGTCGTAATTTTGGGTGAATACACGCATATTAAAGAAGGAATGACGGTAAAAACAACCGGAAGAATTGCCTCAGTTCCCGTCGGAGATGCCTTAATCGGAAGAATTATAGACCCGACAGGCTCACCCATCGATGGTAAAGGCGATATAAATTCCGATAAAACCCGTCCGATAGAAAGAGTTGCCCCCGGAATTGTTGCCAGAAAATCCGTTCATCAACCTTTGCAAACGGGCTTAACGGCTATCGATGCACTGACTCCCATCGGCAGAGGTCAGCGTGAACTTATTATCGGCGACAGACAAACGGGTAAAACCGCTATTGCTATTGATACAATTATTAACCAAAAAGGTCAAAACGTAATTTGTATTTATGTTGCAATCGGTCAAAAGGCATCAACCGTTGCTCAAATCGCAAAAACACTTGAAGATAAAGGTGCGATGGAATATTCCATTATTGTTTCGGCAACGGTGAATGAACCCGCTCCTTTGCAATATATTGCTCCGTTTGCGGGAGTTGCTATCGGTGAAGAATTTATGGAACAGGGCAGAGATGTTTTGATAATTTACGATGACCTTTCAAAACACGCTCAGGCTTACCGTGCAATGAGTTTGCTTTTGAAACGTCCGCCGGGACGTGAAGCTTACCCCGGTGATGTTTTCTATCTTCACTCAAGACTTCTTGAACGTGCCGTTAAACTCAACGATAAACTCGGCGGCGGAAGCATTACGGCTTTGCCTATCATCGAAACGCAGGCAGGCGATGTTTCTGCGTACATTCCGACTAACGTAATTTCAATAACCGACGGTCAGATTTTCCTTGAAAGCGGTTTGTTTAATTCGGGTGTAAGACCCGCAATTAACGCAGGTATCTCGGTTTCACGTGTCGGCGGTGCCGCTCAGACAAAAGCAATTAAGCAGGTCGCAGGTAAATTAAGACTTGATTTGGCTCAGTTTAGAGAACTTGAAGCGTTTGCGCAGTTTGCCTCAGACCTCGATCAAGCTACAAAAAATCAATTACTGAGAGGCGAAAAGTTAACCGAAGTTCTCAAACAGCCTCAATACAACCCTTTGAGCGTAGCTGAACAGGTTTCAATTCTCTTTGCAGCAAACGAAGGCATTCTCGATGAGGTTGCAAATACTGATATTCAAAGGTTTAAGAAAGAATGGTTTGCTCATCTGAGTGCAAATCTTAAAGAGCTTTCCGACAACCTTAATGACGGAAGTGCCTTGTCGGATGAGGACAAAAAACAGTTAACCGAAGAATTAAACAAATTTAAAAAGACTTTTTAGACTATGGCAAATTTGAAAGATATAAAAAACAGAATACAAAGCGTTCAAAGCACACAAAAAATTACCCGTGCAATGAAGATGGTAGCGGCGGCAAAGGTTAAAAAAGCGGAAAACACCGTCAAAATGTCACGACCTTTTACGCTTGAGCTTAATTCAATGTTCAAAAAGCTTCTGGCATCCGTTGGCACGTACAGTTCGCACAGTTTAAAGATTAAGTCGGCTATTGACAATTATCCCGAATTACTACAGGTTCGGGAGATTAAAGCTGTCGGTTTGCTTGTTATTACGTCAAATAAAGGGCTTGCGGGTGCTTACAATGCAAATATCGTCCGCAAAACCATGCAGGTTATAAATGAGTATAATGAAAAAGGCATTGAAACACTTTTGTTTATTGTCGGTCAGAAAGGTATTTCAACTTTAAAACGCAAGTGCAGGGATTTGAACTGCCGTATTATAAAAACTTATTTGAATGTGGCAAACGAGCCGACCGGAGAGGGTGCAAAGATTATCATTGAGGACATTGCGGAATATTTTGTGTCGCATGAAATTGATAAAATCGAGATTATCACGACTCGTTTCAAAAATATGATGAGTTATTACGTGGAGAATTGGGAAGTTCTTCCGCTCAAAGGCTTGAATGACGATTATGAAAGACTTCATGATAATGTTTTGGAACCTCTGATGGAGTTTACGCCCGATATGCACCATATACTTCAAAAGGTTGTTCCGATGTATATGACAAATATTCTTTTTCAGTCGCTTTTGGAAGCACAGGCAAGCGAGCTTGCAAGCCGAATGACTGCAATGTCGGCAGCTTCAAACAATGCCGAAAAAATGCTTTCAGAACTTTCAGTCCAGTACAACAAGACAAGGCAGTTTGCGATTACTCAGGAAATAATCGAAGTTGTTTCGGGTGCTAACGCTCAGGCAGGTTAATTATTTGTGGTAAGTTTCGCCTTTGATAATTTTAAACGCCCGATAAATCTGTTCGACAAGTAAGAGTCTTGCAAATTGATGAAGAAAGGTCATTTTTGAAAGACTCAGTTTGAAATCCGCACGCTCGGAAACTTTTTGAGATAATCCCCACGATGAACCGATTACAAAAACTATTTCACCTGTTCCGTCGTTTGTAAGGCTGTTTATTTTTTCCGCAAAATCTTCCGATGATAGCATTTTGCCCGTAATTTCAAGCGTAATCACGTAAGACTGCGGTTTTATGTGCGAAAGAATTTTTGCTGCCTCCTCATCCAAAACTTTTTTGATTAAATGTTCATCCTTAATTTCTATTGCGGGAATTTCAACAATTTCCACGGAAGCATACGGCGTAAGACGTTTTAAAAATTCGTCCGTTCCGTCTTTCAAAAATTTTTCTTTAATTTTACCCAAAGCAATAATTTTTATATTCATTATTGTTCCAAATAAACTGTTGTTGTGGGGAATGCAAAGTCAATACCTTCTTTTCTGAACAGTTTAACGATTTCATAGTAAATACTGCTTCTTGTTTTGATGAATGTATCGTAAACTTTCGTTTTGGCATAGGCTAAAAGTCTTATGTTAACGGAACTTTCGGCAAGTTCATCAATAAACACAATGATATCTTTGTGCATATCATCACGACTTTCAATATGTTCTTTTATAATATCCATAGCCCGTTGAAGTTTTTCGTCCGAAGTATCGTACGTTACGGCGAAAGTCAAATCAATTCGGCGTTTGTTAGCCTCCGAAATATTTGCAATAACACTGTCCGCCATTTTGTCATTGGGAATTGTAACAAGATAATGGTCGCGAGTTCTTATTTTTGTTGAACGGAGGTTTATGTTTTCAACAATTCCTTCCGTGTCGTTAACTTTTATATAATCGCCCATTTTATAAACTTTATCGGTTAAAATCGCAAACGTTCCGAAAACGGATGCTATTGTCTGCTGTGCCGCAAACCCTACAGCTAACCCCGTAATTCCAAAGCCTGCTATCAATGAAGTCAGCGAATAGCCTTGACTTTGCAAAAACGATGCCACAAGAACAAACACGATTAAAAACTTGATAATTCTGTTTATAATAAGTAATACGTTATGTATCGGCCCCATATTCGGATTATTTTTGCACTTTTCATAAATCTTTAGCATAAAAACATCGGTCAATTTGAAAAGAACTGCTATAATAATAAGGTTTACAATCACACCCAGCACCAGATTAAGCTTGAATGCCGAAAAAACTTTATCAAACTTGTCGATATTACTAAGTAACCGTTCCAACATAAAATAATCCTTTACGTGATTATAACATGACTACATACAAAAAACAATAACATACGAAAATAAGATGTTATAAAATAAGCAGGAAAAATTTTATGTAATAAATGCTTTGTCTAAAATTTAATTTTACGTGGATAATCTTTGGGAATTTTCCAACCGTTGCGCCGGATAATTTCAGTGCATAATGAACCGTTGCCGTCTTTACAACCAGTTTCTTTATTTGTCATTAAATCTTCGTCATTACCATTCCAACGTATTAAAGAGGTTTGTACACCACCAATGTTAGTGTCATATTTTTTTGTTTTTCCAATATTTTTATTACCGGGAATAAAAACGAAGTTAAACAAACAGGAGCCGTAAGTAACAGAACTATTGTGGCATTTTTTTGCATTTTTCGGAAAGAAATATAACTCATAGTTTAATCCGTTTAACGGGAAAGCAAAAGCAGAGCCGTCTGCAAAATAATAGACTCTCTTTGACCACACTGATTGATTATTATCAGAAATCAAATCTTCGGAATTTACTATTTTTAAATATGGTGCAAAATACTTTTGAACTAAGTTGTCTATCTGATCAGATTTATCAAACACATAGTTTCCATCCTCATCCATAGCTGGAGTTATTAAATAATCCAGCCAGGTATCCTGCGGACCGTAATCGATTTCAGCCATTTTTACAGCCTGATTTATCATGCTGTAAAATTTTGCAAGTCTTGTTTCTACGACCTGCTTTTTGTAACTTTGAATTAAAGTCGAAATTGTTAAAGCTGCTACAATCCCGATTATGCCGAGGGTTATCAGAACTTCCGCCAAAGTAAAAGCTAAGTTTTTGCATGATTTGTTTTGGTTAAATAATTTTTTCATTTTTCCCTGCCTTTCTGTAATAAATGTCATAATTAATATAAGTTATGACTATAATTACATCATTATATGACATTATTTTACACCTATATCTATTAATATGTCAATAGTGACATTAAAAATTGTTGTAATCTTTATTAAATTATTATTGGAGAAAAATTATGCTTCAAAAAAAGCTTCTGGGTGCGAAAATCAGATATATCAGAAAATCTAAGAAAATTTCACAGGAAACTTTGTCTGAAATGACAGATATAAGCCCGCGTCAAATGGTGAGAATAGAAATGGGACAGTCGTTTCCGACACTCGAAAATCTTGAAAAAATTGCCGATGCACTCGATGTTTCAGTTCAATCGCTTTTTGAAAACGATTACTACGACAGTACCGAAAATCTTAAAAAATGTTTGTATGAAAAGATTTCCGGCATGGATGAAAAAAATGTTCGCTTCTTATATATTGTTGCGTCTCATTTAGATTAGTTGCAGTTCTAAAATTACGTGATATCATAGACTTATAGGGAGATGAAAAATTATGAATTACACTAAAGAAGATTACCTCAAAATGTATGATAAGCCGTTATCAGAGCTTATTGAAATTTCAAGTAAAATTACATCGGAAAATTTTGACAATACCGTTGAAGCTTGCAGTATTCTCAGCGCAAAAACAGGTGCTTGTCAGGAAAATTGTAAATATTGCTCACAAAGCAGTCATAACCATGCCGAAATCGAATGCCACCCGCTGCTTGACGTGGAAACGGTTAAAAAAGCCGCATTGAGTGCAAGAGATAACGGGGCAACACGTTTTTGTATCGTGACTTCGGGCAGAGTGCCGACAGGCAAGGATTTTGAAAAAATTCTCGAAATGATTAGAGAAGTTGCATCTATTGACGGACTTCACTGTTGTGCATCGCTTGGTTTGCTGTCTGAGGAACAGGTTAAGAAAATTAAAGAAGCCGGCGTTGAAAGATATAATCACAATATCAACACTTCGGAAAATTATCACAAATTCATCTGTTCAACGCACAATTTTTCGGACAGGGTTAATACCGTTAAAATGATACAAAAATACGGCATGGAAGCATGCTGCGGTGTTATAATCGGTATGGGCGAAACCCGTAAGGACAGAATTGATATGGCTTTTTCGCTTAAAGAGTTAAATCCGAAAACCGTTCCGATTAACTTCTTAAATCCGATAAAAGGTACGCCGTTAGAAGGTTACGAAGATAAAATTGATGAAGAAGAAATTCTCAAAACCATTTGTATTTTCAGAATGATTTTGCCGAAAGCTCTTTTGCGTTACGCAGGCGGAAGAACGACAAGGTTGAGCGAATACAACCAAAAATTAGGAATAAAAGCGGGAATTAATTCATTACTCGTCGGAAATTATCTGACAACAGCTGGTTCAAATTCTGAAGATGACAAGCAAATGCTAAAAGAACTTGACCTCGTAATGGGCTAACTTGCAAAAAAATACAAAGAAATTATAACCCAAAAGGTTAATCAATGTTGCTCAATGACAAGCATACAGAAGTTTTACTTTGCCGCTGAGTTAAGTTGCATTGTGCATTTTTCCACGCTTTGATTTAGTCATTTTAAAAATCTTTATGTTAAATAATTTGAAAATTTTAATTTTGTTTAACCCTTTTTTGTAGGTTAATAACTCAAAAATAAATGGAATTCCCTGTTTCTTATAAAAAACGCCTTTGTTTTTTACTTCAAGCACATCGGGTAAAACATCATTTTCGTTTATTTTTGCTAAGATTTCTTCTTCATATTCCCGGGTTAAATTTGTATAAAGCTTTATTTTTGATTTGTTTTTTATAGTATTTGAATTATGCCACCTGTAAGAAAATAATACTTCATCCAAATATTTCATTTTAGAGTATTTTGAAATTTGCAACATCAAATAATAATCTTCAAGAGGTGCTTTTGGCGTAAAATAACCTGTTTTTTCAAATATAGATTTGCGTATCAGATAACCGTTCGGAATATAATTGCTTATATACAACGTTTTATATGAACCGAAATCCGAAGAATTAAAATTAATATCTGTTTGTTTTTGTAAAAAATCCCCAAAGGTTAAATATTTTGCCTGTTTTTTTGAATACACCAAATTTCTTTTTTTATCCCAATAACATTGATTATTGTCGAAATCAATTATTTCATTATCTCCGACAACTAACGCATAATCGGGATTATTTTCAAGAAACTCCGTTTCCTTCTCGATAGCGTTTGGTTTTGCCATATCATCCGATGCAATAAGATAGACATATTTACCCTTAGCACTCTTTAATAATTTATTTAACGTTATACAAGAGCCTTCATTGGGTTTTGTCCGAAACATAACGTTACTAAATCTTTTTTCACATTCCGCTTTCATTTTTTGAATTTCAGACCAGGTGTTGTCTATAGAACCGTCATCAATAATAAGCAATTCAATATTTTTGTAAGATTGATTAATTATTGATTTTATAGTGTATTGAATATATTTCTCGTGATTATAAGCGGAAATTATCACTGAAACTAACGGGTTATTACCATTCATTCATCACCTCAACGACATATTTAACTTCATCTTGAGTCATGACAGGAGAAATAGGCAGACTTAAAATTGTTTTGTGAAT
>CANQMP010000003.1 GCA_947624975.1 Candidatus Gastranaerophilales bacterium
TCCTGATAACTTTGTATAAGTGTCGGAATTGTCAACGCCGCAACAACACCGATTACGGCGAGTGTGATAAGAACTTCAGCGAGAGTGAAGGCAGCTTTTTTAGTTTTACCCCATACAAATATCCCTTTTTTGAGGAAAGGAATATATTTATTCCCATTTCTTTCGAAAAGGTTTGTTTGAGTGGGCTTTTCTATGAGGGGATGTCCCTCAACCCGAAAAATTTTTGAGAATTTCTTGTCTTTTGGAGCTAGGATACCACTGAAACCCTTACTAGGAGAAAATCCCCCCCCCCCCCGATGGGCTTAACGCACTAATAGTAATCTTCTTCATAGTTTTTCCTTTCTATTTTTCTATACATTCTCATTATAAACGATTTTTTAAAAAATGCAAGGGGGGAAATGGAAATTTTTTATAAAATTTTAAAAATTCTTAATAAAATCTGACCCCTCACCCTAACCCTCTCCCGCAAGGGGAGAGGGGATTAACCCACCCCTGCCCCCTCCCTTACAAAGGGAGGGGAATACCGCCCCCCCCTGCCCTCCCCTTTAGGGGAGGGAGCTACCCCTCGCCCTAGCCCTCTCCCGCACGAAGGTCAATTCGACAGGGAGAGGGAATTAAAGTGTAAGTTGGGGGTTTCTACCCCAACAAATTTTTAAAAGGTGGCAGACTGAGTCTGCACGCAAACTTTAAGTGAAAGGTGAGAAGTGAGAGGCCCTTTTAGGCACTGCGTGCGAATTATTTAACCCCTCACCCTAGCCCTCTCCCGCAAGGGGAGAGGGGACAAGCTGAGGCATTCGCTCGCAATGACAGTCGCACCCCATCTGTCCTTCGGACTATCCCTCTCGCAAAACAATTAAGTATCGTTTTGTGAGAGGGGAATTTCTTAACGAGCCTTGCGAATTTAGAAATTTCGGCTGGAGTGGGTTATTAACACTTATTTCCAAGGGTTGCAATCATCGGGAAACTTCCATCCGTTTAATTTTGCCTTAACCAGACAGGGCAATGATTCCTCGTTTCCGTCCCATTCATAAGGTATGTTCGGCTCTAAACCTTTGCCCTGCAAATATTTATTTCTTTCCGTATTTAGAGATTTAATAGGATAAAATGTAAATCTAAAATAATCTTTATCCTCTATTTGATGTTTTTCATCAGTTGCATGTGAACCTATAGGATAAAAAATAAAAGTTTCGCCGAAATACTTAAAATTAAACGCAGAACCGTCAGGCAAATTAACCAATAATCCCCCTGGACTTCCTAAAGTTTCCTCTAAATAGCTGATATGGGATATTTTTAAATAAGGCTTGAAGAATTTATCAAAATTACGTGTTAAGCAATTTTCACTGTATGCCGTAGCTTTACTGCACGGATCTGTATATTCCCAAAATTCAGGCCATTTTTCCTTCTTGCCGTTATCAATTTCCGACAGAGCAATAGCATTATTCATTACATTGTAAAATTTCATAAGTCTTGTTTCAGCTACCTTTTGTTGGTATTTGTTCATGATTGTCGGAATTGTCATCGCTGCAACAACACCGATGATGGCGAGGGTAATTAGAACCTCCGCCAAAGTAAAACCAAATTTTTTTTCTGTTTGAATACTTTTTCCGATATCCATAATTTTATCCTCTTGTTCTATATATAGAAATAACAGCATTTATTATAGCATTAAAATTCTATATATGCAACATGCGAATTCTAAAAAATCCAAAATTATTTTTCAACTTCTTGCACAAGAACTTAAAAAAGAACGTGAAAAGCAAGAAAAATCAATCCGACTGCTTGCCTATGAATTTGATATTCAGCCTTCTTTGATTAGCAGGTTGGAAAACGGTGTAAACGAGCCTAAACTTATTTCGATATGGACAGTCTGCGAAGCACTGGGCATAACCCCGTCCGAACTTTTAAAAAGACTGGAAGCGAAATTGCCTGAAGAATTTTCACTTATTGAAAAATAAATCCGCTCGAACCTCTGACAAACCTTATGGTTTGTGGGTTCTCGCCTCTATGTTTTATAAAGTTCACTTAATTTCCTAATAATAAAAAGAGGTCAAAAAACCTCTTTTTTATATGGGCTCAGAGGGGCTGTCTTGAATTTGCTCCACGCTCGAATAGTTTCGCTTATGAACCTTCGGTTCAAATCGCTCAATATTCTCGCTATCCGGACTCGTTGCACTTCGTCCGTACGCAAATCCGCTCGAACCTTAGACAAACCTTACGGTTTGTGGGTTCTCGCCTCTATGTTTTATAAAGTTCACTTAATTTCCTAATAATAAAAAGAGGTCAAAAAACCTCTTTTTTATATGGGCTCAGAGGGGCTTGAACCCTCGACCAATTGATTAAGAGTCAACTGCTCTACCAACTGAGCTATAAGCCCACAAATCTATTATACACACTCATTAAAAATTTGCAATAATTTATTTTTTGAAGTAAATTATACGTATGAATGAAGTTAAAAAAGCTATGGTAATGTCCGCAGGTATCGGCTCTAGACTTGAACCGCTTACAAATACCGTCCCTAAACCGCTTGTGTCTGTCGCAAATAGACCTGTTATGGATATTCTGTTTGAAAATCTCGTTAATATCGGCATAAAAGACGTTATTTGCAACACATACTGCCATGCCCAAAAAATTATTCAAAGATACAAAACTAACAACATCGGCGTTAATTTTAACTACATAATCGAAGAAAATCTATCAGGTACAGCAGGCGGTTTGAAAAAATGCCAACACTTTTTTGACAAAAACGAGTTTTTCCTAGTCCTCTCCGCTGACGGACTGTCAAACGCAGACTTGAAAAAAGGGATTAAAATTCATAAAAACTCAAACGCTATAGCAACAATCGGGATTAAAAAAATTCCGCACGAAGAAATTTCACACTTCGGAGTTGTCGTGACAGATGAAAACGGATTTATAACCGAATTTCAGGAAAAACCCGCACTAAACGAGGCTAAAAGCGATTTTATAAACACAGGAATTTATATCTTTGATTACAAAATTTTTGATTATATCCCTGAAAATACGTTCTATGACTTTGCAAAAAATGTTTTCCCAAAACTTTTGGCGGAACACACAATTAATACATTCACCATAGACGAGTATTGGACTGATATAGGCACTATCGGACAATACAAACAGTCCGTAAACGACTTGTTTGACGGGAAATGCGAATTTAAACATTCACCGATAATCAACACCCCAAAAGGAGCTTACATAGTCGGAAACTCCATAATACCTTCATCTGCGGTGTTTATAGGTAATTCAACAGTCGGCTCAAACTGTGTTATCGGTGAAAATTGCACCATAGAAAACAGCATAATTTGGGATAACGTTGAAATTTCGGACAATGTACACATAAAAGACAGCATTATATCGTCAGGCTGCACAATAAAATCAGACATAACCGACAAAATTACGGAAACAGGCGAAATAATAGAAAAAGATATTTTAAAAATATAATGCTTGATTTTTAAGTTATTTAATGTTAAATTAAGACAGACGAGTTTTGATATTTTGGGACTGTGGCGCAGCGGTAGCGCAGGGGACTCATAATCCCTTGGTCGTGGGTTCGAATCCCTCCGGTCCCATTTTTTGTGCGGTTTTAACGGGAATTGAATTTCGGAAGAATGTTCATACTTTTTAGGCATGCTGTAATTGGAAAGAGTAATTTGATATTTACGGTTAGTTTGATTTTTACGGAAAGTTGAATTAAAAATGTAAGTTGGGGTTTCTTACCCCAACAAATTTTTAAAAGGTGAGAAGTAAAAAGTGGCAGGCTGAGCCTGCAGGCAATATATGGGGTTAACGTGGTATTTTCCCTCGCCCCGGCGAATTGACCTTCGTGCGGGAGAGGGAAGAATTTGTTAATGAGCGGAGCGAATTTACAAATTCAGGTGATGGGTTAAATAAATCGACACTTCGTGCAAATTAGCTGGATTGCTTAGCATTCGCTCGCAATGACAGACACACCACCAATGCCAAAATTTTTAAATTCGCTTTGGGGAGCAGATGAACAGTTTTGACTCCTAACAATAGTTCATGCATAACCACAGACACAACAGATTTAAACAAATTTATAAATCGTGCTTTCAAGAAGGTCTTTGTCTATATGGTAATTTCTTCCTCTTCCGCGTCCTATTACACTGTGTAAATCCGGCGTTTCTGCCTCTGCTATCATGTGATAATGCATATTGTTGGGTTTGATAATACTAATCAGACAAGGTCTTAACCAAGTGTAACTGAAACATTCCACAAAATGACTTCCAGCCTTCATATACAGGGCATTTGTGCCCCCCCCCCATGAGGGCACACAACAACATCTGCCATATTAAAATATTTTATCTGTTCTTCTACAGAATGATTATCAGGATAGATGACTTCAAAACCGAATTTTTCAAGCATTTCAACTATTTCATTTTCATTTGTTATTTGCCTTACATAATTTCCGATACGTCGTATATAAAGTTTTTTGGGGTAATTTGCAGCCTGTGAAAAATCTATTTTACCAATAATCTCTCTTTTAGCGTCTGTCAACAGATTTACGTTCGTTTTCCAAAAATCTTCAATAACATGTAATTTCCCGATTTTATACTTTTCTTTGTTATTAACGAAAACAATTCTTTCTTCAGGAATATCAAGCATCATAAGAATTTGACGTATAAACGGTTTATCAAATACTAAATATTTACCCTTATAACCGAGTTTTTCAAAGCAAGTAATTTTATCAATAACCTGAAAGGTAAAATGCCAATAATTATGTGCCCATAATAAAGCCAAATCAACAGCCTCATCAACATATTTAATATTTTTACTTTTTTTAAGTCTTATTCCGTCGGAACACATATCCATAACATCGTTACTGTAATTAATCGATTCAAGCATTACATTGTTCTTATTGTCATGAATTATCGAACTGAATCTGTAAACATCAACATAAAAGTCTTTTAATGTATAAATATTTCCTACATCAGTCTTTCGTGATTCAACGGGAATTTTTTTAAATTCACAATACTGAGGAACAGTCATATAATTATGTGTAAAAAGATTTATATACTTTTGAAGTCTGTGAAGTTTGTAATTTATTTCAAACTTTGGCGGAAATATATTTTTTAAATTTTTTATTATTAAGCTTAAAACCAAAGCAAAAAATTTAACAAACGGATTTTTAGTATTAATTTCACAAAATGGGTTAATTTTCTTCATTTTTAGCTGTTTTCCGTAGTAACTTCCCGAAAATCTTAACAGAGCAAAATCGACTTTTCAATTATTGCCGTTTTTTTACGAAAGCGTCAAATTGCTCGTATTATTATACTTAATTTGCATGTTTTTGTCAATAATCAATAAAATCCCGACTGATTTTTTAGAAATGGAGGTTAAAACCTGACCTGCATTGTGTATCATATTCGGCTTGACTTGTTAGCTTTACAGCGTACAATAGTCTTGTATATAACCAAAGGGAGTATAGAAAATGTCAGATCGTATACAAATTACAAAAGAAGTAGAAGAAATGTGCTGTGTAAAACGCGGCGTAAAAGGCGAGCCTGCTCCTATCCCTCAAGAAGGTGATTGGACAAAGGTTAAGGAAATCAAAGATATTTCCGGATTAACTCACGGTTGTGGCTGCTGTGCACCGCAGCAAGGTACTTGCAAATTGACTTTGAACGTTAAAGACGGTATTATTCAGGAGGCTCTCGTTGAAACTCTCGGATGTTCGGGCATGACTCACTCGGCTGCGATGGCAGGCGAAATTTTGCCGGGTAAAACTATCCTTGAAGCTCTCAACACTGACCTCGTTTGTGACGCAATTAACGTCGCAATGAGAGAATTATTCCTGCAAATTGTTTACGGAAGAACTCAAACAGCTTTCTCCGAAAACGGTTTGCCCGTCGGTGCAGGACTTGAAGATTTAGGTAAAGGCTTGCGTTCACAAGTCGGAACAATTCATTCGACAAAACAAAAAGGCGTCAGATACCTTGAACTTGCCGAAGGATATGTTCTTGAACTGGGTTTGGACAAAAATAACGAAGTTATCGGATACAAATTTGTTCATCTCGGCAAATTTATGGAAGCCGTTAAAAAAGGCGTTGATCCGAAAGAAGCTTTGGAAAAATTCACAAGCACTTACGGCAGATTTAACGATGCGGTTAAAAAAATTGACCCCAGAGTTGAATAATCGTTAATCAAAAATTCGCCATGCCTCAAAGGCGGGCAAAAGTAACAAAAATTAAGAGGAAAAAATTATGGCAATAAAATTTGAAGGACAAGACAGACGTGAAGCTACTTTGAAAAAAGTCTTACCGCAGTACGGGTTCAAGTCTTTAGAAGAAGCTCAGGAACTTTGTAAATCCAAAGGCATTGATGTTGATGCAATAGTAAAAGGTATTCAGCCTATTGCGTTTGAAAATGCCGTTTGGGCTTACACGCTCGGTGCTGCTATAGCACTTAAAAAAGAAGCAAAAGACGCTGCGGAAGCTGCAAGTTTAATTGGTGAAGGCTTACAGGCATTTGCAGTTCCGGGTTCAGTCGGTGATACAAGAAAAGTAGGCTTGGGACACGGTAATCTCGCAGCTATGCTTTTGAGAGAAGAAACTAAATGTTTCTGTTTCTTAGCCGGTCACGAATCTTTTGCGGCAGCGGAAGGTGCTATCGGTATCGCAAGAAACGCTAACAAAGTCAGAAAAGAACCTTTGAGAGTAATCTTAAACGGTTTGGGTAAAGACGCAGCTTATGTAATCTCAAGAATTAACGGTTTTACTTCCGTTGAAACAAAATATGATTACAAAACAGGTGAATTGAAAGTCGTTAAAGAAACACCGTTCTCGGAAGGCGACAGAGCAAAGGTTAAATGCTACGGTGCGGATGACGTATCCGAAGGTGTTGCAATTATGATTAAAGAAGGTGTTGACGTATCTATCACAGGTAATTCAACCAACCCGACAAGATTTCAGCACCCCGTTGCTGGTACTTACAAGAAATGGTGCTTTGAAAACGGAAGAAAATACTTCTCGGTTGCATCAGGCGGCGGTACGGGAAGAACACTTCACCCCGATAACGTTGCAGCAGGCCCCGCATCTTACGGTATGACGGATACAATGGGCAGAATGCACGGAGATGCACAGTTTGCAGGTTCATCATCCGTTCCTGCACACGTTGAAATGATGGGTGTAATCGGCATGGGTAACAACCCGATGGTCGGTGCTACCGTTGCTGTTGCCGTTGCGGTTGCAGGTGCTTTGGGTAGATAATTCCCTAAAAATCAATTATAAAAAAACAAAAAGCCGGTATATATTTATACCGGCTTTACATATCCTAAATCAACAGCTATTTGCCGTAACCCGAAGAAATTGCATCCTCGGTTTCTTCAATCTTTTTCATCACTTCATTTATTTGTTCTTTGAAATATTCAAGGAACAAACTGATTTCTTCTTTAAAGCTGTATGCACCGGGCCATGCCATATATCCGTACATAATCTACATCTCCATATTATCTAACCACATTTTATATATCGGTTGAAAATAGGAAAAACTTTAAAGATTTTGCCCTTCTTTTAATAATTTGTTACAATATTCGTTCAAATCTTTACACTTATATTTCGGGATATAATCGGTGCTGTATTTTTCGGCTATGGAACGAATATTTGAGGCAGCGGAAATTATAATAATCTTTGTATTTTTGTATTCTTTAAAAAATTTTATTTGTTTAATAAACCATTCGCCGGCAAATAGGGGCAGGAAATCCGATTCCATCTGCATATCGGTAAAGATAAAATCGTAAGGTTCATCGACGGACGAGGTTAATTTTTCGACACCCTGTTTTGCACTGAAAGCCTTATCAATTCGCAAAGGTGGTTTAAAAATCTCTCTTACGGCACTTTCATGGTACATAACCCATTTTTCGGAATCATCAACGATTAATATTTTCATACTTCGATAATAACACAAAAGCCGCTTAAAAAAAGCGGCTTTTTTCAATAAATCCTAATCAAAAGGGACAGTAATTATATAGTTATTACCTTCACGTGTTTTGGTAATATCATCTGCGTCAATTTTTTCTCCAAACGCAAATGTTTGACTGTATCTTATAATTTCCTGTTTGTTGCGGTTGGTTCTTTCTCCTGCCGCATTAATTGTTAGGGTATTGTCATTTGCTTTAACTTCGATATTTTTTTCATCGTTATCAAAGGGTCTTAAATCAATGACAATTCTGTAAGCATCCGGTGTTTGTTCGACATGGATAAAATTTGCTGCCTGTTTTTCAAGTCTTTCCTGATGTTTGAAAGCCCTTTTGTCCATTTTTTCCTGTTGTTTAATGGCTCTCATCTCCATCTTATCGAAATTCTTTTCTCTTTGCATAATTGCTTTGTCCATCCTGCCCATCTGGTAAACCGGATCGTACATTCTCTTGAAATGCCAGTCGGTAATTACGTAAAATGCCGCAAATGCACCCAGAAATGCCATTAAAGCGGTCAAAAGATGTCTTAATGCAGGATGTTTGCACAAAAAGCAATCATCAAATTCTTCGTGTTTGTACTGGTTGTTGTTTTCTTCCATAGAATTACTCCTTTCTTTTACAGTATAAAAAAAGTGAATTGTTAAAGTCTATTACTCATTCGGGCTAAAACACTTGAAAAAAGTAATAATTTATGCTATCATTCTACTATATAAACGGAGTGTGTAAAGTATGGCAAAAATTTTAGTAACAATGCCCGATGATTTTCTTCACAAAATTGACGGAGTTGCATCGGAAGAACAAAGAACAAGGAGTGAACTTATCCGCGAAGCTCTGAGAGGTTATATGCGAAGAAATTCTCTCGGCAAAAATACGCAAAAAGCGGAAAGCGATGCCAAAGAGCTTGAATCACTACTTGGATAAAAGTTTCTCTACCCATTTTATGAGTGCGGATATTTCGTAAGGTTTAGGGATGTATAAGTCCGCGCCTGCGTTTAAAACCGTTTCTTTGTCGTGGAAAACCGATGTGACAACAAGTTTTGTACGCTTGTCGTTTTCTTTTATTTTTTTACAGAGTTCAAGCCCTTTCATGCCTTCGCCCGAGTCCAAAACGATTAAGGCGGGAGAATTTTCGTAATCTTCAATTATCTCATAGCCTTGAAGGTTAAAAATTGTTTTTAACAAAAGTCTTAAAGCTTCATCTTCTTCGATTATGGCGATTTTTTTGTTAATTTCGTCTTGAATTGCATCTTCTGCGGAAATTCTCGGGCGTTCCATCAGATAATTTGATTTGTCGGGAATATCAGCCATTGCATGAATTTGTGTTAAAGCGTTCATGAGTTGTGCGGTATCGCTGTATTGTACAAACTCATTTGTTACAATACCTATTGTTGTGTGGACAAAATTTGCTCTGAGTCCTGCGTATTCATCGCCCTGCATAAGCATATAACCCCGCTGTTTGTCCTGCGGTGAATAAAATTTTGAAGCAACCGAATCAAACGCAAAAGTTAAAAAGTTTGCAAGCTGTTCGCACTTTATACTATCGGTGATTAAAAGTAATTTGTTATCCGATATCGACCCGAGATAATCATTTTCGGTTAATGCGGACTGAATAATCGCACAATAGGTTTGCATAAGTTTGTCTGAGGCAAGCTCTGTGTAATTTTCTTTATAACTGTCAAAATTTTCAATACTTATAAGCATTACGGCTTTTAAAGTGTTTTGAGAAACAATTCTTTTTATTGCCCGCATGGAATAATTTCTTCCGGGCAAGAAATGTTTCATATCCATATTTGATTCCAATTCACGCCTCAAATGAGCCTTAACACGCATTAAAAATTCCTGTCCGTTTATGGGTTCGGATATAAAATCGTCCGCACCGTTTTCGAGCGCCGAAAGTTTGTCGTCAAGTTCCGCTGATTTTGACACGGCGATAATTACGGGACGCATATTGTAGGTTAACGCACGAATTTTTTTGCAGTAGTCGGACAAATCACTGTCGATACTGTCTGATATTATGATTATATCAGGTTCTTTGTCCTGAATAATTTTCATCGCCGAAATAAGACTTTTACTTACGATAACTTCATTGTTTTCGTTGGAAAGAAGTTTTTTATATTTTGTAGAAAGTTCACGGCGTTTATCAATTATTAGTGTTACGGACTGCATTTTTAGCCTGCCTTTCAATATTTGCACAGGGCATGCTCACCTCAAAAGTTGTCATGCCGTTTTGAGAGTTAACACTGATTTTACCGCCCATTTTTTCGGTAAGACTCTTTGTAATGTATAATCCCAAACCGCTTCCCTGAACTTTTCGGGTTAAAGGATTATCTATACGTGAAAATTTAGTGAATATCTTTTCGTAATCTTCTTTTTTAATTTCTATGCCTTTGTTGATAACTTTAATTTTAACAAACTGCTCGTCAAAACTCGATCGGATAAGTATTCCTGAATTCAAATCACCGTATTTTGAGGCATTTTCAATTAAATTTGTCATTATCTGCTGAAATTTATCTTTGTCTGCAAGAATTTGCGGTGTTTTATCGCTGATTTCAACGCTGTAAGTTTTGTCTTTGTACTGATTTTTTATAATCGAACAGCACATCTCAATAACAGGTTTTATCGCAAATTCCTTATAAATAAGATTTTCTTTCGTTTCCTGAAGTTTTGTGACGGAGAGCATGTTTTCAACAAGATTAATAAGCCTGTCTGACTGCTCGACAATTATTTTCAAAAACTTTTTTTTACTTTCGTCGTCAAGTTTTTCCCAGGAAGTAAGCATGGTTTCGGAAAAACCCCTAATTGAAGTCAAAGGAGTTCTGAGTTCGTGACTAACCGTTGAGATAAAATCTTCGTTCATAAAATTATTATAACAAAATTTTTTATCTACATCAAATGTATGAGATTTTTATAATGAATGAAAGTTTAAATTTTGCTTTTCCGACTATGAAATTGTTATGTTATGGAAAACTTCTGTTTTTCATACCTCCTCCCCAAGTCTGGTAGCCGTTCTTTAGTAAGAATGGCTTTTTTTTATTTAAAAAAAAATAATATTTTTTTAATCCATTTTAAAAAAACCGCTTGCCAAAATTTTTTTTGTATTATACTATAAATTACAGGAAAGGTAATTTTATGGATCAAATTATAAGAGTCGCATGGGATTTAAATGATAACACGGACAACAGATATAAGCTCGTTTACGAGATAGCCGAGCTTGCAAAAAAACTTGTCGATGAAAATCAGGCTAAGAAAATTCACGAAGAATTCAGTTTTGAAGAAAATTTTGAAACTTCTTACAAAAAAGAAAATCCCGTTGAACATGCAATTATGGTCAAAGCTGCAGAAGCTGATGACGACCGTTTGGTAGGCTAATTTATCAAAAAAAGTACGATTGTTTTTATAAAAGGATTTTATGAAAGACACCGTTAAATTTATCAATGAACATACCGAAAATTTTAATCCGGAAATAGGTATTGTTCTCGGCTCAGGGCTTGGCGAACTTGCCGATGAGTTCTGTAAGTTTGCAATATCGTACAACGAAATCCCGGGCTTTCTGAGTTCTACGGTTAAAGGTCACAAGGGAAAACTCGTTTTTGCGGTGATTAACGGTAAAAAAGTCGTCATGATGCAAGGCAGAAATCACTTTTACGAAGGTCATTCAATGAAAGATATAACTTACCCCGTAAAGGTTATGAAAGCTTTGGGTGTCAAAACTCTAATCCTGACAAATGCCGCAGGAGCCGTAAACGAGAGTTTCAGACCCGCAGATTTGATGATAATAACCGACCATATTAATTTTATGGGTTCAAATCCTTTATTGGGAAGTAATGACGACAGTTTGGGCGAAAGATTTCCCGATATGACGGAAGTTTATAAGAAGAATTTGATAAAAATTGCCGAAGATTCTGCAAAAAAAGCGGGTATTGATATTCAAAAAGGCATTTATTGGGCAAATTCAGGGCCTTCTTACGAAACTCCTGCAGAAATTTCAATGATTAGAAAACTCGGCGGAGATGCCGTCGGAATGTCCACCGTTCCCGAAGCTATCGTCGCAAACTATTGCGGAATGAATGTTTTAGGAATTAGTTGTATTACAAATTCCGCAAGTTCAAGTTCGGGAAATAAACTTTCACACGAAGAAGTCATTGAAACGGCAAATATCGCAAAAGTTAAATTTAAAAATCTTATTTTACAAATACTTGAAAATCTTTAAAAAAACCGCCTTTGAGGCGGTTTTTAAGTTATAAATTAATTGATTTGTGCTTTTCTGAAATTCGTTTAGCTAAATCGTCCAATTTATCAAATTCAAATGCGGTCGGTTTCCCTTTTACTTCAAGCGGATCGGCTACAATTTCCAACTTCAACGGTTTCAATATTTCTCCGATTAATCCGAAAAGGTTTCCGCCCCAGCCGTACGAGCCTAAAAGTGCCGCAAATTTTGTTTTCGGTCTTAAAACCGATGCCAAATAGGCTATGTTAACCATTGCTGGATGAGGCCCTGCCAGTACCATAGGTACGCCTAAAACCACCGTTGCCGCATCCACAAGTGACATCGCCAAATCGCCCAAATCACCTCGGATTATGTCAAACTTGAAGGTCTGAATACCATTTTCTTCAAGTCTTGCCGCCAAATAATCAATCATTTCCTTTGTACTTTCATACATGGAAACGTAGGGAAGAACAACGAGGTTTTTGGGTTCATCCGTCGTCCAGTCTGCGTACAAGTCCAAAATGTAATCAGGTCTTGCATGAACAGGGCCGTGACTTGGCAAAATCATATCAACATTCATTTCTTTAATCATTTTTGTATAACGATTGCACATCATCCTGAAAGGCATCATGATTTCAGCATAATAACGCTTTGCACTGTTTTTGAGTTCTTCGCTTTCGACGGCAAAAACATCATCAAATGTGTAATGTGCCCCTAAAAAGTCGCAGGTGCAAATTACGTTATCTTCTTTGAGGAAAGTAAACATCGTATCGGGCCAATGAACTCCGGGAGCAAAGATAAATCTCACTGTTTTATCGCCCAGAGAAACCTCCTCGCCGTCAACGACTTCTCTAATCCTGTTATTTGGAACGTGGAGCATTGATTTGATGTTGTTAGCGACTTTTGAATTTGTAAGCACGACCGCTTCTGGGTATTTTTCCAATAATGCAGGAATTGAACCCGAATGGTCTTGTTCACCGTGATTTTGGATAATATAATCGACTCTTTCTATGTTGTTTTCATCCAAACTGTTCAAATATTGTTCGGTAAACGGAGGGTACATGGTGTCGATTATTGCGGTTTTTTCAGAACCTTTAACAAGGTAAGAATTGTAGCTTGTGCCGTTTTCAAGCGGTATAAGCTCATCAAAAATCTTTCTGTCACAGTCGTTTAAACCGCAGTAAAAAATATTATTTTTAATTTCTTTAAACATATTACTTTTCTCCTATATTGTCGAATGGTCTTTTAAAGAAAAATATATCTTCATTAAAGCATAAGGGGCAATGGTCGGGCATTTCCTTCTGGTCGAAATATACTCCGCAAACCGAACATTCCCAGCGATAATTACCTTTTTCATCGGGTTGAACATGGTCATCTTTAACACTTGCCAAAAGTTTTTCAAACATAACCTGATATTGTTTTTCAACTTCAGCGATATGTTCAAACAAATCGGCTAAATGTTCAACGCCTTCCTCTCTTGCCTGTTTGGCACAAGTTTTGTAATATTTGCCTAAAAGTGAATATTTACCTTTTGCAATTTCTTCCAGAGCGTCGGAAGTGTGCATTTCAATTCCTTCATTCAGCCACTTGAACCAAAGTTTAGCATGCTCTTTTCTGCCGTTAATTACATTTTCAAGATATTTTCCGATATAATCATACCCTTCTTTTTGTGCAAGCAATTTGTAAAACTCGCACATATTTCTTAATTGTGATTCGACGGCAAAAGCCTTTAGCAAATTCTGCTCGGTTTTCGAGCCTTTAATTTCCATAAAAATCTCCTATTCTTTTTCAAACATGTCTTTTCCGACACCGCACAAAGGGCATGTGTAATCTTCCGGTAAATCTTCAAATTTCACACCGTCCTCAGCTTCATAAACATAACCGCAAACACTGCATACATATTTTTCCATAAATACTCTCTCCTTTTTTTTAATTGTATGCCAGTTATTTGAATATTGTCAATAGCACAGCTTAATATAACTATATAATAAAGCAATTTTTTAAATGCTTTTGTTTTAATAGATGTATGAATAGTGTGAATTCAAACATGAAAGGTCCGAAATTGAATGTTGGGGTCATAATACCGCCCGACAGTCATTATAAACCCGTACTGTACTCAGACTGCGAGGCGGAAAAAAATTTTAACGCTCTTTGTAATGATATTTTTCTATCGACAAAGAAAAGCGGAAAAATTAACGAACATAAAACCCCGAAATCAATTTATATCTTTCTCGGCGGAATTTTAGCGGCACTCGGTGTCTGTAAAATCAAACATCTGATTAAAAAATAAATCTATTCGTTTTTCTTTTTTATGGCTTCATCAAGGGCTTTTTCCAGCACGGATATTTTATTTTCAAGCACTTGAATTTTTGCTTCACCGTTTGAATTTGAAATCGAACCTTTTTCAAGTTCACGTTTGTAAGCTTCAAACTTGGTTTTCAGCGATTTGTAAACAGGTGCGAGAAAAAATACCGCCGATATTATGCCCAAAATAAATACAACAACGGTAAAAACAGCCAGATTAACCGCATAAGTTCCGACATGAAATGCGTTTGTGAACATATTTACCGTAATGTTATTCTGAAAATTCATTGCAATTATCAAACATATTGCCAAAAAAGCCAAAACCGATATTATCTGCATTTTTTTACCCTCTCAAATATTTTAAAACCTTAACGATTTTTTCATCAGGTTCAATTTTCAACTCTATTATTTCATTTCCAAACGGTTTTGTAAAGCTTAAAAAATACGATTGCAAAACCTGTTCATCCGTTTTAACTTTTCCTTTCCCCGCTCCGTAAAGAGTGTCGTTGTAAACGGGATGGTTAATGCTTTTCAAATGCACTCTTATTTGGTGAGTTCTTCCCGTTATAAGTGTAAGCTCAACAAGCGTATGTTCTTTGAACCTTTCAAGAACTTTTACCTTTGTGAGGCTTTCTTTTCCGTCCGCTCGTACCATCATTTTATGCGGTTGGTTCGGGTTTCTGCCTATGGGCGAATTTATTTCAAACTCATCTTGTTCAATTACGCCTTTAACTACTGCCAGATACTTTTTTGTTATCGTATGATTTTTAATTTGTTGTGCAAGAAATTCGTGTGCAGGGTTAATTTTTGCGACCATTAAAAGTCCTGACGTATTTCTGTCAAGCCTGTGGACAATTCCGCGTCTGAAAGAACCGTTAATATCTGACAAATTCTCTCCGTATCTGCATAAAAGTGCGTTAACGAGGGTGTTTTCACGTTCGGTTGATGTCGGATGCGTTAGCATTCCTGAGGGCTTGTTCACAACAAGCATATTTTCATCCTCATAAACAATCTCAAGTCTTATGTTTTGGGGCGGAACGGGAATTTCCTGCGGAATTTCAAAATCTATTTCATCATTTTCTTTAAGGCAATATGACGGTTTTTTAATATTTCCGTTGATTTTTATACTGCCCGATTTTATGTAATTTTGGATTTTTGAGCGGGAAATATTCGGAGTTATTTCGGTCAAATAACTGTCAAGACGTTTATTTTCATCATTTTCATCCGTGCGAATTATCATTTTATTTCGTCTTTTTTATTATTATCAACACAATAAGAACAATTACGGCAACATTTATAAATATATCCGAAATATTAAAAACCGGAAAATTTATAAAATTAAGCTGAAAATAATCTCTGACGTACCCGAATGCGATTCTTTCATGCAAATTTCCAGCAATTCCCGCCGATAAAAGTGCCACAAAAAACATCGTCTTTAAAGATATTGATTTGAGGTGATTAATTACGTGGAGTGCAAGCAAAACGAGTGCTATCATTGATAAAATTATCAAAAGTTCCCTAGAATCCTGCAATATACTGAATGCCGCACCCGTATTTTTTACGAAGTTCAACGAAAAAACGGGATTATTCATATTCAAGCCGTTCATCAGCCGTTCCGTCATTATGTTTGAAAGATAAAGGTCGGTGAATATAAAAAATACATAGCATACAACAAAATATATAAACTTACTTGTTTTGTCCATTATCATCACTCCGTATAAACTTATTTACAGGCACAACATTAATCCTTGTCATAATAAAAGCTAATCCAGTCATATAAATTTCCAAATTCTTTTCGTCAACACCTCTTGCATGAGCAATTCCGACGGAAGCTACCGCATATTCATTGATATTATCGCTATTTGAACGGAATACTCTTTCTAAAATATTTCCGTAAATTGGTCTGAAATTTTCCTGGGGTTGAGTTTGCGGATAAACGATTGATTCTTTCCCTATTGAGGCTGCTACTTCTGCTCCTGCGGGAGTATTAACCTTTAAAGTTACGGTATAATCTTTATTTGAACCGATTTGTTTGGGGGCATTAAGCTCCATATCCATATATCTGGCTTCTCCGAACTTTAGAGAAGATGTTTCTTGAATAATTTCTTCCGAGCAAATAAACCACTTTGAGCCTTGCTTTTCAAGGTGATAGATGCTGACGGATTCCGAAAAAAGCTCGGCTACGGTTTGTAATTCTTTAAATTGCTCGACAGGTGCGGAAACTGCGGTTTCTTTGACAAGAATTGATGCGTAATTGTCGCTGAAATCAACATTCAACACATCCATGTAGTAGGTAATATCAGGGTAAGTTTCCCAAGTTTCCTTTATTAATCGCAGATAAATGTCCCTGTTAAACCCGTCTGAATTCACGTAATTCGGTGAATAAAACTCGCCGAGTTTTTCAATGTTATGCTCATTTGCAACCGTATTCTGGTTTTTAATGATTTGTTCCAGTTGTTTTTGAGTGCTTTTGTAAATTCTGTTTTGCTCAACACGGGCTTTGTAATTCGATAAAGCCCCCGCATTACAAGGCACTGCGGCTAAAAACAGTAAAAATATTAATAAAACGGATATCTTTTTCATAATTATATTATACATAAAAACTTTTTTATGTTAATATCAATTTAAAAGTTAGGAGAGAAAGAGATGAAAAGTTCATATTTTCCGCAAGAAATAGAAAAAAAATGGCAAAAAATCTGGGAAGAAGAAAAAGCATTTAAAACCCCCGATGAAAGCGATAAACCGAAATATTACGCACTTTCAATGTTTCCGTATCCGTCGGGAAAACTTCACATGGGTCATGTCAGAAATTACACCATAACGGATGTAATCGCACGTTTCAAAAAAATGAACGGATATAACGTTTTGCACCCGATGGGCTGGGACAGTTTCGGTCTGCCTGCCGAAAATGCCGCAATGAAACACGGAGCTAACCCCGAAACTTGGACTGATGAAAATATAGCTTACATGACAAAACAACTCAAAATGCTCGGACTTTCTTACGATTGGGACAGAGAAGTTACAACCTGCAAACCCGATTATTACAAATGGACTCAATGGCTTTTCTTACAGCTTTATAAAAAAGGATTAGCTTACAAAAAAGAGGCAGCAGTTAACTGGTGCGAAGAATGCGGAACGGTACTTGCAAACGAACAGGTTATTGACGGTAAATGCTGGAGATGTGACCATGTCGTTGAGAAAAAATATCTGTCACAGTGGTTTTTGAAAATTACGGATTATGCCGAAGTTTTGCTAAAAGATTTGGACAAATTGACAGGCTGGGGCGACAACGTTAAAACCATGCAGGCAAACTGGATTGGAAAATCGGAAGGTGCGATATTCAGATTTCCCGTGGTTGACTGTGATGAAGTTAAAGAAATTCCCGTTTATACAACCCGTCCCGACACGGTTCACGGTATAACCTACCTTGTTGTTGCACCTGAATACAAGGATATTGAAAAACTCACAACATTCGAAAACAAAGAGGCGGTTGAAAAATATCGTGCAAATGCACGCAAAATGACTGAAATAGAAAGACTTTCCACCGAAAGAATAAAAACGGGCGTTCCTCTGGGAACTCACTGCAAAAACCCGTTCACGGGAGAGATTTTCCCGTTGTGGACTGCCGATTATGCTTTGGCAGAGTACGGAACAGGTGCGGTTATGGCAGTTCCGACGCATGATGAGCGTGATTTCGATTTTGCAAAAAAATATAATCTTCCGATGAAAGTGGTTATCCAAAACCCCGAAAATCCGTCAAACTGCGAGAATGAAGCTTATGTGGATGAAGGTGTTTTGATTAATTCAAATGAATTTAACGGAATGAAAAACACCGAAGCCAAAAAAGCGATTACGCAAAAGGCTGTAGACGGCGGTTTCGGGGAATTTAAAACGCAATACAGACTCAGAGATTGGCTGGTTTCCCGTCAAAGGTATTGGGGTGCTCCAATTCCTGTGGTTTATTGCGAAAAATGCGGAATACAACCCGTTCCTGAAGAACAATTACCTGTACTTTTGCCAAAGGATGTTGATTTCTCGGTTGTCGGCAAGTCACCTATCACGACATCAAAAACATTTGTCGAAACCACATGCCCTGTTTGCGGCGGAAAAGCAAGACGTGAAACGGATACAATGGATACTTTTGTCTGCTCGAGCTGGTATTATCTGAGATATTCGGATGCAAAAAACGATAAAATGCCGTTTGCAAAAGACAAAGTAAACCACTGGCTTCCCGTTGACCAGTATGTCGGCGGTATTGAGCATGCCATTTTGCACTTGCTTTATTCAAGATTTTTCACAAAAGCTCTGAAAGATTTGGGCTTGCTTGATTTTGACGAACCGTTTAAAAACCTCTTAACCCAGGGTATGGTTTTGAAAGACGGTTCAAAAATGTCAAAATCCAAAGGCAACACGGTTGATCCCGATGAAATTTTTGAAAACTACGGTGCAGACACGGCAAGGCTGTTTATTCTGTCGGATTCACCGCCGTCAAGAGATTTTGACTGGTCTGATGCAGGTGTTGAAGGCTGCTATAAGTTCCTTAACAGAGTTTGGAGGCTTATTGCTTCAAATGCGGAAAATATTTCCGTCAATGTTTCAACTCCAAAAGCCCTGAAAAAGGAAAATGACGATTTGATACGCCTTGTTCATATTGCTATCAAGGGAATTACAAACGACATATCGAACGATTTTCAGTTCAATACGGTTATATCGAAGTACAGAGAGCTTGTAAACTCCATCTATGACTGGCTTAACAAAAAATCTTCACTTGATGATGAGGACAAGTCTGTTTTGAGCTTTGCGACGGTAACTTTGCTTAAACTCATGTCACCCGTAACCGTTCATTTGAGCGAAGAAGCATGGCATGAACTCGGCGGAGAAGGCTCTATTCACTCTCAAAAGTGGTGTGAATGGGACGAAAACCTTGCAAAAGCAAGTTCTATCACGCTTGTAGTACAAATTAACGGCAAGTTAAAGGATAAAATTGACGTTGATGAATCTTTATCCGAGGAAGAACTTAAACAGACGGCACTTAACAGTCCTAAGATTAAGGAATTAACGGCAGATAAGACTATCGTCAAAGTTATTGTCGTACCCAAAAAACTTGTAAACATTGTGGTAAAATAGGAATTAGGGTTCGCAAAGCAGTACGGTACCGATTAAAATCGCACCATCAACAGATTTTATAACCTTAAATTTCCTATATCCCCATTCTTCAAGCATAGGTTTTATACCGAAGAATTGCTCATAATTATGATAAATTGATATCAATAATTTCGGTTTTTGAGTAAGTATAGTTTCTTTTGCTCCCAAAAGCATATATTTTTCATAACCTTCAATGTCGGATTTAATTAGACCGACATTTATATTATGCTCTTTAACATAAGAATCCAGAGTTATCTGCTTGATATCGTTTCCTGATTGATTAATTGAAGCACAAGCATCACCGTCACCGCATATCGAAACCATACATTCTTTATCGCCTAATGCATACCTTTCGGTAACAACATTCGTTAAATTATTCAATTTCAAAGTTTTTTGTAACAGTTCATAACTTTGTTTGCCCGGTTCAAAAATATACAAAGGTGCATCGCTGTATTTTCTGAATACCAAGGCACTGTCACCGATAAACCCGCCAATATCAATAATTGAACGGTTTTTTAAAACAGGCAGATCATTGAAAAAATTTATCATATAATCATAATACAATACCCCTATTTCAAAATGATTTATCGGTAAAATATAATTTTTATATGAATATGTCCCGTCTGGTCTGTGTTTAATTTTTTTAATGAAATCATGTTTAACATGTTTCAACGCCATTGTTTCATCCAAGTCAAACAGCGGTATTTTTTTCTCATCTGAAGAAATTGAAATTTTTATTCTTTCTAAAATCTTTTGAATGGTTTTTACGCTATTTTCATCAAGATTATTGATAAGTTTCAAATAATCATCTTCGTTTAAACCGTTTTTTACAAACTCAGAATAATTGTCTAAGATAAATTTGCGTTCAGAACCATCGTTAAAATAATACTTTTTGACTCCGAATTTGTACTTTAACAAATAAATAATATCAGACAACTTTTCAAACAAATTCACGCTATTTCCTCAACTAAACAGTAATAATAAATATTAAAAATTATTTTATGAACATATATGTTCATAAATGAAATTATAAGTTGTGAAAAAATTTTGTCAAGCGAGTTAGAATACAAGAATGCTCGATAAAAAACAAGTATTAGATAAATTAGCAGAAAATATCAGAGTTGAAAGGGCAAGAAAAAATTTTTCTCAGGAGTATCTTGCCGAAAAAGCCAATATTACCCCTCAACATCTTTACAGAATTGAAAATGCAAAAGTTTGCCCGACTATACTGGTTGTTGCAAATATCGCATCAGCATTGGATAAAACTTTGAACGATTTACTGCCCGTAAATATGTAATATTTACAAATTGTTAAATTTAAGCCTTGATATATTTATGTATTATAATATTCTTAAAAGAGGGATGAGAATTGAATAAGAAATATTATTTTATAGCAATAGGCGGAGTAGGAATGAGCGGACTGGCAAAGTATCTGCTTGAAAACGGCTGTGAAGTTTCGGGTTCGGATATTGTTGACAGCAAATATATTGATAAATTAAGGAAATTAGGTGCTAAGGTTTACATAGGTCAAAAGAAAGAAAATGTTCCCGAAGATGCCGTAATTGTCGCAAGTACTGCAATACGCGAGAATAACCCCGAGATGATTAGGGCAAAAGAATTGGGGCTGAAAGTTTACCACCGCTCGGATATTCTTGCGGAGATTTCAAGATGGGGCAAGTTCTTTTTGGGATTTTCGGGGACTCACGGCAAAACAACCACAAGCGGGCTTTGCTCTTACGTACTTGAAAAAGCGGGACTTTTGCCCTCTTACGTTGTCGGCGGAATTATTCCCGATATAGGGACGAATGCTCATTGTCAAAACGGAAAATTTTTCTGTGCCGAGCTGGATGAAAGCGACGGAACGATAGTTAAGTATTCGCCAAATATCTGCGTTGTAAATAATCTTGAAGCAGATCACCTTGATTTTTATAAAGACGGTTTGAAATCCATATTAGAAACTTTTGAAAAATTTATTTCTCATATTCCGAATTCTTCTATTGTCTTGATAAATAAAGACTGTACGGGTGCAAAACAGCTCCACGGGCATAAAACATTGACATTCGGGCTTTCGGATGCGGATTACACGGCAAAAAACATTGAGTTTAAAACCGATGGCACGACATTTGATGTTTATTATAAAGACAAATTTTTAACCGATTTAAAAATTATTATTCGCGGAAAACACAACGTCTATAACGCTTTGTCCGTTATGGCAAGTTTGCATCAGGCGGGAGTTGATATCGAAAAAGTTAAACCGCATTTTGCAACCTTCACAGGCATGGGCAGACGCTTTCAAAAGGTCGGAGAATTTGACGGGGTAACTGTTTATGATGATTACGCCCACCATCCGACGGAAATCAAAGCGACACTTTCATCGGCACTCGGAATGACGGGTAAAAACGTTATCGCAGTCTTTCAGCCTCACAGATATACGAGATTAAAAAATTTATGGAACGAATTTTTAACCTCCTTTGAAGGTGTCGATAAAGTCGTTGTAACAGATGTTTATTCGGCATCGGAAGATGTAATCGAGGGAATAAATTCCGAAAACTTTGTAAAAGATTTGTCCGCAAATTGCAGGATTCCTTGTGAATACATTTCGGGTTCTATCGCAGATGTCGCAAGGGTATTGTATCCCTCACTCAAAGAAAACGATGTTGTAATAGGACTTGGAGCAGGTACAATTACCGATTTGGCAAAAGAGCTTATTGCGGTAAAAAATGAGGTTATGGAAATTGCTCATTGAAAAAGATTTTGAGATAAAAAAACTTACATCTTTTAAAATCGGCGGAAAAATCGCAAAAGTGTATTTTCCCGAAACCGTTGATGAATTTCTTCAGGCACTGGATGCGGAACCTGAAGCTTATGTTGCGGGAAATCTTTCAAACACACTCGTTTGCTCTGACGGTTTTGACGGTGCTTTAATTTTGACCGCAAAACTTGATGATGTAAATATTAACGGGAATAATATTTTGGCACAAGCCGGTGTAAAAGGCCCGAAATTGGCACAAATTGCTTGTGAAAATGCTTTGAGCGGTTTGGAATTTTTAATCGGTTTTCCGGGGTCAGTCGGCGGTGAAATCTTTATGAACGCTTCGGCAAACGGGCAGGTAATATCCGATTACGTAAAGAGTGTAAAAGTTTTTGACAGAGAAAAAGGCGTTCTGTCGTTGAATAAGTCTGATATGGATTTCGGCTACAGAACATCGATTTGTCAAAAAAAGAATTATACCGTTCTTGAAGCGGAATTTGAGCTTATTTCCTCGCCGTCCGAGGCAATAAAAAAGAGAATGGATGCGAATTTGGAATTTCGCAAATCTCACCAGCCGCTTTTAAACTTGCCAAATTGCGGAAGTGTTTTCAGAAATCCTCAAGGGTATTCTGCGGGTAAATTGCTTGACGAATGCGGATTTAGAGGTAAAAGATGCGGCGGAGTCAAGGTTTGGGATAACCATGCAAATTTTATAGTTAATGATAACAACGGAACGTCGGACGATGTTTTGAACTTGATGTTAGAAATGAAATCTAAAGTTAAAGAGAAATTCGGCATTGAGCTGAATTCCGAAATATGCTTTTTGGGAGAGGTGAAATTATGATTAATAAAAATTCTAAAATAGCCGTACTTGCAGGCGGAATGTCATCGGAAGCGGAAGTTTCCATGAGGTCGGGAAAAGGATGTTACGATGCTTTAAAACGACTCGGTTACGCTAATGCGGAACTCGTTGTTGTTGATAAAAATATTGCCGAAAAACTTAAAGACGGTAAATACGATGCCGCATACAACGCATTACACGGCAAATACGGTGAGGACGGATGTATTCAGGGACTGCTTGAAATCCTGCAAATTCCCTATACGGGCTGCGGAGTTATGGCTAGTTCCGTCTGTATGAACAAAGAATACACAAAACGGATACTTTCTACGGATAAAACAATTCCGCTTATTAAATCGGTTTTTGTAAGAAAAGGGGAAAACGTTAAGGAAAAAACGAAAGACCTCAAATATCCGCTTATCACAAAACCCGTAAGTGAAGGGTCGAGTTTCGGAATGACAAAGGTAAACACACCCGATGAACTTGAAAGTGCATACAAAAAGGCAGTTAAATACAATGACGATGTACTTATCGAGGAATATCTCGTAGGAATTTGTGCAACAGTCGGTGTTTTACAGGGGGATAAAGGGTTATTTGCAACCGAAATTCTTGAATTAAGACCGAAAAACGAATGGTATGATTACGAGGCGAAATACACTAAAGGGATGACGGAATTTATTCTTCCCGCCGAACTGTCAGATGACATGACAAAACGGGTAAAGGAAATTGCGGTAAAAGCTTTTGAAAAAGCAGGCTGCAGCGGTGTTTCAAGAATAGATTTTCTCATAGTCGATGATATTCCTTATGTTCTGGAAATCAATACCAGTCCCGGAATGACCGAAACAAGCGACCTTCCGGCACAGGCAAATGCCATGGGAATTAATTACGATAATCTGGTACAATTAATATTAAACAGTGCAGGGTTGAATAAATAATGACGGAAAATATCGAAAACGAAACAGATACCTCAATACCCGAAGGCAAACATCTTGTCAAAAAGAAACGCCGTGAAAGGATTGTGAGAAAAGGCAGACTTAAACAGGAGCGTTTACGTGTTCTTGTGCGGATGCTTTTATCTATCATTTTTATTGCGGGAATTTATTACGGTTCAAAGTGTCAAAGCTGGTATTTGCCAAAGGACGCCTTTAACAAAGCAGGTTCGGGCAGTGTTGAAATTATAAATAACAATATTGTTCCCTCATACAAAATTCTTACGTTGTTAAAAAGCAGTAATGTCCCGAATGTTCCGCTTTATATGGCAAAAACGGATTATATAAAAAAAGAATTGATGAAACTGACTCCTATTGAGAATGTCTATATAAGGCGTTACGCTTTTCCTGCGAGAATGCAGATAATTGTTCGTGAAAGAATTCCCGTTATAAGGATTTCTCCTGACGAAAAAGTTGCACCCGTTGCGGTGTTTACGTCTGACGGCAAAATTATCGGCAAAGAATATATGCCGTTCAAGTCCGAAAACGACACAATACTGGTACTTTCCTACGGAAACAAGGGGGATGATTACCATAAATGGGATTTGGCAAAAATAAAAGAAATCCAAAAAATCACCAGATATGTGGAAACTTATGCCGAAGAACCCGTTGAATACATAGATTTCAGACAACCCGACAATGTTTTTATAAAAGTCAAAACGGTTAATATCAGACTCGGGAAACTTGATGATGATGTTTATAACAGGATTATGAGGATACCTTCAATATTACCGCAGGTGAAACTCGTCGATTCAAAAGTCAAGTATCTCGATTTGAGCTGGGAAAAGGTTAATTATTTGAAGTTACAGTAAGGAGATTTTATGAAAGTTGCTATTGCACAAGTCAGATTAAAAACAGGAGATTTTAAATTTAATCTTGAAAATATAATTGCAAACGTAAAAGGTGATTACGATTTAATAGTTTTTCCGCAGTGCGATATTGAAGAATTGGGCGGAAAAGATTTATGCCTTGATGAGAAATGTTTGAACGCACAAGCGGATTTTTTTGATGAAATTGCGAACAGAAATTTTCCGCAAAACATTTTACTCGGCGATGTTTTAATCAGAAACGGCGAGGTGGAAATATCTGACGACGGTTATTATGAAATTTGCGGTGAAAAAGTTTTCGTATCGGATACTTTTCTCGCTGATGTCGACTGTGATTTGTATGTTTTGGCAAAGAACAAATATTTCACGATTGATTGCGATTTTGCACAAAGTATTGAAACGAAATGCAATTTTGTTTACGTTAACGCACTTTCGATAGCCGATGAAAATGTTTATGCGGGCGGAAGTTTTGCAAAAAACAAGAACAACGAATTTGTTCTGCAAATGCCTTTATGCAAAGAGCAATTCAGCGTTGTTGACTTTTCGGGTTCGTGCGTTTTTGTAAATGACGGGTTTGAAAAGCAGGTTGTTGATGTTATGGTTTTTGCACTCAAAGAGTATTGCGAAAACACAGGGTTTAACAAGGTTGTGCTTGGGCTTTCGGGCGGAATTGACAGTGCCTTGACGGCTGTGCTTGCGGTTCAGGCTTTAGGGGCTGAAAATGTTTTGGGAATTCTCATGCCGAGTATGTTTTCATCTGCGGGAAGCGTGACTGACAGCTTGGATTTGGCACGCAATTTGGGAATAAATACCGTTACCGAACCTATAACATCACTTTTTGACGCCTTTATGGAAGGAAGGACAAGAGAACACGACTTAGCCGAAGAAAATTTGCAGGCACGTTTGAGGGCTTTGATTTTGATGTTTTATTCAAATCGGGAGAACAGACTTCTGCTTTCGACAGGAAACAAATCCGAAAGTGCAATGGGTTTCGGGACTTTGTACGGGGATTTGGCAGGCGGATTTAACATGATTTGCGATTTAACAAAAACGAGAGTTTATAAGGTTGCAAATTATTTGAACGGAAGGAAAGAGGTCATTCCGCAGGCGATTATTGACAAAGCACCGTCTGCCGAACTTCATCCTAATCAGAAAGATCAGGACAGATTACCCGAATATGCCGTTCTTGACGATATTATAGAAAAATACGTTGAACAGAACCTTCCTATTGAAGAAATTTATAAATCTTATGACAGTTCGCTTGTTGACGACGTTATCAAAAAGATTTACAGAATGCAGTTTAAGCGTCATCAGGGATGTTCGGGCGTAAGGTTAACCGAGCGGGCATTCTGCAAGGGTACGGATTTTCCCGTTGTTCAAAGGTTTTATTAAAATTTATCCTGGTTGACTGCCTGAGTGTATGATTGTATTCGTCCTGAAACCTTTAATAATGGTTTTAAAAGGAGGAAAAAATTATGCACGCATTAAGAATTATTGCCTACATTTTAGTCATCATCGGTGCTTTGAACTGGGGTTTGGTCGGATTTTTCAACATAGACCTTGTTTCAATGCTTTTCGGAGAAATGACACTTGTTTCAAGAATTGTTTATTCATTAATCGGTATCAGTGCGATTATTTATCTGCTTCTTTCATACCGAGATATTTAAGATATTCTTCGTTGGCTTTGACGGAATTTTCGGTTGCAAGAATTGAATAAACCGTCTTTCCTGAAAAAACGCTGTTAGCGGCATTGTAAATATCATCTGCGGTAATTTTGTCGATTTCATCCATAAGCTGATTTACTTTCAAAATTCCGTAAGGGGAATCAGCACCTTTCAAAAGATGTATGTTCCTCAAGGCTGAAGTTTCGTTGCGGCTCAGGATAGAATTTTTCAGAGAAAGTTTTGCGTTATTCAATTCTTCTTCCGAAACTTTTTCGGATTTCAACTTTTCGATGTGCCGTTTAAAACCTTCGAGCGATTTTTGAATATTATCGAAACTTTGTTCGCCTGTTTCTTTGTTTTCGGTTGTAGTTTGAATTCTCAGGAGTAATTCACCCGTATCATCAGCCAGAGTCAGGTATGAACGGACGTGATAAGCGAGTTTTTCTTTTTCCCGTAAGTCGTTAAAGAGTCTTGATGAAGAATTTCCGCCTAAAATTATGTTCATCAGTTTTAGTGCGATTTCGTCTTTGAGGTTGCCATTAACCTTAAATTTGTAAGCCTGAATAATTTCGGCTTGATTTTTGAAATTCGTATCGGTTAAAACTTTTACCTCATTAATCGGGGTAAAGTTTTGCACTAAAGTTTTCGGGGCAAATTCTTTTACGGGTTTAAATTCGCTCAGGTTTTGGAAAACGGTATTTTTAAGCTCAGGTTTTTTATCAAACGGTGCTGAAACGGCAACAGTGCCTTTTCCGTTTTCGATAATTTGTTTGTACAAATCTTTTACGTCGTCGATAGAGAGAGTTTTCAAATCTTCAAGGATTTCTTCGTTTGTAAAACCTTTGGGCAAACCTTTGTATAATTCAGCGTAAAGCTTTTTCGAGGCTGATTTTTCAGAGGTAAGAATATCGTTTTTAATTTTATTTTTTGCGATTTCAAAATCTTCCGCAACAAATCTGGGATTTTCAAGGACTTCTTTAATACTTTTCATCGCTTTGTCAACGTTTGTAACATCGCATTCCATATTACCCATAATCGTACGGGAGTCCGCAAAAATATTATTTTCAATACCTTCAAGAGCAAGCTCATTGTCAAATTCTTCTTTATTTTTGGATACCGAACCGTAAGTGAGAATTTTTGACAACACGGCAAGTGCTGCGGGTCTTGCTTTTGCATCATTGTCAAGGGATATGTTGTATGTAATTCCGACATTATTTGTCTTTGAATTTTGCAGAATGACTCTGTAATTATTTTTTAAATCAAATTGTTTAACGTTTTCGGGATTTATTGCCTGAAGTCCCGAAAAAGAGATATTTGAAATGTCCGCATAATTCTTTTTGATAGAATTTTCCGTTGCCGATGCGGGGTGAACAACCGTTATTGAGGCTTTATTGACATCAAGATATTTTTTTGCCGTTTCGACAAGGTCTTTAGCGGTCATTGAATTAATTATTTTTTCGTAATCGTTAATAAATTGTTCGTTTCCTTCAAGAATTGAAGTTCCGATTATGTCGTTTGTTGAGAACGAAGTTTCAAATGTTTGGGCAAAACTTTTGAGCAGATATTTTTTTATAATTTGCATTTCCTGTTCAGACGGCGGATTATTTTCGAGGTTTCCGATTTGAGTAAACATTGTTTTTAAAACTTTTTCGCAATTTTCTTCCGTTGAATCTGCCGTAAAAATCACTGCTCTGCCGATTTTCGGGTCGGTCAAAATTTTTTCCTGTCCGACTAGAGCGGAACTGCCGTATTTTTTAAGTTCTTTGTTTATACGTGACGTCGGGGTGAGCGAAAGTAATCTTGAAAGTGCCAAAAGATAAATCCTGTCTTTTATATCGCTTGCACCGTCAAATCCCACGACAATAGTTGATGCGGTTGCTTTGTCGGAAATTATATCTTCTCTGACGGAATTTTGGATGGGGGTAAATTTTTCCGAATGTCTGTTTCCCGAGGGTTTGGATGTTGAGGTAAAATATTTTGCGATAAGCTCCATAGTTTTGTCGGGGTCAACGTTTCCGCTGATTACCGTAACCATATTTGCGGGGTAATAGTTGTTTTTATAGTAATTTATGACATCTTCACGTGTAAGATTTGTTATGTTATCGGTTGTTCCGCCTATCATATCGGACGAAGTCGTTTTTATGCCGTAAAGATTTTTGAGCATCTTGTTAATGGCTATATTTTCGGGGTTTGAGGTAATCATATTGATTTCGGAATTAACAATTTCTTTTTCTTTTTCGAGTTTTTCCGCTGCGAATAAAGGTGTTTCAAGCATCGAGGCATGAAGTTTAATTTTATTTTCCAAATCGGATTTGTTAAGCATATTAGAGCTTATGAAGTAATTTGTTTCGGCAAATCCTGTCGATGCGTTGGTTGAAGCCCCCATTTTATTAACTTCTTTGAAGAAATCGCCTTGTTCCAATCCTTTAGAACCGTTAAACAGATTGTGTTCGATGTAATGGCTTATGCCTCTGATGTTGTCGGGTTCGTTCATCGAGCCTGTGTTAACGTAAGTTCTTAAAACGGTTTCGCCGTCGTGCGGAACAACAACGACTTTTTGTCCGTTTGAAAGCTTGTAACAGTAAGCTTTTGTGTCATACGGAAAAGACATTTCCCCTGTTTTTGTATACTTCATCGGAGTTTTTACGGAAAAATCGGGCGTTAATGCGGGAATTTCGTCATTCTGCGGATTTGTTTGCGGCGAATTTCCGTTAAAACAAGGTTTTTTGGGCAAATAATTATTTACACAACTTATACGATTAATACTAACCATATTTATATAAAAACCAAACACAACAAAAAATTGCCATCTAATTTAAAATTAACGATTTTGCAAACTCGAGGGACTGCTCGTTTATATCTCCTCCTGCGAGTTCTGCTAAGGCTTTCAGGCGGTTGTCGCCCGTCAGGACGTAAACATCAACTTTTGTTTCGTTGTTTTGCATTTTCTTAACATAAAAATGTTTATCGGCTTTTGATGCGATAATCGGCTGGTGCGTGATAAGAATTATTTGATGGGATTTTGAAAGTTCTGCGATTTCTTCGGCAACGCTTTGTGAGGCTTTACCCGAAATCCCTGTATCTATTTCATCAAAAATTACGGTGTCTATGTCATCGCTGTTTGCAAAAATAGATTTAACGGCAAGCATGACGCGTGAAATTTCTCCGCCTGATGCGACTTTTGCAAGCGGTTTCATATCCTCCGATACATTTGTGGAAATCAAAAATTCAACGTTATCGACACCGTCAGAACTCAATTCTTTCAGGTCGATACGGATTTCAAATCTGGCTTTCGGAAGCTCCAATTTTTCAAGTTTTTCTTGAATAAGTGATGATAAAACCGCTGCATAATTTTTTCTTTGTTCGCTTATCTGCAATGCCGAATTTTCAAGTTCTAAGCGAGTTTGAGAGATTTTTTCTTCAAGTTCTTCCATGTTTTGTGTCGAAAACTCGATAGCGTTAAGCTCTTTTGAGAAATCATCAAAACTTTTCAGGACACTTTCAAGTGTTCCGCCGTATTTGCGTTTAAGTTTATCGAGCATAAACTGTCGTTCCTGAATTTGGTTAAGTCTTTCGGTATCGTTTTGAAGATTTTGGCTGTAATCTCTAAGCTCACCGCCGACATCGCGAAGATTTTCTATCGCATCGGTAAGATTTTGTTCAAGATTTTCAAGCGAGGAATCGTAAGACACAGCCTTTGAAACATTTTGTTTAATCCTTGCAAGAGCCTCCATAATCGAGCCGTCATCGCCGTTAATCGCCCAATATGAAGTTCCTGTCAGCTCTTTCAGTTTTTCGGCATTTTCCAAAACTTCAAGTTCTTTGTTTAACTGTTCGTCCTCATCCGTGCTTTTTATCGAGGCACTTTCAATTTCGTTAATCTGAAATTTCAGAAATTCAATTTGGTTTTCCGTCAAATCCGATGCGTTTTTGAGGTTTTCCAAATCGGATAAAAGTTTTTTATACTCAATAAATTTTTCGCGGTAACTTTCAAGTTTAGCGCCGTAAGAGTCTTTTGCGTAATTATCGAGCAAATTAATATGATATTTCGGCTGTAAAAGCGAATAAGTTTCGTGCTGTGAGTGAATATCCAAAAAGTAAGTTTTTAATTGTCTTATAAATTCCTGATTAACAAGAGTTCCGTTAACCCTTGAGCGAACGGCATTAGGCGTAATCTCTTTTGTCAAAACTATTTCGGAGCCGAAATTGTCTATCCCGTTTTCCTCAAAAAGTTTGGTAAGATCGTGTTTTGTGTTTTCAATAACGAGTTCAACAACAGCTTTTTCTTTTCCCGTTTTGATAACCTCTTTTGACACGCGCGGGGCGAATGCGATTTCAACGGCGTTAATCAAAATACTTTTTCCCGCTCCCGTTTCGCCCGTGATAACATTCAAACCACTGTCAAAATTCGCCGTAAGCTCATCTATCAGAATGTAATCTTTTATTCTAAGCTGTTTAATCATACATACAGCATAGAACAACAATGGCTTTTGGGCAAGATTTTTACAAAAATTCCAAAAGAAAAACTCCCTGTCAGGGGAGTAATATAGTGGTATTCCGTTTGCACGGAATTAAAATTTTTATTTATTTTCAAGCTTGTCTAAGCGTTTTGAAATTTCTTCAAGTTTTTGATTATGTGCTTTGACTTCTTTTGTAAGCTCTTGAATGCTCTTATCAAGCTGTTTTACGGCATTTACAAGCGTATAGATAATGTCATCCGTACGGATTGTCAAAAATCCGTCAGTGTTTTTTTTAACCGCATTGGGAAGAACTTTTTGTACATCCTGCGCAATAAGTCCAATGCGTAATTCTTTGTTAGCGTCTTTTTTATATACATAATTGAATACTTTTAACTGACGAATTTTATCAAGTCCACAACCATTTTGGCCCATAATATTTTTCAAACGGCGATCTGATGTCACAGCTATGCCATTATGAGTTAATTCACCTTTTACATCAAGTTTTCCGGGGAGCTCTACACTATGGTTGGTACTCCCTAAAACAATTTCATTCTCATTTTCAGCTTTAACCATATACCCTATGGCTATAGAATTTTTACCTTTCGCCTCCGCTTTATAACCAAGGGCTATAGACATTGTTCCGGCAGCAGATGCTTCCGTTCCCAATACCGTAGAATATGACTCTGCCTTCGCCTTATAACCAAGTGCTACAGCATTTGTGCTACTTGTAAAAGCACTCGCTCCCAAGGCTGTGGAATAAGTTGCAGCTGATGAACCATTACCCATAGCAACAGAATTATAACCGTTAGCTGATGAATCATTCCCTATTGCTACAGTATCTTGAGCACTATGATCTGACATGGTTGCTCCGTTACTTCCCGCTTTATGACCAATAACTATCGAATTATTCAGCAATAAATCATCATTACGCAGGGAACCGAAAACTATGCTGTTTGAAGATAAGCGGATTCGTCCCAATATACCTTCATTTGCAGTACCGTTACCCTTAAACAGTATGTGATTTTCATCTTCATCGGTTTTGATAATCAATTTAGAATCGCCATCAGCATCTCCTAAAACATCTTGACCTATCATGTTTCGGCTTGCAAGTGAATGAGCGTCTGTATCAGAACCTTCTACCCATTGCCAAGGGTTGTTAGGGTAAGTTGATGGTGCAGCTTTAGTTCTTAATCTTGTCGTTACCAATGGTGCCATTGCCGCCAAAACTATACTAATTATAAGCATGACTACCATCATTTCAGCCAAAGAAAAACCTGTTCTTAATCCTAATTTAGACATCATTAAACACCTCATAAAATTTATCATGATTATATATATCATATAATACTTTATAAATCAATATATAATTAATGTGTTACATTATAAAAAGCCCGAGCTATTCATAAAATAATATTCATGAGGGTATTATTATGACAGATTTAAAAAAACTTTTAGGTAAAAGGATTCAAAACCTTAGAAAATCAAAAAATATTACGCAGGAAAGACTCGCTGAACTCATCGGCATTGAACCGCCAAGTTTGAGCTATATCGAAACAGGTAAATACTACCCCTCTGTCGAAACCCTGCAAAAAATCGCCAAAATCCTCGAAGTTCAACCATGGGAACTGTATTATTTCCACATGGTTTCCGAACACGAAATGAAAGCCGAAATTAAACAAGCTATGGAAGAAAATCCCAAGCTTGTTAAATTGTTTTATTCCTTCTACAAATCTATTGAATACTGCTGACTTTGTTTTTCTCATCAACAATTACCACAACAGGCTTGTAATTGTTCATTTCTTCGGGGTTGTAAAGCCCGTAAGCAATAATTATAACCTTATCACCCGGTTGAACTTTTCTCGCAGCAGCACCGTTTAAACAAATTTTACCCGAATTCGCCTCACCCTTGATTACATAAGTGTGAAATCTCTCGCCATTATCAATGTCAAGAATGTCAACTTTCTGCCACTCTTTTATTTGTGAAGCTTTCATTAACGTTTCATCTATAGTTATTGAGCCGACATAATTCAAATTTGCGTCGGTTACGGTGGCTCTGTGTATTTTTGAACTTATAAATTCTTGAAGCATATTTATACCTCGCCAATGTATTTTAACTCAAACATTTTTAAAAAGCAAAAGATGTAACCAAAAGGTTACATCTAAGGCCGGTTTATTTAATGTATGCCTATTTTTGCTTGTAAACGTGTTTGCTGAATTTTTCAATCTGAGGAGTGTCGATTTCAAATACATAAATTCTTGCCGGCGCAAGATTAACGTTCAATTTGTTATCCAACGGTTGGAAAATGCTCTCTTTACCGTAAGCGGGAAGAAGATTTTCAAGTTTTTGTTCCGCATGCATCGTAGGAACTTTTATTACAGCCGATGAGGGACGATTTACGTTCCTGTTTGCGACAACAAGCAGAGTTTTTCCGTTATAATGACGCGCATACGCAATTACCTGATCGTTTTTGTCTTTGGATTTTTCAAGTTCTATTAATGAACCTTTTGTAATTACGTCAAGATATTTTCCGCGCATTTTAAAAGCTTCCGTCATAAACTTGCCGATTTCGGGGTTGTCACCGCCGGGTTTTCTCGAAAGATTAAAGATATCCAATTTTCCCCTGTGAACGGTCATTTCGTGGTTGTCTGTCTGAGTTACGGGATTATACATATCTTCGTAAGGATAAACATACTTATCACCCGACTGAAATCCGTCCACAAAGTAGGGATTAAGCATCGGCAAAGTGCATTGAAGCCCCGTTGTAAGGTTACAATAGTCAACACCGCCGTGATCCATCGGCGTAATGTCGTCGTGAGTAGCAAAAGAACCGATTAAAGTCTTTCCTTTAGGAAGTCTGTGAGACATTTCAATTTGTTCTTTCAAATAATTCATAAACGATGATGCATCAGCCCATTCATGGAATATGTGATACTGTCCGTAAATCGCATCAAATCCCGCACGCAAAGAATCTTCCGGTCTGTCGTAAGGCATATTCGCTTGAGGCGAAGCGTCCTCGTAAGTATAAGTTTCGGCAAGCCATGCAAATTCAGGGTCACGAAGATGTGAATAAGGAATTATTACATCCCAAAATTCAACCGGTTTCGCCCTCGCAACATCCGCCCTTATTCCGTCGATGCCTAAATCAATACACATATCAACATATTGTTTGTGAAGTTCAAGAAGTTTCGGATTAAGAGTGCGTTTTCCTTCATCTTCCCACGGTTGAAACATTCTGATATCGTTCCATCCCTGCGGAGTTTTCGCAAGTCCGTCACGCTCTATTGCCATCCATTCGGGGTGTTCCAAAAACATATCGTAAGACGCACAACTCGGCAAATCAAGCATTACACGAATTCCGCGTTTGTGACACTCGTCGATAAATGTTTTAAACTGCTCTAAGGCACTTCTTGAATCTTTAGGGTCGATTAAATTCGGGTCTATCGTCAATAAATCCTTAGGCGAATAGAGCGAACCCGCCGTTCCCATAGCTTTCATCTTTCCCGAAGGATGAATAGGAAGCACATGAATCGTGTTAAACCCTTGGGATTTTATCTCGTCAAGTCTTTCTATCGCATTTAAAAACGTTCCGTGCTGTTCATCTCCGTCTATGTACGCATTTCCGTTTTTGTCTTTTGCATTAAATGTTCTCGGAATTATCGCAAGAATCTTCGCCTGATTTGTGTTGAAAAGAGTCTTTAAATCGTTTTTGTAAGGCTCGGATTTTTGAACAACGGGCGCATTAACTTTTGCCAAATTATCCATATATGCGGTTAATAAAGATGTTTTGTCCCGAACAACAGGAGATTCGGCATTCTGCTTGAACATCGGATGATAAATATTTTGTTTTACGATAAATGAATTTTGTATATTAAGCATTTTGACCTGCCTTTTTCGGATTTTTCATCTTTCCGAAAGCGAATTGAGCCGCGAGCGTGACACCCAGCAGAACCGCTCCCGCCGTTGAAAATATCTTGAACCATTTGTTTGTGTTAAAGATAAGTTGATTTTTCTTAAATAACATCTCTTTCGGCGAAACTCCGTTGAGAAGGAACTTCACCTCGGAACCCGTGCCGTTAAAAGGTCTGATTTTGTGGAACGGCTTTGTAAAGTAATGTTCACCGCCAAATCTTTCGCACATAAGTTCACGGTAATTTACCATTTCATTCCTTAACAAACTTTCTTTAACAACTTTTTGAGTATCCTGATACATCGCAGCTTCGTTCCTTAACATCATTTCCTTGAGAGCTTCTTCCGTGTCTTTGTGCATCGGAGCTTCATACATCGCACGCATTGCATATTGATAGAAATATTTGTCCGCCGAAATGTCCGCAGTTTCTTTGATTACGCCGTAATATTTGTTTTTAACCTTGCCCTTGACGACTTCCACATCCGAACCGTCATACAAATCGGGGTGAGGGTTACGTAACAAGTAGAATTTAGTCGTTTGATCGGACGAGTGACCTTCTAATGTGATAGTCTTGCAAAGTTCTATAAGTTCCTCTTTGATGTTACGGCACTGACCTTTTATGCCGTCAATGTTGTTTGCATCCGTTGATACACGTCTGTAAAAGTCTAAAGTATTGATTAGACGGTAAAACGCACTCTTTATACCCAAAAGTCTGTCCTGAACATAAGCCTTTTGGATAGATTTGGCAGTTCCGCAAACGTCAAATATATCTTTTCCCGCAACCGCTTTGCCTGTGTCAGGGAAACCATTCTTTCTGAGAATTTCGGCGAATTCGTCATAAACTTTATCCGTAATCCTGTCATAAAGAGTTCTTGCCTGACGGTTTTCTTCAAAATTCAATTTGTCATGCTTATTCAAAATGTGTGATGTTATATTTTCTGACTTTAATTCTTTTTCTAATCGTGCAAACTTCTCGATAATCGACTTAATAACACGCTTATACGAAGCATCATCCGAGGTAATCGTTTCAATTTTGTCACGCAGAATATCGCCCATAATGTTTTCGTCAAAATTTGCTTTTTTAATTTCTTCAGGCGTGAATTTGAACACATCTTTAATCAATTCTTCATTTATTTTGTTCCAGAAGTTTCCGCCGACTGTTTCGGGTGCCGCACCGACTTTTAATCCCGCATATCTGTCCAGAGCCGATACCTTCGACGCAAAAACATCCGTATCAGCGGCAAGCGCTTTAAGTTCATCAAACATTGCCTTGTCAAACTTAACATCAGGTGTTTGTCGGAACGCTTTAACCAAAGGATGAGTGTTTTTCGGCTGATTTAATATTAAATCTTTGATTTCTCCCCAGTCTTCCCGAACAGCTTCAGGATGTGACTGATAATATTTATCGTAATTGGATTTTAAATCTTTGATAAAAATTTTCTTTATATTTCGGAAATCATCTTTGGTTATTGCGGTGTTTAAAAGCTTGTTATTGTTCAAGAGATTTGATATATGCTTTTCATCCTGAAACAGTGATTTCACAAACTCGCCGTCATAATTGTTTTCAAGGAATAATTTGGAAAGTTCGTCAATAAGTTTCTGCGCATTTTCTCTGCTTACAAAGAATCTGTTTGACGGATATTTTGCATCAAAATCTTTGCGAAAATGAGAAGATGTAATTGAATCCATCGAAGATGTAAAGACTGTCTTGATTTTTTCCTTTAACACATCATCCAGTCCGGAATTTTTTTGTTCAACGTAAAGTTTTTCAAGAGCCGTTTCTGTTTTTTTAGTTTTGTGTTTGTCAACGTATCGGTCAAAATCTTTAAGAATGCCGTTTGCTTCTTTATTTCTGCTGTCGTTAATCAGCTTTGTAATAGCGGGTTCTGAGAGGTTGCAGATAAGAGCACTCATAATCGGTGCGGCAAAACCTGCCGTAAGCATCCACAAAGTGTTATTTTGAAGCGCAATTTTTCTCATTTTTTCCTGAATAAATTCGCGTCTGTTCGGAATATTTCTCGGAACTTTCAATTTGTCGCCGATTTTGTTAATCTCATCGTCCGAATACAAATCCCACGGAATGAATTGCGGGTCTTGATAAAACGGTTTTACTCGTCCGTAACCGTCCTGATATTTTTTGCCCACATTTACACCGTGAACGAGATACGCGGGAAGTTGAATTGCAATTTTAGGCCATAAAGCCATTGAGGCAAGGAATGATGTCAAACCGACAAATTCCATACACTTATTCAGCGGAGATTTTCTCATTGAGAACAAGTAAATCGCTATCGCCAAACTGCCTAACTTTAAGCCCAAATCGTTCATTTTACCGAGTTCATGGTCGTTTGCTTTTCCGCAGAGGGCATGCTTGAAAGCTTTTGCATTATAAACGGCTTCTTTAACAGTTAACTCGGGTATGTTTGAGAACTTGCCGTCAATAAGTTTTCCGCGGCTCGGAAGCGGTTGAATAAAAGTTTTTGTATCAATAATTCTTTGTATGTCAAATTCGGGTTTATTCTTTTCAGAATTAACGTATGGAGCACTTTTTATGTAGTTTTGAACCAAATTTATTGTCATGCTTTTACGTATTTTTCACCTTTCTTAAAGATTTCATTACCGTTATCATTAACCGAATGTGAGCTGTGCAGAGTATTTACAAGCCCGAGAACAGTCGATGCCGCAGCCGTAAACAGAAGAATTCTTCCCGAATATTTTGAACCGTTTTCGCCTTTGTATAAGGTTTTTGCACTTTCCAAAAAGCTTGTTCCAAAAGCCTTAACTGATTTTAGGAATTTTTCTTTGTCTTTTGGATTAAATGTCATAATATTCAGATATTTTTCCCACGGACTTTGGAATGCAAAAGCTACGCCGACTGCCGCCCAAAGGTATGAAGAAATACTCTTTGCCAGACCGGCTTTTACAGCAATTTCTTTTACACGGGGCTTAACCTCTTGATCCGAATCGTTAAGATTACGTCCCAGTCCCAATTTGAACGCATATCTGTCATAGATTAAGTTTCTGTTTTTGTGGTTGTAATCATCCGTGTAAAACAAATCCCAGCGCGGGAAATCAACGCTTTCAAACACTTTATGGTGTTCAATACTTGTAATATCGGTATCATTAATGTCATCCGGAAGCTCGTAAATAACTTTTGCATAAGGCTGCTCAATATCAACTCCCGAAATAAGTTTCAACGGACGGCTGATAAATGATTTTGAGATATTCTTCATAAGCCCGTAAAACAAAACCCCGAGGGCAAATTTTCTTCCGTTCATTGAGGCTTTTGTTCTTGAAAAGTTTGAGTAATATTTATTTGCGAGGTTAAATACCCCCATTAATGTTGCGCTGCCGACAAGATATGGAACCATCCCGAGCGTTAAAAATTCGTAGAAATTAGAGTTTTTGCTTCCCTTCAAACCTTTTGCGGGATAAACGGTTAAGGCATTTACAAACTTGTCGATACCGATTTTTGTACGTGTTGCAAAGTTGTTTTTTAACAAGGTATCGTGCGTATAACCTTTATTATCTTCTTTCGCGGAAAACGCTATGAAATTTTTACTGTTAACAGGTTGAATCATTTCCACTCCGAATGCTGTAATTAAAAAGCCCGTAAATATTTTTTTTTGTCATTTTTGTTTAACAAATTTTACATTTTTTTACAAACCTTTTGACGCAAAGAAAACTGCTGCCGAAATCCCTGCTATTAGGCAATAATAACCGAATACGGCAAGAGAAAATTTGGATATAAATTTCATAAAATACTTTATGCATAAATATCCCGTTATTGCAGAAACGGCTGTTCCGACGATAATTGCCGTCCAATTATAATTAAGAGCTTCCGTGATGTCAATTTTTACGAGAGGATATACCATTGAAGCCCCCAGAATTATGGGAATACTCAATAAAAACGAGTATTTTGCGGCGGATAAACGGTCTAATCCGAGGAATAATCCCGTTGCAATCGTCCATCCCGAACGTGAAAACCCGGGTAACGCAGCCAAACCTTGAGCTAATCCGACGAAAATCGACGTCTTTAAATCAATATCACATTTTTTTTCTTCAAGCTTTTTGGATTTGTATTCGCTGTACAAAAGCGTAAACCCCGTAATGAAAAGCAAAATGCCGACAACCGACGGTTTATAAACGAGTTTTTCGGCAATTTCGTTTATCGGAAGTGCCAAAATTATTGTTATTATTGTGCCTGCGATTATGTAAAGTCCTAATTTTGCCTGCTTATCAGACCAATTTTTCGTTTTAAAAGCTTTAAACATTGACATAAGAATGTTTGCGATATCTTTTCTGAAAAATATTATCACGGCAATAAGCGTTCCGAGGTGAACCATGATGTCAAAGAAAATTTCTTCGTTTGAACTTTGAACGATTTCAATTCCCTTGAAAACCTTGTATAAGTTAGATGTAAACACCAGATGAGCAGAGCTTGATACGGGCAAAAACTCGCTTAAACCCTGTACTATTCCCATAAGTATTGATTGTATTAAGTTCATATCTTATTCCCGTTCTTCAAAATAACTGCAGCAAGATGTTTGCGTTTCCCAAACCGTAACTTTACTTAACTGAACAACTCTTTCTTTCATTTTATTGTAGATAAAACAAGCTATCATTTCGCTTGAAGGGCTTTCACCCTTGAATTCGGGCAGCTCGTTTATATCTTTATGGTCAAGAAGTGACAAAACACTGTTCAGCTCTTTTTTTAGAACTTTATAATCAATAAGGATATTACTTTCGTTCAGCGAATTCCCTCTGACAAAAACTTCAACCATCCAATTATGACCGTGCTGGTTTTCACACTCTCCCTCATAGTTCAAAAGATGATGTGCTGCAGAAAAAAATCCTTGCGTTTTAATTTCAAACATTATTTCCCTCGCTTACTGTATACTCTTTTTTAATCCCTTGTGCATCAAGAATAAAATCGCACAACTCTCTCACTGCACCTTTTCCGCCGTCTTTTGAAGAAACAAAATGACAAATATTTTTCACTTCATCGACTGCATCTTTCGGACAGCATGCCAGCCCGACTTTTTCAAGACAGCAAATATCAGGCAAATCATCGCCCATATACGAAATTTCATCGTAAGAAAGATTATATTTTTCTTTTAATGCTTCAAGTGTCGGCAATTTGAACTTCTTACCCTGATGTAATTCGGTTATATTAAGATTTTTAGCTCTGTGTTCCACTGTTCCGTTATTTCTAGCGGTAATTATTGCGGTAATAAATCCTGATTTAGCCATTCTGACAAGCCCATGCCCGTCTTTTACGTTAAAAGTCTTGTATTCAACGCCGTTTTCATCGTAAGTAACATCGCCGTTAGTCATAACGCCGTCAACATCAAATGCAAGAAGTTTAATTTTTTTTGCCCGTTCTATCACTATGCCACACCTGCTTTCAACAAATCGTGAATATGGATTATTCCTATCGGTTTTTTATTTTCATCTACGACAGCGAGTGCGGTGATGGAATATTTTTCCATAAAATGCAGCGCACTTGCCGCATAGTCGTTTTCGTGAATATATTTCGGGTCTTGCGACATAACGTCTTTTGCAAGCAGAGGACGGATGTTTTGATACTTTATAAGAGTTCTTCTTATGTCACCGTCTGTCAAAACACCTGACAAACAACCGTTTTTATCCAAAAGAACAGCTATACCGAGTTTTTTCTCCGAAATAAGCTTTATTGTATCGGCAAAAGACATATTTTCATCGGTAAACGGAAGTTTGTCAACATCTTTAAGCATAAGGTCGGAAACTCTGTATCTGAAGCCTTTCCCGAGAGCACCCGAAGGATGGAAAATTAAGAAATCCTGTTCGGAAAAACCTCTTTTTTCAAGCAGACAGACAGCCAGAGCGTCACCCATTGCAAGAGTAGCGGTCGTGCTTGCCGTTGGAGCTTTATTAAGCGGGCATGCTTCTTTTTCAACCGAAATATCTAAAGTTACATCGGATGATTTTGCAAGTGTTGATTCAAGTTTTCCCGTCATACCTATCATTGTCACGCCGAACCTTTTTATCAAAGGCAGCAGGTTAAGTAATTCCTGAGTTTCACCGCTGTTTGAAATTGCAATAACAACGTCATTTTTCGTGATAATTCCCGAATCTCCGTGTGTACTTTCGGCGGGATGAAGAAAGTATGACGGCGTTCCCGTTGAGGTTAAAGTTGCCGCAATTTTTCTTCCTATATGACCGGATTTTCCCATGCCCGTGATTATTACACGACCTTTGCAGTTGTATAAAATGTCAACCGCTTTAGAAAAATTTTCGTTTATACTATTTTTAAGCCTTAAAATAGAGTTTGCTTCAATATCAAGTACATTTTTTGCGAGCTCGTTAATTTTATCTTCTTTCATTAATACTGTTTCCATTATTACTCCCCTTCAATAATTATATTACAAATATCATATAAAAGTATGAATTCACCGTCAAATATTAAATTTTTGTAAATTAAAAGCGTTCAAATTTCTATGACTGATGAATACGGCTGCTTAATAAAAAAATCGAATTTAGTTGATGAATACGAAGCGGACTTGTCCTCTCTGAACATTTTGGACGGAATAAAGTTTGCGGTTTTGGCATCTGCCGATTTTATTGCAAATCATCCGAACAAGACATTAAAATGCCATGCCAATGAAGATTTAAAAACATTGGCAAACACTTTTGAACTCAGAAATTTAAAATTCATCTGAAAAAAATTATTGCCGTGAAACGCAAGCACTGATAGCATCAATCAATCTTTTTACGGGGACGATTTCTATTCTGTCGTCTTTGGTTTTGTTTGCGTAAGGAATAATGGCTTTTTTAAACCCCGACATAACGGCTTCATTGAGGCGTTTTTCGATATTATTTACGGGGTGGATTTCGCCCGAAAGACCGATTTCGCCTATAATAACCGTTTGACTGTCAACGACCACATCTCTTGCACAAGTCGCAACCGAAAGTGCAATACCTAGGTCAGCAGCAGGTTCTGACACATCAATTCCGCCCGTAACATTTACATAAACATCTTGTTTGGAAAGATTAAGTCCGACACGTTTTTCCAATACGGCAAGAATTTGTAAAACTCTGCCCGTATCAACACCGTTTGTTACACGCCTCGGGCTGGGGTAAGGCGTTGTTCCGACCAGAGCTTGTATCTCGACAAGCAACGGACGTGTACCTTCATTTGTTACTATAATTGCACTTCCCGGAACACTGATTTGCGAACGCTCGTTCAAAAACAGTTCATTAGGATTTGTAACTTCTTTTAACCCGTTTGAGTGCATTTCAAAAATACCGACTTCCGATGTGTTTCCGAAACGGTTTTTCATGGAACGCAGCATTCTGTAAGACTTATATTTGTCGCCTTCAAAATATATTACCGTATCAACCATGTGTTCAAGAATTTTCGGGCCTGCAATACTGCCGTCTTTGGTAACATGACCGATTACGATGACGGTTATGTTTTTGGATTTGGCTATGTGCATTAAAAGGTTTGTGCATTCACGAATTTGCGAAACACTTCCCGCCGAGCTTGACACATTTTGAGAATAAATGGCTTGAATACTGTCTATAACAACGATATCAGGGACTATTTCTTCTATCTGTGATTTTATATTTTCAAGTGAAGTCTGCGGATAAACGTAGAGTTTGTCGGAATTTATCGAAAGTCTTTGAGCCCTAAGTTTAAGCTGGCTTGCACTTTCTTCCGCCGAAACGTAAAGAACTTTTTTATTGTTTTTGCAAAGTTCACCGCTTGTTTGGAGCAGAATTGTGGATTTACCTATTCCAGGATCTCCTGCCACAAGCACAAGCGAGCCTTGAACTAATCCGCCTCCCAAAATTCGGTCAAATTCTGATATATTTGTTGAAATTCTAACTTCTTCCCCGATATGGATATCTTTTAAAAGTTCGGGTTTTTCGTTGTTAATGAATTCATGCACGGGCGAAGCGGGTTTTGAATTAAATTGAACTTCTTCGGTAATTGTCCCCCAAGCACCGCATTCGGGACATTTACCCAAATATCCCGCCGTTTCATAACCGCATTCCATACATACCCATTTTGATTTAACTTTTGCCATTTTTACCTCTGCGGGAATTTAAGAATTTCGCTTTGCATAATCGTCATATTCTTTTATAAAATCGATAATTTCAAGTGCTAATTGCTTTCTTATGTCAATAGGACAGTTTTTCAGGTACTCCATAGCATGAGAAACCTTGATATTCTTATCATACCACCTGCGAAGAATATAATTATACTGATCATCCAAAGAAAGTTCAATATTAAAATCAATATCTCTCAGACGGTCAATAATGTAGTCGGCACACCTTACCTGAACGTATTCTTCAGCCTGTTCAAGTTTTGCAACGGCTCTGCTTAATGTCGGATCTATATCATACCAGCGTTTTTTCATATCTTGATGATATATTTTTTTTGTGTTGTTGTCAAGATTATGTAGTATAATTTTGTTATGAAAAAGATTTTATCAATATTTTTAGCATTTATACTGACTTTTGCACCTGTTTTGGCTGAAGATGTTTTGCAGGGACATGCCGAAAAAAACGAACAGCTTGAGCAAAAACTTCAACAGGAACTCTTTACGGGCGAGGTTGAACATCTTGAACGTAAAGACGTCATAAACATGACCGTATCACAGGTTCTCGACAGCAACATAAACATTGAGGGCGATGAGTTTTTCGCCGAAGTTACCGATGAAGTCAAAGGCGACAGGGGAGTTATAATTCCCAAAGGAACTGTCGCACACGGTCGTATAACCCAAACCGTTGACCCCAAAAAACTCGGACGCTCGGGATGGATAGAACTTGATTTTGATTACCTTGTAACCCCCGACGGGCGTGAAATTCCTATTGAAGGAAAGATGTCCACAAAACTTCATCCGATAGCTGAAACGGCAAAAATTGTTGCACAGGATGTCGGATACACGGTAGCTGGCGGTGCTTTGGGCGGTTTTTTGGCATTAAATTGGCTCGGCTTGGAAGCTGCTATCGCTTCACAAGGCTACACGCTTGCGGGCGGTGCTGCCGTCGGCGGTGCTATCGGACTCGGAATGGCTTTAATTCGCAAGGGAAGCGATGTTTTAATTTCTCCGGGGGATCAAATCAGAGTTAAAATCAATACATCCGTGCCTTTGCCCGTTTATCGTGAAGAAGCTTTAATTCAACATGAACTTTTTTACCCCGGTTTGGATATCCAAATCAGCGATATAAAACACGAAACAGACCCTTTCGGAGAAGTTAACACGATAACCCTGACAGTTATGATATCAAATATGTCCGATAAAACTTTTTCGGGGCTTGATATGGCACTTGTAAACGATTATAATGCCGTTTTCAGACCTTCGATTTTCGGTGATACAAAATTGATGTTTAAACAAATCCGACCGGGGGATAAGTTTGCGGGACGTGTGTCTTTTGCGGTTGACAACATCAACAGGAGCTTCTGGCTTACTTTTTACGACAAAAGAAAAGGAACGGCATTAACAAAAATCTCCATTGATAACGCTTACAGAAAAGTTTCAAACAAAACAAAAAAGAAAAATCAAAAACTTCACAAGAAAAAAACAAACTTTCAAAAAGAAGAAGACTTGCTTGATATCAAGTAATTGTAACATTTTTGTCATATCGTATTGAAAATATATTGCATTATGTTACAATGTTAGTAAGAAAAAGGAAATTACTATGGCATGCGGAAAATTAGAAATTGAAATTTTGAATTCGTTTTGGTCTTTGGCAGATGTTAACGAGGATAAAGACATATCCATTCAGGATATTGTTGATGATTTGTCTGCAAACGGAGTGGAAAGAGCTTACACAACAATCAAAACTGTCATGGACAGATTAACTGCAAAATCAGTCCTTGTACGTTACAAATCAGGCAAAAAATTCCTTTACAAAGCGGCAATGAACAAAGATGAAATGACTCATCTGGCGGTAAAAGAAGTTGCAGACCGCTTTTTCAACGGAAGTTACGATGAGTTAATCAGATTTGCACAAAATTCACAAAAGATTTTGATATGAAAAGCGACAGACGGTTTGTTGCCGAATTGATACGGCATGTTTTAATTTCCCGTATTTGCGTGAGAGAGGCTATTGTTCATTTCCCTCGTGATACAAAGGATAAAAGTATCCATGCCGCCTATCATGCACTTGTGCATTACGAAGCGGACGAGGACTTACGGCTCAAAGATGAGTTATACAAAGAAGAACAGGATGATTTTTTGGAACTTATAGCAAATATTCTTGAAAAAGATGAAGATTTGCCCGAAAATATTATTTTGAATTATGAAAAATATTATCCTTGTGCTAATATTTTGCATGAAGATAACGCACGAGGTTTTTTTAAGGGGTTTTTCAAATTCCTTAATCTTAAATAAAAAGGAGAAAAAAAATGAAAAAAATATTGTCACTTTTAACCGTAATAATTCTATCCGCAACACTTGCACACGCAAGCTCGATAGAAATTCTTCCGACGATGTCGTCCGTTTCAACTTCACCTAACAGAGTTTGGGCGGGAACATTCCAGCTTGTTTGGAATGACTTAATGGATGAAATGGTTAAAGGCCCTGTCAAATTCGGATGGAAAAACCCTCAAATTGTCAAAGAGCTTAATAAACAAACATTTAAAGCGGAAATGATTTCCGATGACTCGTATTACAAGACTTTCGGTAAAATATCTCCCGAGTTAAAAAATCAAATTGAAACCGCTTTAAAAGAAAAATTTAATGAAACGAGTGATATTTTGGGTGCTTTTGACTGGAATGCACACAATGAATACCTTTTCTATGCTATGTTAAAGAAAGATTTCAAATTTTTGAATGCGTTTGATAAACTTCAACCGCAGAAATTCGGCAAAAATCATGAAAAAGTTGAATATTTCGGGATTACAAAGAAAAGTTCATCATCGCTTGATGATATGATAAAAGTGCTTTTTTATAACTCTCATAATGATTTTGCGGTATCAATTACCACTAAAGGCAACGATATCGTGTATTTGTACAGAACAGATGATGATAAAACCTTTGACAAACTGTATTCCGACATGATGTTTAAAAAGCTTAAATACAAAGGCGAAGGTGATTTTTTAAAGGATGACGAATTCAAAGCGCCTAATATTAATATGTATGATGAAAAAACTTTTGGCGAACTCATAGGAAAACGGGTTAAGGGAACGGATATTGTGATTAATCAGGCACTTGAAACGGTTGAATTCAAAATGAATAACGAAGGCGTCGAACTTAAATCCGAGGCTGCAATAGCAGTTATGACAGCAATGCCTGCCCCCGTGCGCGTAAAACCCAGAAAATTTTGGTTTGATGATACTTACGTAATCTTTTTACAGGAAAAAGACAAATCTCAACCGTACTTTGCACTACGAATAAACGATGTGGCAGAGCTGAACAAAACAGGCAGATAATTTGCTATCAAAAAATCATAAAAATTTGCCATAAAAAAATTGCACCCTATCTATTTAATAAAAATTTACAAAGCTGAAAATCCTTGCATAGACACATATTGTATTATGCTGAATTGTATTGTATATATGTGCCGGTGTCAAATATTGAGCTAATTTATACTTTAATATATTGTATAGAAGTATTAGTAAATAAAAAAGAAGTAATTTATGGTAGATGGTATTTTTAATGGTTTCAGAATTAATAAACAAAATAGCGTGCCTGTATATACCAATGCTCCCGTGCAAGCTAAATCAGGCCATTTTGAACGCTCTCCTCAAACGGATACTGTGTCATTATCTAATAAACAACCTATGTCTAAAAAGACAAAAATTATATTAACTTTAGGCGGAATTGCTACCGCAGTAATAGGTGCAGTATTAGCAACTAAAGGCTATCGTTCTTATAAAATATCAAACGGATTAAAACAAATTGAAAAAAAGTTTTTAAAAATACAGGAAAATATGCCTGAAGTGCAGAAAACATTTAACGAGGTCTTTTTACGCAATGATATAACAGAAAAAGAAGCCCTTGAAATATTAAATCGATACAAAGAAGTTGAAAAAATAGCTGTTACAGGAACCAAAGAAGAATACATACAAGCTGTATTTAATGAAGCCAAACAAAACTTTGGCTTTAAAGATAGTAAATTTAAGTTAAAATTAGTAGATGGTAAAGTGTCCAAGAATGGAATAACACTGGGTGGAGCTCTGCCTTTAGCCCAAAAAGTTGAAATTAGCCCCAATATCTCCTTAAAAAACATACTAGGGACAATGCATCATGAGATGAGACATATGAAACAACACTTTTATGCTGTAAATTATGACCCACAAGCATATATATTCACACTTACAACAAGAAATAATAACATTGAAGGGTTATCAAAAGAAGAGTTGGAAGAAGTTCTTGATGATTGTTTAAAAGATATACGGGAAGGGCTTAACTTAAAATGTTTTGATAGAAACAATATTCCAAAAGAGCAAATTCAATACGCACAAAAATGCTTAGAGGCATGTAAAACTTATGTAGATGGTCATACAGACATTAACGCCTATTATAATAATTTCAAAGAGGTCGATGCCCGATACGCAGGAGGTTTAATTGACAAACTGTTTCATGGTAAGATATTAGGAGTTAATAAGTAAATTTATTATTTACAACTTTTTTACAAGTTTATAAAAAAATCTTTTGAGCAAATCAGTTGGGAATTCTTGATTTGCCCAACAACTTAAAAAATGTAAGTTGGGGGTTTCTACCCCAACAAATTTTTTAAAAGTAGCAGACTGAATCTGCCCGCAATATATGGTGTTAACGTGAGATTTTTCCTCATCCCTTGCATAAAAATCTCCTCTCCCCGTCGAATTGACCTTCGTGCGGGAGAGAAAAGAATTTCCTAGCGAACGCAGTGAACTTAGAAATTCGGGTGAGGGGGCAATTATATCGGCACTGCGTGCGAATGAAATTAGCTGGATTGCTTCGCATTCGCTCGCAATGACGACCTATTTTTACTTTTCATGCAAAGAATTAAACCCACCTCTAACCTCCTCGTTTGGGGAAGGAACAAAAGAGACAACCCCCTCGCCCTCAGCTCGCTCACGCATCTCGCAAAGTGACGACTCCTCGCTCTGTCTCTTGCCATAAAAAAAGCCACACACAGTGGCTTTTTTTATGGCGGGAACGACGAGGCTTGTCTTGGATTTGCTCCACGCTCGAATAGTTTCGCGTATGAACCTTAGGTTCAAATCGCTCAATATTCTCGCTAGCCGGACTCGTTTCACTCCGTCCGTACGCAAATCCGCCGAACTCAAAATGGAGTTCTCGCCATAGTCCATTCTCACAATTAAAAAGCGGTAGGGTCAAACCCTCCGCTTTTAACTCAGGCGAGGCTCTGTCTTGTTCGCTCGCGTTTAACGGGTCTGCGGTTGAGTGTTTCAAGAATTTCATTCTTTTCACACTCAAGCCTTCGCCCTCAGCTCGCTCACGCAACTCGCAAAGTGACGACTCCTCGCTCTGTCATTCTTGCCATAAAAAAAGCCACTGTATGTGGCTTTTTTTATGGCGGGAACGACGAGGCTCGAACTCGCGACCTCATGCGTGACAGGCATGCGCTCTAACCAAACTGAGCTACGCTCCCTTATTTTTTTGTATTCACCTTTCGGCAAGTTCTATTATAATATGCTAAATTTTTTTTTGCAATATAGCAAAAAAAAATATTTATAAGTTTTTCTTTTATTATGAAAATTAATAATAATAATTACACCTGTTTTACGTCAAGAAATTCCGAAATTCGCTTCGCCGACGATATCGCAAGGCACGTTAATAAAATTTACCCCAGAATGTCAAATACACTATTGCAAAGACTGGATAATGCTCCGAATTTTTCTTTCGCAATTTCAAAAATTGATGATAAAATAACCGATATTCACTATAAAATGCACGATAATTCAAATATTTTTACTACTCTTTTTTCAAAATTATTTAAACCTAAAATCAAAACTAAGAAAAATATTGAAAATTATATTAGACTTATTAAACTTCATAAAGCGGGTAATTGCACTGAAGCCGCAACATTAGGTGCACTGGCTGCTAAAGCCAACGGACTGGAAAATGTCTGTATCGGTGACGTCGTATCAAAATTCGGTTTTATTAACTATAACCATGCAGTTGTACTTATAAAAAACAATAAAAATTCTTACGTAATCGATCCATGGCTCGGATTTGCTGACTATCTTCCAAATGCGGTTCTCAGGTATAAATATGAACTTAAAACAGGAGTTGATTTTATTAAAAATAAGGATATGTTTATAAAAGAAACTAAAATAAATGATTCTGCTCTGCCATGCGTGCTGAATACCGAATCAAAAGATATTCTCAAAGCATGTCCCGAATTACGCATTAAAAAAGGCTCAAAATAAATGAGCCTTTTCTTGAATTATAATTTAATCTTTTAATTATACAACGGCGCAAGTTTCGCAGACTGCTGAGGAATTACTCCCTCCTCTATCGTCTGATAAACTCTGTAATCTATTACCGAGAAACAGTTATCAATGCTTTCTATCTGCTGTAATTCCCAATCATTGATGTTTCCGCTGTCGATCATGTCGGCAATTTTTTCAAACCTGTCAACATGCTCTCTAAATCTGTCGGTTGCATAATCCTTTGCCTGCCATGTGGTTATCAGGAAAGGCCAATCAGAACTTTGCAATAACAGATTTTCCCTTGCCAACTGATTTAATGCCCTGTGCAAAAGCTTGTTTTCGGGAATTTCGGGATATTTATCGGCAATAGCACTCATACGTTTTTCACAAGCATGAATGATAGGCCACATCCATTCCGTTAAATGGTTGTTCCATACCCAGAAGTGACCGCCCTGTCCCCAAGAACTTTCAGGGATTTGGATAGCTTCTTTCGGCGGATATTTGTGAATATATTCACCCGCCGTAAGTCTTTCAACCTCAGGAACATAATTGTTGAATTTTTTAATTACCTGTTTAATAAATTCAACACCCTCAAACCACCAGTGACCGTATAATTCCGTGTCAAACGATACCATTACCAAACCTTCTTTACCGGTTGCTTTTTTGTAATCGTTCAACATGTGATAAATCAAAGTCGTGTAGTGGTCAGAGTTTTCATTAACTTTATTCAGTGCAAGCACCGGATCATATAACATCTTGTCACCTAAATCGGTTTTTGGCGAAGTTATTCTCCAATAGTGCATGCCTGAATTTGCATCTTTTCTGTGGAATTCTCTGTAGCATCCGTCGCCCGGATAACCGTCCGCAGCAGACCAAACCTGATAACCGGCTCTTTCGTTTCTGCCCATTACGGCTACCTGTGCATCGGGAAGCCAGTATGCCGAATATGTGTCATAACCGGTTGCTGGACGTTCAGGCAGCGGTATGTATTCGATATTTCCGTAAACACCGATTACACGTCTGTTTCCGATAGAATTTCCGCCTTCTATAACATGAGATTCCGTAAAGAAATATTCAATGTCATTGTTTTGCAAAGTCACTTCAATAGCGGGACGCCAGTGTTTTTGTCCGTCTTTTCCCACATATTGATATCCTTGACGGTAAGCACATTCGGGCAGCCAGCAGCCTGAAGCCTTTTTGCCAAATAATCTTTTTGTTGTATCAGAACCGACCTTGAACTGTGCGTTAAGGTTTGCATCCGTTGCAAGTAACGGTGAAAATCCGTGAGTAGCACCGGATGTGGTTATTTCTATACAGCCTAAGTCTTGAAATTTTTTAAACTGTGCGATTAAATCCATTCCGTATTTATTTACAAACGAATTTTTTATATTTGTAAACCAGTCGTAATAATATTTTGCAAGATATTTCAAATGCTGCGAATGAGGCACTTTTTCATCCGGATATCTTTCTAAATCCTTGGCAACACTTTCAATTCTTGAATCCAAATACTTTACAAATCCGTTCTTTAAGTGTTCATCATTTAATTGTTCAGCCAAAATCGGCGTAATACCGACGGTTAACTTTGCTTTTATTCCTTCATCATACAATTCGGAAATTGCGTTTAATAAAGGAATGTAAGTTTCCGCCATACATTCATACAGGTTTTCTTCCCCGAAAGGCCACATGCCGGCTTTTCTGTAAAAGGGAAGGTGGCTGTGTAACATAAATACGAATTGTCCTACTGACATTTGTGCCTCCATATCTTTTTGCTGTTAGAATTATTATATAATATAATTCCTTCTTATATATTATTTATACCACAAAAGGATATAAAAATTAATTCTTGAGAACTAATTCTTTTGTATAATTGTTACAAAAGTTAAAGAAATTTCGTTTTTGTAAGAATTAAAAAATTAATTGTAACGATTACGAAACATATTAGCAAAAATTTTTTTTATTTGTTTTACAATAAATGTATTAAGTTAATTGGTGAAAAAAATGAAAATTAATTCTATACAACGTGATATATCCCTCAAACAGGGTAGTTCCGGTTTCCGTTCGGAAACAGCGGGATTTAAAGAGAAGTGTGGAACGGATATTTGTAACACGGGATATAATACAGCTTATTGCGGCAGTTTTACGGGAAAGAGTAAACCTGCCGCAAATTTTTTGGATAAAATGCTTAAAAGTGAATGGTTGAAAAAGTTTGTAGCTTATTCACAACAGCATAACATATCAACGAGTGCGTTAATTGCACTTGTACTTGCCGGAATTTTAAGACCTGCGACGATTATGGCGCTTCCGGGCGACAAGGATAAAGATGATAAAGTTTATGCATCGGGGCATGCCATAGCATCAGGTATAATCGGTTTTGTAGTTTCGACAATTATTACAAGTCCGTTTGATGAATCTATAGACAAAATTTTTGAGCAAGGAAAATTCCAGCGCGAAAAACTCAAAAAAATGACTTCAAGAATTAGCGAACTTCAAAAATTAGCTGATTCCGACACTATAACAAAAGAACTTAAAGCGGAATTAAAAACTCTTACCAAACGGAAAGAGGCACTCAACACATTACTCAAAAACATTCCTGACTGGATTATTGCAATTCCGAGATCAATATTAACAATTGCGTTAATTCCTCCGATTTTAAAATATGTGTTTGGCATGGAGAAGAAGAAAAAAGATAAACCCGTTGAGCAGCCTAAAAATAATGACAACGTAAAAGATATTATAGAAAAATCCGCATTTAAAAATATCATGCTTAAAGGAGGTACCGAAGAATGTTAGTAACTCCAGTAAGCAATTACAGCAACTGCCGCAAGCCGTATTTCTCCGGCGGGAAAATACCTTATGACTCCGTAGAAAGAATTATTTCCGAAAACAAGAAAGAATCTACGTTCTTTAAGCCTTTTAACGCCTTTTATGACAAAGTAACGGACAAAATAGCAGATAAATTCACTTCAAGGATAATCGAATGGGAACCTTTAATTAGGCTTGCCGACAAATTTAAAGACAGCAAAAATCTCTTTCAGCACTGTTTAACCGTAGGTTCGGCTATCACAAGCGGTTTATACATGCAAAGAACATACACAAACAAAAATATGGACCGTGACAGAAGAAACACTCTTGTTGTCAATCAGGGATTAACTTTTCTGGTTTCGACCGCCGGAGCTTACGGTTTGGATAAATATGTAAAAGGCGGATGGAATAATATTACAGCAAGATTTGCGGGACATTTGATTAATGATTCGGAATTTTACACAAATTTCAAACAACAGAAAGAAAAAGCCGTTAAGTTGTTAAAGGAAGCAAAGAAAAACAAAACCAAAGCCGAAATTAAGATGCCTAACATCACAAAAATGATTAAGGCGCATGATAATTTCAAATCTCTAAAAGCAGAGGATGCAAAATATACTCTAAATCTGTTAAAAGGTATGAGGCTTTTGAGAACGATGATAGTATTCGGCTTTATCTACAGATTTTTCGTACCCGTTGCGGTAACAAAACCTGCAAACAAGCTGTGTGAAATGTATTTGGAACACAAAAAGAAGAAAGATAATTCCAAAGTGCTTGAAAAATAAAATATCTTATAATATCATACCATAAAGGGTAAGACACGGTGGAAAAAGATTATTTACAATCAATAGCTAAGGATTGCGGTTTGTTTGACGATTCAGCGGATGCCGTTTCAAAAATTCAGGCACTTGACGAAGTTTATGAGCGGGACAATTTGATTGAAATTTACAAGTATTTTTTAACCGTTTCTAAAAATACTGACATACTGATGAACGTAATCAGGTGTTCTGACAGGATTAGGGATAAGCGAATGCTGGATTCTCTTTTGGACTTGCTGCTAATGAAAAATTTGGAATGGGAAAAGGATGCGTTCATAAATGTTCGGGTTATGTGCGCGAAAGCTATTGCGAATTTAAAAGACACAAACGCCGTTACTCCGCTCTTATACTGTCTGAACAACAAAAATGAAAATTACAAAATAAGGCTTGCCTGTGCCGATGCGTTGGGAAAAATCGGGGATAAGTACGCTGTTGCACCGTTAATTGAAGTTGTAAAAGATGAAAATGAAAAATCGGTTTATTTAAGGGAAAGTGCGGCATCAGCACTCGGCATGATAGGTGATTTAAGGGCGGTTGAACCTTTGGTGAGCATTTTGGAAAGCCAAAAAGGAATTTGGAGTAAATTCACTTTTTTAAAGGAAAGAGTCATTGAGGCACTCGGGAAACTCAAAACAGACAACGATAACAGGGTTTTCAATGCCTTAAAAAATTCTCTGGTGGATGAATCCGCTCAGGTCAGAATTAACGCTATTGAAGCCATAATGGACAGCGAAAACCCGCAAGCACCCGACATTATAAGAACATGCCTTCTTGAAGATAAAGATGAAGAAGTCAAAAAAAACGCACTAATTGCACTTTACAACCTTACGGGCAGAGAAATTCTTGATGAAGTTGCAAACGGGGATTTTTCCGACGGTTTGAAAATGGAAGCGGTTTCACTAATATCGGAGTATGAGGATGAATAGAGGAATAATTTTACTTTCGGGCGGGCTTGATTCGCTTGTCAGTTTGGGACTTTGCAAGGATAAATACAATATAGAACTTGCCTTAACCTTTGATTACGGGCAAAAATCAGCCGATTATGAAATAAAAGCTTCAAAGACAATTTGCCGATACTACAAAATCGAACACAAGGTCATAAAACTTGACTGGCTGAAAGAAATTACGCACACATCGCTTGTAAGTTCGGATGAAATCCCAAAAGGCATAAGTGAAACTTCCGCTCTGTCGGTTTGGGTTCCGAACAGAAACGGGTTATTTTTAAATATAGCCGGATGTTTCGCTGACGGAGAGAACTACAATTCCGTCATAATCGGGGCAAACAGAGAAGAAGGGGAAACTTTCCCCGACAATACGGAAGAATTTATCAGAAGGGTTAATCTGGAATTTGAATATTCTACGCGCAAAAAACCTGAAGTTATTGCACCCTTGATAAATTTAAACAAAAATGATATAGTTAAACAGGCATTGGAAAACGGTATTCCGTTGAACCTCGTCAGAAGCTGCTATTCGGGCGGTGAAAAGCATTGCGGGATATGCGAATCGTGTACAAGGTTGAAAAATGCACTTGAATTTAACAAAGCTTTTAAATATATTGAGGAACTCTTTTGAAAACAAAATATTTAGAAAACGAAATAAAATACGAAGGGCATCAGCTTAGTCCGCACTGGATTTACAGGAATTTTAAAATTCAGGGAAATTCCATTGTAGCTTTTACGGGCGAATGCGAAGTTAAATTGACCGAAATGGTCGATATAGAAGATGTTATTAACAATGAACCCATTTACAGCAAGTCAATGCTTAGTTTTATTTCCGAACAATTCAATATCGGACTTGTGGAAGGCGTTTTAAGACAAAGACTTTTGATTTGCACTATCAAGGAAGCTTTGGAAAAACGAGGATTTAAAATCGTGAGAAAGGGTGATGATTTGTTTTACGAAGGCAAAAAGTTAACCGTTTCCATTGCGACAAAATCGGCGACCTCAGTACTTATTCACACGGGGATAAATATAAATTCCGAGGGTGCACCGGTTGAAGCAAGCGGACTTACAAGCGAACTGGGTATCAAAGATATAAAAAATCTGGCGGAAGAAATCATGCATGTTTACGCAGAAGAAATTGATGATATAATTATGGCATCAACAAAAGTTAGAGGTGTATAATGGAAGAAGACGAAATAAAAAGACCATCGCACATAAGCTACAAAGAATACCAGAAAAAGGTAAACGAAAAACCTAAAGACGGGATAATAATTTTCGTATCGGCGTTTTTCATTTTATTGTTGTTATTTTTGGGTATAGCCAAACAAATTACGCCCGATGTTGACGTAACAATATCCGACGAAAATTCAAAAGATATGAAAAGTGAAGTCGACGAAAGGCTGAAAATACTTCAAATGGAAGACAATAACGAAATGTTTTCTCCCGAATTGGACGAAAAAGTCGTTATACCTGATTTCAAAAAGGCGGAAGAAGAACAGCCCGAAGAAAAAGCAGAGCAGCCCGAAGAAAAAATACAGCTTACGGAAACCGAAGCAACACCAAAACCCGAGCAAACAGCGGATACTTCTCAAACCGCAAAAGTCGTTGTCGGTTACTATTCAACAAAAGAGCAGGCGGAAGTTGCAAAGGGAATTCTCTCCGAATCAGGCTTGAACATAACTCCGTTTGTGAGAAGTATCGGCGGTGCTTATACAATTCAGGTAGGTTCTTTCTCGGGCAGAGATAAGGCTCAGGGTTTGGCAAACGAGCTTTTGAGAAACAACTATCCGGCACGAATTATTACGGAATAGTTATAAAATTGACTGTTTTTTATAATTATGATACACTTCAATTATAAGGAGAAAAAATATTATGAAAAAAATACTCGTTGTACTTGCACTGATTATGGGATTTTCTCCGGCATTTGCTAAAAATGTTCCGGTACAGACTTTACAGGATTTCACTCCTGCAAATCCTCCGCAAACATTGCTTGTAAAAATTCTTTCAAATGTAAGAATAAGTCAGGATATCATGCTTCACGAAGGTTTTTATGTGTTGGGGCAAATTCAAAAAGGCGAAAAGGGCAGTTTTACTTTCTTGCCGGTTAAATACCAAAATTTCCACAACGAAGTTTTTGAAATAAAAGGAAGTTATCCTGCAAAATATGTTTCAGTAATTCAAAATGCGGGAAAATCAAAATCCAATGTCGCAAAAGATTCAAAAATTCTGCTTGACTTTGATGTTGTTGAAGAACAAGCCGACACCTCAATCGGCGAAAGATTTCAGGGCGTTGATTCTTCAAACGGAATTTCAGCTATCGTAAACAAATCCGACATGGTAATTTACGACGACTCAATTCCGCAAACAATGCAGGAATTCCCCGGAGTCAAATTGAACACATTTGACAATAGCAGTAATTTTAACATTCCCAAAAAGCTCATCATTGAGCCGGAAAAAAGAATAATAAATATTAATTCGCTTAAAGAAAGCAAATAATAATAAAAAAGAAATTTTTATAAAGCCGCTGTTTTATGCTTGAACAGCGACTTTTAATTTGCCGTTTCCGCTGAGGATAATTTCGGTATCTTTGCCGTTTTCGCAGATAACCAAACGTGTTTTCTCCACGTTATCTTCAACAAATCTTGTAACTTCTTTAATTGTTAAATCGTTCATTAAAAAAATCCTTTCGTATTATTATCATAACAGATTTTCAGAGAATTTCAACACTCTAAAGAATTAGAAAAACCGTAAAAAAAAATTTTTTGCCGTAAAATTTAGGAATGTTAATAAATAATAAGTGAAAAATTTACAATTTTTAAACCTTTATGTTACTATTGTTAAGCAGGAGAGAAAAAATGGACAAATACTATATAACAACGGCGATAGATTACGTAAACGGAGCACCCCACATCGGGCATGCTTATGAAAAGATTTTAACGGACGTACTTGCAAGACACTATTCTTTAAGATGTGATGATGTGTATTTCTTGACAGGGACTGACGAACACGGAATAAAAATCCAAAAAACGGCAGCGGAAAAAGGTATAACGCCAAAAGAACTTTGCGATGAGAATGCCCAAAAGTTCAAAGACGCCTGGAAAGCTTTGGATATCGATTACAACAAATTCATAAGAACAACCGACGATTACCATGAAAAAGCCGTTCAGCATATATTTAAAAAGCTTGTCGAACAGGGCGACATTTACAAACATTCTTATGAAGGTTTATATTGCTCGGGCTGTGAGTGTTTCCTTAATCCGAAAGATTTGACCGAGGATGGACTTTGCCCGACTCACCTCAAAAAACCCGAAGTGGTAAGCGAAGAAAATTACTTCTTTAAACTTACAAAATACAAAGATGCGATAATCAAACATATTAAAGAGCATCCTGACTTTATCATGCCTGAATTCAGAGCGAACGAAGTGTTAAATCAGCTTGAAGATATTCAGGATATATCCGTTTCACGTGCGAAATCGAACGTAAAATGGGGAATTGAAGTTCTTGATGATACCGAACAGTCAATATATGTTTGGATAGACGCACTTTCAAACTATATAACCGCAATAGGTTACGACGATATGTCCGAGGATTTCAAAAAATATTGGCCTGCAGATGTTCATGTAATCGGTAAGGATATTTTGAAATTCCACAGTATTTATTGGCCCGCATTCTTGCTGGCTCTAAATCTTCCTTTGCCGAAACACATTTTTGCACACGGTTGGATTACGATAGACGAAACAAAGATGTCAAAATCTTTGGGAAATGTCGTTTCTCCGACATCTGTTCTTGAAAACTTTAATATGGAAAATGCCGATGCGTTCAGATATTATATGGCGGTTTCAGCCCCCTGCGGACGTGACGGCAACTATTCGGACGATGATTTTAAGGAAAAAGTTAACGCACATCTTGCAAACAGCATGGGAAATCTTCTCAACAGAACACTTTCAATGCTTGTAAAATACTTTGACGGAGAGGTTAAACCTGAATTTAAGCATGAAAACCCGCTTGGTAAAAAAGCTTTGGGTACCGTTCAAATCGTAAAAAATCACTTTGACAGGTTTGAAATCTCGGAAGCGGGTACGGAGATTATATCGCTTGTCGATGCCGCAAATAAATACGTTCAGGATACCGCACCGTGGACACTTGCCAAAGAAGGAAAACTGAATGAATGCGGACAGGTTTTGACGGATGTGCTTGATATTATGTGCATAATTTCGTCGCTTATTTATCCTTATTGCCCGAATATTGCACAAAATATGGCTCGCCAGCTTTCTTTCAACCTTAAAACAAAGCTTGATGACTTGACTTGCAACAACGTTAAGGTCGGAAAACTTATAGAAAAAGAAGATATCAAGCCGGTATTTTTAAGACTTGACAGTGAGCTTGCCGATAAATCTTCAAAAAAATAAGTGTGAAAATTTCTTTTTTATTGTAATATATTAATTGTATTACATTAAATATGAGGAATATACTATGGAAAAACTTTCACCGTTACAAATCGAGAGATTGAAGTATGAGCCGAAACTCCCTTCAAGCTTGTCAAACGGCATTAACAGTCTTGAGATGTCGGAAGGTTCGGCAACACAGTCAGTCAGAGATCAGGAACAAATTAAAGCGTTATTCTCAAATACATACGGAAAACCCGTTGTAACTTTTAAAAGCACCTCAAATTCATCAGTATCCGAAACGAGAAATGTAGGTGTAATCTTATCGGGCGGTCAAGCTCCCGGCGGACATAACGTTATTGCAGGGCTTTACGACGCTTTGAAAAACGCTAACCCCTCTAACAAATTGTACGGATTTTTAGGCGGCCCGTCAGGAATTATCGACGGTAAATATGTTGAATTTGACGACAAATTCATTAATGATTACAGAAATACGGGCGGATTTGATATCATAGGTTCGGGCAGAACAAAACTTGAAACCGAAGAACAATTTAAAAAATCGCTCGAAGTATGCAGAAAATTAAACATTTCCGCTGTTGTAATAATCGGCGGTGATGATTCTAATACCAACGCAGCACTTCTTGCAGAATGGTTTGTTAAGAATAATGCGGGAATACAGGTTATTGGATGCCCCAAAACCATTGACGGCGATCTGAAAAACGAACAAATCGAAATTTCTTTCGGTTTCGACACCGCAACAAAAACTTATGCGGAATTAATCGGAAACATACAGCGTGACGCAAATTCCGCAAAAAAATACTGGCACTTTATTAAAATTATGGGAAGAAGTGCATCTCATGTGGCTTTGGAAGCTGCACTACAGACACAGCCGAACATTACGCTTGTATCGGAAGAAGTTGAAGAAAAGAAAATGTCACTCGAAAGCATTATTGATTACATGTGCGACATTATCGTAAAACGCTCTAATGCAGGTAAAAACTTCGGTATTGCGATTATTCCTGAAGGCTTAATCGAATTTATTCCCGAAATGAAATCCATGATTTCTAATTTAAACGATATTATGGCTTCGCTTGAAGGAGATTCGACATTCAACAATTTAACATCATTACGTGAAAAATTCGATTTTGTTGAAAACAGACTTGATGCATCAAACGCAAAGGTTTACAACTCATTACCCGCTTTGATTAAGTCGCAGCTGCTTGCTGACCGCGACCCGCACGGTAACGTTCAAGTTTCAAAAATCGAAACAGAAAAACTTTTAATCGAAATGATTACTACAAGACTTAAAGAACTGCAATCTCAAGGCGATTACTCGGGCAAATTCAGTGCACAGTCGCACTTCTTCGGTTACGAAGGCAGATGTGCATTCCCGTCAAACTTTGATGCGGATTATTGCTACTCTTTGGGTTACAACGCATTTGCATTAATTAATTTCGGATTAACGGGCTATTTGTCATCTGTCAGAAACCTTACAGCTCCCGCATCTCAGTGGATTGCAGGCGGAATACCTCTTACAATGATGATGAATATGGAAAAACGTCACGGCGAAATGAAACCCGTTATCCAAAAAGCACTCGTAAAACTCGACGGCCCCGTATTCAAAAGACTTGAAGAAAACAGAGAAGACTGGGCATTGAATGACAGATATCTGTTCCCCGGTGCTATCCAATACTTCGGACCGTCAAGCGTTTGCGATCTTACAACAGTAACACTGCAGCTTGAAAGAGCAAGACAGCTCGCAGGTGTTTAAATTCTTCCTAAAAAATTGAAAAAACGACCTTTACAGGGTCGTTTTTTTTTAATATAATTTTTTTCAAAGGAGATTTATAAATGAAAAACGGTATTGAAAACGGATTTTATCATGAAATAACCCCGTCAGGGTTTGGAATAGCAATAAAAGCCGGAAAAGTTTTATTTTCGGAGAAATCGGATTTTCAGAAAGTTGAAATTTTTGAAACCGACTCATCGCTCGGCAGAGTGTTAACTTTAGACGATTTAATGATGACAACCGAAGGTGATGAGTACCATTACCACGAAATGATTACACACATTCCGATGATGCACCACAAAAACCCCGAAAACGTCCTTGTAATCGGCGGCGGCGACGGCGGAACGGTCAGAGAAGTGCTTAAACACAAATCCGTAAAAAAAGTTGTGCTTTGCGAAATTGATTCAATGGTAATTGATGCGTGCAAAAAGTATTTACCGACAATTTCCTGCGGGCTTTCGGACTCTCGTGTGGAAATAAAAGTTGAAGATGCTATTGAATTTATAAAAGACAAAAAAAATGAATACGATATCGTTTTGATAGATTCAACAGACCCGATGGGCCCGGGTGAAGGCTTGTTTACGGAAGAATTTTATACCAATGTGAAAAATTCTTTAAGAGAAGGCGGAATTGTTACCGCACAATCGGAAAGTCCTTTTGTTAACAGGGAAGAAATCAAAAAAATGTACAATTTATTGAAAAAAGTTTTTCCGATATGTTCGACTTTCACCTCAAACATTCCTACCTACCCAGGCGGATACTGGGCATGGGCATTTTGTTCAAAAACGGTTGAACCTTTGTCATATTTTGCCGTTGACAGATACGAAGATATCCTGAAAACTTGCAAAATTTATAACAAAGATTACCATAATGCACGTTTCGCATTACCGAATTATCTGAAAGAGTTACTGTAAATATTTTTTTCATGTTAAAATAAAAGTATGTTTACGGGGATTATAGAAGAAATAGGTCAGGTTAAAAGTTTTGACGGGCAAAAGCTTGTTGTTAAATGTTCAAAAGTATTGCAGGACGTAAAAATCGGCGACAGCATAGCCGTTAACGGCTGCTGTCAAACCGTCGTTTCCTTTGATAAAAACTCTTTTACAACAAACGTAAGCTCTGAAACCCTTAAAATTACCAAAGGTTTTACGTCTTTTGTCAATTTGGAACGGGCATTAACGCCGACTTCACGAATGGGCGGGCATATCGTTCAGGGACATATTGACGGAACGGCAAAATATCTTGGCAATTCGACATTTCAACTCTCTGATGAACTTGCAAAATACGTTGTTTACAAAGGGTCGATAACGGTTGACGGAGTCAGTCTTACGGTTGCAAGTGTTGGGGAAAATTGCTTTACCGTTGCGATTATCCCGCACACTCTTGAAAATACCGCTCTGAAATATTTGAAAACAGGCGATTTTGTAAATATTGAAACAGATATTCTCGGACGGTATGTTGAAAAATTTTTGTCACCGAAAAATAATAGTATTACGGAAGAATTTTTAGCGGAAAACGGGTTTGTGTAAAATGGAAAATTTTAAATTTGATTTAATAGAAGATGCACTTGAAGATTTTAAAAACGGCAAGATGATAATTGTTGCCGACGATGAGGACAGGGAAAACGAAGGCGATATAATTTGTTCGGGGCAGATGGTTACGCCCGAAGTCATAAATTTTCTTGCCGAAAACGCAAAAGGTTTGATATGTCTTGCAATAGACCACACTATTGCAGAAAAATTAAACCTTCCGCAAATGGTTGAACAAAATTCCGAAAGCATGAAAACAGCTTTTACGGTAAGTATTGATGCGGATGAAAAATTCGGAGTTACTACGGGAATATCCGCTTACGACAGAGCAAAAACGATAGAAGTCTGCCTTGCACATGACGCTCAACCGTCGGATTTACGCCGTCCGGGGCATCTTTTCCCCTGTGTTGCAAGACAAGGAGGAGTTTTAACAAGAACCGGACACACGGAAGCCGTTGTTGATTTGGCAAGACTTTGCGGTCACACACCCGCTGGGGTTATGTGCGAAGTTATGAGCAAAGACGGTCACATGGCAAAACGTGACGATTTGAGAAAATTCGCCAACAAACACGGATTAAAATTTATTTCCGTAGCACAGTTGATAGCATACAGGCTTAAATCAGAAAAAGTCGTTACACGTGAGGCAGAAGCTCATCTTCCGACTCAATTCGGAGAATTTGACATCTATGGTTACGTTAATAACCTTACGGGGCAAGAATGCGTTGCACTTGTTAAAAACGACGGCTCTGATAAAATTCCGCTAATCAGAGTTCACAGCGAATGTCTGACGGGCGACATCTTCGGAAGCCTTAAATGCGACTGCAATTACCAGCTTCACACCGCACTTGAAATGATTAACGAGTACGGAAAAGGTGCTTTAATCTATATGAAAGGGCATGAAGGCAGAGGAATAGGAATTATTAACAAAATAAAAGCCTACAAACTCCAAGAATGCGGTCAGGATACCGTCGAAGCCAATATATCGTTAGGTTTCAAGCCCGATTTGAGAGATTACGGCACGGGCGCTCAGATTATTCTTGATTTAGGGTTTAATAACTTTAACCTGATAACAAATAACCCGAAAAAAATCGTCGGGTTAAGCGGTTACGGACTGACCGTACATGATATAGTTAAAATTAAACCTCAAATAAATTCTTATAACAAAAGGTACATGGAAACAAAAAAAGAAAAAATGCATCACATGTTATAGCAGGAAAAGAATATGCAAACATACAAGTACGAAAATGAAGATAAAAACAACAAGTTTGAAGCACGACTTTTGACAAAGCCTGATTACAAAGGTTTTGCACCTGTTTATGAAGATTTCAGAACACGTGCGTTAACTCAATACTGCTTTGAGCTTGAACCGCTGGGATTTGAGGATTTTTTACAGGCGGTTGAAAAAAAATTAATTGAATGCCTTATACTCTTTGAAAACGGTATCTGTGCGGGTTTTTTGGTCTATACCACCTCAATATCCGAGGCTATTGAATTGAATATAATTCATTCTTACAAAATGGAAAACATGGTTGAACGAGGTATGTATTTAATCAAAAAGTTCCTCGAAATCACAAAGTCCGACAGAATTGACAAAATCGTCTGCTATCCGATGCTCGGAGAACAAAAAGAACTTATCGGAAATATTGCACATTTCGGGTTTAAATTTGTCGGAATAGCCGTATTGAGATTTATGATGTCGGGAACGAATTCCCGTGAAATTATGAATATGGCTGAACTTAAACCCTTGCCCGAAGGCTATAAACTTTGCGAATGGGATGACAAATATTTTGAAGATGCGGTCGAAGTCGTTCAGGAAGGCTTTGAAACCAGTGCGGACGCCCTTTTTGACCCTCGATTTAAGACGATAGAAGGAACTAAGGACATTGTTTCAAAAATTGTTAAAGATGTTTATGCAAAATTTTTGCCCGAAGCGACTTCGGTTTTGCTCTGCAACGATAAACCCGCAGGTTTTTGTTTCATGAACCTTACGGGCGGAAGAATTGCAAATATCCCAATCGTTTCACTAAAAAAATCTCATCAGGGCAAAGGTTTGTCTAAACATCTTCTCAAAAAGTCCATCCAAAAGCTTATTGAATGGGCTGATAACGGAGAAAAACCGATTACGGAAGTCAACACAACAACCGAAACTAATAATTTTCAAGCCCTGTATATGTACAGAGATTTAGGGTTCAAAGAAGATTACAATTACCCGCAATCCTATCTTCCGATTAAAAATTAATGCAAAAAAAACGGCCAGAAACCTGACCTTTATTTTTTTTTGGTGAAAAAAAATAAATACTTTTACACATCTGTTTTTGCAACATTATGCATAAAACCTGTTATAAAACCGATACCTGCACCTGCAACCAAAAACGGTACAGTCGGTCTTTTGCGTTTTAGTCCGTAGCAAGAGCCTGCCATAAATGTTTTCGCCATTGAATGTGCGACATCATTTACACCTGTAATTATTGATTTTAATTCCTTAGCTGCTGCCGAATCTTTTCCGCCAAGTTCGTTAATAACTTTGCGAATATTGCTGAAAGAAAAAGCAACTTTGGTTTTTGAACCCTTGTCCTGTTCTACCAATTTGATAAAAGCATCCTGAGCGGGAGTTCTTTTATCGTACAACATGAACTTTTCCACTTTTTCGTTGTTAGCGAATTTCATGGCATTTTTTAACCACCATCTTTTTCCGATGGTATTTTCCTGTTTTACAAGCGGCCATAAATATTTAAGTGCATATCCTGATGCAGCTCCTACTGCGGTTGATTTAACAACCGTATTAACGCAAGAATTATGTTTTTGTCCTACTGTATCTACTCGCATAGCTAATACCTCATTTGGCTGAGTTTTGAACTCAACCTTTACTACTTATAAGCAAGATTTACACTTAAATATTCTGAATGTAGAAAACGACATTCAAAACTGAGTAATTAAATCTTGTTGGCATTATAACCCAAAATTATTTTTTTGTCAATACCTTTATTAAATTTAATATTAACATTATTACAACTATTGCAATAATATACATAAAATAATGTTTTATAACGTTTGAGCCCAAAAACAGCGATGCTATAGCTCCTGCGATTATTGCAACGGATGTTAAAATCATAACGGTTTTTTTCTGAGAAAATCCTGCATGCAAAAGTTTGTGATGAATATGCTCGGAATCAGCAACGAATGGCGACTGACCTTTTGCAATACGCCTGAGAGAAGAAAACGTAATGTCCATAATAGGAACAGCCAAAACCAAAAACGGCAGAAGAATTGCCAGCGTTGCGGTTTTCATAACACCCGTTATGGATATCGCGGCAAGCAAAAAGCCCGAAAACAAAGCACCGCTGTCACCCATAAAAATCTTTGCGGGGTTGAAATTGTAAGTTAAAAACGCAAGCATTGAACCTGCCAGTATAAATCCGATTAAGGCACTTATCGGGTTAGGCGGAGTCATTGCAACAGCAATTACCGCTAAAGTTACGGCATTGACGGTTATCACCGAACCCGCAAGCCCGTCAACACCGTCTATAAAGTTTAAAGCATTTGAAATTCCGACTATCCACAAAAGAGTAATCGGATACGAAAATACACCTATATCACCGATAAACGGCACGTTGTTGATTTGTACGCCCAATAAATACACAAGTGTCGCTATGGAAATCTGCAAAAACAGTTTGAATTTCGCATCAAGATTGTAAATATCATCCACAAGTCCGAGCAAAAACATTAAAGAACCGCCGAGCAAAATTCCCGATAACAAACTTCCGTAAGGGTAATAGCTCATAAAAACCAAACACAAAAAAGAAAGCATCGTACTTGCCCAAATCGCTACACCGCCTATTCTTGAGATAGGTTTTGTATGAATTTTTCTTTCATTGGGCAAATCTACAAGCCCTTCTTTCTTGGAAAAGCTTATGACCAACGGAACAAGGCATACTCCGATTAAGTATGCTATAACTGTTCCGATTATATGTGCATGCGTTAATTTAATTAACATAAATTATCCTTTGTAAAGCGGGTATTTTTTGCATAATTTAAGCGATCTTTCTCTTAAATTTTTCAGTCCCGACTTATTATCCGCTGAATATACGGCAGATGCAATAATTTTTGCAACTTCAACCATATCATCTTCCTTAAATCCTCTTGTTGTTACAGCAGGAACGCCTAACCTTATACCGCTTGTTACAAAAGGAGTTTGCGGGTCATTCGGGACGGTGTTTTTGTTTGCGGTAATTCCTACGCTTTCCAAAACATTTGCCATCTCTTTACCTGTTCTGCTTGTTTTCCTTAAATCCAGCGTCATAAGATGGTTTTCCGTCATACCGCCGATAATTTCCATTCCCTCATCCATCAAGCCTTGTGCAAGAGCTTTTGCATTTTTAAGAATTTGTTCGGCATAAGTTTTGAATTCGGGTTTTGATGCCTCTAAAAGTGCGACCGCTTTACCTGCAATTATATGTTCCAAAGGCCCGCCCTGCATTCCCGGGAAAACAGCCTTGTCAATACCACGGGCATGTTCCATATCACACATGATAATTCCGCCTCTCGGGCCTCTCAAGGATTTATGTGTGGTTGTGGTTACAAACTGCGCATATCCCGCAGGCGACGGGTGAACTCCCGCAGCAACCAATCCCGCAATATGAGCGATATCAGCGAGCAAGTAAGCTCCGACTTCATCAGCTATTTCTCTGAATTTTTTGAAATCAATTATCTTGGAATAATTGCTTGCTCCGCAAACTATCAGTTTCGGTTTATGTTCAAGTGCCATTTGACGGACATTTTCATAATCAATACACCCGAAATCATCGACGCCGTAACTTTTTACATCAAAATACATTCCTGAAAAATTAACGGGCGAACCGTGAGAAAGGTGTCCGCCGCTGGACAAATCCATTCCCAAAACTTTGTCACCGGGTTTGAGCAAATACATAAATACCGCCATATTAGCCTGAGCTCCGCTATGGGGCTGAACATTGGCATGCTCCATGTTAAAAAGTTTACAAGCTCTCTCTTGTGCGACTTCTTCTATAATATCAACATGCTCACAACCGTTGTAAAATCTGCTATACGGTTTGCCTTCCGCATATTTATTCGTTAAAACGCTTCCGCAAGCCTCTAATACAGCCTTTGAAGTTATATTTTCACTCGCAATAAGTTCAATGGTATTCTGCTGTCTTTCAAATTCCTTTTGAATTTCATCTGCGACAAGCGGATCAATTTTTTTAATGTTTTCTAAATTCATTGTACACTCTCCTTTAAAAAGATTATAAATAATTTTTTTCAAAGTGACAATGATTTAAACATTATTAACATTTTTATTAAAATCGAGCTTAAATTAAAGCCGCTTTGAAAACTAAATATCTTTTGGAGATATGGACTCATACAGACTTGAAGATTCCTGTATACTTACGTTTCCCTCAGGAACTTTCAAAACCTTCACAGATACTGTGCGATTTGAATACACTATCTCTATTATATCGCCGACGGATATTTGCTTTGACGGCTTTGCCAAATTACCGTTTACACTGACACGACCCGTATCTGAAACCTCATTGGCTACTGTCCTGCGTTTTATTAACCTCGATACCTTTAAAAATTTGTCCAATCTCATACTTAATATTTTAACACGCTAAAACTCATTTATGATATAATAAATCGTGAGGAAAATATGAAGAAAAATATTTTATTAACGTTTTTAACATTATTGATTTTGCAAAGCTCGGTTTTTGCAAGTGTTATTAAATTTGTTCAAGTGGCTGATGCTCATTTCAGAACTAAAGACGAATTCAGAAAAGAAGTTTTGAAAGAAACGGTTAAAAGTATTAACAACGAAAAAGATATTTCTTTTGTCGTTTTTACGGGCGATAATATTGATTCGCCAAAAGTTCAATATCTTCCGGAATTTGTTAAAATTGTGAATAAACTTAACGTTCCTTACTACATCGTAATCGGTAATCACGATGTATTTAAAAATAACGGCATGTCAAAGGAAAATTACCTCGACATCGTAAAAGACAACAACATGTTTTATAAATACAAAAAACCGAATTATGTGTTTAAAAAGAACGGATTTGTTTTCATTGTTGTTGACGGAGCAAAGGAGGTAATACCCGATTCAATAGGATATTACAAAAAAGATACCCTTGACTGGCTTGAAAAACAGCTTAAAAAATACAAAAGAAGTCCCGTTATAATCCTTCAACACTTCCCGCTTGTTACCGTTAAAGATATTAAATCACACGAAGTTTACCAAAAAGAAAAATACCTTGAACTTCTTGACAAGCATGACAACGTTATTTGCGTGGTTGCGGGACACCTTCACACAAACGGCGAAAAAATGCGAAACGGCGTTTATCATATAACTTCGCCCACACTGCTTAATCAGCCTTACAGCTACAAAGTTATCAGCATAACAACAACACGCGGATTTTCACCGATGATTTACACTGAACTGAAAGAGGTCGAAATCCCGAAAAAGTAGGATTGCATTTTTTTACGGTTAATATTATAATCGTATTTAAAGTTATAGGACAATATGGACGGTAGTATATATATTAATCTGTTTTTAATCGCTTTTTTACTGTTTTCAAACGGCTTTTTCGTAGCGTCGGAATTTGCGATGGTAAAGGTTAGAAAAACCCGCATAGAACAGCTCGTAAATGAGGGCAACGACAATGCAAAACTCGCTCTTGAAGCCTTGAAGGATTTGGATAAATTTATTGCCGCGGTTCAGCTCGGGGTAACGATATCCAGCATCGGCTTAGGATGGGTCGGAGAAAGCACGCTTGCAAGAATTATTGAACCTTTGTTTGAATTTCTTCCCGGAAACGGGCAGACTATCGCCACTCACACGCTTTCTGCGTCTATTGCTTTTGCTCTGATTACGTTTTTCCATGTCGTACTCGGCGAACTTATTCCTAAATCTATCGCACTTGAATATACCGAAAGAACGGCACTTCTCGTTGCAAGACCAATGCAGGCTTTAACATTTCTGTTTAATCCGTTTATCTGGCTTTTAAACGGGTTTGGAAATTTGGTTTTGAAACTTTTGAATATACCGCATTCCCACAAAGGTTCTCTGGTTCACTCAACCGAGGAACTTGATATGCTCGTTAACGCAAGCTTTGACGGCGGAGAACTTAACGAAACCGAAAAAGACATGCTTCATAACGTGTTTAAATTCTCTGATTTGACTGCAAAACAGGTTATGATACCGAGAACGGATATGGTCTGCATTCCTATTGATATGCCTATGGAAGAATTATACAAACTTGCGGCAGAAAATCAGTACACAAGATATCCCGTTTATGAAGAAGATATCGACCATATTACGGGGCTTGTACACGTTAAAGACCTTTATTCACTGTCCGTTAAAGACCAAACTTGCCCGATATCAAAAATTCAGCGTGATATTATGCTTGTTCCCGAAACGATTACGATGGACAACCTTGTTTTGGAATTTAAAAAACGCAAAAGCCAAATGGCAATAGTTGTGGATGAATTCGGCGGAACATCAGGGCTTTTGACTCTGGAGGATGTTTTGGAAGAAATCTTCGGCGAAGTGCAGGATGAATTTGACGAAGAAGAAGAAAGTGAAATCAAAGAAATTGCACCCGATACATATTTGGCTAATTCCATGATGAGATTAGACGAGTTTGCGGAATTTTTCGGACTAAATGAGGACGAAATTGACGATGAAGATATCGACACAATAGGCGGACTTGTCGTAAAACTTTTGGGACGTATCGCAGAAGTTGATGACACGGTAAACTTAAATAACTTGAAATTCGTGGTAAAAGAAGTTGACGGTGCAAGAATTACAAAACTTGAAATTATAAAAGAACAACCAAAAGAAACTGAAAATATTTAAGGAGAGAAACTATGAAAGTTATGCTTGTAAACGGTTCACCGCATGAAAAAGGCAACACATACACTGTTTTGGGCAAAGTTGCGGAAACCTTAAATTCTGAAGGTATTGATACTGAAATTTTTTACGTCGGGAAAGATGCAATAGCACCTTGCATGGGCTGCGGAGCTTGTACAAAATTGGGAAGATGCGTTATTAACGACAAAGTAAACGATTTTACGGCAAAAATGAAAGAATGCGACGGACTAATCGTTGCATCTCCCGTACATTATGCCTGTGCAACGGGAAGCGTTCTGAGTTTTTTAAGCAGAGCTTTCTATTCCGGTTTCAGAGCAGGCTGTGATACTTACAGACTTAAACCCGCTGCCGCCATAGCCGTTGCAAGAAGGGCGGGAGCAGACTCTACTCTTGAGCAGATAAACAAATTCTTTACAATTTCGGAAATGCCGGTTATCTCGGGAAGATACTGGAATAACGTGTTCGGACATGTTCCTAATCAAGTGCTTGAAGATAAAGAAGGAATTCAAAATGTTCAAATCCTTGCAAGAAATATGGCTTACTTTTTAAAATGCAAACAAGCCGCTGAAAACGCAGGAATAAATCCGCCCGAACAGGTTAAGGATATTGAATTTACGAACTTTATAAGATAAAATCAACTAAAAATTTGATTTTTTTATAAAATAAAATGTTGTATATTAAAACTGTGTTAAAAATATGAGGAATTAAAATTATGAAATGGATTATTCTTTTACTTTTAGTTGCAGCAGGCTGGTGGGCTTACAACAATGTTGATTTCGCAAACCTCGGCTCAAACACCGAAAATACGATAAGAAACGAAAAAACTATTAAAAAATTCTTTGATGCAGACAGAATGAACAAAGAAGAAACACAAAAAGTTTTGGAAGAATTCTAAAAAAAAGACCGATTTATCGGTCTTTTTTAATTCCTATTTCCTATTATTGATTTTCCTACGCGATAAAGTTTGTCCCAAATCTGCTCGCACCGTGGAAGAACGACTGCTGCATAATTTCTATAAGCGTTTTTTTGATTACATGTTTGTTTTTCAAATCTACCATACTCAATGCATCTGATGTGTTTTTGTATGTGTCCGTAACCGATGTTGTAAATAAAAGTGTGTTTGCCATTTTTTTTTCTCTCTCTTTTCTCTTACATTTATATAAAAACTTTTTGCAAAAAAATATTGACTTTTTATATTCAATTTATATAAAAATTGTTACAAAAATTTACAAATGCTAAAGATTTTAAGAAGTTTAGCCGATATAGAAATATATAAAGAAAGGAGATTTTAACATGGCAGATGAACTGAGAATTGGTGCAACAGGTGTAGATTATGCAAAATGGAAGAAACTGACACCGCAGGAAATCATTAAAGAAGAAGGCAAGGGCGAAGAAATTCCTGCCGAAATATTAACATGGGCTCAGCAGATGGCGGCATTTTCAAAAATTCCCGATAACGTCACTTATGAACAAGTAGACGGCGACATAGGCTTGGAAGCTCTGGAAAAATTGGGTATTGAAGACGAAACGAGATTAAATCCCGAAGCAAATAATGCACAAAAACCGACCGAAACGGAAGAACCCGATGCCATCAAAGATACCGCAGCAACGGGCGAAATCGAGGAGGAAGATGCACAATTTACCGTACCTGAGGAAGAAACTCCTATCAGTGCGGAAAATCCCGATATCGAGGGAGAACAGCCGGAAGATGAACTGTCACTTGCGGATACGGCACTTACAACCGACCCCGAAGAAATCAGGAAACGCAAAGAGCGTAAAGGTTTAGCGTAAAGACTTTATTGCCAAACTTATATCGTTTGACTTATAAATATAATTACCCGCTACGAGAGAATTTGCACCGTAAGACGTGCAAATTCTCGCTGTTTCGGCATTAATTCCTCCGTCAACCTGAATTATTAAACTTTCGGGTGCATTTTTCTTTATAAACGGAATTTTTTCCGCACAGTCAGCCATAAACTTTTGTCCGCCAAATCCCGGCTCAACAGTCATTACCAACACCAAATCCAAATCATTTAAATACGGGAACACAACATCAACGGGCGTTTTGGGCTTTATTGACATGCCTGCCTTTATGTTGAATGATTTTATCAATTTAATTATTTCCGTAACATCTTTGGCTGCCTCATAGTGGAATGTTAAAATATCCGCCCCCGCTTTTGCAAACGGTTCGACGTATTTTTCGGGATTTTCTATCATAAGATGAACATCCAAAGGAATTGAAGCGATTTTTTTTATTGACGATGTAACAGGAACACCGATAGTAATATTCGGCACGAAATGACCATCCATTACATCAATATGAAGCCAATTTGCACCCGCTTTTTCAACAAGTTTTATATCACGTTCAAGGTTTGCAAAATCAGCCGAAAGTATTGACGGAGAAATTATTACCATTAAACTACTCCCAATTTTTTACATGCCTCGTAAGCCGCTTGCTGTTCGGCTTCTTTTTTAGATTTGCCCGAACCTGATGCAACGGATTTACCCTGATAAAAAACTTCTACCGTAAAAGTTTTTTTATGAGCAGGACCGGACTCATTTGTAATTTTGTATTCGGGAGTTTTTTTGTCCACAGACTGCGTGTATTCCTGAAGCAGAGCCTTAGCGTTGTACTTTTCAAAGTTTCTGTCAACATCTTCAATATACGGTGTTAAAACTTTTTTCAAAAAGCCTTTTAACTCATTGAGTTTTCCGTCCAAATAAAAAGCACCCAAAACAGCTTCAAACGCACAGGCACAAACCGATTCCAACAACGACAGTCCCGCTTGTGATTCATGTTTTGCGAGAATAATCAAGTCGCAAAGCCCTATATTATGCGCAATTTCAGACAAAGTCACATCCGAAACGACAACGGAACGAATTTTTGATAAATCACCCTCCGCATAATTCGGATATTTTGATAACAAAATTTCCGATGTAACAAGCTTTAACACAGCATCACCCAAAAATTCAAATCTCTCATAATTTTTTGAGTATTCAAGGTTGTTTTCCTGCGTGTAAGAAGGATGCGTAAGTGCATATTTGTACAAATCACGTTTGTCAATTTTTATCCCGTAAATTTCTTCAAGTCTTTCCATCTAAAACAGTCCCTTAAAATAATTCACGATATCGTTTGAAAAGACAAAGTATTTACAGAAGTAGAACATAACGGGAATAGTGAATATAAAGCTGTCCGTTCTGTCCAAAAATCCGCCATGCCCCGGCAGAGAATCACCGGAATCTTTCACACCCGCGTCACGCTTAATCAAAGATTCGCACAAATCGCCGATTTGAGCAAATATCGTACAAATCAGCCCCGCAAAAAACGATGTATACCACTGAACACCTTCAATAAAGTATCCGATAATCATAGCACCGATAACAGCACTGATAACACCGCCTATTGAACCTTCTATGGTTTTATTAGGGCTTACGACAGGCGCAAGCTTGTGTTTACCGAATTTAGTTCCAGCATAATAGCATCCGACATCGGTTGCCAAAATCGCCGTAAACATCATTACGACAAAACCCAAACCGTCATTAAACTGCGGGCATGAAATATCTCTCAAAAGCTGTAAATGCAAAGGGAAGTAACCGCAATACAAAAATCCGAGAATTGTTGTAGCCACATTTGCAATATACGGCTGTCTGCCCCTGAACAAAACCCACATAAACGAAGCGAAAGTGCATAAAGTCACAGCTATAGCGATATATTCGTTCCTGTCAAAATATGTAATCAACGCGAGCAGAGCTTCCGCCGACAGAATTATTTTCAACGACGGATAAAAACCTTTGTGTTCAAGGATTTTAACGTATTCTTTTGATGCGAAAAAGATTATAACGGCAAGCAGCAGCAAAAGAGCAATTCCGCCGAGCATAATACAGCCCATTGCGATAGTACCCATTATAAGCCCCGTTAACATCCTTGTCGCATTTTTGTTCATTATACGGTCATAACCTCTTTTTCTTTATCCGCAACGGCTTTATCTATAATACCCGTATACTTGTCGGTTAATTTTTGAATTTTATCCTGATTATCTTTAACCGTATCTTCGGGAAGATTTTCGCTCTTTTCGAGTTTTTTCAGGTCATCCGTCATGTCACGGCGTGCATTTCTTATCGCAACTTTTGATTCTTCGCCGAGTTTTTTAACTTCCTTAGCGGTTTCACGGCGTCTTTCTTCCGTCAAAGGCGGGAATGCAAGCCTTATGCAAATACCGTCACTGTTCGGAGTTATGCCGATTTCTGCTTTAATAATCGCTTTTTCTATTTCTTTCAAAATGGTTTTGTCATAAGGGGTTATAACAAGTGTTGTACCCTCCTGAACAGTCACCTGCGACATTTGTCTTAAAGGTGTCGGAGCTCCGTAATAATCCACCAGAACCTTATCCAAAATCATCGGATTAGCTCTGCCCGAACGGATAGAACCAAATTCCCTGTGAAGCTGTGTCACAGCTTTTTCCATTTTTTCTTCGCCGAATAAAAATAATTCTTCTAATGCCTCAGACATTTTTACCTCTTTCTTAATTTATAAATGTTCCTGTTTCTTTACCCTGTAATATATTAGTTATACCATCCTTCAAATCAAAATCAAATACGACAATAGGAATATTATTCTGCTTACATAAAGCACAAGCAGATGTGTCCATAACTTTCAGTCCGTTAACAATAATGTCGTCATAAGTGATTTTGTCAAGTTTTTTTGCATTCGGATTTGTTTTCGGGTCATCCGTGTAAACCCCGTCGACACCGTTTTTTGCCATAAGCATGGCTTCTGCATTTATCTCAGATGCTCTCAAAGCCGCTGCCGTATCCGTTGTGAAAAACGGGTTTCCCGTACCTGCCGCAAAAATAACCACTCTGCCTTTTTCAAGGTGTCTAATCGCACGATGTCTTATATAAGGCTCGGCTATCTGATTCATCGTAATGGCACTTTGAACACGGCATGGAATTTCCATTTGATTTAAAGCACTTTGCAAAGCAATAGCATTCATGACGGTTGCGAGCATTCCGACATAATCGCCCGATGCCTGATCCATACCGAGCTTAGCACTGTTTTTCATGCCTCTGAAAATATTGCCTCCGCCCACTACTACAGCAACCTGAGCACCCAAATTTCTGGCTTTTTGAATTTCACATGCAATATTTTTTACGGGGTTTTGGTCTATCCCGAATTGCTGTTCTCCCAAAAGAGCCTCTCCGCTTATCTTTAATAGAATTCTCTTGTATTTCATTTAGGATACCTCTTTAGTTAATACTAACGCAAAACATCATTGTTGTAAAGTAACAGACCTTTATAATGCCGCAATGTTAAGTTTTGTAAATATGAATTTATACCCTGAAGCTCAATTATATCAAGAAATTTAAAAAACTTTATATATTTGTTAGATAAATTTTAGCACTTTTTTTCCGTAAATTGTTTTTATTAAAGTATAGAGAAAATCAATTATAAGAAAAAGGAGAATATATGGCACGAGTTTTAATTTCTATGCCCGAGGAATTTTTAAACAGAATCGATCAGGTCGCAGACGGAGAAAATCGTTCTCGCAGTGAGCTTATACGTGAAGCTTTGAGAAGTTACATTTACAAGCAAAAAATTCGTGAATCGGCATCATCAGCTAAAAATGCTGAAATTTTAGAAAGTTTACTTGAGTAAAGAAAACCGCATAAAGCGGTTTTTTTTATGTACTTTTTTTCTCGTGATATAATTAATGTGTGGGCAAGAAAATATTAATAGTTTTATCATTAATATTCGTTTACGGGCTTTATTATTGGGGAGTGCCGGCAGTTGTCAACTCACAAAAAAATTTGCTTGAAGAAAAGATTTTTGAAAAAACGGGGTATAGAGTTTCCATCATAAATCCGCTTTTGAAAACGGGGAAAATGCCGTCCGTGAAAATCTTCTGTGATTATGCAGCGGTGTTAAACGATGACGGCACAAAGGCTCTTGAGGTTACAAAACCTTACATAAACATAAATCTTTTTCCGCTTTTGCTCAAAAAAGTCGATATCAAAGGTTTTTATGCCGAAAATTTGACGGTAAATCTTGTTTATGACAGGGACGGCAAACTTAAACTCGGACAGTATCCGATTTTAAAGTCAGAAAATTCCGTAAACCGTGCCAAAGGAAATATTTCAGCCTATAACATCAACCTCGATGACAAAATCAGGAAGGAAAAAATCAACGTTAAAGGAAAGTATTTCAAAGTTCAGGATTTTAACGTTAACAAGCGAATATTGTTTTCCACCGAGGCAGAAAGCGGAAATTCCGCAATAAAAGCCGACATGGATATAAAATTGCCCTTGAAAAAGATTTCAGGCGGAAAACTCAAAATAAACGGGTATTTTAAAAATCTTAATTTGTCTGACTTTTCGGCTTACGCAAACTCGTTTAGCGACAACCGCATTACAAATCTGTCAGGAACGGTTAATGCACAGGTTATGACCTCTGATGATGAAAAAATTACGGGGATTTTAGAAATCGATAACCTGAATATCGCCGACAAGAACGACAAATTGTCAATAAAATCCGACGGAAAACTGAATATTACATCGGATATTCAAATAATTGAAAACGGAATTAATATAAACGATTTGAAAGTTAAGGGCAAAGGAATTGATGCTTTAATAAGCGGTGAAGTAACCGATATTGACGCAAAAATTCCGACCATTGATTTGAAAACCGTGATTAAAAACTCAAAAGCGGAAAATATTGTATCACTTCTTCCGCCGTCAAAGGATTTAAGCCCCGATATAGACTTTGAAGTGCTTAAAAAAGCGGGTTTTTGGGGAGATGTTAACTCCGAACTTCTTATAAAAGGTAAAGCAGATTATCCGAATGTGTACGGAAATGTCGATATTACAAATGCTTATATGGTTAAGCCTATTGCAAACGCCAAAAAGGCGGATATTAAATTGGACTTTGTCGGAGAAAAGTTCAATATTGACACGGTTGTTCCGACAAGTCCGACCGAAACCGTCTGGGTGAAAGGTTTTATCAACCTTGATAAAGAAAGAAGTGCGGATTTAGACATTAAAAGCACCGAAAATAATGATTTAAAAACCGCTCAAATTGTTTTGAATCCGCTGCATGAGGCTTTACGTTTTGATTTAGGGCCTGTACCGATAATGGATATCAAAGGGAAAGGCGGAATTAACCTCCACATAATCGGAACAAAGAAAAATCCGTTCGGCTGGGGACAGTTCAGATTTAAGAACGTAACTGCGTCATTCAATGATATTCACAATATGATAATGACAAACGGTTCGGGTACTTTGGATTTCAAGGATCAGGACTCGCTTTTTCAAACTAAGACGGCAAATCTTAACGGCAAACCCGTTTCCATAAAAGGCACTTGCACGCTTTTGGGGGACATGGACTTTGATGTTACGGCAAAAGGGCAGGATTTATCGAAACTTATCAGGATAATAAAAACTTCTCCGATGCTTGAAGATATCCAAAAACTGCTCACACCCGTTGAAACCGCCACAGGGATTTCCGATTTGGAACTTAAACTGACAGGGCAGATAAAAGATATCAATAATCTTGTTTTTAACAAAAATATTTTTGCAAAAGGTTCTATCAAGCTGATTTCGGATATGATTAAAATCAAAGACCTGCCCGCTGTCAACACTTCGGGTACAATAAATTTTGAAAACCTTGACACAAATTTTAATCTCATATCACGGCTTAATTCTTCAAACATCAACATTACAGGCAAAATCAAGGATGACATTTGCAATTTAAAATTAGTATCGGAAAGATTAAATCTGGGTGATGCACTTAAAACCCTAATGCCGAAAAATCCATACGCAAAAGAGTTTTCTGCAATTAACACAAGCTTTAACGCCTCATATTCGGGCAAAGTTGACGAAATTAATTATAACAAAATTGTTTTAAGAGGCAAAATACACTCAAACCAAAACATGAGAAATTCTATCGTCATAAACAACGGCACATTTGAACTTGCAAATTCAAACTTCAAACTTTCACCGATTAGCGGACTGTATAAGGGAAGTCCGTACAACATATCATTAAATGTTTCAAATATGTTTTCCGACAAACGGGTGGTAAACGGCAGTTTTAAAATTTCTTCATTTGACCTGAACACCCTTAAAACCCTTGCGGGTCTTTTGCCTGCGGATACGGCAAAAATATTAAGAAACACTGAATTTCTTAACAGCAAAGTAAATCTTAACGCATACGTAATAAATAACAGGCTCAACGGCTATTCAAACCTTGAAAACATCTCTTTCGTATACAAACCCGAGAATTTGAAAATCACGATTAATAACGGAAATTTATCCGTCAAGAATAACACGCTTAACATCGGCAAAATAAACGCAAAAATCGGCAATACTCCGATATTTATTGACGGTAAAATCTCAAATGTTCAAACAGACCCGAATTTGAATATATATCTGAATTCGAGGCTTTCGCAGGAATTCTTTGACCAATTTTTTAATCAAGATTCCGTCTATCCGATAAAACTCAAAGGCGACGCATTTTTAACCTCAAAATTGAAAGGCAGTTTGGACAATTTGAATTCATTTTCGACCTTAAACATAAATGAAGATTCGAGTATTTATTACATGGGAGCTTCAGTCGGAGAAACGGAAAATCCCGTTAAAATAACGATTAATAACGTATTTATGCCAAATAAAATTAAGGTTAACAATTTTCAGTACGACAAAATTATCAAGTCGCAGAACAACAAACCTATTGTAAATACACAGCTTAACGCCTCGGGAACGCTTAATCTTAATAAAAACGGCATATCAGGCTTTAATAACTTTAAAATCAAAACGAAAGCCCCGACGGATGCGAAAATATTCAACATAATATTTAGAAAACCGTTTATGAAACAGGGAGTTTTTACATCTGACCTTACGCTTAACGGCTCTTGTGCAAACCCGATAATCAACGGAATACTGAATATTACAAGCATTGACATTCCGTTCTTTGATTCCACCGTAAATGATGTAAATCTGGCATTCAAAAACGGAAAAATAATAATTAACACCAAAGGAACCGTTTTGACAAACGATATTTACCTTAATGCCGTTTTGAAAAATAAATTAACACCGCCTTATATCGCCGAAAACGTCAAATTAAAGCTTGTTGACCTTGATATTAATAAAATCGCCGACACAATAAGAGATATCGAAGCAGAGTCGGTGCAAAATCCCACATACACGCATACAAACAACTCGGAACAGTTTGACATAACCCAATTTGTAATACAAAAAGCCGAAATCGAGGCTGATAAAATAAAAGTCAGAAATATTAATGCAAACAACTTTAAATCGACATTAAGCCTTAATGACAAAAAACAGCTTAATATTGACAAATTCAAATTTGATATAGCCGAAGGCTCTGTTCTGGGCAGTTTAAAATATAATTTGGCAAACAAAAGAGCGGATTTAGACATACATTTAAACAACGCAAACGCATTAATAATGTCTGAAGCCTTATTTGACTTAAAAGGACAGGTTTACGGCTCTGTTAACGGTGATTTTAACCTTGCTTGTACGGGAAATTCCAATGACGATTGTTTCAAGACACTATCGGGAAGCGGAACTTTCAAAATAGCAGACGGAAGAATTCCGAAACTCGGCTCTCTTGAGTATCTTTTAAAGGCGGGAAACTTGTTTAAAGGCGGTTTAACAGGGTTATCAATAAACAGCATAATTGACTTGATTACCCCGCTAAAAACAGGGAATTTCGAGAAAATTTCGGGCGATATGAGCTTGTCAGAAGGTATTGCCGACAAAATCAATATCTATTCAAGCGGAAACGACTTAAATATGTACATGTCAGGTTCATACAACATCACAACATCGGTTGCCGATATGAAAATTTACGGAAGTCTTTCAAAAAACATAACGACCGTTTTCGGCAAAATAAAAAATGCGTCCCTGAACACTCTGTTTAACACAATTCCGGGGGTAAGCAACAACACAGAAAAACTTTTAATGCAGGAAGGTATTTCAAAAATCCCGAATTTGAAAGATGCAACCGACATTTACAGAATATTTGCGGTAGACATTAACGGTGATATCAATGGCGATAACTACGTCAGAAGCTTTGAATGGGTTAAATAATTCCCCTTAGTTGTGATACGATTTTTTTCGCACCGTCGAATTTCGCAAGCGATAGAGAATTTTTTTGAAGTTCTTCAAGTCTTTCTTTATTTGCCAGTAAAGAAGATATTATTTCATAAATGGCTTTCGGGCTGATTTCAGAATCTTCAATATAAAGTCCCGCGTTTTTTCCTGCGACAAACTCTGCGTTTTTCCTTTGATGATTTGCGGCAGCGTGAGGATACGGAACAAAAACAGGTGCAATACCCGATGCACAAATTTCCGAAATACTCAATGAACCCGAACGGGAAATTGCTATATCCGATGCTTTCAAAACCGTTACCATATTGTCAAAATAAGGTTTGATAAGCAAATTTTTATCCGCCTCATACTCGGGGTAAATTTTTATAAGCTGTTCAATTACACGCTCAAAATTTTTCTTTCCTGTCTGAAAAATTATCTGCAAATCAAAATCTTTTGAAAGGTCTTTTAAAACTTCGACAACGGCATCGTTAATTGAACGAGCTCCCTGCGAACCGCCCGTAATACATAATGTAAGCTTGTTTTGCAGTCCGAGTTTTTCTCTTGCTGTTTCTTTTGAAAGGGTTTCAAAATCCGACCTGATAGGATTTCCGTTCACATGGCAATTTTTATTTTTCAAAACATCGCATGCACTTTCAAAAGCGGTTGAAACACATTTTGCGTAAGGTGCGAACTTTCTTGTTACAAGCCCCGGTTGAGCGTCACAGTCGTGAAGCATATATGGGACTTTCAAAATGTTACAAGCAAGCAGAGTCGGTGCGGAAACGTATCCGCCCGTGCCAAAAACAGCTTGAGGTTTATATTTCAAGATATAGTAACAACATTTTACGGTCGCAAATAAAAGCTCAAAAACCCATTTGAACAACGCCAAACAAATTTTTCTCGGCATACCGTGGATTTTAACCCCTAAAAATTTATAGCCTTTTTGAGAAACGATTTGATATTCAAGATTTTGAGGATTTCCGACATAAAAAATCTCATCCCCCTGAAGTTCGTCTGCTACCGCTATTGCAGGGTATATATGACCTCCCGTACCTCCGCCTGTTATGAAAAATCTTGCCATCAATACCTGTTCCTTATCTTTTTAATACGCTTTTTAGAAATATTTAGCAGTATTCCCACCATAATTAAAGATACTATCAAAGACGAACCGCCGTAACTGATAAAAGGAAGCGGAACACCCGTTGTCGGCAGGAATGAGCTTGCAACACTCATATTCATAAATGCCTGAAATCCTATCGAGAAGGTTAATCCGACAGCCAAAAGTTTTCCATACATATCGGGACATCTTGCGGCAATTACAAATCCGCGTTGAATAAACGTGAAAAACAGTCCGATTACAAGAACGCAGCCGACAAATCCCAGTTCTTCGGCGATAATTGCGAAAATAAAGTCCGTATGACATTCGGGCAGATAAGAAAGTTTCTGAATAGAGCCGCCGTAACCCACACCGCTCAAACCTCCCGATGCAAACGCTATCAAAGACTGAATAATGTTGTACCCCGAACCTAACGGGTCAAGTTCGGGATGACGCCATGTTTTTAAACGCTGGAGCTGATAGGGTTTAATTATCGTCGTTAAACCGATTACCGCCGTAGCAACCATAGCACCCGCACAACTTAAAAACAGTTTGAGAGAACCGCCTCCCGCCATGTACATTACAACGGTCGTCATGCCCAAAAGTATTACCATTGAAAGGTTTGGCTGAATAAATATAAGCCCCGCCATAATAATTATCGGGAAAAATGCCCAAACCCATTTTTCACTGTCAAACAAATTCGCATCATTTTTAAAAGCATTTGCCAAAAGCAATACAACGGCGGGTTTTGCAAATTCAGACGGCTGTAATTGAAATCCCGCAATATTTATCCACCTTTTCGCACCGTTAACCGTTACCCCTAATGGCGTAAAATCAACCAGAACAAGTGCCAATATTATTGATGCCATTACAATTACATTCCACCCCGAAAGCTTTTTGTAATCGTAATTCATAAAAAACTTCATGGCAAAAAATCCGATAACAAAGCATATAAGCTGTTTAATCAAGAATTGAGCGGGATTACCGCCTTCATCCAGACATTTTGGGGCAGTAGCGGAAAATATCGCAAGAAAACCGAGTATCACAAGAAACGCAACAACAATTAAAAGTGTCTTATCGGGTGAAGATATGATAACACTTTGAATTGCCTGATTTGGATTTCTTCTAACCGATCTTTGATAGGACATATTCCTTGAAAACCCTTCCCCTTTCTTCATAACCGCTGAACATATCGAAACTTGCACACGCAGGTGACAGCAAAACCACATCGGGATTTAACTCTATCGACCTATCTATCGCTGACTGCATCGACTTTTCTCTTATAATATTATCAAAACCGTTTTTTTTCAAATTTTCATCAAATCTTTCCGCCGCCTCACCAATCAAAATTACGGTATTAATATGTTTTTTTACAGCATCGCAAAATTCAAACAAATCGGTGTTTTTATCCCGTCCGCCTGCGATTAAAGCCACATCACAACCGTTAAAAGAATTTATTGCAACCATACTTGCTTCTGGATTTGTAGCTTTTGAGTCGTTATAAAATACCGTTTTACCGCTCTGTGCAAACTTTTCCATTCTGTGTTCGGGAACTTTAAACGACATAACGGCATCTCTGACTTTTTCTGGAGAAATTCCTTCAAGCCTTGACACTATTACCGCACACATTATGTTTTGATAATTGTGATTTCCAATCATGGGGCAGTCTTTAAGCTCAATAATCTTTTCCTCTTTGCCGTCACGTTTAAAATAAATCGCATCATTTTTTATAAACGAGCAATTTTCGCCGATTTCTCCGTCAAACATAAACACCGTTCCACTGCATTCGTCAGCGAGTTTGACAAGTTTTTCGTCTTTTGCATTAAGCACGCAAAAAGCCGCCCCCTGAGGTCTTTTGAAAATTCTTGCCTTTGCATTAAAGTAGTTTTCAAGACCTTTGTGCCAGTCCGTATGGTCGGGCGTAAGGTTTGTAAACACGGCAATTTGCGGTTGAAAAGAAGGACTGTATTCCAACTGAAAAGAACTGCATTCGCAAACAAAATAATCTATATCTTCATCGAGCAAATCACACGGGGGTTTCCCGTAATTTCCGCAAGGTACCGCCTTGTATCCGCTTGACAAAATATGAGCCGTTAAAGCCGTTGTCGTTGTCTTTCCGTTAGTTCCCGTAATTGCAATAAACGGTTTGGAGGTTTGAGAAAACGCAAGCTCAATTTCTGAAATAACCTTGATTTTTTGAGCTTTCAACCTTTCCATAATTTCACTGTGTGGAGGTATTCCGGGGCTTGTAACGGCAATATACGAGTCTTTTATGAATTCATCGGAGTGTCCGCCGAATTCAACATTAATCCCGAGTGCTTTGACTTCTTCCAAAATCTTTTCATCTTCGGGTTTTTGCTCCCTGAATTCCGTAATATAAACATCTGCACCGGCTTTGTTTAAATATTTTGCCGCCGAAATCCCGCTCTTTGAAAATCCCAATATTAAAACTTTTCTGTCAAACCACTTCATTAAACAATTCCTCTAAAATATAAAAATACCGCAAGTCCCGACAAGAGAGCCGAAACAACCGCAAACACGGTCACAATCTTTTTTTCACTCCAGTCACAAAGTTCAAAATGGTGATGAATCGGCGACATCTTAAAGACTCTTTTTCCCGTAGTTTTAAAGCTTATAACCTGAATTATAACCGAAAGTGTTTCCATAACAAACACTCCTGCAATTAAAACAAGTAAAATCTCGAATTTACCAAGAACCGCAACCGTTCCGAGCAGCCCGCCAATAGCAAGAGAACCCGTATCACCCATAAATACCTGAGCTTTAGGCTTATTATATCTTAAAAATCCCGCAAGCGAACCCGCAGTTGCCGCTGAAATTATTGAAACTTCGGGATGTCCCGAAAAAAGTGAAATCAATGCACAGGCAATAAATGAGAAAATTCCCGTTGATGCCGCAAGCCCGTCCAAGCCGTCAGTGAGATTATAAGCATTAGATGCACCCGTTATGACAAACACCGCAAACACAGGGTAAAACCAACCCAAATGCAAAACGTAATTTCCTATCAAAACATCCCCAGCATCAGGTTTTGTCATCATCATAAACAAAATCGGCAGCATGGAAATTGCTATCTGCCTTAAAAGTTTTCCGCGAGCCGTTAAACCGTCATTTCCTTTGCCTTTTATTTTTATAAAATCATCCTGAAACCCTGCGAAAGTATAGAAAAGCAGTGTTAAAAGTATGATAAAGGCTTCTGTTGTGAGTCTTTGAGCCATTGCAAGCGTAACAACAGAACCAAGCATAATTGCCGTTATAATAAACACACCGCCCGTTGTTGGTGTTCCCTGCTTTTTGGCGTGAGTTTCGGGGGCACAGTCTTTAACATATTGACCTATCATTTTTTTTCTTAAAAAATCTATATACGGCACGCCGAATAACAAACATAGAATCATTCCGATTAAAAATGCCGCTGCTAGCATTATCATAAGTTTTAATCTCCTGTTTTCAAAAATTCGATAATTTCCTCAAACTTCATTGACCTTGAGGCTTTCAAAAATATTGTACTACCGTCAAAAAGATTATCAAGAATGTAACGAGATGTTGCAATATTGTCATCAAAATGCACTGTTTTAATATTCTGTTTTGCGAGTTCACTGCCGATATATGAGGCTAAATTGCCTACAGTCAGGAACAAAGCTTTTGTATTTTTAAATTTTTCCGCAATAAATCTGCCGACTTCTCTGTGAAACTCAACCTCATCAGCTCCAAGCTCGCCCATATTTCCCAAAACCGCAACGGGATTCGGATACAATTCCAAAAATGTTGAAACGGAAGCCTTCATGGATTCAGGATTAGCGTTATAACTGTCGTTTATAATGTTAAATCCTCTGACATTCTGTGCCTCCCAGCGTTTTTCTATGGGTCTGTAGCTTAAAAGCCCACATTTAATCTCATCATAAAACATTCCGAGTCTATATCCAAGCTCTATTGCCGAAAGTGAGTTTTCAATATTGTAATCACCCTCAACATTAAGCTCATATACTTTATCTTTGTAAGAAAATTTTGAATAACCGCTCTTTTTTTCAAGTATTTCAGTATCATTAACGGAGTAAAACACCTTATTTCCGTTGAATTGAGCGAATTTTTTAATCCTTTCGCTGTTATTTGCAATAAGAGTATCTTTTAGATATTTAGTAATTTCGCATTTAGCTTTTGCAATATTGTCAAGACTTCCCAAACGTCCGATGTGAGCCGAACCTGCATTTGTAATTACCGCAAAATCAGGCTGAGCATATTTTGTGATAAGTTCAATTTCACCTGCACCGCGCATGCCCATTTCGATTATCAAAACTTCCGTATCTTCAGGCATTGAAAGCACTGTCTGACAAAATCCGATTTCGTTGTTGTGATTTGAAAACGTTTTATGCGTTTTAAATTTTTGCGAAACAACGGAATAAATCATTTCTTTCGTGGTCGTTTTGCCCGAACTTCCCGTAACACCGACGACTTTCGGATTATATTTTTTCCTTGCGTAATTTGCGATTTTCAGGTAAGTTTCAAGCGTATCGTTGACTTTGATACCGTTTCGGCACTCTTTTTTTGAATAAAAACAAGCGGATGCACCGTTTTCAAGAGCTTTATCGCAAAAATCTTCTCCGTTAAAATTCGCACCGCTTAACGGCAGATACAAATCGCCTTTTTTTATCGTTCTTGTGTCCGTTGAAATCTCGAAACTTCCCTCTATATCGACTTTTACGCCTATTGCTTTTTCAATATCTCCTGCCGTGAATTTCATATAATTACATTTTACTCCAAAAAAATTTCAAAAACTTAAAGTTAATAATTTTTAATACTGCTTGACATTAACTCTTGAGGCAGTAATAATAGTTCTTGTATTAGAATGCGGTCAATCGTTATATAAAATCTTTTACACTAGCCTTAAAAGATTACGAAACCGAGAAAGGGTAAAAATATGTTCGCAATAGTAGAAACAGGCGGAAAACAGTATCAGGTAGAAGAAGGAAGATACCTGGATGTTGAATTATTAGACGGCGAAAAAGATTCAAAAGTAATTTTTGATAAAGTCGTAATGATAGTAAACGGTAAAAAATCCAAAGTAGGTCAACCTTACGTTGCAGGTGCATCTGCTGAAGGAACAATCGTTAAACACGATAAAGGAAAGAAAATTATCGTTTACAAACAAAGACCCAAAAAGGGTTACAGAAGAAAACAAGGACACAGACAAGGCTTTACAAGAGTCATGATTTCAAAAATCAGAACATCAGCTCAAAAGTCTGCTGAAAAAACCGAAGAAGTATAAACTAACAGGAGAATAAAACAATGGCACATAAGAAAGGTATGGGTTCAACCCGTAACGGACGCGACTCGGAAGCGAAGCGTTTAGGCGTAAAAAAATTCGGCGGAGAAACAGTTAAAGCCGGAAATATTCTTGTACGTCAAAGAGGAACAAAAGTTCATCCGGGAAACAATGTCGGAATCGGCTCTGATGACACATTGTACGCTTTAATTGACGGTCAGGTGAAATTTGAACCGCACAGACGCGACAGAAAACAAGTCAGCGTTTATGCTAATTAGAAATAAACATACATAAAAAAACGAGCTGCGGCTCGTTTTTTTTATGCTTTTTTTTAAACATAAATTCCGTAACCGCTAAAAATTTACAAAACTTTACAAAAAAGGCAATTTTTTTAGTGAAAAATACTTTATATATATACACGAGAGGATTACTATGGTTGATAAGATTAGCTATATTACTAAAGAGCAATTTGAACAAAATAAAGAATTAAAAGCACAATACGGCTCTTATGAAAAATTTCAGCTTGCACAATTAAAGCTGCAATCAATTCATACTTTTGCACAAGCTAATCCTATTAATGTGAATAGTTCTTCAGATACTTTTTTTAATATGCGTATGGAAGCTTATGATAAACACCTTGCAGAGTCAGACGCTTTGATAGCAAATTATAAACAACTGGAAGCGCAGTATGAAGCATTGTTAGAACAGCAAAACGCAATTAATAAAAGTTTAATGTCAAAATATCACGTTTCTAATAAAACTGATTTACTAGACTCCATGAAAGAAAAAAATTCAAAGGTTGATAAAGGTCTTTATAATAAAACAGCAAATTCCGTATCAGAAGCTTATTCAAATTTCATTTCAGCTTTGCAGACAGCTAACTATCAAACCCACAGGATAGTTTAAAATCCGTAACATATTTGAGATTTCATGCTTGCAATTTTTTCTTGATATATTATGATTTTCCTTGTAGAGTGCTTACGCCAAAAAACACTCAACATATAAAGGAAATTAAAATGAATCTCAAAAACAAAAAAGAAATCGTAAAAAAGTACGGTAAGAACGAAAAAGACACCGGTTCAACAGCCGTTCAAGTCGCTATGATGAGCAAAAAAATCAGCGAACTTACCGAACATCTTAAAACTAACCAGAAAGACTACGCTACAAAAAGAGGTCTTTTGATGATGGTTGGTAAAAGAAAAAGATTACTTTCTTATTTGAAGTCCCAAAATCTCGAAGAATACAGAGATTTGGTTAAAAAACTCAAAATCAGAGGTTAACAAAAAGCCGACCGCAAGGTCGGTTTTTTTATTTTTAAATTTCTTTAACTATATTGACCTGAAATTTTTATAAACTATATTTAAGTTATGAAAACATTAAAATCAATGAGATTACAAATCGGAGTTTTCGGCAGAACAAATGTCGGAAAATCCTCGCTTGTAAACAGAATTACAAATCAGGAAATATCCATCGTATCCGATATCGCAGGAACGACAACGGATGTTGTTGAAAAATCCATGGAACTTCTTCCCGTAGGCCCTGTTACGTTTCTTGACACCGCAGGACTTGACGATAAAACAGAACTGGCTCAAAAACGGCTTGAAAAAACTTTCAAAACACTTAACCGTATTGACATAGGAATAATCGTTACGGACGAAAACGGTTTCACTGACTGCGAAAAAGAACTTGCCGAAAAATTCGACGAACTTAAAATCCCGTATCTTATCGTTGTTAACAAATGCGATATATCTAAAAAAGCACTCACAGACCGTGAAAACGTGCTTTATACATCAGTTAAAGATGATGAAAACCTCGTTTTCAGGTTTAAAAACGAACTTGTAAAACTTCTTCCGGAAGATTTCGTGAACCCGCCCAAAATCGCAGGAGATTTAGTGCCTGCAAAAAGCACGGTAATTCTTGTTATTCCGATAGATAAAGAAGCTCCGAAAGGAAGAATTATACTTCCGCAAGTTCAAACACTGCGTGATTTGCTGGATAGTGACTGTTTGGTTTATACGGTTAAAGAAACCGAGCTTAAACAGGCTGTTGAAAACCTGAAAATCCCTCCAACACTTGTTATAACAGACTCTCAAGCGTTTAAGCAGGTTAGCGAAATTGTCCCCGATGACATCCCGCTGACATCGTTTTCAATACTCTTTGCAAGGCTTAAAGGTGATTTGAACACATTTGCAAAAGGGGCTGAAAGTATTGAGAACTTGAAAGACGGCGATAAGGTTTTGATTTTGGAAAGCTGTACGCATCATGCGATAGAAGATGACATCGGAAGGGTTAAAATACCGAACCTTCTTCGCAAGAAAACAGGTAAAAACCTTATCATAGAAAATTTTTCAGGTCATGATTTTCCCGATATAAAAGATTACAAGCTGATTATACACTGCGGTGCGTGTATGACAAACAGGAGAGAAGTCTTATCCCGTATTCTGACAGCCGAAAAAGCAGGTATTCCGATAACAAATTACGGAATAACAATTTCGTACTGCCTTGGAATTTTACCGAGAGCGATAAGAATTTTTCAGACTAAATGATTTTTGAGAATGAAAGAAAATAGTCGGTGATAATGTTTACAAGCATCGGCAAAATCCAAACCATAATGGCTGCACCCAAAACAGGCTTGAACAAAAAGCTTAACTGAAACACGTTAACCTGCGGTGCGGTTTTTGAAATTACCCCCAAAATAATATCCTGCCCTAAAGTCGCAAGCAAAACAGGTGAAGCAATCTGCAACCCCATATACAAAACATTGGATGATAAATCAACGACATAATCGAGGTTTACAAGCTTCGTTAAGGGTATTATCGTCGCATCGAGAGGAAATATTTCAAAGCTGTGCATAAAAGCTTGTAAAAGCCAATATACCCCGCCTAATTCAATAAAAATTATCAACCCGAGTGTCGAAAAACATTTACCCAAAATTGACACCTGTGACGAAGTCGTCGGGTCTAAAACCATTGCGGAAGAAAGTCCCATCTGCATATTTATCATATCGCCTCCGGCATCAACCGCAAGCAAAATTAATTGTGCAACATAACCCAAAAGTGCCCCGACTACCATGTTCAAAAGAATTGACAAAACAAAAGAGTCCTCAATTACCGTAACATCAGGCTTTGCAACACACGTTAAAATACAGGTCATCAACAATGCAAGAGAAATCTTCACCATGCCGGGCATCTCTTTTCTGTTAAAAACCGGTGCAAATCTAAAAAAGCCGAGCATTCGGGCAAATATAAAAATTCCGCCCGCAAGATAAGCGTTCGCCATCGGAAACATTTTCATAAGCTCTTGAATAATTTGCTCCATTAACGTCCTTTCTAGCGATTAAGAATTGTGTTTGTTTCAACAAAATCAGGTTTCGGCATCGGAGTTCTCGGACTCGGTAAATACTTCATTTTCTGTTGTTTATCAATATACGGAACTCTGCCGGGGTTTTTCATAATTTCGTTTATGGAAGGCTGCATGTTAAATCTGTCCGACATTTCTTGTTCAAACGGTGTTGTATATTTGTAATAATCGGCAGGAAGAACAAATGCATCGTTTTTAGGAATGTAATTAAACGCCAGAGCAACACCTTCGGTTACATATCCCCGCAAAAGGTTTATAAAGCCCATTCCGCCTATAACGATTACGAGAAATACTCCGAGAATTTTAGGTGCAGCCGCAATAGTCTGCTCTTGAACCTGCGTTACTGCCTGTAAAATACCGACAACAAGACCGATACCCGCTGCCACAAGTACGCAGGGCATAGATATCGTAAGCATTATTAAAAAACCTCTTGCTAAATATTCGGTTAAAACTTCCATTCTTCTCTCCTCAATTATAACTTGCAACAAGCCCCTGAACAATTAACGACCACCCGTCAACCGCAATAAATATCAACAGCTTAAACGGTAATGAAATAATCGTCGGCGACAACATGAACATACCGAGTGCAAGCAAAATATTCGCCACAACAAGGTCTAAAACAATAAACGGAACAAATATTATAAATCCGATTTCAAAAGATGTTTTAAGCTCACTTATGATAAATGCGGGTGCGACCTGCCAAATAGTAATTTCATCAGGGTTTGCGGGTGCTTCACCTTTGGACATTTCAACAAAAAATGCCAAATCACTTTCCCTCGTCTGTTTCATCATAAATTCTTTCAAAGGTTTTGACCCCTCATTTATCGCCTCTATCATGTTTTTATTCTGCTGATAAGGCACGGAACCGAATTCATACATTTTTTGAAAAGTCGACCCCATTGTGTAAAACGTCAATATCATCGCAAGTCCGACGATTACTATTGATGGCGGAACTTGTTGAGTACCCATTGCCGTTTTTAACATTGAAAACACAATGACAAATCTTAAAAAACTCGTCATACAGCAAAAAACCAACGGTAACAACGAAAAAAGAGTCATTACCATCAACATTTGCAATACAGGGTTCATATCTTTTAAAATTGTATCCATATTAATTCCTTATAAATTATTCATTATGCTTTTAAAAATCTTTTTACTTTCCATATGTCTTTGAAAATCTACTATTTCAGGCAAATCTTCAATTTTATTGTCAAATGTTTTTTGATTATACGAACTGCCGAGCTTTGAAATCAAAGAGGTTCTCTCGGCATCCGATGCCACGAGAAATCTTTCCTCTCCCGCTTTTATGACATAGAGTGTCTTTCTCGGTGCTAAACTCACACAATCTTCGACATTTAAAAATTTCGATTGCGATTGGTAATTATACGAGAATTTTTTGTAAACGACGATAGCAAGGAAAATTACCCCTATCATTGCCGTTGTGTAAACCGTAAAATTTAATATGTAAGTACCCATAATTAAATATCCTCATCTTCAAGTTCAAAGTCACTGTAGTCAAATTCGTCTTCTTCCGAAGCTTGCGCCGGTGCGGCTTGTTGTGGTTGTTCCTGTTCTTGAGGCTGCTCAACGGGAGTTTCGCTTTGGGGAGCTTCTTCCTGCAGCATTTCAGGCTTGCCCGAAACAACAGAAAGAATTTCGTTAACCTTAACCCCGTATCTGTCATTGACAATAACCAGTTCACCTTTCGCAATAGGCTTTTCATCAACGCTCAAAGTGACTTTGTTGTCGTATATCGAGGTTAAATCAACAACAAGCCCCTTTTCAATATTCTTCAATTCTCCCAGAGAAACTTTGACTGTGTCAAATTGGGCAGTCATTTCCACTTCAATAGTGTCCCAAAGATCTGCACTGCTGTCCATATTCAATTCTCCTTCATTTTTATCATAAGGTAATACTAACTCTTTATTCGGATTAAGATTAATTTCTTTTTCATAATCCTTATATTGTAATATCATTGAATTTATTGAACTGTTATCAAAAACGACAATGTCGTCCAATTCAATATTTTTTATATCCATTAATTTGAATTTCGTCTTACAAATCGTGACTTTAGCGTCAATACAAGAATCTTCAAAATCCTCAGGCTTAAATTTTACACCCGTTGAAACAACTGCTTCGGGTTTTACGAGTTCTTGAGGGATGGTTATTATAAATTTTGATGCTGTTTTATTACTTGTTACAAGGAAAGTCAGATTAATTACGTCAAAATTTGTACGTTTTAAAGTCGGAGGCGGGGGAGCAATAAATTCCGAAATACACCCGTACATATAATCGTTAAATGTTGTTATAATCTTTGCTTCCAAGTCCGAAAGTTTGTTCAGGTTAAACCTTGAATTCGGCTTGCCTAAAGCTTTTTCAAGAATCATGGAAATCGTCTTTTCAGAACTCCTGAAAAAAATATCATAATATTTGTCAATCATGATTTTTGTGACAAAATAAGAATCCTTATCCATAAGCGGATTATTATTTTTGCTGACACCGAGAAGAATAAGACTTAACCCAGGCAGAAAAAATTCATCGCAAGCCTCTTGAACAAGCGGAGGATAACTCTCCGAAATCCACCGATATTGCGAGTATAACTCTTTATTGTCTATTGAATTTACTACAGCGTCAGTCATCTCCCATTCCCCATACTTACAATAGAATATTTAACATGTATGTACATCAATCATTTAATGTATATTTTTTAAAAATCAACATGTTTTTAATCTTGAATGTAAGATTGGAACAACGGCAGATAAAGAGCCAGTGCTAAAGTTAAAACTATACTACCTATAACGATAAGCATTAAAGGTTCTATCATTTTGGTTAAGGTATCAATAATATTATCCAATTTTTTATCAATAAAGTTAGTAGCCTGCAAAAGCATATCACCAAGACGTCCTGACTGTTCGCCAGTTGCTATCATAAACAAAATCATTTTCGGCATAACATGTGTCGAACGCAGTGCAACCGAAAGATGCTGACCTTGTTGAACTCTCCTTGATGCTTCTTCAATCTTAGTTTTTAACGTATAATTTGTAAGCGTTAAATTAGACAAATACAAGCATTCAATAATCGGAACACCCGCATCGTAAGCAACCTGCAAAACCGCAACAAAGTTTGCGTAGTTTCCGAATTGGATTAAATCCGACAACAGAGGGACTTTCAACACCATATCGTCAATTTTGCGCTTACTCGGCTGCCAGCGAAACAAAAATACGACAGTACCGACTATTGAACCGACAATTATAGGTGCCATAAACCAATAAGTCTTTAAAAATACACCCGCACTCATCAAAGTTGCCGTAATCCATGGTAAATCTTTTCCCATGTTATCAAACATTTCCTTGAATACAGGGAATACAAACATCAACATGATTAATACGATAATTATTGCAAGGAAAATGACAAAACAAGGATACATCAACGTTCCGATGACTTTACTTCTTACGGCAGCCTGCTTGTTCAAAAGTTCAAGCAAACGTTGAAGCGTTTTTTCAAGTTCACCGGAATCTTCACCTGCTTTAACCAAACCGATATAAATCTGTCCGAACTGCTCGGGATACCTTGCAATAGTATCGGCAAATGTTGCACCGCTCATAATCTGACGACGTAACTCTCTTGCCACTATCCTTACTCTGGGTCTTGCCGCATCATTTTCGATAAACATTAAAGATTCAATTATCGGAATACCTGATTGTGCAAGAATTTGCAATGTTGATGTAAAATCTATTCTCTCACCGAGCCTTAAATTTTTTATTTTACCCGGATGAATGTCTGTCAGAACACTTTTTAAATCATTTTTGCTCTTTTCTTCATAGACTTTCGTAGGAATAAAGCCAAGTTTGCGAATACCGTCACGCGCCCCGCGCAAATCATCCGCCTCTATCTTTCCTTTAACAATATCTTTATTATTTTTTAAAGCAACGTAATTATATATTGTCATTTCTGTTCCTACTCGTTAACCACACCAAGAACCCTGATAAATTCACTTATCGTGGTATTGCCTTTTAAAATATGGTCAATACATGCCTGATGTAATGTTTTCATACCATGCCTTATTGCCGATTCTTCAATATCTAAATCGTGCGCGCCATCGGCAATAATTTTTTTAATTTCTTTGTTAACTTTCATTATTTCATATATACCCAATCGTCCGCTGTAACCCGTGAAATCACACTTACTGCAGCCTTTGGCACGGTAAATAGGTTTCTTGATAAATTCTTCAATATCATCTTCTTTTGCGATAATACGTCTTGCTTCTTCATAACTTGCAAAATATTGTTCTTTACACTCGTCGCAAAGTCTTCTTACCAAACGTTGAGCAATAACGCCTGAAAGAGTTGATGATACAAGGTAATCTTTTGCACCCATTTCAATTAAACGTGTAACCGTTGCGGCAGCGGAATTTGTGTGAACGGTACTTAACACAAGGTGACCTGTCAATGCTGCCGAAATAGCGATTTCAAGCGTTTCATAGTCACGAATTTCACCGACAAGGATAATATCAGGGTCTTGCCTTAATATCGCACGCATACAAGAGGCAAACGTTATACCCGCCTTCGGGTTAACCTGTGACTGGTTAATCCCTTCAAGTTTAATTTCGATAGGGTCTTCAATTGTCGTAATGTTAACGTATTCTTCGTTCAAACTTTTCAACACCGAATACAATGTGGTTGTTTTACCTGAACCTGTCGGGCCTGATGTCAGGATAATTCCATTCGGGCAAGTAACCATATCACGAATTTTTTCAATATCGTCAGGCTGAGCGCCGACCAAATTTATTTCTCTGTCAGCCGCATTCAAACTGACGGCAGGAGCTAAGATACGAATAACAACTTTTTCGTAAGTTGATACAGGCAAAGTGTTAATACGAAAGTCATACGATTGTCCCTTATATTTCAAAGAGAACGTACCGTCTTGCGGACGTCTGTGTTCTGCAATGTTCATTCTTGACAGAACTTTGAAACGCGCAATAACAGAGCTTTCAACCTTTGGCGGAATATCCAAAACTTTTTGGAGCATGCCGTCTTTTCTGTATCTTACAATATAACCTTCAAGCCTCGGTTCAATGTGAATATCGGAAACTTTCTGGTCAATAGCGTTTGTAATAATCTGGTTTACGAATTTTGCAACAGAACCCGTAGAGTCTTTTAACTGCTTATCAACCAAATCCGCAAGTGATTCTTCAATCTCAAGGTCTTCGGTTTCAACCTCAATCTGACGAATAACTTTTTCGGTTTCTTTCTGCTGTTCGCTGAAAAACGTATTCAACGAGTTCATAAACTCAAAGTGAGTCATCAAAAGCTGTTTTGGGTTTTGTCCCGTCAGATAAATAATTTCCTTTAAAACATCAGGTTTGACAGGCGTAATAACACCTAAAATCAACGTTTTCCCGTCAGAAGATATCGGAATAACTTTATTTGCCCTGATAAAATCTTCGGGCAGAATTTTAACGAATTTATCCTGCGATGCGAGCTGTTCCGGCGTAACCAAATCAAAACCGGTTTGCATGTGAAGAATTTCTTTTAACTGGTCTAATGAAATAAAACCTAACTTAAACAGAGTTGAACCGATTGGGGTTTTCTGTCTCTTGCTTTCGGCAAGAGCTTGCAATAACTGCACATCGGTAATGTAACCCTTTTGAACCAACAATTCACCGAGTTTTATTTGCTTACCTGAAGAAGCTGAAAAAGAGCCGTTTTTTAACTCCTCTTTCAATGCCTGAATTAAATCAGTCAAGTCCTGATCCGGCACTTGAATAAATTTTATCTGCTGAGGATAGAATTCTTTTAAACGAACATTCAAATTATCTTTATCGGTTTGAGAATTAATTGCAACAAAAAGGAAGTTGTCTTTTACGCTGATGGGTACAAAATGAAACTGTTCCATCAGAGTACTATCAACCTTTTTTATAACGTCAAAATTGACACTGCTTTTTAACCTGTTTAATAATTCGTTCATTTTTTATAATGTATCCGTATTTCCGATAGCATCTTCCGCATCGGTAATAATTTTCGGTGTTAACATGATAACCATTTCACTTTTTGTTTTAGAACTTACAGTACTTCTGAACATAGCTCCAATCAAAGGAATGTCACCGAGGAAAGGTACTTTGTTAATGGTTTTGGATTCTTTTTCCTGAATTAAACCGGCAATAACAAGAGTTTCACCGTCTTTAATTCTTACGTTTTTCAAATCCAAATTTCTGTGGCTTAAAAGAGTTGCAGCTTTATAAGGAATTCTTGTGCCGTCAACATCTTCAACGCCATCTACCTGTCCGATTTCCGTTGAATATTCCGGAACAATGTTCATTGTCACGTAACCGTCGGGACTGATAAACGGAACAATAGACATTGTAACACCCTGATCATCTTCAATGTTATAATCTCTTGTTACAACCGTACCACCTGTTGAGGTTGAAGAATCAACTTCTACACTTTCCAAATAATCCTGTGTAACTTCAATTACAGACTCAACACCATTTGTAATTATAATTTTCGGATTAACTACTACACGTGCTTTACCGTTTGAAACAAGATAACTTATAGCGTAAGAAATATTTATCGGACCGCTCCATTTGCTAAGCGGAGAAGCTGCACTTTCACCCGAACTGCTGGGTGTATAATTATTTCCTCTGAAGAATATCGGGTGAAGCGGATCGGTTGCGAACGTAGTACCGTCAAATGATGCTGAAAATGCGTTACTCAAAACAGTCCAAGAGTTTGAAAGCTCTTTAGAACCCTGTTCCGAAAGTTCAACAATTGATACTTCAAGATAAGCCTGAGGCTGTTTTTTATCGGTTTGTGCGATAAAATCTTTTATCATTTCAAGCTGATGTTCCGAACCGCCGATAATATTAATTGTTCCGAGTTGAGAATAATACGCAACGGACAAATTTTGTACACCTAACGAAGAAAGACTTCCGCTCATAACACCGTCAAGCGTACAAGCAACCGTTCCTGCGTTAAGTTCGAGTTCTTCCGCACTGCCACCACCACTGCTACCGCCGCCGAATGAACTTGATGATGAGGACGAACTGCTTGAAGAACTTGATGCTCCGCCTGTCATTATACCTGCTGCACCGCCTGTGGATGTTCCGTTGGCACCTGTTGAAGGTAACAACAAATCACAAATCATTTCCGCCATTTGAGCGGGTGTTGTATGGTTTACTTTAAAAGTAGTTGTTTTCGGTTTTTTATCAAATTTTTCAACGATTTTTTTCGCTATTGCAACATCGTTTTTAGAACCGAATACAATCAGTTCGTTTGTTGCAGGGTTAGTCGTAACGATTTCGGAACTCGACAACCCCGGTTTATTCATTGAATAAATATTTTTATTTAAGAAATCAGCGACTGTAGAGGCACTCACATATTTAACCGGAATAAGGGTCATGTCCTGTTTTGCGAAGTTAAAGCCTTCAGTGCCTGATTTTGCAACTATAATTGTCTTGCCGTCTTCTACGACATAATTAAGGTCATTTATGCTCATAACCATATCGAATGCCGAATTCAGCGGAACATCGACAAGGTCAAGAGTAACCTTTCCGTCAACCGAGTTATGGAAGATGATGTTCATACCTGCCTTGTCCGCAAACAACCGCAAAACCTGTTTTACATCCGAATCTCTCAAACTCATGCTTATCGGAGAATTTGCTTTTATGTAAGACACATCTCCTTTTAATTGAAGTGTATTGGATTCTTCACGCAATTCCGGTGCATTTTCCATCGCCAGAACGGACAAATTGGAAAGTGCGAATATTGATGAAATTGCAACTGCCATAATTTTCTTTGTAACGCTGTTTCTCATTATATGCTCCTGATTATTGCTTGTTTACCGTATTTCTTCTTCCGCCGAATTTACTTTCGAGATTTGAAATTGTGTTAAAGTTCAATTCTCCTTCAACAAAAAGTTCTCCGACGCCTGCTTTATATATATTTGCACCGTGCTGAACGGTTACGGTATCTTTGCCTATTGAAAGAACTTTATAACCGTTTATCACATCTCCGGCTCTTACCAGATAATCCGAATCGGAAATATTGATAATAGCGGACGGACTGTATTTGTCATACATTATTCCCGAAACTTTTGTTGACATGACTTCTTTAGCCTCCGTATCAACCGTAATTGTTTCGGGCGGAGGGATTAAATCATAATTTTCATAAGCAGTTTGTGATGATGATACCTGAGAAGATGCTCCAAAAGGCAAGAAAGGATCAGCTCTGCCGATATCTTCGACGGACATCGAAACCATTGCCTTACTTGGCGAATCATCAGGTGCAATAGATGCATTAACACCGTCATCACCAACTTTTATCGTATCTTGAGGCAATTCTTCAACCGGAGTTTCCTGTCGTATTTCGGCTTCGTCCTTTGTACAACCGGTAAATACCAATACCACAAGTGCCAACACGGATAATATGACACATATCTTCTTGTTTAGTGTCCAAAAATCACTCTTGTTGTATTCCTCGTTAAATCTTTCTATAAAACTCTTTCTCAAATTACATCCTTCTCAACATTAATAATTTCTATTGTATTATATAAAAATATACTTAATCCAGTATCAACTGTTTAGTGTATTTAATTACAATTACACTAACAAGCCTAACTTGATTATAACATACATATCAGATATGGCAAAATGTAAAGTTTATTAAGAACTTATTGAAAATTATTTGTAATGGTGTAAATATATTCCAAAATTTTATCAAAATATTTCAAGTCCGAATTGCCGTCCAAAACGAAATCCGCGTATTCTCTGCACGGAAGAACGTATTTTTCACCCGCATGCAAAATATAATTCCATTGTTTAAACGCATTTTCTTCATTTTGATTTCTTTCGGCTTTTGCACGTCTGATAAATCTTTCCTGCCTTATATCATTTTCCGTTTCAATGTAAATTCTCACATCAAAAATATCTTTAACATCGCCGTACATTGTTGCAATACCTTCAACCACAACGATTTTATCCGAGCGAATTTCCTGAGCATGAGGAACGGAAATCCCAGTACCGTTAGGAATATAAAGCGGTGCAAAAATACTTTCCCCTCTTGATAACGACTCCAAATTCTCCTTTAAAAGCTCAAGCTGAAAGCTTTCCGGAGCGTCAATATCGTATCCGTTATCGGTTAAATTATCAAAACTTCCGTATTTTTTTATAAGATGCGAAATATCGTTAAAATAATTATCCGTACTCAAAATGGTTACGGGCATTTCCCATTGACCTATCACATTTTTTATTTCTTTACAGATAGTTGATTTTCCGGAGGCAGATTCACCAGTAATTCCTACAAGAAGCCTTTTAGACGGGTTGTTAATTAATCTTTTCGTAAATCTTGATATAAAGCATGGGTTTACGACTTTAAAAATCGGTTTTTCCTGACGCTTGTCATACGCCAAAAGCTGCTTAAACTTAGACTGCAGGTAAAACGCCAAAAGCTCTCTGCCCGTTTTCAGGTTAAAATCAGGTTTATATATCTTATCATCAAGATTTAATTCTTTGTCTAATAGTTGCATGATTTCCTGCTATGTAATCGTTATAATACATGAGAAAAAAAATTTTTGCCAGTTTTAAATAATATATTAAGAAATTTTACGTAAAAAGCATGTACGATTAAAGAAATTTTTAAGCATAATGCGGACAAATTTAACAGGGGATATTTTGTAAATTTTCTTTAAATAATAATCAAATAATTGATATTTTACGGTAATGGGGGTAAAATTATCTTATGGAAACCGAACAATTATATTCTGACATTCCTCCAACCAAGCTGAGAAACAAAACAGAAAAGTTTAAACCTGCTAAAACAAGCAAGTTTTGGCTTTGGGTGGCGAGTATGTTTTTCTTCAACATGCTCCAAAATCGTTTTTACGCATTCAGATACAAGGGTGAAGAAAACTTTTTTGAGCGGGAAAAAGATGTTCCGACGATATTTTTCGCTCCGCACTGCAACTGGTGGGACGGAATTGTCTTATACAACATTTCTCACAGAATTTGTCACAAAGAAATCAGATTAATGATAGAGGAGTTAAACAGATTTCCGCTTTTAAGACGCGGTGGCGGATTTTCCGTAAACAAGAAATCTCCGCAGTCGGCGATGAAAGCTTTGCAATATTCCGTAGATGTCATAGGCGATTTGAGAAACATTTTGTTCATATTTCCGCAAGGCATAATCAGACCGCCGCATTACAGACCGATTGAATTTCAAACAGGTCTTGCCTACATCGCTCAAAATGCCGTAAAAAGATACGGCAGAGTAAATTTAATCCCCGTTGCGATAGATTATTGTTTTTTCAGAGATAATCGTCCCGAAGTCGTCGTAAATTTCGGCAAAAGAATTGAACTTGACCGTCAAAATATAGACTCTGACAGAAAAAGTCTTTCTCACTCACTTGAAAAAGCTTTAACGGAAGCATGTGATGCTCAGGCAAAAGACATTTCGCAGGGTGAAGTCGGAAACTACAACATTTTATTTAAACAACATCTGAAATGGTACAGAAGAATAGAGCAACGACTTAAAAGCATCGACCTTCCTCCCGTCGCAGAAGTGTAAATTTGACCATATTAAGTTATGTAAAATTACTACCTCCGTAATACTTTTGATTGATGAGTTTTTTTGAAAAAGTGGTATAATATAGATAGGGTAAATTGAAAATATAAGACAAATTTTTGCAGCGCGAGCGAAAAACAAGCCGACAATATTCTGACATATACGACAGAAAGGCATAAAAAAGAAAATGAGCAACCTACAATTTCACAACGATTTAGACCGCTTAATTGAGGTTTTGCCTGACAAAGTCAGGAGGCACATCACTTATGACAAAATGGATGATGTTATAGAAATTGTATTGGATATAGGCAGAACCCCAGAAATCCGTCATGCGGGCGGAAAAATTGAGTATTTGGGAGAAGAATTTGTAACAGATGAGGACATAAACTTTATTACCTCACGTTTGCAGGAATTCACATCGGATAACCGTTCGGGTATCCCTGGAACTTTGCACAGAATCAGTGCGATAAGAAATCGTCAAGGTAAAATAATCGGTTTAACATGCAGAATAGGTCGTGTAGTAACCGGAACCATTGCCTGTATCAAAGATATATGTATGATGAACAAGAGTATTCTGTTTCTCGGACGCCCGGGGGTCGGAAAGACTACTAAACTCAGAGAAATTTCACGTCTTGTAGCGGATGAGTTGTGTAAACGTGTAGTTATCGTTGACACATCAAACGAAATAGCAGGTGACGGCGACACTCCTCACCCTGCGATAGGTCATGCCCGCAGAATGCAGGTTACACAACCCGAATTTCAAAAAGATATAATGATAGAGGCTGTTGAAAATCATACGCCCGAAGTTATAGTTGTGGATGAAATCGGAACGGAAGCCGAAGCTCAGGCAGCCAGAACGATAGCGGAACGCGGTGTAATGTTAATTGCAACAGCCCACGGTAACAGTTTGGAAAACCTGATTAAGAACCCGACATTATCGGATTTGGTGGGCGGAATTCAGTCGGTAACTTTAGGTGACGATGAGGCAAAACGCAGAGCCTCGCAAAAAACCGTTCTGGAACGCGAAAAACAACCGACGTTTGACGTTGTAATTGAGATTTTAGACAGAAATACCCTTGCGGTTTACAAAGACACAGCCGAGGCAGTTGATTACATTTTGAGGGGCTGGCCGATAAGACCCGAAATCAGGAAAGTTGACAAACCTTACGATATGACTGCGGAAACCAAAGAAGAACCTGCAATTAAAGATATTCCGCAAGAAATTAACAAACTTGAAAAGAAAATTGAACCTGCCGAAAGCTTGAAGTTTTCGTTCTCACGGCAAAAATACGTAGATGAAGTTAAAGGGTTTAAGAAAATTTATCTTTATGCGGTTTCAAGAACCATAGTTGAGAAAGTCATTGAGCGATTAGACTTAAACGCAGAAATAACCAGAAATATCGAGGATGCGGATATTGTAATTGCACATAAGAACTTTGCAAAAGGCGGAGCAAAGGTATTAAGTACGGCAAACGATTACAGATTACAGGTATTTTACGTAAAAACGAATTCAATGGCACAAATTCAGAAGGTTTTAAAAGAGGCATTGGACATAGTTGAAACATCACAAACGCTTTACGGGTATTACGACGACACGGAGCGTGCATTAGACGAGGCAAAAGAGGGTATAAACAAGATACTTGCGGGTGCCGACAATGTTGAACTTACGCCTCAAAACCAGCATATAAGAAAGCTTCAGCACGAACTTGTTGAACAGCATAATATGACGAGTAAATCTGTCGGTGAGGGTTCACAGCGGCATTTAAGAATTGTCGGCGGAAAAGATTACGAGAATTAAAAGCGTGTGGTTGAGCCTGCACGTTATTCTTTGGGTGAAAGGTGAGAAGTGAAAACTGAGAGGTTCATTTCGGCACTTCGTGCAGATAAAATGTAAGTTGGGGTTTTACCCCAACAAGTTATTAAAAGGTGAGAAGTGAAAAGTGAAAGGTGAAAAGTTCATATCGGCACTTCGTGCAAAAAATATAATCCCCTCTCCCGCAGGGGGAGAGAAGACAAACCCACCCCATCCCTCCCTTGAAAAGTGAGGGGAAAAGCGTACCCCACCCTAACCCTCCCCATTTGAGGAGGGAATTTATATTATTTCCGCACGAAGTTGCCGAAATGAAACTCTCACCTTTCACCTCTCACTTTTCACTTTAATATTACGTGCAGACCCGGTATGCCACTTCTCACCCATTTAAACCCACTTCTGCTATCTATTAGAAATAAAAGCAAGTTTAAAAAAAAAGACCTTGTTTTTTCACAAGGTCAAGGTTGGTTATTTTTTGGTTATGTTATAGTTATTATGATTGTCTTATCCGTTATAATTCCCCTGAATTTCAAAATTTGCCCGTTTTAATCTTAATGTTTACAAAACTTTATGTTATTATATTAGTATGTTTGAAAAACTTAAAAAATTCTTTCTTTCAAAAGTGCTTAGGCGAAAATACTACAGAACCGGAAAATGCAAAGCGTGCGGAAAATGCTGTACCCAAATTTATGTCAAACACTTTAAACACGTTATTCAGGATGAAAAAGAGTTTGAAAAACTACAGCTTTTACACAGGTTTTACACTTATTTAAAAGTAATCGGCAAAGACGAAATCGGATTAATTTTTGAATGTCAAAACCTTGATACTGTTACGCACAAATGCAAAATTCACAAAAAACGCCCCGGAATTTGCCGAAGATATCCGCAAGAAGAACTTTTTTCCATGGGCGGTGCATTATCTGATGACTGCGGGTATTCCATGGAACCCATTATTCCGTTTTCGGAAGTATTAGAAAAAACTATGAAAAAATCATATACTTTCAGGTAATGAAACTTACCGCGTTGTCGTTTATGCTGATATTGGAGAATGATAGAAAGGCGGGAAAGATATGAAAAAATATTTAATACTTTCTTTTTTGTGCGTTTTTGCACTCCCTGTGTTTGCGGTTTGCCCCATAGACGGCGGGGTTTGTCAGGCTTATTCAAACTGGAATCCTCAACCGTTGCCGCAAAAACTTGTTCCTGATAATTTGCAGGAAATTCAAAGTACCGATGCGTTTCGCCCTAAGTATTTTCAACCTTACAATGATGCGTTGATTAATACCGAAAATTCAACGACTTCACAGACAAATGATTACAACTCAAATTGTCAATTCGGAGTTTGTCTGCCCGAAGCCAACGGAAGCACGGAAATTTTTGAATAAAGCGGTTTTTTGAACTGCACCCGAATTGTACTTGAAAGTCGGTTTGGGACTGCAGTTCTCCGCTTTTTTATATTAACGAATAAACATCATCCTCAAGAAGTGATTTTTGAAACTGTTCGCACTCATCTATTAAATCAAGCATTACGGCGTACTTTTCCGAGTGCAGAACTTGCGATATATCGACATTATCAGTCATTTCTACCGTATAATAGTCGGAAGTGCTTTCTTTAACCTTGATAAGCCCTTTTTCTTCAAAAATCGAAAATAACAGAGTCAACACCTGATAAGATTTACCCAAAAAGCTTGCAAATCTTCGGAGTTCGACTTTGCCATTGTTGTTATTGCACGCATATTTAAGCATTCCGTAAACAGTTTTCAAAAATTCTTCTTCATCAAGGTGTTTTATTTCATAGTTCATGAAATGGATTGCATCGGGATTTGTTTGCTCGATAATTCTGTCGAAAGTTTCTCTGTCGGCGGGATAATCAAAAAACATCAGGCCGTTACAGGGTTTGAGGGTATCTCTTGTAATTATACGCTCATATAGTGAATTAAACGATGCCAATTTGTCGCAAACTGATTTGCTTTCGGCAAAAAGAAGAATATTTTTCGGAGAATTTTTAACATAATCATTTACCTGAGGCAAAATATCCGTTTTTTTGCGGTGGTCGTAAATTTTGAGGGTTTGTTCGACTGTTTCTTCCGTGAGATATTCGGAGTGGATATCGTTAATAATAAGTTGTATTAAAGTATTTCCGTTGTATTCGTTTAATTGAGGGTGAAAAGCGATATCTGCAACATCACCCGTAACAAGCGGTATATCACCGTCTTGCCAGCGAATACAGGTGAATTCCGAGTTTCCTGCCGTACAAACCAAACGTAAATGGTTTTTATTTTCTCCCATAAGTCGTTTTTCTTTAATTTTAAGGTCTTTCAGAACAAAAATGGGGCTTGGGTTGTTTGCTCCGTAAGGTTCGAGCATAGAAATTTCCTCAACCAGAGAAAAATCAATTTCATCGGGTGTTAATTCCAGATCGATATTGATAAACGGTTTAAACTCTTTACCCTGCGACATTTCCTTAACCGTATTGCAAAGAGCGGATTTAACTTTTTCAAACGAAGATGTTTCCTCGTTAAAATAAAGTCCGGCAGCCATAGCATGCCCGCCAAAACCGTCTAACAGCTCTGCATTTGCACTAATCACGTCGTAAAGGTTAATTCCCTCAACACTTCTTGCAGAACACCTGAATTGCTTGGTTTCCTCCGAATATGTCATCAAAAACGTCGGTTTGTAATATTTTTCCACAAGCATTGAGGCTACAATCCCGATAATTCCCACATGCCAGTCTTTGCTAAAAAGTACAATAGCACTGTTTCGATTTTTTTCCTGTTGAACCATTTCATCGGCTTGTGCAAAAATATTTTGGCTTAATTCCTGTCTTATTTTATTAAATTCGTTTAAGGTTTGGACAGCGACTTCAATTTCCTGCTTATTGTCCGAAATCAGCACTTTTAATGCGGAATCAACCGTATCGAGTCTGCCAGAAGCGTTTATTCTCGGGGCAACACCGAAGGCGATTTGTTCTGAAGTTATCTGTCCTTTATATCCTGCACTTTCAAGCAGTCGTGACAAGCCGTAATGCGTACCGTTTGAGATAAGTTCCAGACCTTTGGTTACAAAATATCTGTTTTCACCGATGAGCGGAACAATATCGGCAACGGTTCCGACAGCAACGTAAGGCAGAATTTCCAAGATAAATTCAAGTTTATTATATTTTTCGAGTAATGCCTGAGCGACTTTAAACGCTACGCCGACACCCGCCAAAGACGCAAGACTTTGGATTTGTCTTGCGGATAAATTTTCATCCAGCGCATCAGGGGCTTTCGGGTTAATTATTCCGAAAGCATTGGGAAGCTGTTCGGGTGCTTCGTGGTGATCGGTTATTATAACATCGATTTTAAAACTGTTCAAAAAATTTACCGCATCAACGTCAGAAATTCCGCAGTCACAGGAAATAATCAGTTTCGGCTTAACCTGTGTCATGATTTTTACAAGTGCTTTTGTGTCAAAACCGTGACCTTCCTTTTCTCTGTCGGGGATAAAATAGTTTACGTCAGCACCCAAATGTTTAAATGTTCTGTAAAGCAAAGAGGTCGAAGTTACGCCGTCAGCGTCAAAATCTCCGTGAATAATTATTTTTTCGCCGTTATCAATAGCCTTTGAAAGTCTTTCGACACATTTTTCCATATCGGTGAAAACCCTCGGATGAGTAAGTTTCATCTCCAGCGGATGCAGAAATTCGTTTATTTCTTCATCCGTTTTAATCCCTCTTGAATACAAAAGCCTTTTTATTAAAGATTTTTCCTGCCCGTCGGTCTGATTATATATCCACTCTTTCATAACAGGATTATAACACAAAAAGTTAATAATTCTTAATTTTATTAAAGTTTTTTTGAAAAATATCCGATAAGAAAAAAGAAAGGAGTAAATTTATGGAAATTAACGGATTATCGGCTTACACATCATCTGCGAAAATAGCTGACGATGAAGAAGAAAAAGTTATTGAAGAACGGGAAAAAGAACCCGCAAAAGTTAAAAAAGATGAAAAAGATGTTGCGGAATTTTCAAAATCGGACTTTGATGAAACCGATGTTGAAGAAAAAGCGGAAAATTATATTCAAAATATGATTTTTTCGGGCAATTTAACAGAGGAGTCAAAAGCTTTGCTTGAAAATTATCTTGCATCATTTGATGTTGCAAAATTTATAAGGATGTACGGACCTTTCACATCGGCATCGGAGATTTCCGCTGCCTTGTATGCCGCAACGGCAGGATTTATAAAACATCAGGAAGAAGAATAACTAATTTTTTCCCCTTCCTAACAAGGGAGGGAGGAAAATGGGTGAAAAGCGGCAGACTGAGTCTTTACGCAATATTTGGTGTTAACGTGAGATTTTTCCTCGCCCCTTGCATAAAAATCCCCCCCTCTCTCCCTGCGGGAGAGGGAGCAGTTGTGTTAGCGTAAAATGTAAATTGGGGTTTTACCCCAACAAAAACTGTACCCCATCTGCCCTCCGGACATCTTCCCCATTAGGGGAAGAAATGTTAAGACCCTTAAATATAAATTTAGGATAATAGAAAAGTTCCCTCCCCGGATGAACCCTACCAAGCAAAACGATTAAGTATCGTTTTGCGAGAGGAAAATTTCTTAATAAGCCATGCGAATTTAAAAATTTCGGTTGGGGTGGGGTGCAATTATTTCGTTGCTTTAGCACACGAAACGGTCTTTTCACTTTTCACTTCTCACTATATTATAAATAGATGGATAAAATGAAAATTGTTCCACCCATCCTTGTATAATAAATTTGTAAAAGATAGTAAAATAACAATGAATAAAAAAAAAACGGAATAAGACTGTACCCATCCAAAGTTATTCAAAACTGATTCGGAGATAAGTCCCCGTTTGTAATTCTTTAAAGCTGAATATTATCTGGAGAGTGATAGAAACTCGTATTTACAAGGTAAGCAAAGTTTTACATTAAGAACAGACCCGTTTATTTTAATTCAGAAAGGAGTTCTATGAATATTCTATTGTGGTGTAGATGTTTCTAAAAAGAAACTGGATGTTATTAGTCCAAGAAAAATTTCATTACAAAGTTGTTGAAAATAGTAGTGATGGGGTGATTTTTCTACTTTCTTTAGTTCTGCGAATCTCATTTTTCTCTCATTAACTCTTGTAATCTGTTCTTTATTAAATTTTTTAATCTTTTTGTTTTCCAATTAAGTTTGTCGGTAAGTTTTTTAAAAACATTTACCTTTTCCGTCTTAACTTTACAATTTGAAAGCATTACCGCTAAATCCGTAATATATTTATCCTCGTCAACATCCAGAATTTTGAAAAATTTTATATAATAATATATCCATCCTTCAAATGCTCTCGGGAATCTGGACATTACAAAAGTACACCATTCTTCTGCATTTTGTTTTTTCGGTTTAAAACCATGCAGATGCACAATGCAAGCATTATCATTTATACCCCAATAAGGTTTCCAATTATAAATCGGCGACAGTTGAACAAAATTATTTTTATAAATTTCATTAAAAAATCCTTGATCGGCACACTCCTGATATGGACTTTCGTAATTTTTCAGCATCTTTATAAGTTTTTCGCGGCGTTTTTTTAACTCCGTAATATTCAAAAACATTACACCCGCATTGAAATATTTATTACCCTTAATAATGTCATAATTTTCAAAAAATTCTCCCGCTGCTGCCAGTGTCTTTATATTTTCGCTATAATTTATATCCTTCATAAAAATTACATCCATATCGGAATACAAAACTATTTCATCTTCATTTTCAAACAATGGGATTTCAAATTTCAAAAAATTACATGCAATTTGTTTAATATTAGAACCATATTTTTCTTTATTCTTGGCAAAATAGAACTTTTCCAGCTCTGGATAAAAACTAAGTGAACACAAATTTACTTTTACATTGTACTTACGTAAAATTCTATACAATTTATCACTTGCGTTACCTTCATAAAGAGCGTTTAAGTCAAGAGTTGTATTTTGTCTTGCACTTTTTAATGCAACCTCTAACATATTCAGATACACCTCATTATTTTCAACATCATTATTGAATGTGAAATAACATTTCATATATTACCTCCTAATACTTTGCAGATACCTTGTTCAACAGTATATTCAGGTTTCCAATGCATTTCATTTAAAGCCAGAGTGTTATCGCAATAATTTACAGGTAAATCAAATACTCTTGACGGAGTATATTTTAATTTAGGTTTCCTTCCTGTAGTCTTTTCGATTATTAATGATAATTCGTTTATTGACAAAGCTCTGCCTGAACAAATATTAAAAACTTTGTTTTCATATTTTCCCAATACCAATATTAATGCAGAAATAACATCTTCGATGTATATATAATCTCTTTTAACCGAACCATCGCCCCATATTTCAACTTCGCAATTGTTTTTATGCGATGCTAAAAGCGTATTGAGAACGCCCCCCCCCCCATAACCGCCAAATGGATTTGTAATCCTTAGTACGGTATAATCCAGACCGCAAAAAACGTAAAAATATTCTAAATACCTTTCTATTGCATATTTGTTAATTGAGTAAGCGGTTTGAGGCATCGGCAAATCCGTTTCTTTATTTTTGCGTATCGAGCTACCGTAAATTGTACCACCTGATGATGAGAAAATAACTTTTTTCACTTTTTTATCGACACAAGTATTTAACATATCAACAGTCGAAATTAAGTTTATTCTAATATCATCTGCAATAGCACTACGATTTGAATTAGGAACGGATGAGGAAATTAAATGATAAACGGCATCTATATTTTCAAATATTTCAGGATATTCCTTAATTCTTGTAAAATCACCTTCAACATATTTCACATTATCGTATTTTCTTTCGCATTTCTTATCAAACACAACCACATTGTGTGACACTTTTATTAATTCTCTTAATAAATTCCTGCCTATATATCCGTTTCCACCCAATACTAAAATATTCATGCTAAATTGATTTTATCACAAAAAACTTTTTGACCTAAATAATATTACAATTTATTAAACTGTAAGTTGGGGTGGGGTGCAATTATTTCGGTGCTTTAGCACACGAAACGAACCTCTCACTTCTCACCTTTCACTTTTCACC
>CANQMP010000004.1 GCA_947624975.1 Candidatus Gastranaerophilales bacterium
TGGGTGAAAGAATTTTCATTTTACCCATCAATTATCTAAAATATAGTGAAAAGCGAATTGCGAGCGAATGCCTCAGCCTTTTAATTTGCACGAAGTGCCGTAATCTTTTACACACGCGGTAATAGAAATTCCCAGTCAATTTTACCTTCAACATCTATTCCATGGTAATTGTAAGGATTTGTGATAAATTCAGGGTTAAAAAGATTTACTTTCATAAGCCGTTTAATAATAGAAGGCAGTAAAAGTGCACTTCCAGCTAATGTTCCGTCTTTTGAAACGGCTTTTTTCCCGTCATAATATATCTTTTCACCTGCAAAAATACTTTCTTTTTTATTACTTTCCGTAATCGGCAGACTATCACTTATCAAAATGACTTTGTCAGCAGGTTTTGTCTTAAACACAAGCCGTAAGGCATCATCAGACACATGCACTCCGTCAGCAATAATCTCCGTATAAATATCGTCATTAACCAATGCGGACAAAGCCGTTGAAGAATTTCTGTGCGTAATTCCCGACATCGCATTAAATAAATGTGTTGCCCCGTTACAATTCGATAAATCACCGCCAATACAATGCCCTGCTTGAATTTTTATATCTTTATACGTTAAATAATCTATCAGGTCAACATCAAGTTCGGGGGCAAGCGTTACAATTTTTATAAAATCATCCTCGATAAGTCTGAAATTATCCGCCGTTAAAGGCAAAAAAAGCTTATCATCATGAATTCCTTTTTTTTCGGGGTTAAGAAAAATACCTTCCAAATGTATTCCGAAAATCTTCGCCATTTCAGGTGTTTGTATAGTTGATGCCCGTTTTATAACAGATATTGCACGCTTTGTGTTTTCAACAGTGTCGGTAACTATCGTCGGAAAAATCCCGCCAATACCGTATTTTTTTATCTCTTTGGACAGAAATAAAATATCGTTTATGTCAGCCTTGTTAAAATCAACGCCGAACGCTCCGTGGAAATGTTGTTCGATTAATGGTTTTGTTTTCATTAAATTACACTGCCCTCAAACACTTTTCTTGCTTCTTCTCTGTCGTCAAAATGAATTGTTTTATCTTTAAGGATTTGATAATCTTCATGCCCTTTTCCCGCAATTACAACGACATCGTTATTGTTTGCAACCCCTCTTAACAGTGAAATTGCAGCTCCTCTGTCGGGTTCAACGATAACATTTTCCGTATCAACCGATAGAAGTCCCGCAATAATATCGGTTATAATGACCTGCGGATCCTCTGAACGAGGATTATCGCTTGTTATAATGATTTTATCCGCAAGTTTTTGAGCTATTGCTCCCATTTTCGGACGTTTTGTGGCATCTCTGTCGCCTCCGCAGCCGAAAATGCAGATAAGTTTTCCGTCAGCAGGCGTTATCTCACGTGCGGACTTTAACACATTTTCCAAACCGTCGGGGGTATGTGCGTAATCCACGATTACAAGCGGCTTTTTAACGACAACCTCAAACCTTCCCGCAACTCCTTTGACATTTTGCAAAGCTTTAAGCGAAATTTCAATATCAATTCCGAGTGCAAGCGATGCCGTAACAGCCGCAAGCACATTGTAAACGCTGAACATGCCGTTCAAGTGCAGGTTTACTTTATGTTCTCTGCCGTTTTCACACAAGGTAAATTCCGCACCGTTTAACGAAAAATTGATGTCTTTTGCCATAACATCCGCATGAGTTTTTACGCCGTAAGTGTATTTTTTAACGCCATCGGGAACGGTATTTAAAAATCTTTCCCCGTATTTGTCATCGGAATTTATCACGGCAAAAGCACCTTGCGGAAGGTTTTTGAACAAAATCGCCTTTGCATCAAAATAATTATCCATTGTAATATGGTAATCAAGGTGATCTTGAGTCAAATTGGTTAAAACAGCCCCGTTAAACTCGCATCCGCCCGTTCTGTTTTGTTCCAAAGCGTGTGAACTAACCTCCATTACAACATTATCAATTTTTTCAACATCTTTAATCATCCTGAGCGTTGCCTGAAGTTCGGGAGCTTGCGGGGTTGTGTGTTTAGCGTCCCTGTATTCGCCGTTTGAGGACAATTTATAACCCAAAGTCCCTATCAATGCACATTTTTGATTATTTTCTTCAAAAATTTTCTGGATTAAGTGCGTAACCGTTGTTTTTCCGTTCGTTCCCGTAATTCCGATAAGGTTAATACCTTTTGACGGACTTGAATAAAATCTGTCGGCAATATCAGCGATTTTACGGCGTGTAGAAGATACTATCACCTGCGGAACGTTGACGTTATCGAGTTTTCTTTCCGTAAGTAATGCAACGGCACCGTTTTCTAAGGCACTTTGAACAAATTCATGCCCGTCAGTATGTTCGCCGACTAAACAAACAAAAATATCACCGTTTTTTGTTGTTTTAGAATTATAAGAAATTCCCGTAATATTTATGTTTTTAAAATTAACTAAGTCTTTATAGTCTAAATGTTCAATAAGTTCATCAAGTTTCATTTATATCTCCTTCTTTTTCTGCGGAACTTTGTCGGGTTTTAGGTTTAAAATTCTTGCCACCTGTGAGGCAACTTCATGGAAAACCGGCCCTGCAACTGTGTTACCCCAAATTGCACCTGATTTTGCACTGTCAACCATTACATAAATCAGGATTTGCGGGTCGGAAGCAGGCAGATAACCTATTGTTGAAGTATACATAAAAGGCGTATATCCGGCGGAATTTTCTTTGGGTTTTCTTGAAGTACCTGTTTTTGCCGCAACATTGTATTTATCCATTTTTATAACCGAACGACCGTTATTTATTGCTGCCGCAAGTAATCGTGTAATTGCCTGAGCGGTTTCGGGTTTTATTACCTGCGTATAGTGAATTTTTTGGTCATATTCTTCCTGCGAATACTTTATTATATGCGGAGTAATTCTGACTCCGTTATTTGCAATAGCCTGAACTGCCGAAATCATCTGAATTGCGGTGACGGAAGTTCCATAACCGTAAGCCATTGTAGCGTGAATTCCCTGATCCCAGTGAGCCCAGTACGGCAAAAGTCCGACGGATTCTCCGGGTAAATCAATTCCCGTTTTGCTTCCGAAGCCGAATTTCTTTAACACACCGTAAAATTCCGCAGGTGACATTGTTCTTGCAACATTTATCGAACCGATGTTGCTTGAGTGTTCAAAAAGGTATTCAAGAGAAATGTTTCCGGGGTACGGGCGAATGTCGTAATCGTAATTTTTAATTTCCCATTTACCGATGGTTGTTTTACCCGTGTCAAGAACGGTTGAATTTTCGTTAATTTTGCCTAAATCCATTGCACTGGCAACGGTTATGGTTTTGAAAGTTGACCCCGGCGGGAAAACATCCGTTAATGTCCAATTTTTGAGCTGCTGCGGTGTCGCGGTTTTGTAATTGTTCGGGTCAAATGTCGGATAAACCGCATAGGCTAAAATTTCGCCGTTTTTGGGATTCATTACGATAACAGTACCTCTTTCGGCATTTTTTTCCTGAACCATTTTTTCAATTTCTTTTTCGCAAACGTGCTGAATCGCCGCATCAATAGTCAGGGTGATATTTTCCCCCTTAGGATTTGTCGTTGTCGCAACAGGGTCGGTCAAAAAGTCGTATATAATCTTTCCGTCACGGGTTTTTTGGAATTTTACGGTGTTTATAACATGTTCAAGTCTGTCTTTTGCCGTGTATTCAACACCGTTTGCAATATCGGCATCAAAATTGTAGTACCCTAAAACATGTGCGGCAAGCGTTCCTTGCGGATATTCACGTGTATTTTTCTTGCCGAGGCTGATTTCTCGAAGGTGTAACTTAGCAACTTCTTTTGCGGTATTTCTGTCAATATCTTTTGCAAGAGTGATTACAGGCCCCGGTTTTTTAAGTTTTACAAGAAGTTTATCTTTAGGAATTTTTAAAATCGGTGAGAGAATTTTGGCAAGTTCTTCGGGAGTATTGTCGTAATCAGCAGGATGAGCGTAAACATCCGAAAAAACCTTATCTGTTGCGAGTTTTATTCCGTTTCTGTCAAAAATATCGCCACGCATCGAAAAAATTCTTCCGACACGCTGACTTCTCGCTCTGGCACGGTATTTACCCACATCTATTACCTGAACTACAAACAGGTAAATGATTAGTAACACCATAAATCCTATAAAAAACATGTGCAGAAAACCGAGTGTTTTCTCAAAAGTTCTGTTTCTTTTTTCAACTTCGTTTGCGGGTTCTTTTAATCTTCTTTGCACAACTAATCCCTCATATAACTTTATTTTATCACGAGTTATGCACAAAGATAAAAATATTAATTAATATTACGGAAATCAATAATTTGGGATAATTTTAGCATCAACCTGTTTATAGCAATTAACACTGTTATTTAGACTTTGAACCAATTCTGCGGCGGTTTGTGCGTTATAAAATTTTCCGCTTGTAACGAGTGATGTGCATTCAAGCTGGGATAAATCGTCCTCATCATCTATGTTGAATGCTATAACGTCAATTTTTACATCTCTCCTGACTTTGATAAGCTCCATAACGTATTTGCAAGGACTTTCGTCGCAATTTTCTCCGCCGTCAGTCAACAAAATTATATGTTTTTTTCCGCTAAAGCCGATAAAATCGTTTTTGATGGCTTGTTTCAGTGAATATGTAATCGGTGTCATCCCTCTGGGTTTTATTGATAATAATTCATTCCCTATGTTTGCCGAATTATTTCTGCGGATAGGGCTTACAAGTTTTGACGCTCTGCATGCCTCCATCGGAGTAAATCCCATTCTTTGCCCGTAAACCCTTAACCCGACTGAAATATTAGGGTTTAAATTCGGTAAAAGTGCTTTCATTGTGTCTGTCATTAGTTCAAATTTTCGTTTCCCGTCAAGATATTCGCCCATGCTGTTTGAAAAATCCAAAATAAATAATACCCGTTCTTCATCGTCAATGTTGTTCACAGAATAGTTATCAGGACGATAAAGGTTATATTCTTGAGCAGTTACGGGCAAAATAAGCAGGCATAAAATTAAAATCAACTTCTTCATGATATCCGAATTTTAAAACGGGTATAAAGCTTTTGTCAGCAGGCGTTTAACTATCCGATTTGACGATTATAATTTATTGAAATATTATAATAACTATGGAAGCAAAAGATTTTATAAAACAGACCGAAAAAAGTTTGGCTGAGGAATTTGAATATATAGATGAGGTTCGTGACTTCAATCAGAAAAAAGTTCTTGATGCTTTTATCAGAAATAAAGTCGCACCTGAGCATTTTTATACCGTTTCGGGTTATGGGCATGACGATTTGGGCAGAGAAGTTTTGGATAAAGTTTTTGCCGATGTTTTTCAAACAGAAAAAGCATTGGTTAGAATTCATTTTGCCTCGGGAACTCATACTCTTTGCTGTTGTCTTTTCGGTAATCTTCGACCGAATGACAAGCTTATCAGTGCTGTAGGTTCGCCTTATGACACGATGAGAGAAGTTATAGGAACTGAAGGGGATGAACAAACCAGAGAAGATTCGCTGATTTCTCACGGAATTTTGTACGAAGAAATTCCGCTGAAAAATAATTCCGTTGACCTTGAGGCTTTACATAACGCAGTTGATGAGAATACTAAAATGGTTTTAATCCAGCGTTCAAAAGGTTATTCTACCAGAAAATCACTCACAATAAAAGAAATCGGCGAGATTTGCAAAACAGTTAAAAATAAAAATCCGAATTGTATTTGTTTCGTAGACAACTGTTACGGTGAATTCTGCGAAAAACTTGAACCGACAGAAGTCGGAGCGGATTTAATTGCAGGTTCTTTAATAAAAAATCCAGGAGGCGGAATTGTTGAAGCGGGCGGATACATTGCAGGCAAAGCAAAATACGTTGACAAAGCGGCAAATCGCCTTACAGCTCCGGGAATCGGCTGTGAAGGCGGAGCAATGTTTAATCAGCACAGATTAATTTTTCAGGGACTTTTTATTGCACCTTCGGTTGTATCTGATGCGGTTAAGGGGGCTGTTTTGGCTGCAAAAATCTTTGATGAAATCGGTTTTGACAGCTCTCCGAAATATTTCGAAAAACGTACGGATATAATTCAAAACATTATTTTCGGCTCACCAGAACCTTTAATTGAATTTTGTAAAACAATTCAGTCGCTTTCACCCGTAAACGGTTATGTAACGCCTATTCCCGAAAATATTCCGGGATATGAGGATAAAGTTATCATGGCGGGCGGAACATTTATTGAAGGCTCAACTATTGAATTGTCGGCTGACGGGCCTCTCAGAGAACCTTACGTCGCTTACATGCAGGGCGGTTTGAATTACGCACATGTAAAAATAGCTCTTACTGAAATTCTTAATAAAGTTTGGAAAAATACAAAATATTAAGTTTAGTAAAGTTCAAAATAACCATATATAACTAATTCTATAGAATTAGTTGTAAATTATTTTGTAAATCTGTTGACTGTTTATTTTTTATGGTAAACTGTTCATGTGTCCCTATCGGGATAGTATTAAAAATAAGAGGAAGGTTTGTATGTCATTACCAAATGTTGCATATTTTTCAATGGAAATCGCTATGGATCAGTCTTTAAAGACTTATTCGGGCGGATTAGGATTTTTGGCAGGATCACACATGCTATCTGCAGGCTATCTTCAAATGCCGATGGTGGGTGTTACAATACTGTGGTCATACGGTTATTATGACCAAAGAATTGCCCATGACGGTCAGGTCGAGGTAGCATATATCAGAAAATATTACGATTTTCTTAAAGATATTAACGTTTCAACCGAAGTTGATATCTTTGGCGAAAAAGTTAAAGTAAAAGCTTATTTAGTAGAACCCGAATTGTTCGGAACTTGCCCCGTTTATTTGCTTACAACCGATATTGACGGTAACAGCGATTGGGCAAGAAGTATCTCCCATAAGCTTTACGACGGAAATCAAAAGATTAGAATTGCACAGGAAACCGTTCTTGGTATTGCGGGTGTTAGAATTCTTCAACAAATCGGATATAAATTCGATGTTATCCACATGAACGAAGGTCATGCACTTCCTGCAGCTTTTGAACTTTTAAGGCAGTATAACGGAAATCTTGATGAAGTTAAGAAAAAGACCGTATTTACAACTCACACTCCCGTTGCCGCAGGTAACGAAGTTCACTGGGTTGATACACTTTTGGAAGGCGGATTTTTTGCAGGCTGCTCAAGAGAAACGGCAGTTCAACTCGGCGGAGAAAACTTCTCGCTTACGGTTGCGGCACTCAGAATGTCAAGACTCGCAAATGCCGTATCACAACTTCATGGACTTGTTTCAAACAAAATGTGGGAATGGGTTGACGGCAGATGCCCGATTAGAGCTATCACAAACGCCGTAAATCTTCACTACTGGCAGGATGTGCGTATTAAAAACGCTCTTACACCGCAAGACTTGCTTGATGTTAAGCGTGAAATGAAAGCGGAACTCTTTGAATACGTTGCAAATGTTGCAGGTAAAAGATTTGACCCTGATGTTTTGACAATTACATGGGCAAGAAGATTTGCCGATTACAAACGTGCTTGGCTTATCCTTATGGATAATGAAAGAATTACAAAACTGCTTGATGATAACAAAATTCAAATCATTTTCGCAGGAAAATTCCACCCCGACGATGTTATGGGCAAAGAAATGTTTAACAAACTTCTTAGCCGCTCTCACAGCTTGAAAAATGTTGTCGTACTCCCCGGATACGAACTTGAGCTTTCGGCAAGATTAAAACGCGGTTCCGATATTTGGCTTAACACACCGCTCAGACCGTTTGAGGCATCTGGAACTTCAGGAATGTCGGCTAATATGAACGGTGCATTACACTTGTCAATTTACGACGGCTGGACTGTTGAAGGTACGTTTAACGGAATTAACGGTTATACCGTTGAATATCCCGGACTCGACGATGAAATGCCATGGGAAGAACGCCATTGGAAAGACCATGAATGCGTTATGAATATTATCGAAAATGAGATTATTCCTACATACTATGAAAATAAACAGGAATGGGCACGCTTGATGCGTCAGGCTATAAGAACCTCCGAGGCTTACTTCAACTCCGACAGAATGGTTATAGAATACTATAACAGACTCTATAAACCTATAGCACACAGCGATTCCACTTCAGGAGAAGAAAAGAAAGAAATGAAAATCTCGGAAACTCCGACATTCGATGCGTGGACATTCTCAAATATTAAATAAGAAAAGAGGCTATATGCCTCTTTTTTTTAGGTATTTTACAAGCCCTTCGCCCATGGAAAAGCAGCTTGCCTGAACACGTAACGCCCCTTGTGCCTGCAAATCCGCAGAAATACACCTGCCTGCGATAAACAAATTGTCTACATCCGCTGACATTAAGCTTTCAACGGGCAGTTCGTAATCCTGTACCGCCTCTAAGGTTGATGAATTTTTCTTTGCGGAATGAACATCCACGGGATAGTTTGACCTTAAAACGGGGTTGGCAAACTCTTTACCCGATTTTAAATCATCTATAGTGTAAATATATTTACCTTTTAGACGTCTTGAAACCCTTATTCCGAGCATATCGGCGATATTCGAAATGTAACAGTTTTCAAACCCTTTAAGATACTTTCTGCAAAAATCCGTGAGTCTGAAAATACTCATTCTTGCCTCTATGAGAGCGTTTGAGAGGTTTATCTCATTATTTATCGGTTCAATAATACGAGGGCAGTTAAAAGCCACGCATGAAGGCATTCCCGCTACTGTAAATATCTGAAAATAGTTTCTGTCAGAGTCTTTTAATACACCTTTATCCACGGCATCATCAAACAACGGCTTTAATGCCCAGTGTCCGTCCCATGTGTAAGCCGTAGAAAAATGTGTAACATCATCTATAACCTCTACAGTAGTTACATTTCGGTCTTTATCAAAGTCCGAAATCCAATTCGCAAAACGTTTTGTATCAACTCCGCCCATAATAAACCGCAGACTTGCAGGCTGAACTTCTTCATTATTTTCCAAAAACTCACAACCGCAAAGTTTTGCGACTTCGCAATTTCCTGTTGCGTCAATTACGTATCTCGTTTCGATAGATACTGATAACAATTTATCGGATGTTTGTGACGAAACGTTATATACTGATAACATATCGGATGAGAGTTCAACAGAACGTATTAACCTGCAATTAAGGTTTACAGACTTGATAAATGTGTTAAAAAGCACAACCGTATTGGCTTTTTTCATCAGGTTGTCGAGTGCGATTTTGCACAGCTCGGGATTAAACCAGCCTTGATTATCCTGATAAGTAACCTGACCGCCCAGAGTCTTTAATTCAGCCGTCAAATCATTATAAAAATCAGTGTTGATTTGATTTTCGCCTGATTTCATAACCGGCAAAACAAGTCCCGAAGTAATCATACCGCCAAGATGAAGATTTTTTTCAACCAGAAGTGTTTTAAAACCTAGCTTTCCTGCCGTATAGGCAGCCGCACAGCCTGCTGTACCGCCGCCGATAACTATTATGTCATATTTTTTGTCCATAAGCACATTATATATTGCTTTTCAAATAATTCAAAATAGTTAAACAATATTAATAATTACCACGGATAATCGTCTTTTATTTCCCAATTATCGTACATTATTAATCCTGAACAGAACACCCCATCCCTTTTTAAATTGCATGCGTAGAGATCCTCAGGATTTGTTAATGCTTTTTTGTCTAAATCATTATAGACTTCGGTTGGGATACCTCCGCCTTTGTAACCGTAAGGATATAATTTGCCGAATTTAGGTTCTATAGCATAAATAAAAATGTCTTTGCCGACGACATTGGGTTTATTATATCCGTTAACATCAGAAACAAAAATTTTATGACTTAAACCCGGAGAGGCGACTAATCCTAATATTACGCCGTCCGAAAGAGAAACGAAAATACCGTTTTTTTGACTACACCATACATATGCATCGCACGAACTCCCGTTTAACATTGTCATGGTATAATCAGATAAAAACTCAGACTGATTTTGTTCTGTATTTATTTTGATATAATCTCTTATGTATTTATCAAAAAAAGTAATACCATCCAAGCTGTAGTCCCAATTTTTGGAAGTTCCGTTTTCAATTTCAGAGAGAGTTATAGCTTGATTCATGCTTGAATAAAATTTTTTTAAACGAGTTTCAACGACTTTTTTTTGATATTTGGTAACAAGTGTCGGTATAGTCAGCGCTGCAACAATACCGATTACTCCCAGAGTAATCAAAACTTCCGCAAGTGTAAAAGCATGCTTATCCGAATGTGCATTTAAAAATTTTTTCATAATACCTCCCGTCTGTAAAGTTATACTAATAAATTATTGTTCCATTTATCTATATATTGATAAATATATCATTTATTATAACAGTTATTCTTTTAATTGTCAATACTGTCAATAATTAGTAAAATAGTTCAGGAGGAAGATTGTGTCCGGACGAGAATTTGTTAAAATATTGCTGGCAAAAGAATGCATAACCCTTAAAGAACTTGCACGTGTTGCAACGGAAAAAGGGAATAAAAAATTTACGCTCGACGGACTGTCGCATAAAATGCGTTTAGGCACGATACGATTTGACGATATCGAATTTTTTGCAAAACTTTACGGATACGAGATCGTTTTAAGAAAAATCGCTGAGGACTAGGATTTTGAAAATTCCTTTATAAATTTGGAACTTGATTTCAAATGTGAGTTTTCAACTTCGATTTTGTGAGCGGCGATTATTGAGTCATTAAGAGCGTTTAAATTTTCGTCACGATAAAATATACCCGCTTTAGTTTTTAAAAGTCCTAAATCGAATTCTGAAAGCTCATTTTTGATAAGTGATTTATTTTTTACGGCAACAGTTCCGTTTGATTTTCCGTTGAAAGAATTTTTACCGATAAAAAAGCCTGCTTCTTGGAATGCGTTTCTTATTGATGCGGAATTTGAGTAGGTTAAAATCATGCCGTTATCATCAAGTCGGTGATAAAGTTGTTTAAAAAAGTCAAGCGTCCAAAGACAGGGGCATTTTGCGGGAGTAAAAGCGTCTAAAAAGATGTAGTTATAAGTGTTTTTATCATCAAGAATAATTTGTCTAGCATCGCCTATTGAAAGCCTAAAATCAAAATCAAATAATTTAAGGCATTTCATAGCCTTTTTATTACATGTAGATATATGGAGATAATATATATTATGTAAGAAGGCGCTTAAATTCCTTAGGGGGTGTTTCTGTATCCTCTCGTACTTAAAAAACTCGTAATATCGCTTCATAAAGCTGTCAAAAAATTCTGAATATTCTTTCGAAAAAATTACATCCTCCGTATCTTTTTGAATCTTCTCCGCTAATTTTTTTAATAGCAAAATGTTTACTTCCTTTTTTAATTTATAATTTATTTTAGTTTTTCCGCTCAACATTTTTTCTATTTTCGCATTTTTAAATCCGCAGCGATTTTTATTTGAAATTTTTTTATCGGTTACAATAAATGGTGACATGCATGCCAAATTTTTATCTTTGTCTACAGCATGTATAGAAATTTTATACTTTTTGTTATCGGTAACTATCTTTTCGATACATTTATTTTTATCGAAACTATTATTGGTATGTATCGTTTCGTTATAGAGAAAATCAAGAAAATAATTTAGAAAACTTTTTGTGTTATATCCGATTCCAAAACACAAATCCAAAATTTGTATTTCCGAATTATTTTTGAAATCAAATTCGGCGGGCAGAATAAATTTTTCGTATGCTTCTGTTAAAGCACCGAAAGCCGAGTGATAAATATCATCATCTTCAGGCGAGTAAAGCCCTGTTGAACCGTCGTTTGTAAAGTAGGGATAAAACTCATACATACATTCATTATAACCCTAATAGAACCATATTCAAAATTGTAAAATTAGTTTAAGAATTTGTTTAAATAATATTTTGTGTTAGAATTACATTACTGGGAAACAGCGTATGAAAATAAGTGTAAAAGTACCCGCAACATCGGCAAATTTAGGCCCCGGCTTTGACTGCATGGGCATGGCATTGCCTATATATAACACAATAACTCTTGAAGAAACCGTCCTTCCGGGCACGGGCGTTGAGATTAATGCTATAAATGATGAAGAAAATGTTGAAAATCTTATAGCCGAGCAAGCCCCGATGGATGAAAACAGTCTTATATACAAGGCTGTAGAGCTTTTATATAATTCCATCGGACAGACACCTTCGGAGCTGAAAATTACCGTTCAGACAGGAATTCCGATAGCAAGAGGTTTGGGAAGCAGTGCTTCGGTTATTGTAGGCGGTCTGCTTGCCGCAAATGAGCTTTTGGGACATCCTGCGGATGAACAGGCGATTTTGTCGCTTGCAACCGAACTTGAAGGTCATCCCGATAACGTTACACCTGCTATAGTCGGCGGTTTGGTTTTGTCGTCACTGGAAGACGACGGCAGAGTCGTTTATACAAAACTTAATTGGCCTGAGGAGTGGTGCATTAGCGTTTGTGTTCCTGATTATGAGCTTTCAACGGATATTGCACGTTCGGTTTTACCCAAAGAAGTTCCTATGGCGGATGCGGTGTTTAATCTTAAACATTTGGGAATGTTTATTCAAGCAGTTAACAACCGTGACCCCGAATTAATGAAACTTGCGCTAAAAGACAGATTACATCAGCCTTACAGAATGAAATTCGTTACGGGGTTAGACAGAATTGTCGAAAACTTAAAGCATGAAGAAAATGTTTTAGGCTGTGTTTTAAGCGGTGCCGGTTCAGCCGTTATAATATTTTCACTCAAGAATGACATTGAACGTATCAAATCGGTTGTCAAAGAAACTTGGGCGGAAATGAATGTAAAAGTTAATGTTATGACCCTGCCTGTTGAACAACAGGGGGCATACATTATTGCAGATTAGTTGTTTTTTTCATACTTAAGTGCCGTAGTACGCACTTAGACTCCTAGCCCGTTATTCGGGCATTTTTTTATGCATACATTTTAAAGACACGTTCTACGTTTTTATTTATCGCTTCTTTTATAGAATCGTATTCGGTTTGAAGTGAATTGTGTTCGGTGTCGATATTTTTCAATTCAAGGTCGTATTGTTTATCTTTATTTTCAATTTTGTTCATTGCGGCTTTGTATTCGGCTTCAGCTTTTGTAACTGCTTTATCTTTGGTTTCTTCGCGAATATCGCTGCAATTAGTGTAAGAAAGTGAATTCCAAGCGTTTAAGGCATCAATTTGTTCCATTGTAACAATTCCGTTTTCAAAAGCGAACTTAATCCAGTCCGCACTAGATGCAAGTCCGTCTAAAAGTACGGCATAACCTTTTGTCATACGGCTAAACAGGTTTTGATACCATTGAGCTTTTTTCTCGGCGTTTTCGTTGTAAGAATCCGTACGGCTTGATGTATCAATCCACGAGTAATTAGGTTCACCGTATGTGTTCATAATCGCATCTAAAAGAATTGCCTGAAATACCGAGTTCATTGTTTCGGTAAATCCCGGCCCGTCATTGTACATTTTACTAACATCACCCAAATCTTCAATTTTCGGACTGTCACCTGAATAATTATCACCAAACATGAATTTACCCAATTCGATTGCCGATGCTTTGAAATCAGCATAAGCATCTTTTGCAGCATCGGTTGTTTGCCATGTAGGATTCATCGCATCCCAAACCGTATATATACCTTGTTGCAAGTTTTTAAATGCACCCTCAGCAACATTTTTCATATTTTCTAATGAATTTTTATAAGTATATGTGAAATCACCAAATGTGCCTGAACATTCATAAAGAGTTAAATCTTTGGCCCAATTAGGCAGATCTTTCAGAGCTTCAGAACCATTTTTCTTGCTACAATTCTCCATATTCAAATTTTTTAAACCGGTCACTTCTACATAATTTCCATCTTCGTCTTCTTCGGTGAACTGTTTTTTACTTTTATCATATTTAAATAAAAGTTCATCTATCTTACCCTTACTTTTTCCAACAATATAATAATTATCGCTAGCATCAGTCAAAACCGTATATTCATCCGCATTATAAGTATAAGTAACGGTGTCTTCGGCATTAGCTTTGAGTGTTTTTTCCCAATCCGAGAAAAATTGATTTGCTTCATCGTAGTTCGTGCCGTCTTTATACATGTATTCTCTTGAAGAACCTGGCACTGCAGCTAATTTTAGCAATATTTCTTTCATCTTTTTTTCATCTTCGGTAGTTTGAATAAGATTTGTAACCTCAGTCACGCCTTTTCCGTCAAATATTTTTTTGACAATTTCTTCAAAGACTTCATCCATGGCAAGTGTTACAAATTCCAAATACCTGTCAAATTTTGTATTATATGTATCGAGCAAAGCCTGATAATCGTAATAATTACCTTCCTGCAAAATCTGATCATAACCGCGGTTTTCAATTTTTGAACCGTCACGCATTGTCGTTTCGCCGATACCTCTGTACATTCTTTCTAATTCTGCTGCCGTAAATCCAGACGGTTGATCAACAAGAACATTACCGTTCTCATCCGTTTCACCTGTTGAATAATATACCATTGCCGATGAATTATATCCGACAGGTTCGCCGTTTTGTCCGAGCAAGTTATCAAAGTATGTTGTTGTGTATTCAAGTCCGTAAGCTTTTAAAAATCTGTTTACATCTCCGCCAGCCATTTTAAAATTCTGAGAATCTCTTTCGGAAACGAGTATGTTACCCGCAGAGTTAATAAGTGCGTACTGGTTATTATACGGATTGAATGCGGTTAATGCGTTAAAGGTTAAATTTTGATATGAAGCGTTATTATCCGCATCATAACTTGTAAACATTAATTCTGATTCATTCAAAGCGGCAACATAGTTTTCGCTTACACGTGAACTTTCGGCAGCAAGACGCATTTTATCATTGTTGATAATTTGAGCTCTTAACTCGTTATCAGACATTCTCGTCGTTATTGATAGTAATCTTGCCTGTCCGGCCGCCATTCCCATAACGGATTTTACCTTTCAGTTTTCCTTAGTAACTTTCACTATGGTATAACGGCTTATTATTCAAAAAACTTTAATAATTTAGTAATTTTTGTAACAAAATGTAAATTAAAAATTTAATAATAAAAAACGCTAAAAAAAAGAGGTTCTGAATGAACCTCTGGATTTTTTATATTAAGAACCTGTGTAATTTGGTTTAAGATTTTGTGCTCCGTCTTTTTCTTCTTCTTTCTTCGCCTCGTAATCCTGTTTTGCGAGTTGTATTTGTGATTCCAAACTATCTTTTCTTGTTGATAAACTTGATTCCAAATCTTTTAACGGTTCAAGCTGTGCTTCTTTTTGCAATTCAAATACGTTCTGCCACATATTCAAAGATTGAGAAAACAACTGTTGTGCTTTTGCATTAGCCATGTTCCATATACTTATATCCTCAGGACTGAATCCGCCATCCAGATTTGCTGCGGAAGGATTTGCATTCATAAGTGAACCGTAAAGCCTGCCGCCACCTGTTTGCTGCATTATGTATTCCTGCATTTGACCTTGCAGTCTTGTTTTAAGATTTCTTTCTTGGGTTTCAAACATTTTTTCCATGTTCGCAATTTGCTTGGTTACACGCGTATGACGCTGCGTAACCAAGGTCAGCTGGTACTGTAAGTTTCGATAGTACTTACCGGCCTGCAATTTTCCAAATGCGCCCATTAAGAAACCCATGTTATCATCCTCATGTTTTTTGTTCTCTAAATATATAAAGTAATATATACTATATAAAATTGCGTATCTGATAATAAATGTTTACAAATCGTTACAAAAAAATTTATTAAAAAATATTGTTTTCCATGCTTATTAACTTATTTTGTTCTTTATGTTAAAATTCATCAAGGAGAAAAAAATATGAGTTACAAAAGATTATTTACGACAAAAAACATTATTTTTTCCGCACTGGTTATTGCGTTGCTGTTTTTACTTCCGAAAATTTCGGGAATTTTGATGTTGTTTTTCGGAGCTTACGTAATTGCTTGTGCCTTAAATCCTTACGTAACAGAGCTTACAAAAAGAATGAAAAGAGGAGCTGCATCAACTATTGTCGTTTTGACAAGTATTCTCGCACTAATTGCACTCTTTGTCCCGATATTTTTTGTGGCGTTTAAGGAAATAAGAACTTTTATGATAACTTTACCCCAGAAAACCACCGATGCCATAACTTTTCTGACAAATTCTCAGGTTTACGGCTATAAATTTACGGATTTTATCGATTTTGAAAATATTTTGGGAAATTCGGCTATGTTCGCACAAAATCTCGTTAATAAATCACTTAATTTTACCGTCGGACTGTTCCAGCTTTTGGTAATTCTGGTTGCTCTTACAATGATAGTTTATTATATACTTCTTGATAAAACTTATCTAAAAAATAAATTTATACAATTTTTCCCGCCCGATTTAAAAAATAAAGCATCTGAAATCCTTACGGCAATAAGCAGTAAGGTCGGTGCATACGTCAGAGCACAACTGCTTTCAATGACTGCTGTTGCAATAATGGTTATGATAGTTATGTTAGTGCTAAAAATTGATTATGCAACACTTTTGGGCTTAATATCAGGTGTACTTGATATTATACCGATTTTAGGGCCTTCAATAGCACTTTGCGTTATTTTACTTGTCGCTTATCCTCTCGGAATAACTAAAATAATTCTCGTTATTGCAGGATTTCTACTCGTACAGCAAATGTCAAATTATGTCGTTAGACCCGTACTTTTTGGCAAAATGATGTCTTTACATCCTTTGATGATATTTCTTTCGTTGTTTTTATGCGACCAATTTTTAGGTTTTTGGGGCGTAATTTTATCCCCCGCTATTGCCGCAACAGTATGCGTGCTTGTTGATGAATTGTATCTCGATCAGATTAATGTGAAAGCGAATAATGAAACCTGAAGAAATATTTTTATATAAAAAGAATACTCAGTTATCCGATTTTGTTGTTTGGATGGGCTTTCCGGCTATTTATTCTTTTTCCATGTCCTCTTTGGGGTATTTGTGGATGTGCAAAAACATTGATGAAACCTGCGAAGTTGCACTTGAAAGAATTTGTTCGGATACCGAAAAAACACACTATGACATAAAAGACGTTAAAATGTTCGGATTTTCGTTTTCTTTTGATTTGGATTTTTTAACGATATTTTCCATGCTGGATAAATATAAAATTCCGCTTCGAGCAGACGAAAGAGAAGGATTTCCGTTAATTTTTGCAGGCGGCCCCGTTGTAAGTGCAAACCCCGAACCTTATAAAAAATTCTTTGACTTTTTTATAATCGGTGACGGTGAAGATACAAACATAAAAGCCGTAAATATCTGTAAAAAGAACAGAGAGTTGCACAAAAATGAAATTTTGCGATTACTGTCGGAAGTTGAGGGGATTTATGTTCCCTCCGTAAGCGGTAAAATCGTTAAAAAGGTTTCTGAAAAGCTTGATGAATGTATTTATACACCGATTTTGAGCGAAAATTCATTTTTCAAAAATACTTTTATTATTGAAATGGCACGCGGCTGCTCTAATTGCTGTGGTTTTTGCCTCGCATCATACCTGAATTTACCGCTCAGATGCGTTCCTTATGAAAAATTAATTGAAACCATTGATTTGGGGCTTAAATATACTGACAGAATTGCGTTATTAGGTGCGCAAATCAGTGCTCACCCGCATTTTCACGATGTTTGCGATTATATATATTCCAAAATAAAATCGGGAAAGAATATTGAAATCAGTGTTTCTTCGCTTCGTGTGGACGCAATTAATCCTGACGTCGTTAAAACCCTCGTAGCAGGCGGTCAAAAAAATTCAACGCTTGCTATAGAAGCAGGCAGTGAACGTTTAAGAAAAGTTATTAACAAGCATTTATCGGAAGAACAGATTTTTAATGCCGTAAAAATTGCGCGTGAAAACGGACTGAAAGGTTTGAAATTCTACGGAATGATTGGACTTCCGACTGAAACAACCGAAGATTTAGAGGAAATGCTAAGGCTTGCAAAACGTATTAAATCTGAAAATAAAGGATTTGATATATCTTTCGGTTTTTCAAGTTTTGTCCCCAAGCCTCACACGCCGTTTCAATGGTTCGGACGTGAAAATACCGCGTCACTGGAAGAAAAAAGCAATTTTCTCCAAAAAGAACTTCACAAAATCGGTATTTCTTCACGTATTTCAAGTGTTAAATGGGATTACTGGCAGGCAGTTCTTTCTCGGGGCGATGAAAATTTGTGCGATTTTGTAGAAGAAACTTACAGAGCAGGCGGAAAACTCGGTGCTTTTAAATCTTCAGCAAAAAAACTTAACATAAACACTGATTACTACGCACTTGAAAACTATGATTTTGATAAAGAACTTCCGTGGGATTTTATCGAAATACCGCCCGGAAAAGAGTTTTTAATAAAAGAGAACAAAAGATTAATAAACAAATAAAAAAAGCTCCTTTCGGAGCTTTTTTCTAATATCTGTAATGAGCAAAAGCTTTATTCGCCTCAGCCATTTTATGAGTATCCTCACGCTTCTTGCAAGCAGCACCCGAACCGTTTGACGCATCTAAAAGTTCGCTTGTTAACTTATCAATAAATGACTTACCGTTGCGTTTTTTAGCCGCTTCAATAATCCATGAAGAAGCGAGAGCGAAACCTCTGTCGGCTTTAACTTCAATAGGCACCTGATAAGTTGAACCGCCAATACGTCTCGCTTTAACTTCCAAAAGCGGAGTTGCATTGGTAACAGCCTTTTGGAAAATTTCAAGAGCTTTTTCACCTGATTTTTCCTCAATTCTTGTTAAGGTTGCGTAAAATATTTTTTCGGCAAGCGATTTTTTACCTCGTCGCATAATTCTGTTGATAAATTTCGAGATATCAACGCTGTTATACACGGGATCTGCTAACGGGATACGTTTAGCCGGTTTAGAACGTCTTGACATTACTTCTTACCTCCTTTAGCATCTTTCTTAGCACCATATTTAGATCTGCTCTGTGCACGGTTTGCAACGCCTGCAGTATCCAATGTACCTCTTACAATGTGGTACCTTACACCCGGAAGATCTTTAACCCTTCCGCCTCTGATTAGAACGACACTGTGTTCCTGTAAATTGTGACCGATACCGGGGATATATGAAGTTACTTCAAATCCGTTGGTTAATCTGACTCTGGCAACTTTTCTGAGTGCAGAGTTCGGTTTTTTCGGGGTTGTAGTGTAAACCCTTGTGCATACTCCGCGTCTTTGCGGGCAATCCATCAAAGCCGGAGATTTCGTTTTGTCTGTCAGCTTTTTACGTTCTCTGCGAACAAGCTGGTTAATTGTAGGCATTTGTTTTTCTCCTTTTTAAAATAGTAACATTATTCCACTTTTTATTCCTGAAACCCTTACGCATTCCGGAAAGTGAATCACACAATTCGGCTGTGTGTATGTCTTAATTTAACTACACCCAAAATCTTTTGTCAAGAAATTGCACTTTTTTTTGAATTATTGTATACTAATTTAAAGGGAGGTTGTTATGAATATTGACATGCTTATAGAAAAGTTTAAGGATTTTGTTAAATTTTTGGTTTTTATTGCCATATTACTAGGAATTGCATACTGGTCGGGGTATCTGAAAGGTTTTACGCCAAACGATTTTAAAAATGCTTATTATACCCTGTTTCCTTCGGCATCAAACGGTACTTCAACAAGATACAACGGCTATCTGCCCTCGGTAATTCCAAAAGAGGTCAAAAAAAGTGCTTTTGAAAACAGACTTTTCGTAAATGTACTTTCCTCCAATAAAAAAACTATATTTTATGCTTACGGAAACTCAGCTAATCACCTTTTTACAAGAAGTTTTCATGAAGAATTACAAAAATATATTAACGATAAATCTCTTACAGCATACTACGATGTTTACGCAATGTCGTACAATTCTTACAAATACATGAGAGCAGGAAGCAGAGCCCCGTCAAACATTTGCAACAGCCTTGAAGAATGCAAAGCCCAAAGAGATCATGCTGCAAACTACGCATCTTTGCAGGCATTTTTTGAAAAATGCGCGAATTCAATGTGCATATTTAACCCGACAAAAAATCAATACGTAATTCTCAGAAAAAAAGACCCGCAAGGCGTTGTTGACATGATTAGGGATTTAAAAAACTGGTAGTTTAATTGAGCTTAAAATCGCCGTTCTTCTTGATATGTTCGACAAGTCCGCCATCTTGGAGCATTTTTATCATAACGGACGGCAAAGGCTCAATTTGTACTATTGTGCCGTTGGTGAGATTTTTCAAAATCCCGTTTTCAATATCCAAATCAAGCTCATCACCCGCATTAATTGATGATGTGTCGCATTCGATAGCCAAAAGCCCGATATTAATTGCATTTCTGTAAAAAATTCTGGCAAAAGATTTTGCAATAACAGCCCCCACACCCGCAATTTTTATAATTTGAGGTGCATGCTCGCGCGATGAACCCAACCCGAAATTTGAACCCGCTACAACAAAATCTCCCTTCTTAACCGAGGAGGCAAAATCAGGGTCGGCATCTTCCAGAACATGCTTTGCAAACTCCGTTAGATTTGAACGTAAATGAAATAAACGACCCGGTGCAATATGGTCTGTAGATATGTTATCGCCGAATTTGAAAGCTTTCCCTTGCATAATTTTTCTCCTTTGATTTGATTATACAACAAAATTATGTTATAATAAAAATGTAATGTATTTTGATAGAAAGTGTAAAATAACTTTTATATGCAACGGCGAAACTATTTTTAGCGAGGATGGCAGATTCACGGATACCGAAAACTATCCTCCTTTGAGTGATGCAGGTCAAGAGGAAATTGAAAAAATATGTAATTTCCTCAAAGTCAGAGGTGTTAAAAACGATAAAATTTATACTTCTCCGGCACTTCGTTCGGTTCAATCCGCCTCAATGATAGCAAAACTTTTTAAACAGGATTTTGAAATTATAAATGATTTACATCCGCGCAAATGCGGAGATTTTAACGGACTGACTTTTGAGCAGGTTGACGCAAAATATCCCGATGCACTTGATAAACTCATTAATAATCCTGATATTCCTACACCTGATAATGCAGAATCAGTGTCCTCCTTCATCAATCGTGTCAAATTCGTTATTAATGATATTGTTGACGCAAACATAGGAAACAGAATTATTATTGTTACGCACCGTGATGTTATAAAAGCGTCAATCTGTTCGGCTCTTAATCTTCCGGACAGTTCAATGAACAGAATTTATATAAAATCAGGCAGTGCAACCCAGATAAGCTATTTTGAGCGTTGGGCAAGCCTTGTGTATTGTGATTATACACCTATATAGCACTGAATTCCAGTAAGTTCTCAATGTTAGTGTCAAGCGCAGTCGCAAGTTCAAGAATTTTCCCGAGCGACATGTTCTGTCTGCCGCACTCAATACAGGCAATATAATTTTGACTTACACCCATTACTTCGGATAACTGCTCCTGTGTTAAGTCCCGCTTAATTCTTTCCAGTTTGACATTTTTACCAAATTTTTTAAGTAATTCTTGCTTCCTCATAAGTTATTATTATATAAACTATCAGATATAACCTGAATAAAGTTATAATTCCTATTATAAAACTTATAACTTATATTAATTTACATAAATGCAATTTCTGGAATGTTTTAAATTTTTGTGATAAAAAATTAAATATGAGCGTTTACTTTTTTTACGGTGAAGAAGACTACGACATTGAGCTGGAAATAGAAAAGCTTAAAAAAGGGCTTGATAAAAATTTTTTTGAAATGAGTTACAAAACTTATGACTGTCCTAAATTTGCCGAACTTATATCAATTTTGCGCTCGCAGCCCATGATGTTCGGGAAAATGCTCATTGTGATTAATTGTCTTGATTATTTTTCAAAACAGTTTGATGATAATGAGATTAAACAAATTGAAAATGCACTCAATGACGTTAATGAAAACCTCGATATTGTCTTTTTGGCTCAAATTGACAGAAATGACAGCAAAAAAATCGACGGTAGAAAAAAACTTTTTAAAATTCTGAAAAATTACAATGCGAAAGAGTTTCCGCTAATTCCGACTTATCGTACGGCGGAAATTGAAAAAAAACTTTCAAAAATGGCGAAATCAAAAGGTATTAAGCTTGATACGAAAGCCGTTAATGCGATAATAACGCAGATAGGGAATAATTTCCGCCAAATTGACAAAGAGCTTGACAAGCTAAAACTTTACGCTTACCCGAAAGACATTATAACGGAAGACATGGTCAAAAATATCTGCATATCGAACGAGGATTTGTTTGCGTTTTCGGATTACATAATGCTTAATAACAAAGGTAAAGCGCTTCTTGAGTTCAGAAAACTACTGGACATCAGATACCCTCTGGAAATTTTGTCAATATTGCAGACTATGCTTAGAAAATGGATAATTTTAAAGGCAAAATCTAAGGAATTATCTTCCTTTGAGCTTAGCAAATTAACCGGCATGCATGAGTATGTCATAACGTTATCACTTAAAAAATTAAAAGATACTCCGCTGACACAGCTTGTCCGCTTAAAACAAAATCTCACGGAAGCAGAATTCAAAATCAAGTCAGGACAGTGTTTGGATATTGAAATGGAGGTTGAAAATGCAATATTCAGATAATGCATTAAATTCCTATCCGTTTCTGGAAAATTATTTCAAAACTGCAGTTTTGAAAGATAATCTTGCACACTGCATACTTTTTTACGGCTCGGATATAAGTTCGCAGTACAATATTGCTCTTGAAATAGCAAGAATGCTAAACTGCAGAGGAACGCATAATAGCGATTGCACCTGCTTAAACTGTAATTGGATACGTGAAAACAAGCACCCCGCCGTAATGACTATATCAAGAGTCGATAATAAACCTTCAAACGATAATTCCAAAACGGTTATATCCATTGAGCAGGCAAGGATGATTAAAAATGATTTGCTTGTAACTTCCGATTATCACAGGGTTTACATCTTTTGCGACAGAGATAAAAACGAAGAAATATGCGGGCTTAATCAACTGAACTTTCAGGACGAAGCGGCAAATGCTTTATTGAAAACATTTGAAGAACCTCCTGCAAATACGACTTTTTTCTTTTTGACAAAAGATGTTACGGATATGATTAACACAATAGTTTCACGTGCACAGAGTTTTTATGTGCCGTCTTTAAAAGTCACACAGAGAGATATTTCTCTTGTAAAAGAATTTATGGACGGTTATTTGGAGCTTGAAAAAAACGAAGTTCTTGATTTTATCGACAAAATCAATTCAGCTTTGAAAGATGAGGATGCGGAAAATATTTTTAACCAAATGCAAAATTATATAAACGGTTTATTAAGGACAAATTCGGACAATTCCGCTTTACAGGCTAAATTAATATCGGATTTTAAGGCGGTTGAAACGGCAAAAAAAGAAAATCGACTGAATATTAATACTCAGTCGATAGTTGAAACTTTAAGTTTTAAAATTATACTTTAATCTTCAAGTGATTCGTGACCGCTTTTGTGAGTTTTCAAAAGAACTCCGCGTTTTGAAGATTTGATGAATTCTATCATTTTTTCAATATATTCATTCATCGGGATTTCCGCTTTAATTTTTTCGATAGCCTGAGAAGTGTTCAAATCCTCGCTAATAAGAAGTTTAAATGCCTCATTTGCAGCCGTTCTGATTTCTTGCGAAACACCTCTGCGTTTCATTGCAATAACGTTCAAACCTCTCGGAACTGGTGGTCTGCCTTCGCCTTTTGAGTAAGGTAAAATATCCTGACGAGAAGCTGAAAATCCGCTTATTATCGCCATATCTCCTATTCTGATATTTTGATGGAATACGCTCATACCGCCGACAAACGCACCGAATCCGACATGAACATGGCCGCCTAAAGTTACGAGGTTTGCCAAAATTACTTCATCTTCAAGCACGCAGTTATGAGCCACGTGACAACCGACCATAAGTAAACATTTTTTACCGACTCTGGTCGTAAAATCACCGCAAGCAGCGCCTCTGTGTACCGTAACATTTTCTTTTATAATTGTTCCGTCACCTATAACGACTTTTGTCGGTTCGCCTTTGTAGCCCAAATCCTGAGGTTCCGAACCGATAGTCGTAAACGGGGAAATCGTACAGTCATCTCCGATTTCTGCAAACTCAATGTGAGCGTTTGATATAACACGTGTTCTGTGTCCGATTATAACATTTTCTCCGATAACCGTATAAGGCCCGATTATCGCATCATCAGCTATTTTTGCGGACGGATGTATAATTGCTGTTTTATCTATCATATATCTTACCTCTCTCTTTTTCAATTATATTACAAATATTAAATTTGCTCTATATGTTTATATTATTTTAATATCAGGCATTAAACAGGGGGATTAATTAAAATAAGGGTTGATTTATTTTTGTCGGGGTGTTATTATTTCTCGGTATGATAAACAAACCTGAAAAAGCAAAAGACAGAATTATTCTTGCATTGGATGTTGATGATTTAAAAGAAGCGGAAGAACTTGTAAAAGAATTAAAAGATTACGTCGGATACTTCAAAATAGGTTTACCGCTTATAGTTAATTACGGTTATGAGGCATTCAGGCTTTTAAAAGAACATGGAGCGAAGTGTTATTTTGACTGCAAGTTTCATGACATTCCGCATTCCGTTCAAAAAGCATGCATAAATTTGGTTAAAAACGGAATTGATTTCTTTAACGTACATATTCAAGGCGGTTCAAAAATGACTTCTGCCGTTGTAAAAGCATCTCATGCAGCGGCTAAATCATACGGGTTTGATGCTCCGACGATTTTAGGCGTAACACTGCTTTCAAGTTTCGGACAAAAGACTCTGACGACCGAACTTTGCGTTGATAAAAATATTGAAGATTTTGTGTTACAGCTTGCAAAAGTCGCAAAGGATACGGGGTTGGACGGTGTTATTGCAAGTGCCGAAGAAGCAAAAAGGATTAGAAAAGAACTGGGGAACGATTTTATAATTCTGTGTCCCGCTACACGTCCGACATGGGCTTCGGTGAACGATCAGGTAAGAGTAGACACTCCGCGTGATGCGATTTTATCGGGCGTTGATTTTATGGTTATTGGCAGACCGATTACAACCGCAGACGACAGAGTCGTTGCAGCAAAACTCGTTATTGACGAAATTGAAACCGCACTGCACGACAAAGCTAATGTATTGATTTAAAATTCTTTGATAAAAGATATTTATGTTTGTCGGGTTTATATAAATACACATCGTAATTTAATCCGTCAGAATTTATTCTTATTGAATTATGTCTGTCGGTTCGATAAACTTCCGTTTTCCGCAGAACATCAAGTGTTCCCTTTGTCGGATGTCCGAACGCATTCGGGCCGGTTGAAATAATCGAAACGGAATTATTCAAATGAGCAAGCATTTTTGAATTCACGACATTAGAACCGCCGTGATGACCGACTTTCAAAACTTCCACATTATGCGGAATATAAGATTTTAAATTATCAAACGCCTGAATTCCCGCATCACCCGTAAACAACATATCAAAATCCCCGTAACTCAAAAGAGTTATGATAGATTTTTCGTTGTCTTTGTCAAGATTAGTCATATAAGTTTTCAGGCTTAAATCATTTTCCGAATAAATTTCATCGTTATTCTTGGGAATTTTAGCCTCTAAATTCAATTTCCTGACTGTTTTGTATATTGATTTGGAGGTATTTGAATCGTCATCAAACGAATTAACGTAAACCGTTTTGACTTTTACGTTTTTCATAATATCGACTGCACCGCCCGAGTGGTCGTTATCAAAGTGAGTTATTATCATTCCCTCAATATTTTTAATGCCTTTGTCTTTCAGGTATTTGATTATGATAGAATTTGCCTGTGCTTTACCGCCTCTGAAAGCAGCTCTGCCTGTATCTATAATAAAATATTTATTTTGTGGCGTCTTTATAAGAAAACAGTCTGCATTTTGCACATCAAAAGTTATAATTTCCAAATCTTTTGACGGAATACTTATCATGGATAAAAGAAGTATTGCACTAAGTGTTATGAAATAAGTTTTAACCTGTTTTGTAAAACCCGACTTTACGCTGTATGTCAAAATCAAAATCAGCGAGTAATAAATAATAATTTGAATTACATTGGGATGAGTGCAGGTTATCAGTGAAAAAGGAAGTTCGGAAAAGAAATTCGACACGTAAACAATTACGTTTAAAACGATATTCAAAACATAATCCAAAACCATACAGATTTTGTTTGTAAATGGTACGAAAATAGCTAAAATTGAACTCAAAAATCCGACAAAACTTACTACACTTAAAAACGGCATGCTCAATATATTTGCAAACACCGAAAACGCACTTATCGTATTAAAATAAAACATCTGAACGGGTATGACCCAAACTTGTGCAACAACGGGAATAAGTACGGCAGTTGCAAGCCAATTAGGAACTTTCATTTCGGAAACGGTTTTACTCAGCACGTTAGCTGTCGTTAACAGACCGAAAGTTACGATGAATGAAAGCTGAAATCCTACATCATTTATAAATGCCGGATTATAAATAAGCATAAGCATTGCAACAAGTGCAAGTAAAGAAACACTGTGTGCATCCCTGTCTATAAGTTTTCCGAAAAGAATTAAAAGAAGCATTAATGCTGCACGGATTATTGACGGCCCTAAACCTGTCATCAAAGTGTAAAGAATAACCAAAACCATACCTGATATAACGGAAAACTTAAATGGAGCTTTTATTCTTCGCATAAAAAATACCCAAAATCCGTAAATGAAAGCAACGTTCATCCCCGAAGCCGCAAGAATATGCAGTAAACCAGAATTTTTAAAAGAATTTTTGATATAATCAGGCGGAGCAACGGCATCGTCACCAAAAACTATACCGCCGAGAATTTCCAAATTAGGAGATTTTATATACTTTGAATGCTCTTTTAATATCTTATCCCTCAGCATATTCAAATTTTTTAAGAAACGGCGTTTTACGGTAAGTTTTTCCTGCAAGCGTTTGCAATCCTGTTTTTGGGAGTAAAATACCGTAAATGTATCAAAATTTTTTAAATATTTCCCGTAATCGAATTGTGACGGATTTCCTGCTTTAAAGGGCGTTTTTAAAGTGCCTTTCATTTCATAAGAGTCGCCTATTTGAAAATTATTAAAATCACCGTTATCATCATTTATCGTAACAAAGGTTTTTCCGTGAACACTTTTGCCGTCAAGATTTTTAACCTCAAAGAAAAATTTTGTTTTGATATTATCGGAAGAATTCGGTATTGATACTATTTCACCGCTAAGAGTTACTTTTTTACCCGCCTCCTGCACAAGCATATCAGTCATATTAATTCTGAAATATGCGTTAAAAAATCCCAGATAAAATATTACCACCCATAACAAAATATATTTTAACGGAATAGTGTTTTTTATGATAAAAATAATGGATAAAACAGTAAAAATAACCGCACACAAAAAAGCCGTATCATGAAAATACGCCAAAATACCGCACATAAAAAGCACAGCAGTAATGAACATAACAACATTTTTATTTTGTAGTGCTGAATTTACAATATCCCTTAACATAAATCAATTTTATTTCAAACAAATTTTAATTACAAAATATTTGAATTTGTAAAATTTTATATTTATGTTAACATGGAATGTGCGAGGAAGTTTTTATGTATATAAACAAAGAACAACTTGTAAGCTATATAAAAAGATTAAACGAGCCGAAAATACTTGTCATAGGGGATTTAGCACTTGATGAGATGATATACGGAGATGCCGAAAGAATTTCAAGAGAGGCACCCGTTTTAATTTTAAGACACTCGTGTACAAAGTTAATTCTCGGAGCAGCATCAAACGCAGCCCATAACGTTTCGACGCTAAACAACGGAAAAGTCAGCGTAATCGGTGTTTGCGGGGATGATTATCAAGCCGGACAATTAAGAGAAACCTTTGAAAATGCAAACGTAAATTGCTCAAGACTTGTGGTAGATCCGACAAGAAAAACCACCACAAAAACGAGAATTTCAGGCTCTATAACTACTTCCATAACCCAGCAAATAGTCAGAATTGACAGACAGACAAACGGGTTTTTGTCACCCGAAATTGAAGCAGAAGTTCTTAAACAAATTGAAAGAGCTATCCCTGAAAATGATGCGGTGATTCTTTCCAATTACCATATCGGAACGCTTACGGACAACATAATTCAAAAAACAATAGAACTTGCAAACAAAAATAACAAAATAATTGTCGTTGACGCTCAAAAAGACCTTGAAATATATAAAAACGTCACATCAATGACTCCAAATCTTCCCGATACGCAAAAATCCGTCGGTTTTACCATCGAAAGCGAAGATGATTTAAAACGTGCGGGCGATAAACTTCTTGAACAGACAAATGCCAAAGAAATTTTAATAACCTGCGGTGCTGACGGAATGTTTGTTACAAGACCGAATTCAAATTATACCAAAATCCCCGTGTTTAACAAATCTGAAGTGTTTGATGTTACAGGTGCGGGGGATACGGTCACGGCTGTTTATACTCTGGCACTTGCGGCGGGAGCTGACGCGGTTTATGCGGCAGTTATCGGAAATATAGCGGCAAGTATTGTCGTCAGACAATTCGGCTGTGCAACAACTACGATTAACGAGCTTTTACAGGCTGTCGAAAATTTATAGGAGAAAGACTTTATGTGTAAAGAATTTTTTAAAAAGATAAGAACAGTTGATTTAATCATTATTGCGGGTGTAATTATAGCCTTAATTGTCGGATTTTTCACTTACAAAAACTTCAGACAGACCGCATCAAACCAAATTGAAGCTGTTTCAAAGATTTCGTTTCAGGTTTTTATTCGCGGAGTAACGCTTACGGGCAATGAAATCCCTTTACAGGCAAATGAAAAGACTTTTATCAGCATAAGAAACGTTCCTTACAACGATTTAGACATACTTAACGTTAAAGCGGAACGTAAAAAAGTTGTATTACCGACATTAAACAACAAAAAAGTCGTTATTGTGGACGATGTTTCACAAGCCAATATGTACGATATAACGGTAACTTTAACTGATACCGCAAAAATTACCAAAGACGGTGCGGTAGTCGGCGGAAACAAAATAAAAATCGGCTTACCGATTACTTTAGAGGGTGAAGATTACAAATTTACGGGAACTGTTTCGGATTTAAAAGTCATGACAGAAACTGACCACGAAGAAATCCACAATTCACTGAACACTAATGACAATGTTTAATAATTCATTTCAAAAATATTTATACGAAAACAGTCTTTTTTTGCAAAATATTGACGGATTTATATTTGCATCAATAGTTTTGGTGTTTGTTTCATCGACATTTATGTCATCGGATGTAATCGGTTTTTTAGCACTAATAACGTTTTTTCTAACTGTTTTAAAATACTTTTTTACTCCTGATAAAAAAATTCCGTTGAACAACTCCGATTTATCGCTTATAGCTTATTTTATGCTTGTTGTCATAAGTCTTGCGGGTTCAAGTTTGTTTTATCTCAGCCTGAAAGGATTTTTTAAAACATTTACATATCTTTCTTTTTACGTATCCGTTTTGCGATATTTCAGCACTAATAAGGGTAAAATACCTTATATATTCGGTGTAATCGGACTTTGTGCGGGATTTGAGGCAATAATCGGATTTATGCAGAATTTTGCACACGTTTCGGAAATTTCGACATGGCAAGATGTTTCAAATCTCAATGCGGAACAGGTTATGACAAGAGTTTACGGAAGTTTAAAACCTCTTAACCCGAATTTGCTCGGCGGATATTTCGTTTCGGCAATTCCCGCATTGTACGGTTTGAGTGCGTATCTTTTTGTTGATAAAAAGTACAATTTTTCCTTAATGGCTCTGGTTTTGGCTTTAATTTCCACGGTAACACTCTTTTTAACAGGCTGTCGAGGCTCTTACATAGGTATGTTTGTAATAGTTGCGGGAATTTTTGCCGTATCCGCAAAATATTTATGGAAGAATTACAAAAAGATTTATTTATCGTTTACAGCTTTTGTTTTTGCGGTTTTTACGGCGGCATTGCTTACGGTGTCGTCACTTAGGGCAAGATTTTTGTCTATTTTTGCCATGCGGCAGGATTCGTCAAACTCATTCAGATTTAACGTTTATCATTCGTCTTTGGAGATGTTCAAAGATAACTGGCTTTTGGGAATTGGCGTCGGAAACATGAATTTCCGTGAAATATACGGTTTGTATATGAAAACGGGGTTTGATGCATTGAGTGCATACAATATTTTCCTTGAAATTGCCGTTGAAAGCGGGATTTTTGCTTTAATTGCGTATCTGGGATATTTGATTACGTTAATAAAAAATTCCGTTAAGTTTATAATAAAATCTGATGACGTAAAATCGGTTATAATAGTTTCAACGGCTTTGCTATCTGTTCTTGCGGTAAGTATACACGGATTTGTAGACACGGTATTTTTCAGACCGCAGATACAGTTTGTTTTTTGGACTATGGCTGCTGTTTTAAGGTGCAATTCAGATGAGAAACTCTGCAAGAGCAATAACTCACTCTCTCAATAAATACCTTGTTTTAATGTTCTTGCAAAGAATAATCAGAAATTTAATAGTTATAAAGTATTGAAGAAGTATATATTTACATATAAAAAATTTACAAATATAATCAAAGTATGTTTAACCTTACAGCATTGCCCAAAATAGATTACGACATAAAAACGTACCGTAATCACAGAAAATATGGAACTCCCCAACAAAAAATAAAGGATGAAGTCACAATAGGTGCAACTGCAGGAACATTGCTGCCTCTGATTTTCTTTGCAAAAAGACAGAACAAAAACATTTTTAACATAAAATACGGACTTAAAGAAATGATTAGCGTGAGTGCAGGCGGAATTTTAGGCGGTGCGGCAGCAGGTCTTTTGTTCGACAAAAAAGAATACGGAAAACAAAAGGTTAATGAAGCCGTATTTCAGTTCATGAATGCTTCCGTGCCGTCTGTTTTTGTCGCTGGACTTTTAAAATTATCCGAAAAATTCAAATCTCTTAACAACAAAAAAGCTAAGCTGTTATTGATTATAACAGGATTATTCGGAGGAATGCAAACGGCATCATGCCTCTCAAATAAGATAAATGACCCGTTTAACAAAGTTCCTGACCGAAAAGTCACTCTAAAAGACTCTGTGGCAAACGTTGACGATGCCATAGGCGCACTTGTACTTGCAAAAATTCCCGTTGCACAAAAAATTCATGCAGAGAAATTTTTGCCTGTTATATACGGTTGGTGCGGATATAGAGCAGGGTTAAGCAACTAATCATACAATTTTATTTTGATTTCGCCGTTCTCGTTGGTAAATTCAGGATTTTCAACAGGAAGTGCTTTTTCCGAATGGATATCGGGAATTGAATTTTTCTTCCAATAACGTTCTTTTTCTTCTTGAACTTCTTTGTAATCGTTAATTTCTTCAATACGAAATCTCTGTTGTTGAAGTGTTTGCATATCATGAGTCGGAATTACCGCCGCATCGGGAATAAAAGCACATGCAGGTAAAACCGTTGAAAGTAAAAATGTCGATAAAATAATCTTTTTCATATAAATTCTCCTTATTTTACATAAAATACCACATTTGCAACCGCAGTAACTTTCTTATCTATAGTTGTTGTATCGTTAATACCCATATCACTAACGTTAGTCGAATCAACCGGAGTAATTTGGAAAACGCCCATTTGAACCGACTGGATTTTACCCGTTCTGTTGTTTGTTGCTTTTAACATAGCAGAAGCACGGGCTTTTGCATCTTTTGTCGCATCCTGAAGTAATTGAACTTTTAAATCGGATAATTTTGAATAGTAATACTCCGTCATGTTCACGTTTATATCTATTCCCTGTTCAAGCAGGCTTTGAATATCCGAAGAAAGTTCTTTAATTTTTTCAACATCTTTGGATTTTACAACAACAGGCTGAGAAAGATTATAGTAAGCAATATCGTTTGTCATAACGCCGTTTGGACTGTATTTATAAGAGTTATATCCTCTTGTTGCCTGAACTTCAATATCAGTTAATCCTTTTTCTTCAAGGTATTTCTTTACGACGGGAAGTTGAGCTTTAACCGTGTTATATGCAGTTTGCTTATCGGGCTTTCTTGCCGTAATTTCAAATTCAATACGTCCCGAATCGGATTTTACTATACTGTAAGCCGAACCCGTGACTGTGATTTTATCCTTTGACATTGATGTCGTTCCGATTTTTACGGCAATAAGAATTCCCAATGCCAAAATCAGTGCAAGCCAAATAAGTTGTAATTTTTCTAATTTTTCAAACATAATTTTACTCCGTAATTCTGAATATTTCGTTCAATACATCCGCCCGACAAGCATTTGGAGATTTTTTCATGAGTTTATATTCGTTGTGAGTACAAAATTCTTTGGTAATATTAACCAAATAGTCATATTCGGCATTGTTAACATCGACCGAATAATCGGAAATGTATTTCGGGTATTTCTCGTTATAGCCTGCCTCGTAGGAGTTAGGATACGGATAAAGAACACCGATAGCCCTTTGTCTGTCCGCTTCAAACAGAGTACATCTAGTTCTGAGATAACTCGTAAACTGTACATTCCTGCGGAAATTCGATATTAAACGGGAATAAAGCTCGTGAATGTCCGAATTGCTCTTTGCCATAACTTTGTAAGGATTTGTTTCCTCAACGGCAGAAAAAGCGGATACGGGAATTAAAAACAATAACAATACTAAAAATATATTCTTCATAGCTTTATTATATTACAATTTTCAAATATTTGCACTATTTTTTTACATTAGTTAATAGTGGAAGCGATATGTTTAAAATATACGTTTCACCTTTGCTTTTAACCTTTATACTTCCGCCGTGAGCCTTTATTATTTGTTTTGCAAGATAAAGCGAAAGCACCGTGCCGACTTTGTCCATATTATCCTTTGAATTTATTTCAAATACTTCAGGGCAAAAAGTTGTACTGCTAAAAGCAAATTCCACGGATATATCTTTTTTTGATTCCATAATCTTGCAGGAAATTTCTGTATCCTCTTGTGCTGTAGTCACGCACTGTTCAGTTATTTTTTCAAACGCTTTTTTAATCTGAATTTTATCCGCTCCCGCAGTTAAAGAGTTGTCATCAGGAAACAAATTTATTGTTAAATTTTTGCTTGAAACTAATTGTGAACATTTTGCGAAACAACCGTCCAAAAGAGGGTAAAGACGAACACCTTCAATGTGAAGCGGCAAACGATTATCGAATTTATAAGTATCAACAATGTTTGAAAGCATCTCATAAACGAGTTTCCCCGAATCAAGCGTAAGTTCCATCAATTCTCTCTGCACTTTATTCAAATTGCCCGTATTTTCTTCCAAAAGAAATTTTATAGCCCTAATCTGAGCCAAAACAGGAATTTTTATGTCGTGATTAATTATTGAAATATAAGTTTCACGTTGAATTTCGGAAGATTTCAAAGCTTTGCCCTTAAACAGAAAAGCGGCACACAAGAGGATGATAAACGCCAAAAGCCATGCCGTAAATCCGCTGAAAAAATTAAAAACTGCAAATACCGCTAAACTTAAACCCAAACAACATAAAAAAATATTCAAAATTAAATCCTTCATTTTATATTCAAAACCATTTTAATATAAAAAAACTTTTTTTTACATCAAATTTTATCTTTTATTGCAAACGGGACTTCCGAAAATCAACCTTAATCCGCCAAAAGGTTTTTTCATTGTACAATTCAGTCCCGCTGTCATTTCTTCAACATTACACAAAACCCGATTAACCTGCTTTATCGTACAGCCGATATTCGGTGCGGTTTCGCTGAAATCGCCCGTAATACTTTTTATATTGCCCGTAACCTCTTTGAGATTTTTTGAAGTTTCATCAAGAATTTCTTGTGATAAAGAATTATTTATATTTTTAGTTAAATCATCGGTATTGTTTGAAATTTGAACCAATTTTTCACTGCTCTGTTTTAAATCGTCTGAAACCTGAACAACATTAGGTTTAACCTCGCTGACAACAGAATTTAAGTTTTCAAATAAATCGCCGAGAAGTTGGATAGTAATGTTCAGATTTTTAACACTTTCCGCAATATCTGCTTTTATGGCATCTAACGAGTCAGGGTCTTGATTTGCGAGATATGATTCCAATTCGACGGTAGTTTTGCCGGCAATTTTGTCACCGTCTTTGAGGTAAAACACTGAAGGCGACGAGGGATAAATTATATCAATATAGTCAAATTTATTATCATTCCTGTCTTTTTCTTTTTTCAAATTAGCAACTACGTTCACGGGAAGCTTTATGCCGTAGGGATGAAGTTCCATCGTTACTATAGATGCCGTATAAGTTTTATTTGGTCTGACTTTTATTACTCTGCCAATTTTGTAGCCGTTTAAATATATCGGTGCTTTTGTATGAAAAGGTCTTAAATTCTTGAATTCAGCCGTTACATAGGTGTTTGAACGGTAAATCACGTACGCCGCGCCGATAATAAAAAGCATTGTTAAAATAATCAACGATTTAAACAAGTTGTTCATATTTGAAATTTTATTTTGTTAATGCAGAAATTACATTACCCGAAAGATTATATTAAAAAATTTAAAGATAAATGGTTATTATTTCATGTTTATCGTATATTATTAGTGTTTAGAAAATAGAAGGGATATTATATGAAAAAGTTTTTGCTATTCACGGGGTGTACAGTTGCGGGATTAATTATTTTAGTTTATTTGGCATTTCTGTTTTATCTTCCGCGTGCGATTGATTTAAACACGTATTTGCCTGAAGTTCAAAAAATTGCTAAAGAGCAGGCAAATATTGATATTTCCGTCGAAAACCCGAAAATTGTAACGACTTTTAACCTTCAAGCAGGTTTAAAGACCGATAAAATAAGTGTTAATCTTCCTGACGGCTCAAATTTGCTTTCGGCAGAAGGAATTCTGATTAGAATATCCCTCCCGAGGCTGCTTTTGTTAACGATAAAAGTTCCTTGTGCAGAGGTTATTTCGCCTAAAGTTAACCTTGAAATAGCAAACAATGAACAATTTAAAGTCGTTCAGCTTGTTGAAGATATTTTGAACAAACAGAAAAACGAGCCCCCGAAAATCTCTCCGGAAGAAGGTTTTACCTTCGACCCGTCAATTATAAAAATTCAAGTTCCCGGAATAAAATTAACGAATTATATCGCCGTAATCAATGATTTAAAATCAGGTCACACGCTTACTTTGCGTGGTGAAAAGCTTTTAGCCGGCTACAACAACGGCAAAACCGCTAAAGTCAAAACTTATGCAGAACTTCTAAGCGATGATAACACAAATATTACCGCAAATATAGATATCGACACGCTTATTCCCGAACCGAAACCCGAAGATCCTGATGATGATCCCGTTGAAAAAATCGTACTTCCCTTCGTTAACCCCGTTTTAATTTACAGAGATTACGATTTAAAATCCGATATTGATACGAAAATTAAAGTAAGACTTGATAAAGAAGGCATGCCGATTTTGAAAGGTCACTTTAATGTTGACAATACAACGATTAACCTTTCAGGTTTACAGTTGCCAAAATCGTACATAAAATCCGAATTTTTCGGTAAATCGGCAAATATTGATTCAAATCTTGTTATTAAAGACGGACAAGAAATTAATACCGTCGGAAAAATTCGTTACGACAAAAATCCAAAGCTTGATATGAATATCGTTACCGACAGAATTTATTTCAACGATATGATAATTCTTGCAAGGGCATTTTTAGACACACTTCACATAAAAAATGACTTAAACAGCTTGAAAGCTGAAGGTTACTGGGCAGCAAACGCACAAATCAATACCGATTTCAAAAAAATCAAATCGCAAGGCTGTGCTATCGCCCGTAACGGAAAAATTTCCAACGCTTCGGCAGGACTTCTGTTTGACAGAATTCATTCCAATTTGATTTTGCAAAACAATTCGTTCGATATTTCTGATACTCACATGTACATCAACGGAAATATCCTTAAAGCAGACGGACGCATTAACTCAAATTCGTATGCAAATATTACGGTCGAATCCGATAAATTGCCTCTGCCCGGATTATTCAGGGCTTTCGCACCATCAGATGTCAAGAAAAACCTCGTTATGAAATCGGGCGATATAACGATTAACGCCCACATTATGCAAGAATTGACAAAACCGATGATTTTTGCAAATGTCGTTTTAGATAACCTCCAAATTGCAGACAAGGCAGAATCTTTCATTTTATCAAACGAAAAATTAATGACATCTGTCGTTACCGACATTGATTCGTTTGACGGCAGAATTAAAAACAAAAATTTAAGCATAAACTTACCGCAAACAAAATCGGTAATCACAAATCCGAGTTTAAATGTGGTTATGGATAAAAAAGACGTAAAACTTGATCCGCTGGATATTTTATTAAACGACACTTCAAAAATAATCGTACTCGGCAATGTGGCAAATTACACCACAGATCCGCAAATAGATATAATTTCGGCTGGAAAACTCAACGCCGAAGGCATAAGAAAATTTGCGGGACGTGATGCAGAACCCTTTATCGCCGCACAGGGAAATATTCCTTTAAGAGCAACGATTAAAGGGGATGCAAAAAAACAATCCGTCGTGCTTCAAATCAAATCAGATGCCCAAAACTATATTACACCCGTTCATATTCAATCTATGCAAGGAAATCAGTCTATCTTGCAGGCAAAATTTGACTACAAAGGCGACAGACTTCATATTAGAAATACAGGCTTATACACGGGTGTATCGGGATTTTCAAACGATATTGAAGCGAACATGGCTAACGCACGCCCCGTTGCGGAACTTTCAGGCACAATAGTCAACCTTGATACGGCTGACCCGTTCATAAACCTTATCAAATTTAATATTCCCAATGAAATCAGCGGAAAAATTTCCGCATTCAATAATTCATCTTTCAATGCGAACGGAAAACTTCTTGTTTTCGGCAGACTCGCTTCACCGCTTATGAGAGGGAATTTCAAAGTTCAAAACCTTTCAATACCCGAATTGATGACTAAAATGGATGAAACGGACATTAATCTTTCGGGCAAAAACATCGTTGCAGAGGTTAAAAATCTTCTGCTTAACGGTTCAGATATTAATATAACGGCAAGAACTGATATTAATCCGCACCCGATGTTTACCATATCGGGACTTGACGTTCGTTCAAACCTAATTGACTTGGATAAATTGATGCCCGTAACGGAAGCATTGGCAAAATATCAAGCGCCGCCGCTCCCGAATGCGAAACCTGCAAAGGATATTCCCGTTGTTATCTCAAACGGAACGATTAATTTAAGAAGAATTAAGACTGGCAACATCGTTGCGACCAACACTACAGGCAGAATTTCAATGCACAACAATAATTTCTACCTGCAAAGACTCCGAACGACTGCATTTGAAGGTATAATCAGAGGTAACATCGTCGCAAACTTAATAACAATGGCACTTGATATTAAAACACGCGGTACAGGACTTGATTCCGAAGCTGCTTTGCTTGCTCTTGCAAATATGAAAGACACACTGACAGGGGATTTGGCATTTACAACCGACATTCAACTTCAGGGTGTGACAATGGAAGAACAGATGAAAAGTCTTAAAGGTACGGTTAACTTTACCATGACAGACGGTCAACTCGGGCCTTTCGGTAAACTTGAAAACATGATTTTAGCCGAAAACATCAGAGAAAATCAGTTTTTCCAGACTGCACTGGGCGGTGTAATCAATAACCTTGCAACGGTTGATACTTCTCATTTCAGCGAAATGAAAGGCAAACTTACCTTTAAAGACGGTATTGCCCACATAAATCCTATTTCATCAACGGGTAACGTAATGTGTTTGTACATATTCGGCGATTTTAATCTGCTTGAAAACAAAGCTGATTTGAAGGTTCGTGCAAAACTCGGTTCGGTTATCGCAAATCTTCTCGGGCCGCTTGCACAATTAAACCCGATAAACCTTGTTCAGGCTACTCCGGGACTGAATGTTGTTATGGCGAAAATGTTCTTCCTGTTCTGTGAACAGCTTACACCGGAAGAATCTGCCGTAATTCCCGATTTACCCGCAAAATTGGACGATAAAATGGCGACAAAATTCCAAATTGTGTTAAGAGGTGACGTTGCAAAGCCGTTAACACTTATCAAATCGTTCAAATGGCTTGCACTGGCATCGGAAATCGAACAGGCAGAAAGCTTTGTAAATTCACTTCCTGATCCTTCGCTTGTGGAAGACCCAAATAACGCTACGTTAGAAGCTGTAATGGCGGCACAAGAGGCAAAGGCAAAAGAAGATGCAAAACTTATAAACAAAGTAAAACGATTTTTCAAAAAAGAAAAAGAGTCAATTTAAAAAACGGCGAAAGCCGTTTTTTTATTTAAAAATTCAACAGTTCGGAAAGTGAAATTTCAAAACCGTCGGCAATTTTTTGCAAAACTTCAAGGCTCGGATTTCTTTCGGTTCTTTCAATTCTGCCTATGTAAGTTCTGTCAATATTGCACAACAAAGCCAAATCTTCCTGAGAAAGATTTCTTTCCGTTCTCAATTTTTTTAACCTGTTTGCGAAAAGTTTTAAAATATCACTTGACATATAAGTAAATTTATGACATTATGTGACAATAGTCGACAGCCGATTGGCACATGGAAAACAGATTACTAACGTGACGAAACTGGAAAAAACAGAACTTTAAAGGGATTATTTTTCTTCAAGTAACGACGAATTTTTAATATTCAAAACGCTTGCGATTTTGTCGAGGGTTTTTAGGGTAACGTTTTGTCTGCCTGTTTCGATTTTGCATATATGTTTTTCGTGAACTCCGAGCAGCTCGGCAAGTTGAGCCTGTGTCAGCCCTCTTTTCATACGTTCAACTTTCAGGTTAAATCCAAATACTTTTAAAACATCGTCACTCATATTATAATGGTATAGTATTACAATAATTAATAAACAGTATTATAATTATTATTAAGTAATATTATAGTATTGACAATTTAAAAAAAGCGGTTATAATAAGAACAGAAAGGACGAAGATATGAAAAAAGGTTTTACTCTTGCAGAAGTTTTAATTACTCTCGGCATAATCGGAGTTGTTGCAGCAATGACAATGCCTGTATTGATAAATAAATATCAGGAAATTGTAACGGTTACAAAAGTTAAAAAGTTTTATTCTTTAATATCACAAGCGCTGCAGCTTTCATTTATTGATAATGGTTATCCGGAGAATTGGGATGGAACTTCCGGTGGTATATATGAAAAGATTAAACCTTATTTGAAAACATTAGACAGTTGTTGTGAAGCATGTACTCCGGAAATATCATGTGATAAAATTAAGATACAAGCCGATTCTATGACTTACCTCAACGGTGATAAATGGTCAGTGGAATATAATAACAAATCATATCCAAAATTAATACTTTCCGATGGTACTGCAATGTGGTTTAGAGGCGCAGGATCTCCTTCAAGGAATAATTGTGATAATGATACATCTACGAATAATCCCGAATATGGCGCTGGTAATGTTTGTGGTTTATTTTGGATTGATACTAACGGACTTGATAAAGCTCCAAATCGGTTAGGAAAGGATATTTTTTCTTTTTACCTGAGTCGAAATGGCTTAATGCCTCATGATAATGCCAGTGTTAAGAAGAGTGAGCCGTTTAATTGCTATTTAGATAGTATGGGATGGGACTGTTCCGCTTGGATTTTAAAATATGGTAATATGAATTATCCGAAAACCAAGCCTGATAACCAATAAAAATTTGTTGGGGTAGAAACCCCAACTTACATTTTGCCCCCTCGCATTTGCAGTTCGCTTACGCTCACACAACTGCTCCCTCTCCCGCACGAAGGTCAATTCGACGGGGAGAAGGGATTAACCCACCCTTAGCCCATCCCTTGGAGGGGAAAAAATTTGTTCCTTCCCTTTTTAAGACTCTGCCGAGCGGAACAATCCGGTGAATTGTTCCGCGAGAGGGAAATTTCTTAATGAGCCATGCGAATTTAGAAATTTCGGTTAGGATGGGTTTTATTTGCTGAGGCATTCGCTTGCAATGACGGACAAGTTTTGAGGTTTCATGTTGAGAATTAAACCCACCCCAACCCTCCCTTGAAAAGGGAGGGAGTTGACCCCTCACCCGCATTTGCAGCTCGCTTACGCTCATACAACTGCTCCCTCTCCCGCAGGAGTAGAGGGAAATTTTTATGCAAGGGATGAGGAAAAATCTCACGTTAATACCATATATTGCGTGCAGACTTAGTCTGCCACTTTTTAAAAAATTTGTTGGGGTAGAAACCCCCAACTTACATTTTATCTGCACGAAGTGCCGAAATGGTCTTTTCACTTTTCACCATTTACTTATTCTTAAAATTAAACTACCAATTAGTTCTTGTAAGGATTTGTTTTGCGTTTTTGTCGTACATTTTGTCTTTGTACCATGCTCCGCGGAATGTTTTATCCTCATTATACATATATTGCATATCGTGTGAGGTGAAATATATTGCACTGACTAACTTTCCGTTCGCACGATATTGTTTTGACATATAAGGGAAATTCGGGTAATTATCGGATAAAATATCGACATAACGCAGTCTTCCCAATGCATCATAATAATAAACCGTTTTCAAATCGTCTTTATATTGAATTGCGTAACTGATAAGCAGGTTTCCGCTGTAAAAACCGCACAGGTTTTCTTTATCCGTTTCGGTTACGCCGTTTCTTACAAGCATATAATGCTTTTTCGCATCCAAATCTTTTAAATAATCTTTGTACTTTGCTCGGAAATCCTTCTTTTCAAATTTATAAACCGTATCATCGGGAAACAATTCCGTCTGATACTTTAATATAACTGCATCACGGTCAATTTGTGAGATGTTAAGCCAGTCAAATATAATGTTTCCCGTCAAAACAACAGGTGCGGGAGTTTCTTCAATAATAGGTTTAACTTCCTCTGATAATGCAGTTTTTCCTACAAGTAAAATACATAAAATTATAATTATCTTTTTCATAAATAACATTTTAGCACAAAAAATTATTTTATATAAGAGGCTTGACAGTCTGTTTCAATGATATCAAAGCTTTTCGCCCCGTAAAATCAATACTCTAACATATTGTTACAAAAATTTAACATATTTTTTTAAGAATGGCAATTTTTTCTTGACGTCAAAAATTGATGTAATATGATAAAGGAACATGGTAAATTTAAGTTAGGTGTACTATGCCTAAATTTTAGAAATACCGAAAGTTCATTTTAACTGAAACGCAGTAAAATGAAAGGTTTACAGCCTCAAGTTAGATTTTTTAAAAATTATGTTAAAACCTTGAATATTTCAGGGATTTGATTTAATAAAAATATTTTTTTTAGTACGTACACACAAATGAGGTGAATTAATGTCTAACACAAAATACGCAGAAAGAGTAACTCCAATGGGTATTCCTCATACTCGTTTGGATGATTTACCCGACCTTATTGAAGTGCAGAAAAAATCCTTTGAATGGTTTTTAAAAGAAGGTTTGAAAGAAGAATTGCTTTCTTTCTCTCCGATTAAAGACTATACGGGACGTTTGGAACTGCATTTCTTACCCAACTATACTTTTGATAATGCAAAGTACACAGTTGAAGAAGCAAGAATTCATGATGCGACTTATGCAAAACAACTTCGTGTTATGGTAAGACTTGTAAACCGTGACAGCGGTGAAATTAAAGAACAGGAAGTATATATCGGCGATATTCCGACCATGACCGACAAAGGTACATTTATCGTAAACGGTGCGGAACGTGTAATCGTTTCACAAATCGTAAGATCCCCCGGTGTATATTTCAAACGCGAAGTATCTCCCGCAGGAAAACGTTTGTACAACGCTACAATGATTCCGAACAGAGGTGCTTGGCTTAAAATAGAAACGGATTCTAACGATTTAATCTATGTAAAAATAGATAAGAACAGAAAAATTCTGGCTACAACTCTGTTGAAAGCTATGGGTATAACCGTTTCCGAGATGGAAACTCTGTTCACTCACTTTGAATTTTTAAAGAAAACTTTAGACAAAGATACAACGGAAACTACCGATGATGCTTTAATCGAAGTTTATAAAAAATTAAGACCCGGCGATCCCGCATCCGCTGCGGGCGGACGTTCCATTCTGGAAGCTCGTTTCTTTGATGAAAAGAAATACGACATCGGTCGTGTCGGACGTTACAAATTGAATAAAAAATTAAACTTAAATATTCCTAAAAACCAAAGAACACTTACTGTTCAAGATATCGTTGCATCAATCGAATACTTAATTAACCTGACTTACGATGAAGGTACGGTTGATGACATCGACCACTTGGGAAACAGAAGAATTCGTTCGGTTGGCGAATTGCTGCAAAACCAGTTCAGAGTCGGACTTTCAAGAATTGAAAGAATTGTTAAAGAAAGAATGACTTTGCAGGATTCGGAAACATTGACTCCGTTGAATTTGTTGAATACCAAACCTTTGGTAGCTTCTCTGAAAGAATTTTTCGGAAGTTCACAGTTATCACAGTTCATGGACCAGATTAACCCACTTGCCGAACTTACTCACAAAAGACGTATTTCGGCTTTAGGCCCCGGCGGTTTGATGAGAGAACGTGCAGGATTTGCGGTTCGTGACATTCACCCGTCACACTACGGACGTATCTGCCCGATAGAAACTCCTGAAGGCCCGAATGCCGGTCTTATCGGTTCTTTGGCTACTCACGCAAAAGTCAATGACTACGGATTTGTTGAAGCTCCGTTCTTTGTCGTTAAAGACGGAAAAGTTACGGATGAAGTAGTTTATATGACAGCCGACGAGGACGAAGATTTCAGATGTGCTCCGGCTGACGTACAGTTGAACCCTGATAAAACATTTAAAGACGAATACGTTCCCGTTCGTTATCGTTCGGAATTTACGATGGATCAGTCAAAAAGAGTTGACTTTGTGGGTGTTTCACCTATCCAAATCATCTCCGTTGCGACATCTTTAATTCCGTTCATTGAACACGACGACGCAAACCGTGCCTTGATGGGTTCTAACATGCAGCGTCAGTCAGTTCCTCTTTTGATTACTCAAAGACCGGTTGTCGGTACGGGTATGGAAAAAAGAGCCGCTAAAGATTCCGGCATGGTTCTCGTATCCGACTGCGACGGTGTTGTCGAAAGAGTCGTCGGCGAAGAAATTATTATCAGAGATAAAAATAATAATCCGCATATATATAACCTTATGAAATACGTAAGAAGCAACCAGGACACTTGTATTAACCAAAAACCGCTTGTTCATGAGGGCGACAAGGTTAAAGAAGGCGATATAATTGCCGACGGTGCTTCCACAAACTGCGGAGAACTTTCACTCGGTAAAAACGTAATCGTTGCGTATATGCCGTGGGAAGGCTATAACTACGAAGATGCTATCTTACTATCCGAAAGATGCGTTCACGATGACATCTTCACATCAGTTCACATTGAAAAATTAGAAATAGACGCACGTCAAACAAAACTCGGTCCCGAAGAAATTACCCGTGAAATTCCGAATGTATCGGAAGATGCTTTAAGACATTTGGATGAACGCGGTATTGTTCGTATCGGTGCAAGAGTTTACGCAGACGATATTTTGGTCGGTAAAGTTACACCCAAAGGTGAATCCGAACATCCGCCGGAAGAAAAACTGCTTCGTGCAATCTTTGCCGAAAAAGCAAGAGATGTTAAAGATAACTCTTTGAGAGTTCCTCACGGAGAAGGCGGACGTGTACTCGACGTTAAAGTATTTGACAGAGAAAAAGGCGATGAATTGCCGCCGGGTGCTAACACGGTTATAAGAGTTTATATAGCTCAAAAACGTAAAGTATCCGTGGGTGATAAATTATCAGGACGCCACGGTAACAAAGGTATCGTTTCAAGAATTTTACCGAAAGAAGATATGCCTTTCTTGCCTGACGGAACTCCTGTTGATATCGTATTAAATCCGCTCGGCGTACCTTCCCGTATGAACGTAGGTCAGACTTACGAGTTATTGTTAGGTTTGGCTGCGTATCTGACCGGAAATTACTACGAAACTCCGTCATTTGACGAAAGATACGGCGATAATCAGTCTGAAATCGCTACAAAAGCAGAATTACTGAAAGGTATAAAAGCTTCTGGATGCGATTGGGTTAACGAGGACGGTAAAGTCAGACTTATCGACGGAAGAACGGGCGAACCGTTTGATGAACCTGTTGCTGTCGGACTTTCATATATCCTTAAACTCGTTCACCTTGTTGATGATAAAATTCACGCACGTTCTACAGGCCCATATTCACTCGTTACACAACAGCCTTTGGGCGGTAAAGCTCAGTTCGGCGGACAAAGATTCGGTGAAATGGAAGTTTGGGCTTTGGAAGCTTACGGTGCAGCTTATACTCTGCAAGAAATGTTAACCATTAAATCAGATGACGTTAACGGACGTAACAGAGCGTATGAAGCTATCGTTAAAGGTGACAACATTCCAAGACCGGGTATTCCCGAATCATTCAAGGTACTTGTAAGAGAACTTCAAAGTATCGGTTTGGATATTACGGTAGCGAAAAAAGACGGTGTAGAAGTCGATTTGATGACTGATATGGATGATTTGAGAAAATCAGCTCCAAGAAGAACATTGTCAGATATTGATTCCGAATTGTTGAATATCAACTTCTTTGAAGCACCTACAACGTCATTTGGAGATATATAAAAAGGCTCAAGGGGATTTTTCCCCTGCCTTTAAAATAAAGGAGAAAAATTAAATGTCAACAAGCATAGATTATTTTGACTATATAAGAATAAGTATCGCTTCACCGGAAAGAATACTGAAATGGTCTTACGGCGAAGTTACTAAACCTGAAACTATCAACTACCGTACATTAAAACCCGAACGTGACGGCTTGTTCTGCGAAAGGATTTTCGGACCGTCAAAAGACTGGGAATGTTTCTGCGGTAAATACAAAAGAGTAAGACACAAAGGTATTATCTGCGAACGCTGCGGCGTTGAAGTTACGGACAGTAAAGTAAGACGCCAGAGAATGGGACATATTAAACTGGCTGCTCCGGTTTCCCATATTTGGTTCTTGAAAGGTATTCCTTCATATTTGGGCTTGCTTTTGGATATGACCTTAAAAGATTTGGAACAGGTAATTTATTTTAACAATTACGTTGTTTTAAATCCGGGCGAAAGTGAATTCAGAAAATTACAACTGCTGACCGAAGAAGAATATGAAGATTACATGACCGAACACGAAGATTCCGAACTCAAAGTAGGAATCGGTGCAGAAGCCATCAAAGAACTTTTATCGGAAGTAAACACAAAAGAACTTGCGGAAGAAATTAGAAATGAACTTGCAGGTTCGGTTAACTCCGTACAAAAGAAAAGTAAATTGATTAAACGTCTGAGATTGTTAGACAGTTTGATTTCATCGGAAACCGATCCTACATGGATGATTATGGATGTACTTCCCGTTACACCTCCGGATTTAAGACCGATGGTACAGTTAGACGGCGGACGTTTCGCAACATCTGACTTAAACGATTTGTACAGACGTGTAATCAACAGAAACAACCGTTTACAAAGACTTTTGGAAATGGGTGCACCCGAAATTATCGTAAGAAACGAAAAACGTATGCTTCAAGAAGCTGTTGATGCTCTAATTGATAACGGCAGACGCGGAAGAACCGTTGTCGGCCCGAACAACAGAGCATTAAAATCTTTATCTAACATAATTGAAGGTAAGCAAGGTCGTTTCCGTCAAAACTTGCTCGGTAAACGTGTTGACTACTCAGGCCGTTCGGTTATCGTTGTCGGCCCGCAGCTTAAACTTAACCAGTGCGGTCTGCCAAAAGAAATGGCTATTGAATTGTTTAAACCGTTTGTTGTTAATAAATTGATAGAAAGAGGATACGTTCAAAACATTAAATCAGCTAAAAAGAAAATCGAACGTTCCGAAGCTATCGTTTGGGATATATTGGAAGAAGTAATTGAAGGACATCCGGTATTATTAAACCGTGCCCCGACACTTCACAGATTAGGTATTCAGGCGTTTGAACCGAAACTTGTTGAAGGTCGTGCAATTCAGCTTCACCCGTTAGTATGTACGGCATTTAACGCCGACTTCGACGGGGACCAGATGGCTGTTCACGTACCTTTGTCAATAGAAGCTCAAACCGAAGCAAGAATGTTGATGTTAGCTACAAATAACATCCTTGCACCTGCAACGGGTAAACCTATCATCACTCCCACACAGGATATGGTTTTGGGTATGTATTACCTGACAATACTTAAAAATCCCGAAATGGAGCCGAAAGGTTATTTCTACAACTTCCAGGATGCAATTTCCGCTTTGGAAGTAGGTGTTATCGACCTTCACGATAAAATCGTCGTAAGGGATGAACACGGTGAAAGACTCGAAACAACCGCAGGCAGAATTATATTTAACGAAGCTGTCAGAAATGCTTTAGTATAACAATAAAATTATAAGGAATAAATAATGGAAACAACTTACAATCACGGTAAAAAGACTCTTGATTTCATTAACAAGCAAATGGATAAAAAAGGATTAAACAATTTGCTTTCACAGATGTATCTTGAGTTTGGCGGTGCAAAGACCGCAGAATTGGCTAACAGCCTTAAAAACCTTGGCTATAAGTATGCTACAAAATCCGGAACAACAATCTCTATTGCGGATTTACAAGTTCCTGAGGTTAAAAAAGAGCTGCTTAAAGATGCCGAAAAAGAAATCGAAAAATCAACAAACAGATATTTGAAAGGTGAAATCACCGAGGTCGAAAGATATACAAAGGTCATTGACACATGGTCAGAAACGACTGCAAAATTAACAGCATCGGTTGTTGAAAATTTTGACAGATTAAATCCTGTGTATATGATGGCATTTTCAGGTGCAAGAGGTAACTTATCTCAGGTATCACAGTTAGTCGGTATGAGAGGTTTGATGGCAGACGCACAAGGTCAAATCATTGACTTGCCGATTAAATCAAACTTTAAAGAAGGCTTATCCGTTACCGAATACATCATTTCTTCATACGGTGCAAGAAAAGGGCTTGTAGATACGGCGTTGAAAACAGCCGACTCGGGTTATTTGACAAGACGTTTGGTTGACGTTGCACAGGATGTTATTATTCGTGCGGATGATTGCCATACGACAAAATCAATTAACATGAAGTCCATAACTGACGGTGACAATGTCATTGTACCTTTAATTGACAGACTTTTAGGCAGAACTATTGCTGAAGATATCAAAGATACGGACGGAACAGTTCTTGTAAAAGCAGGAACAACAATGAACAGAGATGATGTCAAGAAAGTCGCTCACTTGAATTTACAGGAATTGAAAGTTCGTTCCGGCTTGACTTGCGGACTTGAATACGGTATTTGCCAGAAGTGCTACGGCTGGGCAATGACAACACAAAAGCTTGTAGATATCGGCGAAGCTATCGGTATTATTGCAGCGCAGTCTATCGGTGAACCCGGTACACAGCTTACAATGAGAACATTCCACACGGGCGGTGCCGTCGGCGTTAAAGATACGATAAGAGAAGTTATTGCAAATATCTCGGGTGAAGTCGTTTCAACGGTTAAGACCAGAGAATTGAGAACTCGCCACGGTGATGTCGTAAATATTTCTAACTACGAAACCGATATTGAAATTAAAGGTTCTAAAAAGACCGAAAAATATCATATCCCCGCAGGTTCAACCATATTCTTTACAAACGGCATGAAAGTGGATAAAGGATTTAAACTTGCTCAATATGAACCCGCATCACAGGGTTCAGGCTCACGTTTAACCGAAAAAGCCACCAAAGATATCACATCCGACTTGTCAGGTGAAGTCATGTACGAAGATTTTGTTGCCGATGAAAAGAAAGACAGACAGGGAAATGTTTCCAGAACAACAAATAAACAAGGTATTATTTGGGTTCTCGGCGGCGATGTTTATAACCTCCCCGGCGGTTCTAAAGTTCTTGTAAAAGACGGTCAGAAAATCAATGAAGGCGAAAAACTTGCAGAAACTTTAACCATATCGGAACACGGCGGAGAAGTTCGTTTCGGTGAAGATTTGGCTATTGAAGATGTAAAATTTGAAGGCAAAAACATCAAAAAAATCGTTCAAGGTAAAGAATTGACGATAGTAATAGCTTCGTTAATGCCTGAAAATGCGTCTTTTGAACAAACCAAGAAAGAACAAATCTGGACAGTCGATAAAACAGGCGAAAAATATATCGTAAAAGCTCCCGTTGACACGACGGTTGAAAACGGCATGATTATCGCCGAATTGTTGGATGATGACTGTGCAGTTACTTCATCGGGCGAAATCAGATATATTGATGTCGAAGTTGATGATAATCAAATCATTACAAAACCCGGTTCTGTCGTATTTATTCCTGAAGAAGTTCACCAAATTAACAAAGATGTATCTTTGAAAATGGTTGAAAACGGAACTCAGGTTACGGCAGGCACGGAGGTTGTAAAAGACGTATACTGCCACATCGACGGTATCGTTGAATTCAAAGAATACAACGATGTAATTCACGAAATTACAATTCGTCCCGGAGAAATTCACACACTCCCGAGCGTATCGGAATTGAAAGTAGACGAAGGCGAAGTCGTTAAGAAAGGTACCGTAATTGCTGACGGTATTAAAGCAAAACAAACTTCCATCGTTACGATTATGGATTCATCTCTTGATGATTTGGATATTGACGATTTGGATGAAGAACTTGATTCATCATTGTCACTTGATGAAGATACTATTTCAAATCAGCCTATACAAATCCTTATCAGACCCGTTCAGGTATTGAAAGTTCAACAAAAGAATGTTTCGATTAAATTCAACGCATCTGATGATTTAATTGACATCGTTCCGGTTACTCAACTTCAATACAAAGACGGTGCAAGGGTTAGAAATCTTGACGGTTCGACAATTACGAGAACAAGTCTTGTACTTCAAATGCAGGGCTATCTTTCTCACCTCAAAGGTATGGTTGAACTTGATGACAAGGGAAGTTTAAGAATTGTCGTTCTTGAAAACCTTATCGTTCGTCGTGAATTTGAAGGCAACTCAAAACTGATGTCATCGCTTCAAACCGAACTTCTTGTAAAAGACGGTCAGACTATTGAACCTAAAACACCCGTTGCAAAAACACAAGTTTTGGCTATCAATAACGGAACTGCAGCGATTAAAGAAGAAAAAGAGGATGCAAGAAGACTGTTATTGACAAGTGAAACCTATGAAACGGTTGTTTCCGTAAAAGGTAAAGCAAACGTTAAAAAAGGTGACTTTGTGAGATTAGATTCAATTATAGCTGACAGCGGCGAGAAATCAACTGTTTCAGGTATGGTAACATCTGTTACGAAAGGCAAAATTACAATCCGCAATGGACGTCCTTACTTAATCAGTCCGGGAACAATGCTTCAGGTTGAAGAAGGTGCACTTGTTCTCCGCGGTGATATTATTGCAACACTTGTATTTGAAAGACAAAAAACAGGCGACATCGTTCAAGGTTTGCCTCGTGTTGAAGAACTTCTTGAAGGCAGAAAGCCGAAAGATTGTGCGATATTAGCAGAAGAAGACGGTGTTGCGGAAATTGAAACCGATGATGATCTGCCAAGACTTTATCTGGTAACGGAAAACGGCAGAACTGAAATTAAATACGCAATAGATGCAAACATCGTTGTACAAAATAAACAGCAGATTAAGAAAGGGCAGCCTTTGACAAGCGGGCCTTTAAATCCGCACGATGTCATCAGACTTTGCGGAGCTGAAGCTGCTCAACAGTACCTTGTAGATGAAGTACAACGTGTATATCGTTCACAGGGCGTTGAAATCGCCGATAAGCACGTTGAAATTATCGTCAGACAGATGACTAAGAAAGTAAAAATCGTTGATGCGGGCGATACGAAGCTTCTGCCAGGTGAACTTGTTGAAATGCAGACATTTGAAAAGGAAAATCATGAAGTTGAAGAAAAAGGCGGTCAACCTGCAACTTGTGAATACATGTTATTAGGTATTACAAAAGCATCGTTGAACACGGAAAGCTTCATTTCTGCAGCTTCATTCCAAGAAACAACGAGAATACTTACGGAAGCCGCAGTTGACGGAAAGAAAGACTTATTGAGAGGTTTGAAAGAAAACGTTATCATCGGTCGTTTAATTCCGGCAGGAACAGGTTTCCACCACCTTACAAATGCTAACGAAGAAAAAGAACGTGAAGAAAGAAAACGTGCTGTAGCCCAAAGAAATCAGGCGCGTAAACCTTCCGCAATTCTTGAAGAAATCGAAGGCATGTTTGGTGCTCCTGATTTCAGAATAGGAAATACACAGGAGAGTGACGAATAGTATAGTAAAAAGGCACTTCTTACGGAGTGCCTTTTTTATTATTAACTAACATTCGTATTGACTTTTTAGCATTTCTTTTTTATTATAAAGAAACGGTGGCGACATGGCCAAGTGGTAAGGCAGAAGCCTGCAAAGCTTTTATCCCCCGGTTCGAATCCGGGTGTCGCCTTTTTTTATTGCTTAAATAAGACTTTTTTATCCTAATCAAATTTGTGTTTACTGTCGTTAATTGAGTAATTAAATATTTCTATATTTATTAAACATGCTCAACTTTATCTTTTAACTCTATAACTTGTATATAAATCCCCGACTTTTTATATTGCATAAAAAATATATCCAAGCTATACTAATGAAAGATAAGAGCAGTTTAGTTTTATGAAAATATTTGCTTTAAAAAAAAGTAATAATTCCTTTTATACACAATATCAAATAACTATTTTTGATATCGTTATTGCTTATAAACAATTTTCAAAAAATTATAACACCTATTTTAAACAGTTAAAAAAATATAAGGAAAAGAAAAAAGACAATATTACCAGAAGATTATTCTTAACATCCGGAAATTTAAGTTTAATTAATGCTCTTGCGATTATCAATCAAAAGGGTTTAAATAAAAATAGCGAAAACAGCATTTTAATTTGGTCGCATATATCAAATCAGGAATTTGAAGAAGTTTCTACCCAAATCAGCCATTTAACAAAAATAAAAAAACTTTTTAAATTTTGTAATTGTACACTTGATGATTTATTTAAGTATTTCATAAATAATCATTTAGCTGAATATGATGAGATATATCTTATAAATTGCAGGTATATGTTTTTAATAAAAGATTTTCTTTTTCCGAACATAAAGTACTATATTTTTGATGAAGGAGTTTGTGTACTCTTTAAACACAAAGGCATTGACTATTCTGATGTCAAAAAATGTTTTTTTATAAAATATTTAGATAAAATAGATTTTTTAGGAGCTGATAATGAATTAAATGAAAAAATTGAATTTTTAGATAAAAGAGAATTCTTAAAAGTTTCTCAAAGTGCAGCAGAACTTTATCCTATTGGTTTGAATTTAAATCCTGAGGACAAAAACATAATTTTATGCGGAACTGGCGAAGGATGTGGCTTTTGGAGTTTTGATGAAATATTTAATTATCAAAATAAAATAATAGATGATTTAAATTTACATGGCTATAATGTATTATTTAAACCTCATCCCAGAGATAAATTTAAGTATCAGGAAAAAGAAAATTTCAGAATTATAAATACAAAGCTACCTCTTGAGTGCTACGATTTAAAAGATAAATGTCTTGCGGTTGTTTCATTATTTTCTTCTGTTTCTGCTCAAATGTATAGTTTTCATAATATTCCCGGATTTTGTGCACATGGTTTTATAAATGATGTTAAAGATATAGGGATAAAAATTGTAAAATATTATTCACCATCTTATGAAATGCTTCTTTCAATTGATGTTAAAACAAAAACATTTAATGAAGTTCAGAATGAAATTTTGTCTTTATATACAAACTTTTTAAATAAAAAAACATTAATGTCCCAAAATAGTGCCTTAGCCAATAACTACGCGCAATTGCCCCCCCCCCCCCCATGCATCTCTGAATCTGAAATACGGGATATTATACATATCAATGAACAAAAAAATAAAAAAACATTAGTTTTAGGAAGACTAAATCTTTTTTTGGCGGACTAAAGTCCACCCTACAAACTAATTTCTTAAATAATCGTGCCCGCCGTATTTCTTACTTGCTTTATCCCTTAATAAAATCCTGATATCATCTTTATAACAGGGTATGTCCCAGCCTTCGGGGTAGCCGTATTTACAAGGTAAAATCCTATATTTTCGATTTATAATATATTTGTTTATTTGACTTTCGTCATGCCAAAGCGCTATTACATTATTCTCTAAATCATCATGGATATTTTTGCTCAATTCTTCGCATAACTTTAAATATTCTTCACTCAAACCCCCGTTAAATCCTCCCATCACATAGCTAATACCCCCCCCCATGGGAATATATGCTTTTGACTTAGGATTTCTGTCATAAGTAAATTCTAAATTTGTTTTATCATAAAACCCCGGGTGTTGAGTTACCATAATTCCGCCATGGGCGTATTTATCAGGCAAAATATCTTCTTTAATTTCTTTTTCAAAAAGAATATTTGCATTACAAAAGAATAAATAATCATACATTTTAAGCTCATCCTTTTGAGATAAAAACATATCAAAACGCATTAGGGTATCATAAGGCCAACCGAGTTTTTTTTGATAAATTTTTTTAACTTCTTTTTTGTTGTCGTAGTCAATGTGGTCACTATCTGTAAAAACAAAATAAGATTTTTTATGCTTTTTTAGAAAATATTTTTCACAAGATTCATAAAAATCTTTCCAAAAAACAGTATATTTTCCTGTACAAATGTAAAGAATTGCTATATTTAATTTTTTTGCCATTTTATTTTTCTCCATTCCAAAGGTATTATTGTGCTACTGTTTTCAACAAAAGGATCAGGAGCTAAAACAACCCCTGAAGTATCTTTTCTAAGCCATGCTCCCCACCAGCTAAAAGTTGAATTTGCAATAATTGCGTGTTTGCATTGGCTCATTAAATACATATCTTTCCAATCTTCTTTGTTATTATAGTTATGATTACCAATAAATTCTACAGGCGCATCTATTTTAAATGTATTGAAAAAATCTTCGCAATCAGTTCCAAAAACAAAGAATTCAGGGTTTTTTATATTTTTAGATATAAAATCAAGAGCCTTTTTGTAATAATCCCTATTTAATTCCCAGCCCAAATTTAAATAATCCCCCCTTCGTATATGAATAAATACAGGGTTTTCACAAGATTTTATCTTATTTAAAATATTCAAATTATATTCATCTTGAATATCAGGAAAAGTAAAATCTTTTCTGAGAATATCTTCAATTCCTTCTAAATATTTAGAGTTTTGAAAATAACCTTCATAATATATTTTTTTTGAGAGGAATAAATTTTCATCATATTCAAAAGGATTTTTTTCTTGAATAATCTTAGTTTCATATTTTGCCACTTTGAACATTTTTCTCAAGAAACCAAAAGGCAGAGTTTTTTTCATTTTTTTAGCCTTTTGAATATATTCCAAAGAAGCAAATTTTATATCAGGATTAAAAATTCCGAGTTCATATTTTCTAGCGTACGTTCCGTTAGGCAAAACTCCGTTATGATTAATCTCATTAATTTCATCAAACCAATTTTTATCATAAAGAACTTTACAGCGGCATACTTTCCTTAATTTCACTCCGAAAGCATATTGAAACATTTGATTTCCAAGACCGCCATTTAAATTAACTATCTTTTTAATATAGCAATGGAGGGGGGGCAGTTTATCACTATTTTCAACTATTTCCACCTTTCTTTTAAATTTAATCCCAAATATACATAAAACATTATGCACTTTATTATTTGCTGAATATTGTTTTTTTAAAGAAAAGATTTTTTCGATAAATTTATATTTTAGTTTAGTAGTATTATTCGAATTAATACTTTCTCTTATTTTATTTTTTATTTCCTCGTTGTCGGTTAAAAAATCAAGCATATTATCCTGAACAATCATACTTGCAGTATAAATTTCAGGTTTTAGAGATAAATTGTCCCCATGCAGGCGATATTTTAAAAGAATAGTTGGAAGATTATAAAAATTTAAGTATCTTATGGCTCTTGACCAGAGTTCATAATCCTCACAGCTTAATCCTTCTTTATATCTCAAATTATATTTCTTGAAATCCTCTTTTCTGAGCATAACTGCAGGATGTGCCATAAAGCAACCTTTTAAGAAATCAAAATATTTGGGATTTTGTGGATAACGCCAAATTGCATTTTCTGTCCCGAACACCTCAACTGCACCTCCGACTATTGAATACTCAGGATTATTCTCCAAAAACTCAACTTGGAGTCTAAACCTATCGGGAAGAGAAATATCATCGGAATCCATCCTTGCAATATATTCACCCTGAGCAATATCAAAACCGTAATTAAGTGTTTTTACTATACCTTGATGTTTTAACCTGATATAAGTAACCCTACCCTGAACATCCTTATATTTGTTTATAATTGTTTCAATATTATTTGTAGAACCGTCATCCAATATTAGAAATTCAAAATCTTTATAAGTTTGATTTAAAATACTTTCAATAGCTTCTTTAAGATATTGTTCATCAGGATTGTAACAAGGCATTATAACTGAAATTCTAGGCATACGATAACCAAAACCTTTCTTCAAAAACTAATCTGACGCAGTGCCCCCCATCGATGGTTTAAGGGGAGAAACGGGTTCTTTTTTAACGGGAATACCAAATACTTTGTATATTCTTTCCTCATTTTTTATTTTTTCACGATATAAAGTTATATTAAAAACAGATATTTTTTTATCTGATTTTGAAAATTTCACAAAAATTAGATAAGGTATTTTAAAAGCAAAGAAATTAGAATAAAAATCACTGTATTTAATTTTTTTGATAATATCTTGCGCCATTTTTTCGTCATATCTTTTTTCAATATATGAAATGGCATCGTTAAGCACGCTTTTATATTGTCTTAACCTTTCTTTTTTGTTTTCTTTTTTAGTCATATTTGAAATCAAAGAATTTTTTCTTTTTCTATACATTACAACCGGATCTTCAATGCAAGAAATTTGAGGAAAATTAGAATATATTTTAATAAAAAAGCCTTCATCTTCATGAATTAAATTTTCATCAACAAATGTAATGTTATTAGATATAAGAAAATCTTTTTTAATCAATCTGCCCCATGCTGTATGATAATTCATATCATAGAATGAATCAAAATTCTCCGGAGTTATTTTTAATTTTGCTGCCATATAGGGCTGTTGAAAAAATTCATTTGACTGTTTAACGGAAAGCTTAAATTCCTCATCTACCTCCTGCGTGAATGACCTTACTTTTCCTTGAGCAATATCGGTGTTATCCTGCAAGATTTTTCTATACAATTTTTCTAATATATTTTCATCAAATAAATAGTCATCAGAATCTAAAAAGAAAATATACTCGCCTGAAGAAGATTTAAGTCCCGTATTTCTTGTTACGGCTAAACCTTTATTTGATTTATGGCAAATTAACTTTATACGGTTGTCTTTTTGCATAAAACTTTTTACGATGCTTATAGAATTGTCTTTTGAACAATCATCAACGCAAATTATTTCAAGATTTTTATAGCTTTGCGAAACAACACTTTCAAGGCATTGCGCGAGATATTCTTCTACATTATATATTGGAATAATAACGGAAATTTTTGAAGTATTCATTTAGCCTCCAAAGGTGTTTGTAATTCTGCTAAACAAATATCTTTTTTATAAAATTTTATATCCGATAAATTAAGAATAATTTCTTTCACATCGGCTGTGCATTTATTAATAACAAAGAATTTAAAGCATTTTTTAGGCGACATTTTGCCCCCCCCCCATCAGGGCAAAGAATACAAAGGAGAGTAAAAAGCCGACTATTAAAACAAATTCGACAATCACCGCGATAAGAAGAATATTAAAGAGTTTTTTATATTTCTTGCTTCTTCTTTTAATTTTTTTGAAATCAACAAAGCTTGAATCCAAAAAGGCATCTGTAAACTTTTTATTATTTAAATAAGTTTTAATGTGATGAGAAAGAATTAAAAATTTTATTAAATCAATATTTTTATCATGAATATGAGTTCTGCAAGCTTCATCACCCAATTTGCGATAATGATATAGAACTTCATTTATTTTATAAAACTTGAATCCTTTTTCAAAAAATGTAATCCATAATTCCCAGTCCTCACAACCGATATCATTAAGCCATTTTTTATATCCACCTATTTCTTCAAAATGTTTTTTTCTAAACATTGAGGAAGATATTAAACAATTAAAATATAAGATTTTTTCTTCATCAAAATTACAATATATGTCATAATTTTCTGCTTGAAAATATTTAACATCACAATAGACAACAGAATATTCCGGATTGTCATCAAGTGCGCGGACAAATTTTTCAATATAAGTTTCATCAAGGATATCATCGGCATCAAAAGGAAGAATGTACTCTCCTTTAGCCATGTTAATTAATTTATTTCTTGCTGCACAAACTCCGATATTCTCTTTTTCATTAATATAAATAATTTCGGGATGGTCTTTTATTATTTCTTGAATAATATCCGCACTTTTATCTTCAGATGCATCGTTTAATACTAAAATCTCAATATCTTTATATGTTTGTTTAAAAACAGACTCAAGTGCTTCTTTAACATACTTCTCTTTATTATAGACAGGTATGACAACTGATACTTTAACCATAGAATTATTTTACCACAAAAAAATTTATAAATGTTTTTATATATTTTAAATTGTAAATTTTTGCGGGCAGCGGGGGAGATTTTGGTCCGGATTTTTGTTTTCTCGGCGGATTTGGCGGGCTGTTTTATCCGTAGGGTAGACTTTAGTCTACCGTTTAAACATTCTTGGCGGATTTGGCGGACTCGGTGGACTGAAGTCCACCCTACAGCTTAGGAATGTTAATGTGTTAAATTGTTGCAAAAATCTTCATAAACCTTTTTTATACCCTCTTTAAGAGAAGTTTTTGCCTTAAAACCTAAAGAATTTATTTTTGAAATATCCATAACTTTTCTCATAGTGCCATCCGGCTTTGTTTTATCAAAAACTATCTTACCTTTGTAACCGACTACTTCTTTTATTAAATCAGCGAGTTCTGATATTGAAATTTCTTCCCCTGTACCGATGTTAATTATTTCCCCTATATCTTTTGCTGTTTTATTTTCCATAAGATATACAACTGCACGCGCTAAATCACCTGCGAACATAAATTCCCTTAAAGGTTTTCCGCTTCCCCAAACCGTAACGGATTCCGCGTTTGAAACTTTTGCATCATGAAATCTTTTCAAAAGCATTGGAAGAACGTGGGCGTTTTGTTCATGATAATTATCATTAAAACCATACAAATTGCAAGGCATCACAGATATAAAATCAGTGCCATATTCTCTATTATAAGCATCACACAGCTTTAATCCGCCAATTTTAGCCAATGCGTACATTTCATTTGTTTTTTCAAGTTTTGAAGAAAGTAAATATTCTTCCTTTAAAGGTTGCGGAGCGTTTTTGGGATATATACAACTGGAACCCAAAAATAACAGCTTTTTAACATTATATTTATAGGAATTTTCAATAACATTAAGCTGAATTTTCATATTTTCTGTAAAAAATTCAACAGGATATGTATTATTAGCATATATTCCCCCTACTTTAGCCGCAGCAAGAATAACATAATCGGGTTTATTTATTGAAAAAAATTCACTAACGGCAAAAGAGTCGGATAAATCAAGTTCTTTATGACCTTTAAGAATTAAATTGTTATAACCTTTTTCTTTTAATTCTTTTGTTATCGCAGAACCGACAAGCCCCTTATATCCCGCAACAAATATTTTATCATGTTTTTTCATTATATCTCCAAAGAATTATATACTTTGTAACCGTTTTCTTTTAACATTCTTTCTTTTTCAGCCAATTCAAAGTCATTTTCAACCATTTCATCAATTAACATATCAAGATTATACTTTGGTTTCCAATTAAGTTCGTTTCTTGCTTTAGAACTGTCCCCTAAAAGTAAATCAACTTCTGCGGGTCTAAAATAGCGTGGGTCAACCTCAATAACAATTTTGCCCGTTTTTTTATCTATTCCTTTTTCATCAAGCCCTGAGCCTATAAATTCCAAATCCATATCCAGACGAGCAAAAACTTTTTTACAAAAATCTCTTATTGATGTTGTAATACCCGTTGCTAAAACGTAATTATCCGGTTTTTCGGCTTGCAATATTAAATACATTCCTTCAACATAATCTTTAGCATGCCCCCAATCTCGTTTTGCATTAAGGTTGCCTAAATATAACTTATCCTGTAGTCCCATTTTTATTTTTGAAGCTGCCATTGTTATTTTTCGTGTAACAAAAGTTTCACCTCGTCTTGGTGATTCGTGGTTGAATAATATTCCGTTTGAAGCAAATATATTAAAACTTTCACGGTAATTAACACAAATCCAATAAGCGTATAATTTTGCAGCAGCATAAGGAGAACGCGGATAAAAAGGTGTTGTTTCTTTTTGTATCGGTTCTTGTATAAGTCCATACAACTCTGATGTTGAAGCCTGATAAAACTTTGTTTTATTTTCAAGCTTGTTAAGCCTTATTGCCTCAAGCAGCCTTAATGTGCCTAAAGCATCAATATCTGCAGTATATTCAGCACAATCCCAAGAAACTTTTACGTGTGATTGAGCTGCCAAATTGTAGATTTCATCGGGTTCAATATCGTGTATTAATTTTATCAGATTTGATGAATCGGATAAATCTCCGTAATGAAGAATAAAATTTGAGCTGTCGTGTATATCTTGATAAATATGGTCAATTCTTTGAGTATTAAAAGAACTCGCACGTCTTTTTATACCATGCACTTCGTAACCTTTTGAAATTAATAATTCGGAAAGATAGCTTCCGTCTTGTCCTGTTACTCCCGTTATTAAAGCTTTTTTCATATCATTCACAACCTATTTTGTATTTTATCTTCATTTAAATAATAACACAAACATTTAAAATGCACATTGTGTTAAAAACTGTTTTTGGGTAGACTGTAGGATAGACTTTAGTCTACCTCTTTAATTTTTCAAACCTTGTTTTCAAATCGAGATTATGTTAATATTTTTTCATGAAAATCCGAGATAAAATAACAATTAAAATAGCTTATTGCGATTTTTGGGCAAACTGTAAATTTGACGAATTACATTTTACAAAAATTTTAAATGAAAAATATAATTTAGTGTACAGCGATGAACCTGATTACCTTTTTTGTTCATGTTTTGGAAGAGAACATTTTAAATATAAAGACTGTATTAAAATATTTTATACTGGAGAAAATTGTGTATGTGATTTTAATCTTTACGATTACGGATTGTCATCTTGTTATATGACATTTACAGACAGGCATTTAAGATTTCCTCAATGGATACCTTATGATTTAAATCTAATAAGTTTAATGGAATATGGCAGAGAAAAAAATCCTGACTTAGATAAAAAGAAATTTTGTAATTTCATATATTCAAATGCGCATTGTGCGGAACAATTCCGAGAAGTGTTTTTTGAGAAATTATCAAAATATAAAAAAGTTGATTCAGGCGGGAGTGTTCTAAATAATTTAGGATATAAAGTTCAAAATAAATTAGATTTTATTAAAGACTATAAATTTACCATTGCTATTGAGAATTCTTTTGTTCAAGGTTACATAACAGAAAAACTAAGCGACCCTTTAATTGCAGGTTCTATGCCTTTATATTACGGCGACCCAATGGTTGGCGAAGAATTTAATACAAATTCTTTTGTGAATTTAAGAGATTTTAAGTCAATTAACGAAGCTATTGAATATATTGTTGAGCTTGATAAAAACGATAAATTATATTTAGAAAAATTACAAAGTCCTTGTTTTATTCATGCTAATGTTGAGAATTATTACAGAAATAAAACTATTGATTTTTTCAGTAATATTTTTGACCGCGAAAAGGAAGAAGCGAAAAGAGTAACCCGATTTGGCTGGACTAAATATTATGTAGATGCCATCGCCCCCCCCCCCCCATCGCCTTGGTTTAAAAAAATATTAAAAAAATATTAAAAAAATGGTAGACTAAAGTCTACCCTACAGTCTATCTTAAAGCTAAACTCTAACAAAAATTTAATTCGGTCTATCCATATCCCCATCCCCTTTAAAAAGTATTATTCCTTTCTTTGAGCTTGAATAACATATATCTATATTCCTTTGTTCAAAAGGAGAAAAATATTCCGGTATTATATTTTCGCTGTTTTGAATTTCAATAAAACCTGCATCTTCAAACAGTTTATTTGAAATGCCTGAATTATAGCAATCAATATATTCAATATTATTTTTTTTCATATATTCATCAAAATATGCTGTTATAACGGGAATTTTATTATAATTCCCTAAAATATCAACTATTCTTAAACATTTACTCGAATTACATTCTTGAAGCCTTGTTATAACAATTAAATCATCATCAAATAAATTAACGTTATATTTAAAAACAGGGTGGTTAAAATATCTTCTTTCTATATAATCAATACTTTTTGGTATTGCGTTTGTATCATATTTAAAACCCTTTGGTATTTCATCAACCGATTTTAATTCTTTAACAGTTACAGAGCTCCTTTTAATTTCAGGAATTAATTTATCAATAACTTTTGCAATTTTATACTCTGCAAGTTCGTTTAATCTGAAATAATGGTTCATTTTCCCTAATTCATAATCAAAGAAAAGATAAATTTCTCCGGAAGTTTCAATATTAACTCCGACTGTTGCAATAAGCTGTGTTTTCAATTCATTCATTAAAAATTCAAATAATTCCATGCCAATAAATGAGTCTTGAGCATTTAATGCTTTCCATAACGCCAGTGAAATAATGCTATGGGACTTATCATAAGGGATATAACCAATTACTCCGTTTATTTTGTCTTCCTTATCTTTTGATATCGCAAAATTAACTCTGTCTTTGTCTGTTATATAAAGATATTCGAAAAATTTGCGGTTTGCTGCAAGGATATGTCCATGCTTCCAATAGTTTTCTATAAAATCCATAATATCAGCTATATCATTTTTTGTTGCAAATTTAATCATAATGTTTTAATATCTCACTTTCAGTGTATCTGGTTATATTCATTTCAGTTTTTATATTCGCATAAATTGAGCAAATATAATCTTCTTCAATCCATTGTATAACATTCATATCAAAATTAAAAGCTGTTGTATCAATTTTAAAAAAATCTTCACTTAATCCTAAAGATGTATATTTTGAATAGGCTTCTTTTAAAGTCCAGATTTTATAGAATTGTTCTTGTGTCATATTTTTGTAATATTCAAGTTCGTTTTTATGAAATACCATGTCAAAAATATCTTTTGGAACTTCTTTTATTTCCTCAATATCAACTCCAAGGTTGTTATTTTTATCAACGCAGCATAATATCATATTATTTGAATGAGATATATTAAAATTTATATCTCCATCTATATAGGGTTTATCATTTACCCCTTTTTGGATTTTGATAGTTTTCCAATTTTTAACTCCCTCATTTTTTAACATTACTCTTAGTAATAATTTAGAAAAAAAAGAAGTTCTATAAGGTTTTGAGATTAATTTTAAAAGTCCTGTTTGCATATTTTAATTATACATCATAGTTTTTATTAAAGTCTTTTTGGGGTGGAGTGAAGTCCACCCTACTCCTACCGTTATATATGTTCAAATAATACCTTATTATTCTATTATCATTTATAAAAGAAATATAATACATTAATCTTAAATGAGAAAAACTCCTATAATTAGTTTTTTTCTCTAATTCAAAAAAGTTAGTATTAAAAAACTCATCTATTTTAATACTTTTACTCTTATATTTGTCTTTCATTTTTTCATAAACAAGTTTTTTCATATCTTTTAAGTGTATCCAGAAAAAACCTATAGGAAAGATTTTTTGCATTAATTTATTATCATTTTGAAATCTTTCAATTATTCTGTTATTTTCGTTATCATAAAAAGGAATATAATAAGTATCAGATGACACGGGAAAACAAACAGTATCAAAAGTCCCGTTAAATGGCGACAATAGATCAGGTGTTTCAAAACTACCCAAAGGTATTTTACCTTCAAATAAATTTATTCCGGAAAAAGAAGTTATTATTTTATCATTTTGGATTTTTTTCTTTATGTAAGAAATCAAATTCTTAATAAAAAATTTTGGGATTAAAAAATGACAACTAAAAGAATTTAGATAATTTGAATGTTTTAATATTTTTTTATATAACTTTTGATAATATTTGAACGCAAGCTTCTCTTTTAATAAAATTTTAACCTTATCTTCTCTTTTATATAAATCCAATATTTCTTTAAATTTATCACTGAAATAAATCTGATCATCATCAATTTTTATTGCATATTTATATTTTGCTTTAGATAGCGCAAAATTATAATAGTTACTTAATAGATGAATTGAATTTTTAGGAAGATTTAAAGCATAATCATATTCTTCTTCAGATAAATTATGAGAATATACTTTTGGCTCATAAAAATAAACTCTAATTTTATCAGGATACTGTTTTTGTTTTTCAATAATTATTTTTTCGGTATCATCAAAACTTTCCTGATAAACAATAATTAATTCATCAAGAGCATTTATACAGGAATCAATACAATCCGAAATAAAATCTGCACCGTTTTTTGCTCTTAATAACCCGCTTATACCAATAGGACGTTCTTTTGTAAAGTCTGAAATATTCACGGCAAAAGAGCTGCCCCCCCCCCCCCCCTGCATTTGATTTGTTCATATTTATTATAGTATTTTTATTTGAATTTTGCATCATTTTCTTTTTTTATTATATTTATCCTTTTTTATTATACAATAAAATTTTTATTAAGTTTATGGTAAAATTTTCTTATAATGAAATTGGATATGAAAAAAATTTTTAGCATAGAAAAAGTTAAAAGCAGGGAATATAAGCACATTTATATAACCTTATTTTTTATAAAATTTTCTTTTAAATATAAAAATAGAGATAAATATATTGAAAAGTATTTAATAGAAGATGAATCTAACAAAATCTATATTAAAGAAAACGGAATTTTAAGAGAAACTCAAGAAAAAATCCCGGGACTTGACATTGACTTAAAGGGGGCTAATAACACAATTATTATTGAATATCCTACGCATTTTATAGATTCTCGCATCGATTGTAAGGGTAATAATGGCAAAATTATTATAGAACAAACCAAAAATAAATTAATTAATTTGAAAATATATATGTCCTCTAACGACAATGAAAAACTTCTGGAAAACAGATATGTTCATATAAAACGTAATGCATCCTCGGGAGGAGGTGGAGGCTTGAGTATTTTCTCATGGTCAGAAAACTCTAAGGTAATTATAGGCGAAGATTGCATGTTTTCATGTGGTATAAAGGTATTCTGCGGGGATGGGCACTTATTTAAAGATAAAAAAACAGGTAAATATATAAATAATTATGACGGATGTTTTGTTGAAATAGGCAACCACTGCTGGATTGGAATGAATGTCGTTGTGTGTAAAAATACAAGAATCCCCGATGGTTGTATAATAGGGGTAAATTCTGTCGTAACAAAAAGCATTAATGAAGAAAATGTTGTACTTGCGGGCAATCCTGCAAAAATTGTAAGAAAAGATATTGAATGGGAAAGAAAAGTTAAATATTTAAATTGAAAACTTCAAATAAACTCAAAATTTCTTCAGATGTTATTTCTTTTATATAATTTTCAAACTTGAATTTATGCAAATTTTTAATATTTTCTCCGATTAAACTTCTTTCAAGTTCTTCTAAATCACCAAGAGCAAAAAAATCACCGCTAAATTCGATATTTTTTATTATACAGTTTTCTATTAAACAATTAATTTCAACCGTACCAAAATCAAATCTTTTTTTGTTTGAAAAATTAAATTCAGGCATTTTGTTATAATTCCATTCTGATGTTTTATATTTACTATCCATAAGTTTTTTTATTTCGCTGCATTCATTAAAAGATACATTATATTCTTTATCAATCGGGAATTTTTTGATAATCTTACTTTTTATATCATTAATTGTATATTTTTTATTTTGTATCTCATTTAAATTGCAAACTCTGCTTCTAATTGAAGTGGTTGAAGATGAATCGTTAAATTTTACTTTTGGTATGAGAACTTTTGATAATATGCTTAAATCACTTTGAATTAACAGTGTTCCATGATGAAGTAATTTATTATCTTTTATATATTGAGCATTCCCCGAAATTTTAAAATTTTTATAAAAAATATCATTTCTGCCTTTAAAACAAACATCAAATCCTAATTCTTTTAAGGCTTCTATTATTGGAAAAGACAGTCTTTTTATATCATTATTTTTGTTAGAATTAGTAATTATAGAATAATTTAGGTTGCCTAAATCATGATAAACAGCCCCGCCTCCGGAGTTACGTCGTACAATGTGTATATTATTTGCCATTGCATAATTCAAATTTACTTCCTCATAAATATTTTGATATCTGCCGATTATAATGCTTTTATCATTTTGCCACAACATTATATAAACATCATCTTTTGCCTTGCGCTCAAAAAAATATTCTTCAAACGCCAGATTATAGTATGGACTATTAGAGTTTGTGCCAAGATAATAAATCATAAGTTTGCAATTAAATCAACAATTTTTTCCTTATTTATTAATACTTGTTTTTCAAATTTTGTATTAGCCGGTATTGCTTGAGCCTCTGAAGATAAAAGATTAATTTTTTCGATTAAATTTCTGCCTTGTTGTAATTTTTGAAGCTCTGATAAAACAGCACTTCCCCAGTTTGCACCATAAGTACCTTCTTCAATTATTACAACATTAGATGTTTTTATTAATTTGTCAAGGATTTGTGAAATTTCTACAGGATACAATTGAGAAGGAATAAATATTTCAGCCTCAATTTCATAATCTGTTAACAATTCTAAAGCACTTTCTAATGCAATATTAGATAACCCGCCCGTTGAAATTATTGAAACATCAGCTCTGTTTAATCTTGTGGAAATATAAGCCCAATTATCATTATCGCCGATATAATCAAGTTGAAAGATTTCATCTTTATCTAATTTGAACATTTTCTGAGTATATAAAGTTTTTTCTTCAAAAAACATACAGAGCTTGTTTCTATTAAACATTCGCTCAAATACTTTTTTATTATCGTGGTATGGTGACATTTCATAAATAAACACATTAGGTATACCCATAAAATATTTTTGCATACTCTGGCTGTGGGTTGCCCCGTAGCCCCTATATCCGCCATTTGCACTTCTTATTATCATAGGAAGTTTTAGTTTTCTGCCGTACATATCAGGGTACTTTGAACAAAAATTTAATACCATATCAAAACCAAGAGTCATAAAATCAGAAAACATAAAATCAACAATAGGTTTATATCCACACATAGCAAGCCCTGCAGCAAGCCCCGTAAAACTTTCTTCACTTATAGGAGTTGAAATTACTCTATTAGGGCATAATTCACTTAATCCTTTTTCAACTTTATATGCTCCGTTATATGGTGCTTTTATATCTTCACCTATAAATATAACTTTTTCATCATTGCGTGCCAAATCAACTATGGCGGTATTCAAATTTTCAAGACAGGTTTGATTATTTAACAAATTCTGCCTCCTTTTTTGCTAAAACTTTTTCTAATATTAATTCAATTTCATTTTTTGCAAGGTTATCAAGTTCTATAAATCTGCTAGAAGACTCTTTTTTCAATTTGTTATACCAATAGTTATTATTTATCAATTCAATTTCTTCTTTTTCTCTTGTATCATCACCTTTTGAATGAGATGAAACTCTTTGAGTAATAAATTCAATAGCTAAAGGGGTAGATTTATCTTTTGCATTTAGTATGGGATATTTTAAATGTCTTTCTATTTCGTCAGGATTATCAGAGGTTATTTTTATATAATCTATTCCAAAAGATTTTATTCTGTTTTCAATACTGCCTGCCATATTTTCTGATAACTTTGTAGTCATTGCAATTGAATTATTTTCAATAATCAAAATATAAGGCAGTTTATATAATGAAGCCATATTTAAACTTTCATAAACACTGCCTCTTCCGAATGTTCCGTCACCAATAAACACAAAACAGGCATTTCGTGTTTTTTCAAGTTTGAATTTAAAAGCGTGTCCTAAAGCAATTGAGACTCCCTCGCCTTGAACTCCTGTTGTCATAATGTTTTTGTATAAAAGATGCTGACTACCGCCTATACTATTGCAGATTCCGCCTTCTTTACCCGTTATCTCCGACAACAGACCTTCAATTTCTCCCGTTAATGTAATAAAATGCCCATGACCTCTATGATTGCTTATTATAAAATCTTTTTCATTTATAAAAGGTTCTAAAGAAACAGGAATATACTCCTGCCCCAGACTTGTGTGTGTTGTGCCTTTTATTAATCCTTTTGAGAATAAATCCAATAATGTAAGCTCGAAATATCTTATTTTTAGCATTAATAAAAGATCATTATCGGTATATTTATTCATTATAAACGCCCTTACTCTTAAGCAGATTTTTTATATCCGATACATTTTTTATTGTTTTAATTTCTGCAAAAGATAATTTGACATTATAGTTTTTATTTATTTCTTTTATTAAAATCAAATGATTTAAACTTGTCCAATTCTCACAATTTTTTGGCGAAGTTTCATCGGTTATGGTATTTTTATCAATTTTTAATACATTTGCCATTATTTCATTTAATTCCATAATCACTCCTCATTTATAGCGAAATCAACATTTTCAATTTTTTCTGATATTTTAGTTAAAAATTCCATTGCATTAGAACCGTTAATAACTCTATGGTCAAAAGCAAGTCCTAAATATAAAAAGCTTTTTTCTATAATATTTTTATCAGCATCAAAAGATAATTCTTTTATCGGAGAACAAACACTTACCATAGCACATTGGTTAGGAAAAACAATAGGTACTACACTTATTATATTTTTTTTAGGATTATAACTTATTGAAATATTACCCGGTGCTAAATCTTCAGCTTCAAATGAGTTGTCCGTGGATTTCATTTTAAAATCGAACATAATTTCGGATACTTTTTCTAAAGTCATTTTATTTTTGCATTTCACAGTAGGCATAAATAGCCCAAAACCTGTATCTGTTGTTGTTCCGATTATAGGATAAGGAGCATATTCAATTTTATTTTCTTTTACGTATCGGCTGAAAAATTGCGGAAAATCTTTAAATAATTCCGATAAAATAACCGTTATAACTTCGCTAAAACCCGTTATTATTCCTGTTTGTTCACTATATTCTTTTAAAAATTTCTCGCACTTTGTACAATCTGTTTTAATCAAATGAAATGCTTGCGGAATTTCTTTATGTGACTGAATTACCGCACTTGCACTTTGAATTTGATTAAAAGAAAGTTTTTTGGTTGAAGTATTTTCTTCATTTACAGTGTTTTCTATTAAAGTTTGCAAATCCTCCGTTTTAATAATTTTTTTATTTAGAGATAAAATTTGCTCTTGAGATATATTATTTTCTTTTGCAAATTTTTGAGCAGGTTTTGTCAGGCTATAACCTATATTTTGTTCTTGGTTTGTTTGTTTTTTTGAATCTGATAAATATTTATCATATTCTTCTTTTGTATCAAAACAATATGCAAGAATATCTCCTATATCGATTTCATCAGATGAATTTTTAAGAAAATGAATAAATCCTTCAAACTCGCATTCTAATTCATTAATAGCTTTAGATGAACCGATGGAAGCTATAATATCTTGTTCATGTACAAACTCACCATTTTGAAAATAAATTTCATTAATAATATAAGTTGCATCATTGGCATTTATTTGAGGGACTTTTATTTCACGCATAATTCTCTCTTTACTTTATCTGTTTTGTAGTTTTCGCTTTTTGGCGGAAAATCATTGCAATCGAGCCTTGGCAGAAGATATTTATTATCAATATCCAAATCGGCAATCATAGGTTCTGTAGTAACAGCGAAACAAGCACCTTTTTTTGAAATATAATCAACAACATTTTGATTAGCATGCCCGAAAGGATAATTCATAACCCAGCAGTTTGGATTAATAAATTCATTGCAGATATCAAGTGCTTTATCAATGTCTTCTTTTATTTCACTATTTGTCATATTACCTAACCTATCATGCCTGTAGCCGTGAAGTCCTATATACATTCCGTCATTTTGCATTTGTTTAATTTGTTCTCCGGTCAAGTAAAACTCTTTTGCAATTTCAGCTTCATCACAATTTACAAATTTTTTAAATAAATCATCAACCAAATTTTCCCTTAATTCAAGCGGGTCGAGATTTTGAAGTATTGTTTTTGTGAATACTGTTTTAGGGTCATCATATCTGTTCATTGTAAAATATTTTTTCATAAGTTCTTGAGGATCAAATCCGACCTTATGAAGGATAGAATTTAATTCATTATAAATATCTTCAATATCATTATTTGCAATAAGAAGATGAATTTTATTAGTACTTAATAGCACATCTTTTTTATCAAGAACTTTAGCAGGAATAAAAAAAGAACCCTGCATATTATGCTTTTTTAAAATCGGATATGCAGCGCTATAGTGACAGTAATAACCGTCATCAAAAGTTAAAAGCATTGAATTAGGCGAAAATTCGCCCCCCCCCCCGATAGAACGTTGATCGTATCTTCCATTGACAACACATTAAAATTTTCAGAAAAAAATTCAAGCTGCTTATCAAATAAAACTGCATCCAAGCCTTTTAAATTTTTAAATAGGGGATTCGCAAAATCTTTAATATAGTGATACATTACAATATATAGCTTATTTGATTTTTTATTCATGTAACTTTCCTGCTGATATATTATATCAATAAACAATAAATTATTGCAAGAAAATTCAAAAAGTAAATTATTTTATTCTCTTTAAAAAAGATACCACAGGACGTTCAACAAGATGAAACATCAAAGCTCCGGCAATAAAACTCAAAATAAGAATAGTTACAATTTGCAATATTGGGTAATTATATACAAATTGAGCATGGGTTTTATAAAAAAAGTTACATAAAAAGTTTATTACTATTCCGTGCACAAGAAAAACCGAATATGTATATTTACCAAGTTCTTTTGAAAATTTGCAGTCTAAAATTTTTGAAATTATGCCTCTTTTAATTAAAAATAAAAAGATTAAAACGCTAAAACCGAGTATGAATATCATATTGTTATTAAAGTTGATTTTATGAAATGTCATATTATTAATTAAAAAGATTAAAAGATAAAGTTCAAAAGAGCTAAATAAAAAGATTTGGAACTTTGTATCTTTTTTATCTTTGTATTTAGCTTTATAATCGCAATAGAGGTTATAAATTATTATACCAAGCCCGATACCCGCTAAAGCCTGAACAATACCTTCATTGATAAAATAATAATGAGTTGCAAGAGGATTTGTACAAATTTTTCCGTTATTTACATGAATCAAAAAAGCATAAGAAAAAACTGTTACAAGACATGTTATAAAATCGCATATATATTTTTGAAAATGTTTATAAATATAAAAATAAAAACTTGAAGCAAAAACAAGAGCCGATACAAACCAGCTTCCTCCTATATTTGATCCTTGAAGCATTAGCCCCGAATTATTTAAAAAAAGCAGAACAAAAAGATTATCATATTTCTTGAATGTTATAAGACCGATTTTTGACATTATAAAATATATAATATATACTCCCAAAAGTACGGGTAAAAGCCTTATCGCTCGTTGTTTAATATAGCTTACAAAGCTTAAACTTTTGTTAAAATTATATTGCAGAAGAAAGCCGGAAACAATAAAAAAGAAATCGTTTGCCATACAACCATAAGTTCCAACACATTTCTGCAAATAAGCATAAACTTTATTCAACTCATAGAGGGGGGTAGAGGCTTGCATGAACAATGAATTTCCAAAAAAAAGATGAAACATAATGATTTCTAAAATCATCAAAAATCTTAAAAATTCAATATTGTTAAAATATTTTTTTTCTTCTTTCATAATACTCTTATTCTCTTAATCATTAATTTAATAATCTATTACAATTGTACAAAATAAAAAAATTATTACAAGAAATTAGATAGTTTGGCATGTACAAAATCTTATCAATTTTGATTTTGGTGGACTAAAGTTTACACTATTACCAATATTTTTTTATATTATAATAATTTATAATAATTTATTTTTGGAGGTTAAAATTTAAATGAAACTATTCAAAAGCGAGAAAATACAGGATCTTTTCCAAATAAAAATCAAAATGACATTTTTATTTATAAAATTTTCTTTTAAAATTTATAAATTAGAGAAATTTAAGCTTATACTTTTTAATTATAAATACAAAAAATATATAAAAAATAAAAAAGATAATACAACAAGAAGGCTCTTTTTAACAAACGGAAACTTAAATTTAATTAATACTCTTTCTTTAATTAACCAGCTTGAATTAAACAAAAATTCCAAAAACACTCTTTTAGTTTGGACATCTGCTGATGAGGAATATGAAAATGTCTTAAAAAATATAAGCAATATTACACCTTTAGAAAAATATCTTTCTTTTTGTAACAAAAGCCATGATTATGTAGTTAAATATTTTATCGATAATTTTCTAACCGATTATGATGAAGTCTATTTTACCAACGGTCATGTATTATTTTATAGAATTGCAAAACTTTATCCAAATATTATTCAAAATATAACAGATGAAGGCATAAACCCTTTATATCCGGCAAACTTTATCGACTATTCAAAAATAAAAAACATATATTTTTCAAATTATCTTAATAAAATCAATAGAGTAGGACCTTTAAATAACAATGATGGGGGGGGGGGGCAATTACCTCGACAAATACGGGTTTTTGAAAATATCATCTCAACTGGAAAAACTTTATCCTATTAATATTGAATTTAATACAAATGATAAAAACATAATTTTTCTTGCGACTTTTTGTTCAAGAAAAACTTCTCAATTTTTCACTTTTGAAGAATTAACCAGTTATCAAAAAACTATTATCAAAAAATTAATCGAAAAAGGTTATAAGGTATATTTTAAACCTCATCCGAGAGATTTAAAAGAATATAAAGATGGTGAGAATTTCAAAGTTATAAAAACAAAACTCCCTCTTGAATGCTATAACTTGAAGGATAAATGTTTAGCGGTTGTTTCTCTTTTTTCTTCCGCTCTTTGTCAAATGTATCATTATCAAAATATTGCAGGGTTCTGCGCAACTGATTTAATCAAAAAAGCCGATAATGATATAGGAATTAATATTATTAAAGAATATAGTCCAAACGTCAATGTTCTTCTTAAAATTGACACAAAATCAAAAACTTTTGAACAATTAAGAGAGGAAATTAACAAAGAATACTTAAATTTTATAAAAGATAAGCCATTGTTGTCTGAAAACGAAACAATTAAAAAAATTTACGAAAAATCTCGTAACACTGTGTAACAAAAAAAGGACTTTATTAAATTCTATTTTTTTGTTTATATTATTATAATCATGAGATAGTTTATATTTAAAAACTTGGAGATATTTATATTGAAACTGATTTATTTAGAAAAATTTAAAAATGAAAAGAATAATAATCTTATTTATAGAATTCATTTTATGGGGATAAAATTTTCCTTGAGTATTTACGAGCAACTGAGTATTTTTGATGCTTTATTTACTCCGGTAAAATACCCACTTTTCAGATATAAATACAATAAGTATATAAATAAGAAAGATAAAAAAATAATAAAACGTTTAATTGTAACTAACGGAAATTTAAACTTAATAAACACTCTTTCCATAATAAATCAGCACAATTTGAATAAAAACGCAAAAAATGACTTTGCTAACTGGTCGGGTATATCAAACCCCGAATTTGAAACTACTACAGAAGAAATAATTAAGCAGGCTGGCGGAAACAGGCAATTCCGTTTTTATCTGTGCGGAAGGTTAAAAGACGTAGTTAATTATTTTGTAAAAAATTTGTTATGTGAATATGATGAAATATTTTGTCCAAATTTTCCTGAACTTATAGAAATATATCAAAAATTATTTCCCAAATCGAAATTTTTTGTAACAGAGGAGGGTGTGTGCAACTTAGCGTTATTCGATATAATAAAAAATGTTGAAAAATGTATATTTTCAAATTATCTGAATAAGCTGGATTTTTCATGTACAAATAAGGCAATACTCTCAATGGGGGGGGGGGCACCTGATGCATTTAATAAAGAGGAATTTTTAAAGATTGCTGAAAAACTTGAAAAAAAATATCCTTTTGATATAGAACTTAAGCAGGAAGATAAAAACGTAATATTTTGCGGAACTTATTCAGGGTTAAAATTCTGGACACTTGAAGAAATAATAAATTACCAAAATAATATAATTGAAAATTTGCTTGAAAAAGGTTATACGGTAATATTTAAACCACACCCGCGCGACGGATATAAATATAAAGAGAATGAAAAGTTTAAAATACTAAAAACAAAAATCCCGCTTGAATGTTATTCATTAAAAGATAAATGTTTGGCTGTTGTATCTTTATTTTCATCAGCCTCTTGCCAGATATATCATTATCAGGGAATTGCAGGATTTTGTTCTCATAATTTAATAAGAAATACGGACGATTTTGGACTTAATGTAATTGAACAATATACTCCTCCGGTTGAATCGCTTTTGGAAATAAATGCAAACGGCAGAACTTTTAAAGAATTACAAATTCAAATTACGAACAAATATCTTGATTACATCAAGGAAAAGCCCTTTTTGCACGAGAACAAGTTACTTAATGAATTTTACGAAAGAAAAACATTCAGTTAGATTAATTTGAAGCAAATGTAAAATTTTCTTGCAAGCAAAGCCAGGTTGTCGTAGAATAATAATGCAGATACATAAAGAGGCAGAATTGAAACAGCTCATAATAATAGGTGCCGGCGGATATTCAAAATCCGTTCTGGATTCCGTAGACAAAAATAAAATACAAATGACCGGTTTTATTGATGAATTTTCCGATAAAAAGGAACATCTAGGCTATCCTGTATTGGCTAATAAATTCAGTGATTTGAAAAATCCTGAAAGTTATGTTTATTTTATAGCCGTTGGAAATAACATCAATAGAAAAAGATGGTATGATTTATTAAAATCACACAACTTAGAAATAATCAACGTAATTGATAACTCTGCAATAGTATCCCCCAATGCGGAATTATCAAAAAAAGGAAGTATTTTTGTCGGTAAGCGCGCAATAATAAACAGCGGTGCTAAAATCGGATATAATTGCATTATAAACACAGGCGCTCTGGTTGAACACGGATGTTTTGTGGGAAATCATGTCAATGTTTCCACTTATTCAATTCTTAACGGAGATGTTAAGGTTCAAGACGGAAGCTTTATAGGAAGTTCTTCAGTTTCAATTGGTCAAATTGAAATCGGGAAATGGGCAACTGTTGGAGCGGGTGCAGTTGTAATTCGAAATGTTAATTCAAACACAACAGTTGCAGGAGTTCCTGCCAAGATTATTAAATCTGCCGAACAGGAGGGAATCGGATATTTTCATGTCTGAAATATTTATTGTAGCGGAAATAGGCTGTAATCATAACGGGGATTATGAACTTGCCCGTAAAATGGTTTTAAAAGCCAAGGAATGCGGAGTCGATGGGGTTAAATTTCAAACTTTTAATGCTGAGTCTTTGATATCCCGCTATGCCCCCAAAGCGCCTTATCAAAAAATTACAACAGGAACAAATGATTCTCAACTGGAAATGACTAAAAAACTGGAACTAAAAGGTGACGAGTATTTAAAACTTAAAGAATATGCTCTAAGCCTTGGACTTGTTGTTTTTTCAACTCCTTTTGATTTAAAATCAGTTGATTTTTTGTATCAAAACGGACAAAGTATTTGGAAAATTCCATCAGGTGAAATAACCAATCTGCCGTATTTAGAAAAAATCGGCTCGCTTGAATGTAAAAATAAACAAATTATTTTATCAACGGGTATGGCAAATATTGAAGAAATAAAAACTGCAGTTGACATATTAATTAAAAACGGCACAAAAGAAGATGAAATCACGCTTCTTCATTGCACTACACAGTATCCTGCAGAAGATTATGAAATAAATCTCGGGGCAATAAATGATTTAAAAAGTAATTTTCCAGCCTTTAAAATCGGCTTTTCTGATCATTCAAAAGGATATATTGCCGCAATAGGTGCAGCTGCAATAGGTGTTTGTATGATAGAAAAACATTTTACACTTGATAAAAATATGCAGGGCCCTGATCATAAAGCTTCTGCAAATCCTCAAGAATTAATGCTTCTTTGCGAAAATGTAAGACGAATTGAAAAAATGCGAGGCTCAGGGAAAAAAGTTGTTACATCTTCCGAGGAAAAGAATAAAATTGCTGCAAGAAAGTCTATTGTGGCAAAATGCGATATAAAAAAAGGTGAAATACTTACAGCGGAAAATATTACTGTAAAACGCCCCGGTAACGGTATTAGTCCTATGAACTGGTATAAAATATTAGGTAAAATTGCCCAACGTGATTTTAAAGAAGATGAACTTATCACAATGGAGTGCTTTTAATGCTTATTAAGTATTATTGTTATACAATTTGGAATCTGTTTATACAAAATTTATCACGTCTGATTTTCGTATCGGGGGGGGGTAAAATGAAAGATTCTTTTATTCAAAAAATGAGTATAAAAAAAAGTTTTGTTATTAAAGAAACGGTCAAAAAAATAATAAAAGATAAAATGCCAATACTGAAAAATACTGAAAATGATACTAATACCGTTTGCCTTATAGGGCATTCACAATTCCATAAATGGGATATAAAGGAACTATTTGGGTTAAAAGTTAGAAATTGCGGAGTAAACGGCATTTCCATGGTTGAGTATAGAGAGCAGATTTTAGAAAAAAATCTCTTAAAATGTAATTCCAAAATATATATAATTTTTGGCGGAACAAACGATATAGTATATGACAGAACCCCGCAGCAAATATTGGAAGAGTTAAAAATACTGGTTAAATACATAAAATCTAATGATAATAACTCTAATATATACTATATTGAAACACTAAATATCAATGGAAGATATGACAGAGATAATAAAACCATAAATGAGCTTAATTCATATATTAAGGAAAATTTTCCGCAAGGTATAAAATATATTCCCGCAAATGAAATGAATGATGAAAACGGTAATTTAAAAGAAAGTTATACTGTTGACGGACTTCATTTAAGTAAGTTAGGTTATGAAAAATTAAAAGAAATATTGGAAAAAAATATATGCAAAAATTAAAAAAGACAGCAATAATCCCGGCACGTTCCGGGTCAAAGGGGTTAAAAGATAAGAATATAACAGACCTATGCTCAAAACCGTTAATCGCATATTCAATAGAAGCGGCACTTAAAAGCGGTGAATTTGAGAAAGTTATTGTTTCAACGGATTCTGAAAAATATTCTGATATTTCAAAAAAATACGGAGCCGATGTCTTAATTCGTCCTAATGAACTTGCACAAGATAGTACTCCGACTTTTGATGTTGCAAAAGATTTTATAGAAAAAACAAAAGAAATAAATGCCGATTATTTTGTACTGCTCCAGCCAACATCTCCTTTAAGAAACGCAAATCATATAAAAGAAGCAATTGAACTTTTTGAACAAAATTATGATAAGTTTGATTTTCTTTCTTCCGTGACAAAAGCACATCATCCTGCTGTCCTTGTTCATCCTTTAGGTGAAAATAATTCAATGAAATATTTTGATATTGATTATTCAAAATACAGAAGACAGAATTATAAAGACTATACTCCTAATGGTGCTATTTATATTGCTAAAATAAAAGAATACTTAATCCAAAAGCATTTTTACGGGGCAAAAAGTATTGCATATATTATGGATGAGATATCTTCAGTTGATATTGATAATATAATTGATTTGGAACTTGTAAAAATAATAAAGGAAAAATATATTAATGACTAAGAAAATAATATATATAACAGGTTCACGTGCAGATTACGGAATAGTCAGAAGATATTTAAAACTCTTAAATGACGATAGAACAATTGATTTAAGCATAATTGCAACAGGTGCTTTGTTATCAAACGAATACGGACATCAGGTTGATTTAATAAAAAAAGACGGATTTAAAATTGATACTGAAATTGAAATTCCTCTTAATTCAAAAAAAGTATCGGATACTATAAAAACAATGTCGGTTGCACTTGATAGAGCAGGTGAATGGTTTGAAAATAACAAATATGACCTTGTAATACTATTGGGCGACAGATTTGAAATAATGTCTTTTGCAATAGCAGCAGCGATGCAAAAACTTCCGATACTCCACCTGCACGGAGGCGAAGCAACTTATGCAAATTATGATGAATTTATCCGCCACGCCATTACAAAAATGAGCCTTTATCATTTTGCTTCTTGTGAAGAATATGCAAAAAGAATAATTCAGCTTGGAGAAAATCCGAATAATGTATTTAATTTGGGGGCATTAGGTGCTGAAAACTGTATGTTTATTGAAGAAAATAATGTGCCAAGTAATATAAAAGGGCTAGAAAATTATTTTACGGTGCTTTTTCATCCTGAAACCCTTACTAATGTAAATCAATTAGAGCAGGTAAATAATCTTTTAAGTGCCATAGATGAATTTAAAAAATATAACTTTATCTTTTTAGGAACAAACGCTGATACCTATTCAGATGTTATAAGAAACAGAATAAAAGATTATGTAAAGAATAACTCTAATACAAAATATATAGAAAATCTGCCTACGGCGGGATATCATTATTTATTAAAAAATTCAATATGTTTAATAGGAAATTCATCATCCGGAATTATAGAAGCTCCTTCTTTAGGTGTTTATACTGTAAATATAGGCGACAGACAAAAAGGAAGAATAAAAGGAAACAGTGTAATTGACACAAAATGTAACCGTGAAGACATAATTCAAGCAATTTTAACGGTAATTAAAAATGCAAAGAATATTAAACCGATAAACCCATACTTCAAACCAAATACTGCTGACGGGTATTACAAAAAGACTATCGAACTCTTGGAAAGACTAAGTGAAGATATCAAAGAACCAAAAATATTTTACGATTTATTGTTTTAAGTATGATGGTAGACTGTACCCTACGGTTCCACGGTTATAGCTTAATAATAAAAGTAGGGTGGACTTCAGTCAATCCTGAAACAATAATTTAAAAAAATTCATAAAAAACATATAAAAAAATTTTTGTGGTAAAATAGTTTTATGGCAAAAGTTTCTGTAGTTATTCCCGTTTATAATAAAGAGAAATATGTAAAAGAAGCAATTCAGTCTGTTTTAAATCAGACATATAAAAATATTGAAATACTTGTTTTAAATGACGCTTCGACGGATAAAAGCAAAGAAATTATTTTAGAAATTATAGAAAAACATCCTGAAATAATCTTTATTGATGAAAAAGAGAATATCGGTGTTTGTGCAGCAAGAAATAAATTAATTGACATGGCTAAAGGTGAGTACATTTTGCCATTTGATGCAGACGACATAATTGACAAAACTTATGTTGAAAAATTTGCGAAAGCTTTGGATGAAAATCCGGAATATTCTGTTGTATATTGTGATGTTAAACGTTTTCAAGCGGAAAACAAATATAAATACTATAATATGAATTATGAAGATATTATTTACACTAATTTTGTAATTTCAAGTTCAATGTTTAGAAAAACTGATTTTTATCAAGCAGGATGTTATAAAGAGTGGCTCAATGATATTGGCTGTGAGGACTGGGAATTATGGATTTCATTTACAAAAAAGGGTTTCAAGTTTTACAAGATCAACGAAGTTCTTTATTTTTATCGCGTGCTGGGCTCAGAACCATGCATGACGCAGATTTTCAAAAAAAATATCAGATTAATAAGATATTTGATATTTAAACATCATACTTCATTATACTTGCAAAGCCGAAAATTTATTGACATCATCTCGGATGAAGATTTCTTTCGTTTCTCAAAATTTAAGCAAAATTATAAAAAGTATAAAAGATTATTTAATATATTTTTATCAATTTCAGTTGTAGAATTTATCGTATGTATAACTATGCTTGTTTCTCGCATCGGGGGGGGGGGGGGGTAAATGCCCTCCACACTTGGTCGGGCAGGAAATTACAATTACGTAATACTTTTTGATTCTGAATAGAAGTTTCAAAATAAGAATTTTGTCAAATTTTTCTAATAATGGAGATTTTAAATGCCAAAAATTTCAGTAGTAATACCTGTATATAATCCGAATAAAGAATGGTTCAAGCAAGCTGTGGAGAGTATTCTTAAACAAACATACAGTGACTTTGAGTTAATAATAGCTGATGACGGTTCAAATAAAGATATTGAGGCACTAATCAGGAGTTTTAATGATTCAAGAATAAAACACTTAAAGTTACCACACAGAGGTATTGCATCAACCCTTAATTCCGGTTTTGATGCTGCAAAAGGCACATATATCGCAAGAATGGATGCTGATGATATTGCTTTGCCTGATAGATTTAAAATTCAGGTTAAATTTTTAGATGAAAATCCTGAATATTCTATTGTTGGAAGTAATATAAAAGTATTTGGAAATTACTCTGATGTATGTAAATATCCTCAAAACCCGAAATATTTTGATTTTTTGCGCGGATGTTGTATGGCACATCCGTCAGTTATGTTGCGTCGGGAAGATTTTGATAAGTATAACCTGAGATACCGGACAGATATTCTCTGTGAAGATTATGAGTTATGGTCAAGAGCTATAAGAGTATTGAAATTTCATAATATACCAAAAGTTTTATTAAAATACCGTATCCATGGGAAAAATTTATCTTTAAATAACTCTATGAAGAAATCAGATTATATTGTGCGTTCAAACATGATTAATTATCTTACTAATGATGAGAAAGAAAAACAATTTATAGATGATTTAATTAAACTCAGAAAATACAATTTATGGCAAACAATCTTTTCATTAAGAAATGAAAAGACTTCTACAAAAAGTCATAAAATAATTTGTATATTTGGTATTAAATTTAAAATAAAGGTACGGAATACTGCCACTGAAACAATTGAGTAAAAATTATATTTTTTTAGAAGAATTTTAATGTTTCTAGCTGGGATATTACCGCTTCTCATTTGTAATTTGCTCTGCTTATTACAAATATCTTCCACTTCCGCAAAGGAAACGGAAATTTTTCCTTCGAAAACATAATTAATCACATTTGTGTTTGCCGTTCCAGGTAAGCTCATCTGCACAACGGAGGTAATCCATGTTTTCAAAATAAATTACCCATGCCGCACAGTTCCAGCCTTCCTGTTTAGGATTGCAAGCTGCATAAAATGATGATGATGTATCACTCGGGTCAACACCTATGCCATCTGCTCCAAATTTGTTATTATTATAGACGGCGAAGTTAAAGATATCTTTTCCAATAGTATTAGGACCTTGTTGACCGTTTATGTCCGTCAATATACAAATAATTCGGTCTTTAATATTTTCTCTGAATGATAATTCCGTTCCGTCAGCAAGTTTCAACTTATAATCATTGGAGTAATATTTAGAGTCATAAAGTTTACCATTCAAAGTATAAAAATGCCCGCCTCTGATACTGTAATTTTCACAGTCATTTACCCCGCAGTCGTCAGCTAATTTGAGAAACTGTTTTATTTTAGGTGCTGCATTAACAGCCGGTTTTCCATGCTCGGCAAGCTCCCAGCTTTCGGGTGAGCCGTATTCGGTTGTGGCTTGCAAAACTGCTTGTGAAAGCACTGAATAAACTTTTTTCAACTTTGTAACGGTAGCTTTTTCCTGATACTTTTGGATAAGTGTCGGTATTGTTAAAGCTGCAACTACACCGATGACAGCGAGGGTTATTAAGACCTCCGCCAAAGTGAAGGCAAAATTTTTGGTTTTTAAGGTTAGATTGTCCTTAAAATCCTTGCTAGGAGCAAAATCCCCCCCCCCCCGATGGGTTTAACGCACTAATAGTAATCTTCTTCATGTCATTTGTCCTTTCTATTTTTTACACATTCTCATTATAACCGATTTTTCAAAAAATGCAAGGGGGGAAGTTAAAATTTTTTAAAAAATTTTAAAAATTCTTAATGAAAATATAGTGAAAAGTGAGAGGTTCTTTTAGGCACTGCGTGCAAATTATTTAACCCATCCTAACCGAAATTTCTAAATTCGCATGGCTCATTAAGAAATTTCCCTCTCACGGAACAATTCACCGGATTGTTCCGCTCGGCAGAGTCTTGAAAAGGGAAGGAACTAAAGTGTAAGTTGGAGGAGGGAGTCAATAAGCTGGATTGCTTCGCATTCGCTCGCAATGACAGACAATTTTCCCTGCTCAAAGAATCTTATCGAGCTAAAGCCAAAATCATGCACAAAAAAAAAGCCTTCGAAAAGACTCTCTTATTTGTCCGATACGTGACTCGCTTGAGCCGTGCACGAGCAGTGGCTCAGGATGCCCTTTAGGATACGTTTGTTTGCGACAACGAGAGCAAACAAACAGGGTGAGAGGAACTATCGCCCAAAATCATGCACAAAAAAAGAGCCTTCAAAAAGACTCTCTTATTTGGGCGATACGTGACTCGAACACGTGACCTCCACAACGTCAATGTGATGCGCTACCAACTGTGCTAATCGCCCGTCACTACATATTACAACGAACACAAATAACAGTCAATATCTTCTTCTGTATTCATCTCGGTTGCCGCAACAAGTATATGAGTTTCATCAAGCTTTATGCCACCTAATATATTTATAGCCTTTAACTTAGCTAAAAATTCATCAGAATTTGAAACTTCTATTACAAACTCGTTATAAAAATTCTTTGTTAAGGTTTTAATCCCTTTTTTCGCAAGCTTTTCAGACAAAGTGTTAGCCATCTTCGCAGACAGATAGCCTGTTTGTTTAAACCCTTCTTCACCCGTAACAGTCAGATATAACGTAGCACAAAGCCCCATTAATGCTTGATTTGAACAAATATTACTTGTCGCTTTTTCTCTTTTTATGTGCTGTTCGCGAGTTTGGATAGTCAAACAGTAAGCCGTATTGCCATCAGTATCGACTGTTTTTCCTGCAAGACGTCCGGGGATTTGGCGAAGATATTTTTCTTTGCAAGCGATAAATCCCGCATGCGGTCCGCCGAAATTCATCGGAATACCGAGCGGTTGAATATCGCCGACCACGATATCGGCATTTGAGGGCGGTTCTAAGACCGACAAACTTGAAATATCAACACAGGCGATAAACAAAATGTCTTTTATATCAAACTTCTTAATTTCGCCGTAATAATCGGGAATTTGCACAAGAACACAGGCAAAATCCGCTGTATCTGCGGGAAGATTTTCAAAAAATTCAAGTTCAATATTATTTGCCCATGCGTAAGTCTTTATAACATCGACATATTCGGGGTTTAAATTCTTTGAAATAAGAGCTTTGTTTTTCTTAGAAATTCTGACAGCCATCAATATTGCTTCCGCACAGGCAGTTGCAGCGTCGTACATTGTAGCATTTGAAATATCCATGCCTGTCAGGCGGCAAATCATGGTTTGAAATTCGTACATAATCTGCAAAGTTCCCTGAGAGATTTCGGGCTGATAAGGCGTGTAAGCGGTCAGGAACTCAAATCTGTTTGCGACTTGCGAAATACAAGCGGGAATAAATTTATTATACGTTCCGCCGCCCATAAATGAAATATAGTCAGTTTTATTTTTTTTAGCAAGAGATTTGACCGCCTTTTGGGTTTGCAGCTCGCTCAACGGATTTGAAAGTGCAAGTTCGCCCATTCTTGCCTTTTGCGGAATTTGCACAAACAAATCTTCAATGCAGTCAACTCCGATTTCTGAAAGCATTTCTTTTTTTATTTCATCGGTATGTACCAAAAAGTTTTTCATTATTCAATTTCTTCCTTGTAATCTTCATAGTCAAGCAAATCAGCCTGTTCAGCCTCATTGCCCGTCAGCTCGATTTTAACCAGCCAGCCTTTTTCAAAACAGTCTTCGTTAAGGATTTCGGGTGAATCCGCAGCCGAAGTGTTTACGGCGATAACTTTTCCGCTTACGGGCATGTAAATTTCCGATGCGGCCTTAACGGATTCGACAGTAGCAAACGTATCGCCTTTTTTGTATTCCGTGCCTTCCTCGGGCAATTCCAAAAACACAATATCACCGAGCTGTTCAACCGCATAATCGGTTAACCCGACAGTGTACGTATTATCACCGTTATCAAGTAAAAATTCGTGAGATTTTGAACATAAAATCTTTTCCGTAATACTCATAATTTATTCTCCTTATAATCTGACTTTATTTCTTTTTTCAATAAACGGACGTTTAACGACTTCCGCATCATGCAACTTCTCTCTTATCATAACCTGAACAATAGAGCCTGTGCAAATTTCTTTATTATTTTTAACATAAGCAAGTGCGATATTTGCCCCGAGCATGGGTGAAGGTGCTCCGCTTGTAACAGTTCCGACCTTTTCTCCCTTAAAATAAACCTCGTATTCGTGACGGGCTATTGATTTATCAAGCATCTTTAATCCGATAAGTTTCTTTTCAACCCCGTTTGCTATCTGCCCCATAATCACATCCTTGCCAACGTAATCCGCATGCTTATCCTTAGGAATTGACCACGAAAGCCCTGCCTCAACGGGTGTCGTATTTTCATCCAAATCATTTCCGTAAAGATGTAAACCTGCCTCCAAACGCAGTGTATCACGAGCACCAAGCCCTATTGGCATAATATTAAACTCTTTACCTTGTTTTAAAATTTCATCCCAAAGATATTCGGCATGCTCATTCTTAACCAAAAGTTCGTAACCGTCCTCACCAGTGTAACCCGAACGGGAAGCCAAAAGTTTAACTCCGCCGATAACGGCAGGACAAATGGTAAACGAATTCTGATGAGTTGTTAATCCCATTTTCCGCATTAATTCATCTGCCTTAGGGCCTTGAACGGCAAACAGAGAGAATTCATGCGACCGATCATAAATCTTCACGTCAAACCCCCTACTGTGGTTTACTAACCGATTCAAATCCTCATCAACCCTTGATGCGTTACAAATAATCATATATTCAAGAATTCCGAGCCTGTAAATTATTAAATCATCAATTAACCCGCCGTTCTCTTTGGGGAGCTGACAATAAACCGCTTTTGAATAATCAAGTTCCAGAATATTTTGCGGAACAAGCGAGTTTAGAAAAGCCGCAGCGTCAAACCCCGAAACAAATACTTCGCCCATGTGAGAAACATCGAAAATTCCGACATTTTCTCGCACATTTTTGTGTTCCTCAATAATTGATGAATACTGCACAGGCATGTGCCAGCCCGCAAAATCCACCATCTTCGCACCCAGTGCAACATGTTTGTCATGAATAAAAGTTTCTTTAACCATAAAAATTTCCCCTTACATATAAATTTTCTATGTAAAAGCCTATCATGTCAAATATGTAAAATTATTTTATTCCAGAGTTAATTTTGATGAAACTTCGGCAAGAATACGCTGAACATCCGCACCGCCAACTGCAATTTCAAAAATCAAAGGACTGTAAATTAAAAGCGTTTCGGAATATTCCATAGTATCGACATTTATAACATCGAATTCAATGAAATCATCGCCGACGGAAACGAGTTTACCATACTCACTTCCGCACGCCCATTTAATAAACATATATTGATTTGTATACTCTCTTAACTTCTCAATTAATCTCATATCCTACCTACAATATATATTTTAGTAATTTATTTTTATAAGTCAAGTGTTAAATGAGTGAAAAATGAAAGGTGAAAGGTTCATATCGACACTTCGTGCGAAAATAGTTCCCTCCCCAGATGGACTCTACTGAGCAAATTAACTTCCTTCCCTGATGGGGAGGGTTAGGGTGGGGTACGGTCAAGTTCCCTCTCCCCCTGCGGGAGAGGGAAGAATTTCTTAGTGAACGCAGTGAACTTAGAAATTCGGGTGAGGGGTCA
>CANQMP010000005.1 GCA_947624975.1 Candidatus Gastranaerophilales bacterium
GGGGGGGGGGGGGGGGCACTCTCGTAGCAACGGTTTAAGCCACATTAAAGGCTTGGGAGGTTGCTGTGACTAAAGTATCGGTAATTGTCCCTGTATATAACGTTGAAAAATATCTTTCAAAATGTTTGGACAGTTTGGTTAATCAGACTTTGCGGGATTTGGAAATCATTTGTATAAATGACGGTTCGACAGACAATTCTTTAAAAATTTTGCGACAATATGCCTCAAATGACAGTCGGATTATTGTAATAGACCAAAAAAACAGTGGTACGGGAAGTGCAAGAAATCGAGGTTTGAAAGTTGCAAAAGGTGAGTACATTGCATTTGCCGACCCTGATGACTGGCTTGAATTGAATGCTTTTGAAGAATTGTATAAAAAAGCAAAGGAATTAAATGCGCAGATTTTAATGTTTGATTATAATATTGCGAGTGACAAAAAAACTAAATATCGCTGTCAAGCAGATGTTTTAAAAGAAAAATTTAACTTTGACTTATGTGAAAAAAAATATCTTGATAAAAATGATATAAAAAAATTCTTTTGTGATATTTCAGTATATGTTTGGTGCAAAATTTATCAAAAGCAATTTTTAGATGAGCATAAGATTTACTTCCCTGAAGTTTATTTTAGTGAAGATCATTTTTTTACTTGGTTGTGCTTATATAATGCAGAAAAAATTTATTATATGAATAAAAGTTTTTATTACTATTATATGAGGTTAACTTCAGCAGTAAATTCATATTTTGATCCGACTTATTCTGTATTTGATGTGACAATAAGTATGAAAAAATTTATCTATGAAAAAATGCCTGAATTTACGGAACGCATCGAGGACCTTTGTTATTATAATTTTGTTCATTTGTATAATGCTATGCCGTTTTATGCATTTTTTAAACGCAGAAAGTTTTTGAAAAAATATTATGAATATTTCGGAAAAGAAAAATACTCAAACCTTATAAAAAAGCTTGATGAGTCAAAAAAGCCTTTTTACAGGGAAATTTTTTCCGTCCAAAATAAATTTTACACTTTTAAAGTTAAAGAAATAACAATTCTGGGATTTAAGTTCCGGTATGAGAAATAGAGTTTTAAAAAGATGTGTTTTGTGATAGTATTAACCTGTAATGACGCAAGGACAGATTTTAAAAATTCATTCCGATTTTTACTACGTTGATGACGGTGTAAATATCGTCGAATGCAAAGTCAGAGAGGTTTTAAAAAAACAGCGGGAAAAAATTCTCGTCGGCGATTTTGTTGAGTTTGAAAACGGTGCAATAACTGAAATTATTGAACGAAAAAATTACATAACCCGTCCGAGTGTCGCAAATATCGACCAAATTATTATTGTTTCGGCACTTAAAGAGCCGGATTTGGACTTACATCAGCTTAACCGCTATATTGCCCTCGCAAAATATTACAATATCCCCACAATCCTTTGTTTTAACAAAGAAGATTTAAAATGGGACAGGAAATTGGGCGAAAAAATAAAAAATATATACACGAATTTTGAAATAGTTTTCACATCGGCAACCGAACACAAAGGTATTCGTGCCTTTGAAAAACTTCTTAAAGGTAAAACAAGCGTATTATGCGGAAATTCTGGCGTCGGTAAATCGAGCCTCGTAAATTCCATTAATCCCGACTTGAATTTACGCACAAAAAAAGTCAGCGAAAAAACTCTCAGAGGAACTCACACAACCAGACATTGCGAGATTATAAAAATTGATGAAACCTCAAAAATCGTCGACACTCCGGGGTTTTCAAACGTAAAATTTGATTTTATTCTTCCCGCCGATGTCGATTTGCTTTTTGATGATATTTCTAAATTCCGTGACTATTGCAAATACTCAGACTGCCTTCATATCAATGAGGACGGCTGTGACGTTCTTGCAAATATTGACAAAATCGACCCCACACGCTACGAAAGTTATCTGGCATTCGTTGATGAGGCAAGAGAATACAAAGAACGCATAAAATACGAGGGTAAAAAACAGGAACTTTCCAAAAAAACAATTCACAACAAAGAATTTGCAAAAATCAGCGAAAAGAAACGCCAAAGTGCAAGAAATACGTTAAAACAGAGAGTTTATAAGGATATTGAAAATGAATGATTTAATTGAACTTGTGAATAAAAAATTAGACGAATTTATGCCGATTTGTTATCCGCAGAAAATATTTAAAGCGATGAAATATACGGTAACGCTTCCAGGAAAACGTTTACGTCCGATACTTTGCCTTGAATGCTGCAGAGTTTTCGGCGGAAAAATCGAAGATGCTATCCCGACTGCGTGTGCAATAGAGATGCTTCATGCACAAACCCTTATCCATGACGATTTGCCCTGTATGGATAACGACGATTACAGACGCGGAAAACTCACGAACCACATGGTTTTCGGCGAAGCAAATGCTGTTCTTGCAGGTGACGCACTTTTGAGCTTTGCTCCGCAAATTATTCTGAAAAATTCAAAATCTCTAGGCAGTGAAAAACTCGTAAAAATTATGGAAGAATACTGTCAAGCGGCAGGTGCTTACGGGGTTATAGCAGGACAGGTAGTTGATATTGAAAGCGAAAAACTGTATTCAAATTTTGATGACGATGAACAAACTCCCGAAATTTTAAACTTTATTCACGAGCATAAAACGGCGGATTTGTTCAAACTTGCACTAAGAACAGGTGCGATAATTGCCGATGCGGATGAAAAACAGCTTCAAGCCGTAACCGATTTCGCTCAAAACCTCGGAATTGCTTTCCAAATCGCCGATGATATTTTGGATGAAGTATCAACCTTTGAACAAATGGGAAAAACTTTGGGCAAAGACAAAAATTCAGGAAAATTAACTTATGTAAGCCTTTACGGTTTGGATAAATCAAAAGAGGATTTGAAAAAATACATTGATACTTGCCGAAATATTTTGGTTGAAAACAATATTAAATCCGAAATATTTGAAGAAATTCTTGATAAAACGGCAAAATCGGTTAACAAATAAATCAGTTCCATGTTTTCGTAAACATAAACGCCCGCTTATCTTTTTGTTACAAATATTTGAAATTTTGAATATTTATGCTATTATCTCAATAGCATTAGTAATATATTTTAAAAAGGGGAATAAATATGATTTCAGTAAACGATTTAAAAACAGGCTTAACATTACAGCTGGACAACGGGTTATGGTCTGTTGTTGAATTTTTACACGTAAAACCTGGCAAAGGTGCTGCATTTGTAAGGTCAAAACTTAAAAACGTAGAAACAGGTCAGGTTGTTGAAAAAACTTTCCGTGCAGGTGAAAAAGTTGCAAAAGCAATGCTTGACAGACGCGAAATGCAATACCTTTACAAAGAAGGCAGTGAATACGTTATGATGGATAACGAAACTTACGAACAACTGCAAATTCCTGCCGAAAACATCGGTGACGGTATTAAATACTTGAAAGAAAATATGGTTGTTCAAGTTTTGATGCACGATTCAAGAATAATTGGTATTGACCTTCCCGCTCACGTTGTTTTGGAAGTTGTTGATACACCGCCTTCGGAAAAGGGAAACACGGCACAGGGAGGCACTAAGCCCGCTACTCTTGAAACGGGTGCGGTAGTTAACGTTCCGTTCTTTATTTCTAACGGCGACAAAATCAGAGTCGATACGAGAACTAACGAATATCTTGACAGGGCTTAATAACTGAAAGGAAACCAAATGAAATTTGATATTGATTACGTTGAAAAACTTGCAAAAGTATTAACAGATAACTCATTAACGGAAATCTCTTTAGAGGATGGCGAACAGGCTATTACACTGCGAAAGGAAGTTCTTGGCGTTGCACCTGCGGTTTCAATGCCTGCTGCAGCGCAAAGTTCTTTGCCGACGGAGAAAAAAGAAGAAGTTAAAAAAGGCAAACCGCTTACATCTCCGATGGTTGGAACTTTTTACAAAGCTTCATCGCCCGATGCAAAGCCTTTTGTTGAAGTCGGTCAGACTATCAAAGAAGGAGATGTCGTTTGTATCGTGGAAGCAATGAAACTTATGAACGAGATAGAAGCCGAATTTGGCGGTAAAGTTCTTGAAATTTGCGTTTCGGACGGTCAGCCCGTAGAGTTCGGACAAGTGTTAATGTATATTGAATAGTCAAGGTAAGATATGTTTAGAAAAGTTTTAATTGCAAACCGTGGAGAAATTGCGGTAAGAATTATAAGAGCGTGCAGAGAAATCGGCATTCCGACAGTTGCGATTTATTCGCAGGCGGACGCAAATTCCCTGCATGTCAGACTTGCTACGGAGGCTTACTGTATCGGCCCTGCACAAAGTGCAAAAAGTTATTTAAGCATTCCCGCAATAATTTCAGCTGCGATCGTTTCGGGTGCGGATGCAATTCACCCGGGTTACGGATTTATGTCGGAAAGAGCCGATTTTGCGGAGATTTGCGACAAACACGGGATAAAATTTATCGGACCAACGGCTGATGCTATGCGTAAGATGGGCGATAAAGCGACAGCTCGCAAAACGATGATAGAAAATAATGTTCCTGTTACTCCGGGAACGGGAATTTTGAAAACGCCCGGGGAAGTAAAGGAATTTGCAAACAAAGTCGGTTATCCGATTATACTTAAAGCGACTGCCGGCGGCGGCGGAAAAGGTATGAGAATTGTGCGTTCGGATGATGAGGTTGAAACCAATATGAACCTTTGTCAAAGCGAGGCACAAAATTTCTTTGGAAACCCCGATGTTTATGCGGAAAAGTTCCTTGAAAATCCGCGTCACATTGAAGTTCAGATACTTGGCGACAGGTATGGCAATGTAGTTCACTTAGGTGAAAGGGACTGTTCTATTCAAAGACGTCACCAAAAACTTTTGGAGGAAGCACCTTCACCTGCGATAGATGAGGCAACCCGTAAGGAAATGGGAGCAGCGGCTGTCAGAGCTGCCAAAGCGATTAATTACGAAGGTGCGGGAACTTGTGAATTTTTGCTTGACCACGACGGCAAGTGGTATTTCATGGAAATGAATACGAGAATTCAGGTTGAACACTGTGTTACGGAAATGATATCCAATGTTGATTTAGTCAGGGAGCAAATTCTTGTGGCATCGGGAGAGAAACTTGATTTTACACAGGATGACATTGTACTTCGCGGGCATGCTATCGAATGTCGAATTAATGCAGAAAATCCCGAAAAAGATTTTATGCCGAACCCCGGACAGATAACGGGTTACGTCACACCGGGCGGATTTGGAGTAAGGGTTGATTCGCATGCTTATCAGGATTATACGATTCCGCCTTACTATGACAGTATGATAGGCAAGTTAATCTGCTGGGGCAGAACTCGAAACGAGGCAAGACGCAGAATGTATCGAGCTTTAAAAGAGTATGTCATAACGGGTGTTGAAACGACGATACCGTTCCATCAGGAGATTATAGAAGACCCTGTTTTCATGAGCGGAAAATTTAACACAGGCTTTATCGAAGATTTTTACAAAAGAACGGGAAAAGAGAATTAATTGCTTTCGCCCTCCCTTTACAAGGGCTAGGGGTGGGTTTAATTCTCAGCATGAAATCTTAAAATCAGACGTCATTGCGAGCGAATGCCTCAGCTAGTCCCCTCTCCCGCACGGGGAGAGGGGATTATATTTTCTGCACGAAGTGCCGATACGAACTTTTCACCTTTCACTTCTCTCTTTTCACCTTTTAATAACTTGTTGGGGTAAAACCCCAACTTACACTTTATTTCTAGCCAATCACCCTAACCCTCTCCCGCAGGGGGCGAGGGGGGATTTTTGTGCAAGGGGCGAGGGAATTTATATTTTTTTGCACGAAGTGCCGTAAAGAGCTGCTTGGTTGCTCGCGTTTAACGGGTCTGCGGTTGACGTCTGCAATTACTTCGTCATTTCGACGTCAAGCCTCGTCCTCTGCTCGCAATCCGCTTTTCGCTTTTCACCTCTCACTTTTCACCCAAAGAATAACGTACTGGCTCAGCCTGCCAGTTCTCACATCAGCAATAGGGCGGGAAAACTTCATCTATATACTCTTTGTAACTCTCAGGCTCAAAAAATCCCGCGGAAAACTCAGCACAATTATATCCGAGCTGTTGAGCATCTTTTACCTCAAACGGCGGGCCTGCAGGCGTTGAACGTGACGGATTTTGAGGGGTTGAAATAACTCCCGAACTCCTCAAAAGCGTTATCAGAATTGATTTTCCCCTAACCTCATATTCCGTTAACCCTTGTGTGATAATTCCAAAACCTTGCGTTCCGACGTATCTTTGCATCGGTGCGAAGTTAGTTTTTACCTCTATCCCTCGAGTTTTGGGTAGATGTTTCCGCATATCGTAATCAGGACTGAATTCTCGCCTTATAAGAGTGTTCATATCCTCGCTGAATGTTTCGTTTACGGGAGATTTCAGGTTAAATTTAACCTGCCAAAGCTTATTTTTTAACTTGTTATCCCATTCGATTTTAAAATTCACCATTTTGCCGATTTCGACCTGAACATCAAAAAAACTCGTCTTTATTGTCCCGTTTTTAAACGAGTAAATTTCGGCGGTTTCTCCTTTGTCGGTTTCGACTGCCCCGAAATTGTACGTGTCGCCTTCATCTTCAAATCGCACAAATTCCATTTCGACATTATTTATTTTGATTTTGCCGTTTTTAACTTCAAACTTTATGTCCGATTTCTCAAACGACGCTTTTTTAAGCGTGTAAATATCCGTGAAATCCTCTGTTACGGGTATTTTTTGAGTGTTATAAAGCAGAGAATTCTCCACCCCTAAGTGTTTTGAGGTGATTTTATATTCAGGCAAAAGCTCTTTGCTTTGCATTACGGGCGTTTTAAAGTTGTGTTCAAGCCTTAATTCTTCAATAATCGTGTTTGCTATTTGCAGAATTTTTTCATATCGCATGACATTTTCTCTATGCACCAAATCCGTTGAACAACCGCAAATCCCGTCGTGTGCAAGGTTTTGCAGTAAAAGTTTGTATGCGTATTCTATTGCGGAGTTGTATTTTGAACCGTATTTTTGCTGTAATTTATCTGCTTGTTCAAGCAGGTATGAGCATTTTACGTTATATTGTTTAAGCTTTGTTCTTGCGGAATAAGCACCTTGGAGGATAAAGGTTTTTGAATTATCCCGCAATTCGTCGTTCCATTCAAAGCCGTCGAAACTTACTTTTTCAAAGTATTCAAACGGGTTTGAGAGTTTAATTTCGTAATCCGTGAGGAGTGAATTAACTTTTTCTATTTGTTCCGTGATATCGGGTTCGACGCCGAGGTGGTCTGCACCTATTGGCAAAAGCAGGTATTCGCCCGATTTTTGGGAAATTTTGTCCAAATTGGTTTTAAGTTGTTCTGCTTTTTGTTCAATGGTTAAGTCGGCGGAAAAAATGTCCGTAAAGTAGCCGCGGATAAGGTTTACGGTGTTAATTCCGTTGAATTTAAACTCTGCGGGGAAATCTCCGCAGCCTCGCCAAACAATACATTTATCAATGCCGAATTTTTTAAGGATTAACGGGACATTTTTGCTGTGTCCGAAAGTGTCCGCAAGATATCCGATAAAATCGGTACAGCCGAAGTCTTTGGAGATTTTTAAGCCGATTTCGAGATTTTTTTTAAAAGCTATTTTGTCGGTTAAGAATTCGTCAATAAGCGTGTAAAAAGGCCCGATAAAAAGTCGTTTTTCGGCAATAAACCCGCGAATTTGCTCCTCTTTTTCGGGTCTTAGTTCAAGATAATCAAGCAAAGCCGCTGTTTGACCGTCAAAATAAAACGAGGGGATTTTGTTATTTTCAAGCAAATCAAGGACATTATCAAAAACCCTTAAAAGTCTTAGCCTGAAAACCTCAAATTCCCTGTACCATTCTCTGTCCCAGTGTGTGTGAAGATATGCGATAACTTTTTTCTTCATACATAATATTTAGCATAATATTTGGATATTTGCAAATTTTACAAGTTTTAGAGGTTTTTCTTAATATTTTCGATAAGTTTTTCTACGGCTTTTTCAGGTGAAAGTTTTTCCTGCTCGCCTGTTTGCCGAACTTTAAACTCAACAAGTCCTTCGCTGATAGTTTTTCCGACCGTAACTCTGTACGGAAATCCTATTAAGTCGGCATCTTTGAACTTCACTCCGGCTCTTTCATCTCTGTCATCGAGAACAACTTCAATTCCGGCTTTTTGCAATTCCTGATACATATTTTCGGCAATTTGCATTTGCTCGTTATCGTTAATATTTACGGGTACTATCACGACATGATACGGCGCAATAGCCACAGACCACTTAATTCCGTACTCATCATAGTGAGCTTCGACTGCTGCGGCTGCGGTTCTCGAAATTCCTATTCCGTAACAACCCATAACATAAGGATGAGTTTTGCCTTCGATGTCTGTATATACCGCATTCATCGGTTTTGAATACTTTGTACCGAGCTTAAATATGTTGCCGACTTCAATTCCTTTTGTTACAAATAAAGGTTTACCGCACTGCGGACAGAATTCACCTTGTTCAACAAGTCTTATATCGGCATATTTAAGGTTTTCAATGTCCAAATCGCTGAGATTAGCTCCGACAAGGTGTTTATCGGTTTCATTAATCCCGACGACGAAGTTTTTCATATCTTTCACGGTTTCATCGGCGATTATCGGCACATTTTTCATGCCTTTCGGTCCGATAAATCCGGGGATGGCATCAAAACCGTGTTCCGCCATAAGCTCTGCAATCTCGGCAGATGAGGCTATTCGGATATCAATACCGCCTATAGCGTTCATTAATTTTGTTTCTTCGACCGCTTTGTCCGCTCTGATTAAGGCTATAACAGGCTTTTTATCTATTATGTAAACCAAAGATTTTAAAATAAGAGTTGAAGGAATTTTTAAAAATTCGCTTAATTCTTCTATCGAATGAGTATTCGGGGTGTCTAAAACTTTTGTTTCAGCGAAATAATTTTTACCGTCGATTACGGCATCGGGCAAATTTGACACGGCATGGTTTGAATTTGCCGAGTAATCGCATGAATTGCAATAAAATACATCGTTTTCGCCTGCGTCGGTGTCTGTAATAACCATAAATTCGTGCGAAACGCTTCCGCCGATCGCACCCGAATCCGACTGAACCATTTTGGTTTCAAGTCCGCAGCGTTCAAAAATTCTTTTGTAAGCCTGAGCCATATTTTGATATTCTTTATCAAGTCCTTCTTCGTCCAAATCAAAGCTGTAAGCGTCTTTCATGATAAATTCCCGACCTCTTAGCAAGCCGTAACGTGGTCTGATTTCATCCCTGAATTTTGACTGGATTTGATAGAGATTTACTGGAAGTTGTTTGTAAGATTTAAGGCTGTCTCTGGCAACGGACGTGATAATTTCTTCGTGAGTAGGTCCTAAACACATATCTCTGTCATGCCTGTCTTTAAGCCTCATTAGTTCTTTTCCGTAAACTTCCCATCTTCCTGATTCTTCCCAGAGTTCTTTTGGCTGAACAAACGGCATCAAAAGTTCTTGAGCGCCTGCTCTGTCCATTTCTTCCCTGACTATGTTTTCGATTTTCTTTAAAACTTTCCACATCAGTGGCATAAAAGTATATATGCCGGGGGCGAGTTTTTTTATAAACCCTGCTCTGCCAAGCATTTTATGCGAAATAACTTCCGCATCCGACGGAAATTCCCGCAAAGTTTGAACGAATAATTTCGACATTTTCATAAGTTTAAGACCTCATTTCTTTAACTATATTAGCATAAAAAAAATAAAGGGCTTGCAATATTTTTAAAATCGGATGTTAGCTTTTTGTTTTTTACTTTTTTAAATTTGTGAAAAGTGAAAGGTGAAAGGTGAGAGGTTTGTTAAGGTACTTCGTGCGAAAATAGTCCCCTCCCCTAATGGGGAGGGCTAGGGTGGGGTGTAGTCAATTCCCTCTCCCCTTGCGGGAGAGGGAGCAGTTGTATGAGCGTAAGCGAATTACGAATGCGGGTGAGGGGTTATATTATATCAGATGGTTGATGGGTGAAATGAAAATCGTTTCACCCATCCTACTTTACTCCCTCCCTTTTTAAGGGAGGGCAGAGGTGGGTTTAATTCTCAGCATGAAATCTTAAAATCTGACGTCATTGCGAGCGAATGCGAAGCAATCCAGCTTATTAATCTGCACGAAGTGCCTAAACGAACCTTTCACTTTTCACCTCTCACTTCTCACTTTTAAAAAATTTGTTGGGGTAGAAACCCCCAACTTACACTTTATTTCTAACCCCTCACCCTAACCCTCTCCCGCACGAAGGTCAATTCGACGGGGAGAGGGGATAAACCCACCCCTAGCCACTCCCTTACAAAGGAGGGGGAATTACCCACCCCAGCTCTCCATTACAAAGAGAGGGAGTATGAACCAATGCCCTTTAAAGGGAAAAAGTTATTCTGTCGACTCTTTTAAAATATTGATAATTGATATAAAATAATTAAGTAGTTATTATGATAAAAAAATTAATCACATTATTGATACTTTTAGTCGGTTTAACTGTTTCGGCGGAAACCTTAAAAGCGGGAATCGCCAAAATTGATGCACTTCCAAACACTTTTTACGGAAGCTGGAGAGTGCTTGCTAAAGTCGATAAACAAACAGGAAGTATAAATTTTCGACCTCAGACTGTCGACATTTGGAACTTATCACGTGTCGGCGACGTCATAAATTTAAATAATCCGTTTACAGGAGCGAGTGCTTCTGTTAAACTTGATTATGTTGAGGGAAATATTATAAGATTTACCAAAACAGGAGAGTACGACCGAAACAAAAAACTGACCGATACGGTTGATTTGAAGCTTAACGGAAATACTTTCACAGGGATTAATTACATAACCCTTGAAACTTTTTCGACTTATGACAATTCGCTTATAAAAAAAGATACGGCGATATATATTCTGAGAGGTGAAAAGATTTCAGGTACAAGCATTACGGGAAAATGAGGATTAATGGAAAAACTTAATTTTGACACAATTATTCTTGGCGGCGGCCCTGCGGGACTTTCTGCCGCTATCTATGCAAGCAGAGGTGCGGTTTCAACCGCAATTATTGATTTAAATATGCTCGGCGGTCAGCCATCAAACTATTTGGAACTTGAAAATTATCCGGGATTTCCGCTTGTCGGAGGTTACGATTTGATGGAAAAGTTTGAGGAGCATGCAGATAAATTCGGGGTTCAGAAATTCCCCATGCAGGAAATTCAAAGCATTGATTTGAAATCAAAAAAAATTCTGACGAATGATTATGAATTTCAGGCAAAAACAATTATTATTGCTACCGGTGCTCAGCCGATGAAGTTAGGTGTTCCGGGTGAAAAAGAGTTTGTGGGACGAGGCGTTAGCTATTGTGCCGTTTGTGACGGGGCTTTTTATAAAGATAAAGTCGTTGCGGTTGTGGGCGGAGGCAACTCTGCGGTCGAAGAAGCAATGTATTTAACTAAGTTCGCCTCTAAGGTTTATTTAATCCACAGACGAAACGAGCTTAGAGCTGATAAAATCGTTCAGGAACGGGCATTCAAAAATGAAAAAATTGAATTCATCTGGGATTCCGTTGTAAAAGAAATAAAGGGCGATAATCTTGTCAACACGCTGGTTTTGGAAAATGTGAAATCGAAAGAGCTTTCTAATCTTCAGGTTAACGGGGTTTTCCCGTACATCGGTATTACTCCGAATGTCGATAACATATCGGGTCAGTTAGAGCAGGATGCGGCAGGTTTTATTATTACTGATGAAACCATGTCGACTTCGCTTGAAGGCGTTTTTGCTGCGGGTGATGTCCGTAAAACTCCTTTGCGGCAAGTTATTACGGCTGCATCGGACGGGGCCGTTAGTGCTGTGTATGCGGTTAAATATGTTGAAACGCATAAAGAAGCGGTTAAATCTGCGGTTTAATTTCCTGTCAAATACTCTTTCTGATAAAAAATTCCTTTCTATAAAAAATTGTTACAAAAATTTACAATTATTTTTGGTGCGAAAACTTAAGTTTTTGCACTTTTTATTTATTATTTTTATGTTTTTTATGCTAATTTCAAGAAAATTGTTTAAAATCTCTCTATTTTTAATAAAAAATGCAAAAAACCGTCTTAATATATCCTTAACATTTTAGTCAAATCAGGCAATTTTTTTCTTTCACCGCTTTTATTATAAATATGTCATTGTTATAATAAGTGTAGACCAGACAATATTATGATTGAACGAATTAGTGTAGATACAAAAGATACCCCAAAGGGGACAGTTATGCGCCAAAATCCCGCATTTCAGGGTTTGGGCGATGCTGCCGTGAAGCTTATACAACAATGCGAACGTCAGCCGATGGTTAATGTCAGCGTGCTTGATTTGTCCACCGCTATTGTTCCGCGTTCTATCGTTGAAACTTGTGCAGGCTCTAAAAAGAAAGACGAAAACGGTAACGACATAAGAGAATTTAACGTTTATGCGGGCATGGAAGCTTTCAGACGTGAATCTTCGGGGTTAATCGTTAACTGTCTGATTCCGAGTTTCATTGTCATGGGTGCGGCTTCAATTCTGCAAAAACCGATTATGAAAGGTTTTGGTAAAGCAAATATTGCTAACCTCTGGGCAAACGAAGAATCTTTGAAAATTGTTCCGAACTACCTGATTAATGCGTCGGGCAAAGGTTCGCAAAAACTTGAAAATGCAATAAAAGCTTTCTTGAATGATTTGTCAGGTGTTGACGGAGAGGCACATAAAGCGTTCAAAGATTGCAAACGCGTACAAATTGGGGCAAAACAGATTGCAAAATCCACAATGTTGAAAAACCCGAAAAAACTTTTCAATAAGGGTTACGAAACAATAATAAAAGCTTCTCGCATGTCTGAAAACCTCATGTTAAAAGACAGAAAAGGTTATCTGTCCAAAAACTTGAAAGGCTATTTGGAAGATTTTGTAAATATTCACAAAGCATTTGAAAAAGAAGGAATAAAAACCTCCGAACAGGCATCAAAATACGTATCTAAAGCGATAAAACTTGTTAACGCAAAGAGTATTGCAGGTTTAGGAGTTATTATTCCGCTTGCGATATCCATGCAGCCTATTAACAGATGGATTACACGTAAAATGTCAGGAAAAACAGGTGCTCCGATTTATAACGATTTCGCGGACAGAAAGGAAGATAAAGTTCTTTCACCGAAAGAAAAACGTGAACTTCTAGCGCAAAAATTCATCTCAATCGGCTCAATGCTTGGTGTTACCGGCTTGTCAATGTTTATGGACAGACCTGTTTTGAAAAATATTTTTCAATTCAAGGGACTTTTCCCGACAATGGATCAGGCAAGAATTATCTCAACGGCTACATTTGCAAGTCGTATGGCAGCATCCGAGGACAGAAACGAACTCAGAGAGGCTACCGTCAGAGATATAGCTACATTCTCAAGTTTCTACTTCTTAGGTGATTACGTTGCAAAAGGTATCGCAACACTGATACAGAAGTTCAAAAAAGATGTACATTTAATCAATACTCTGCAAGAATGCAAAAAGAACGCTAATCCGATAGAAAAATTCTGGCATTGGGCAAAACATACCGCTCTTAAATCTTCCGATGAACTTTTGAACGTAAGAGATAAACGTTTCAGAACTTTGTGCCAGATAGGCAATATGGCGTTCTCGCTGTTGGCATTGGGCGTGTTTATCCCGCTTTATACAAGAACTCAAACAAACAAAAAGCATGCGGCAGAACTTGCACGTACAAAATCACAAGAAAATACCCCCCAAGCCGGAGATGATTTCACAAAATCATTTATTAAAGGCAAAACGGCCTTCAGCTCATTTTTAACCCCCTAGGAGAAATTATGAAAATACAGCCGATTATCCCACAATTAAACAACAACAACCAAACCCCGCAATTTACGGGCGGATTTGATGCGTTTACATCCGTATTGCGTTTTTTGGATACAAATCAGGCATGGGGTGCTAATTCGGTTGACTTGTGTTCGATGGTTATACCGAGAACGACTATTGATTTTGTTAACAGAGGCCCTGACGCAGGTTTGGAAACCGGCCGCCGTGAGTCTATGGGAACTTTCAACCATTCAATGGTCGGAGTTTACGGTTCTGTTGCAGGTTTTGCTCTGGCTCACATGCTTAATAAAAACTTCGGAATAAAGGCTCATAAGATTTTTGCGGATAATGAGGCGTTTGAATTCATCGCTAATTCTTATAAAAACAATGCAGACGTAAACTATGAAAAACATTTTAAAAATATTTTCAAAAATCTTGAAACCATGGTTGACGGCGAAGTTAAACATATTGCCGAAAAAGACGTTAATACTCTCGCCTCTAAGTTTAATCTCGCAATGGTTAATAATCAGGCACCAGAGTTTATTAATAAAGAACTTTTAAAATATACAAAATCTGTTATCACTCAATCTGCCGGTTCAGAAAACAATTTCAAATTTTCGGGTTCAAAAAATACCTTCTCGCTTGAAAACGGAATAAAAAGTATCTACAACGTTACGAAAGCGGCGATTTTGAAAGATGAAAAAGGTATTTCTACCGATGAATTTATAAGATATATGAAACGCTTTAATATCAAGCGTTCGGTTGCGGGACTTGCGATAGCGGCAGGAATCGGTATGTCTACTCAGCCGATTAATATGTATTTAACAAAGAAGAAAACGGGAAGCGACGGATTTGTCGGCGTTGAAGGACGTAAAAAAGATACATCGAAAGGATTTTTCTTTAAGAAAGTTCTTAGTGCTTCGGCATTTGCCCTCATGGCACTTTCGACGATTACGACAAAACCGTCTAAACTCTTGAATAAAATCCAATTCCAGGGGCTTTTCCCGACGATTTCGCAGTTAAAGCTTGTTTACGGTTTAACGATCGCTTCTCGTCTGCTTTCAGCTCGTGACAAAGACGAACTTCGAGAATCCACGGTTAAAGATACTTTAGGATTTTTGAACCTTCTTGTCCTCGGAACACTTGTTACTAAAGGTGTTGCAAGATGCTTTAACAAGTCTTTAATTAATGTTGCAAAAGAAGATTCAAAAAACTTCTTTAAATGGCTTACAAAATCATCTCTGAAAACTCGTGATGAAGTTTTGTATACGGCACTGAAAGAAAAAGGCATTTCAACCGTTAAGGACGGAAAGCTGATGAAGTTTAGCGAACTTGTGAAATTAGCCGATAAGGATACCAAAGCAAAACTCAGAGCCTTGAACATTTCTCAAATTGCAGGTTATTTGTATTCGGCACTTGTTCTCGGTATCGGTGTACCCAAGCTTAACATCTGGATGACAAATAAATCGGAAGCCAAACGCAAAGCACTTCTTGAAGCACAAAAAGGAAAGCCTGACGGAAATAACACTTTTACCCAAATGCTTAAACCCGAAAATCTTGAGTTTCTCAGCAGGGCAATGTAAATATCTTTTCGGTGTTAGCTTCCGTAGCTTCAATTATTTCTTCAACGCTTGTTTCGCGTAAATCAGCTATTTCCTGAGCAATACATTTGAGATAAGCAGGCATGTTTGCGTTTCCTTTGAACGGTTGCGGCGTTTGGAACGGAGTATCCGTTTCAATTAAAAGTCTGTCAAGCGGAACCATTTTTGCGACTTCTTTCACTTTAACCGTATTTTTAAATGTAACCATTCCGCTAATAGACAAATACCAGCCTTGCTTCAGACATTCTTTTGCGAATTCGGGACTGCCTGAGAAAGAGTGCAGCACAACTTTTGAATCTTTGTTATATTTTTTAAGAATATCAAAAGTGTCCTGATGCGCCTCTCTGTCATGTATACACATCGGCAAATTAAGCCGATTTGCAAGTTCTATTTGTTTTATAAATACTTCTTTTTGAACATCAATAAACTTTTTGTCCCAGTAATAATCTAATCCGATTTCGCCGATTCCGACAACTTTCTTTTCTTTTGAGTATGCGATAATCTTTTTTTCGATATAATCAGACCAGTTACGAGCTTCGGTCGGGTGAATTCCCAAAAGAGCGTATACATTGTCATATGTGTCAGTAATTTCCATAACTTCTTCAATGTCTTGCGGACAAGAGCATGGATGAATAATTTTCCGTACGCCTGCTGCTTTGGCGTCGTTGACGACATCGTCGAGTTTAATACCTCTTATTTCATTTAGGTGAGCATGTGAATCTATCATAATTTGATTATACCACAAGATAGTGATATAATCATGATATCATGTTAAAAATTTCTGTCGGACATCTTTATCCAAAACTATTAAATTTATACGGTGATATGGGAAACGTGATAACCCTTGAAAGACGGTGCGTTTGGCGTGGTATCGAATTTGAATATAACGAGATAAATTCTGGCGACAAAATCGGACGGCATGACTTTTATTTTATAGGAGGCGGTCAAGATAAGCAGCAGCAGGATGTTTCAGTCGAACTTTACAAAAGTAAACAATTTTTATGTGACGAACGTGATCGAGGCGCGGTTTTTTTGGGGATTTGCGGAGGATATCAGTTGTTCGGACATTATTATCAACCGTTTGACGGGGATAAACTCTTGGGAATAAGCTTGATGGACGCTTATACCGTTGCGGGAAAGAAAAGATTTATCGGTAACGTGACCGTTGAAACTGATTTTCTTACCCCTAAAACGCTTGTGGGATTTGAAAATCACAGCGGATTAACCTATTTGCAGGGAGAAACAAAACCTTTAGGAAGAAATATTGTCGGAAACGGCAATAACGGTCGGGATTTTGAGGAAGGCGGAAGGTTTAAGAATGTATTCGGAACATATTTACATGGCTCGCTTTTACCTAAAAACCCTCATTTTGCGGATTATTTGATTAAACTTGCATTGAAAACCCGTTATGGTGAAGGTATTGAGTTGAATAAACTTGATGATGAAATTGAATTAAAGGCGCATAATTCATTGGTCGGAAAGGCTTATTGATGAATTTGTGGTTTAAAATTCCTGATAAAATAAGGTTTTTAATAGTCGGCGGTTATAACGCGCTTTTTTCATATCTTATTTTTGCTTTAGCCTTGCATATTGCGGGAAATGAGCATTATCAACTTTGTGTCGCATTGCAGTGGATTATTTCATCGGTGTTTTCGTTTACTCTGCAAAAGTTGCTTGTGTTTTGTACAAAAGGAAATTGGGTTCGTGAATATTTAAAATGTTGTACGACCTGGGCGGTAAGTTATTTGTTTAACGTTATTATACTTGAATTTATGGTGCGATATGTAAGTAAGAATGTTTATATCGGGCAATTTGTGTCTTTGGTAATTGTTTCGATACTGACTTATGTGTTGTTTAAGTATTTTGCATTCAGACAGGGACGTAATTCGGTTGATTAGAAGGGGATAATGGCGGGTTGAATATGGGTGAGAAATGGCAGACTGAGTCAGTACGGAATCTTTAAGTGAAAAGTGAGAAGACCGTATCGGCACTACGTGCAAAATTATAGGCTGGTGCATTCGCTCGCAATGACAGTCTTACTCCCTCCCCTAATGGGGAGGGTAGGGGTGGGGTGCAATTATTTTGGTGCTTTAGCACCCGAAAAGGTCTTCTCACTTCTCACCTTTCACTTTTTAAATTTTTGTTAACATTTTTTAAAAAATTTCCATTTCCCCCCCCCTTGCATTTTTTTTGAAAATCGTTTATAATGAGAATGTATAGAAAAACGAAAGGAAAAAACTATGAAGAAGATGACTATTAGTGCATTAAACCCATCGGGGGGGGGGGGCATTCCTTTGTGGTAAGGCTTTTGGGCAAATCAAGACATTAGTTTTTAAAAAGAAAAAATTTTCAAAACTTTTTTGGGTTGAGGAAAATGCCCTCATTCAAGAACCCGTCGCAACTAACCTTTTCAAAAAGATAGGAAACAAATATATTCCTTTTCTTGAAAAGGGGATATTTGAACATGGCAAACCTAAAAAAGTTGCCTTCACTTTAGCAGAAGTTTTAATTACTCTTGGCATAATCGGAGTTGTGGCGGCTTTGACAATTCCGACATTGATTAGCAAATATCAAAAAATGGTTTTTGTTACTAAAGCCAAACAAATATATAGTATTTTGTCCAATGCTTTAGTAACTTCTGTTGCTGAAAACGGACCTATGAGTGATTGGGTTTACGGTAGTGATAAAGAAAAATATAGTACAGATACGGAAAACGATTTAACATATATTGTTAATACCTATTTCAAACCTTATTTTAAAGTAGCGGAAGACATCGGGTATGATAAAGATATTGGTAATCGCTATTCTCTTTTACTGAATAATGGTATGACTTTGACTTTTTCGTTAGACGGAAGTACAAACCCTATTACGAAAAAGTATCAATATCATGCTATATGGATTTTGGTTAGCAATAATAGAAATGCCACTTATTTCACAGACAAAAGTCATGACTATTCAAGACATGACATGATGTTTGCTGTAGTCAAACCCACTATCAGTAAAAATTATAATAATGCTGTTTATCCTTTTGCATACTTCGATTCAGATAATTCTGCTTCGGCGTCGTATAGTTATACTAAAATCAAAAGCCGTGATGAACTGATAAATGGTAAGAAATATGGATGTAATAAAAATATAGATAAAAACAAAAGAGTAAATTGTACTGCATTAATGATGTGGGATGGCTGGCAGATAAAAGACGATTATCCATGGTAAATTTTCATGATCTTTTTCATAACAATAATAAAAAAGTCGGGTTGAAACCCGACTTTTTGTTGTATAACTCACTCCTATCCCCTACCTTGAGAAAAGGGAGGAAGTAAAACTGTCATTGCGACGAATGCCTCAGCTTATTTGTTGCTCTAATTGCCGATTTATTAGACCCCTCACCCGAATTTCTAAGTTCACTGCGTTCACTAAGAAATTCTTCCCTCTCCCGCAGGGGGCGAGGGGGGGGTGTGCAAGAGGTGAGGGAATTTATATTTTTTTCCGCACGAAGTACTGTAAAGGTCTGCTTGGTTGCTCGCGTTTAACGGGTCTACGGTTGACGTCTGCAATGACTTCGTCATTTCGATGTCAAGCCTCGCCCTCAGCTCGCAATCCGCTTTTCACTTTTCACTTCTCACCCATTTAAACCCACCCCTCCCCCCTCCCTTGCACAGGGAGGGGAAAAACAGCACCCCACCCCATCCCTCACCGTCTGGGGAGGGAGCTATTTTCCGCACGAAGTGCCGTAATGAACCTCTCACTTTTCACCTCTCACTTCTCACTTTTTAAAGTTTGCGTATTATTTTTTTTTTTGTTAGAATTGTCAGGGAAAAGGAATAAAGAAATATGATTAAAACAAAACTTAAAGATCACAACTGCGGAGAGCTTAATTTAAACAATTTAAACGAAGAAATTACACTTTCCGGCTGGGCGTCCACTATTCGTGATTTGGGCGGAATTTTGTTCGTCGAATTGCGTGACAGAACAGGATTTTTCCAGCTCGTTGCTAACCCGCAGATTAACCCCCAAGTACATAAGGTTTTTGAAAAAATTCGATCAGAATACGTTATTACGGTTAAGGGCAAGGTTTCTAAACGACCCGAAGAAACTTATAACGAAAAGTACCCGACAGGTCAAGTCGAAATGTATCCCGAACAAGTCGAAATTCTTTCGGAGGCTAAAACTTTGCCGTTCGTGCTTGACGATGAAAATGTTTCGGAAGATGTACGTTTAAAATACAGATATCTTGATATAAGACGTGAAAGTATGCTCCATAACCTGACTTTACGTCATAAAATTTGTCAGGCGGCAAGAAGTTATCTCAACAGTCAGGACTTTTTGGAAGTTGAAACGCCTATCCTGATTAAAACTACTCCCGAAGGCGCAAGGGATTACCTTGTCCCCTCACGTGTTCAGGAAGGTAAGTTTTACGCTCTGCCGCAGTCACCGCAGATTTTTAAACAATTACTTATGGTCGGCGGTATTGAAAGATATTATCAAATAGCAAAATGTTTCCGTGATGAGGATTTGCGTGCCGACAGACAGCCGGAATTCACTCAAATCGACCTTGAAATGTCTTTCGTTGAACAACAGGACGTTATAAAATGCGTTGAAGGCTTGATAGTGGAAACGTTTAAGGCTGCGGGTGTCGAGGTTAAACCGCCGTTTATTCAAATGCCATGGCAAGAGGCTATGGACAGATTCGGTTCTGACAAGCCCGATACACGTTTCGGACTTGAATTGTTCGACATCGGCGATATAATTTTGCAGTCGAATTTTGATATTGTTAAAAATACTCTGTTAAACGGCGGTATTGTCCGCGGTATCAGGATTGAAGGCGGTGCGAAGTATTCAAGAAAAGATATTGACGATATTACAAAACTTGCCGTATCTTTCGGAGCGAAAGCACTTGCCAATATTATTTATCTTGAGGACGGCACGGCAAAATCTCCGGTTTTAAAATTCGTCACGGAAGAACAGGCTAAACAAATTCAGGAACGCGCAGGGGCGAAAGCAGGTGATATAATCTTCTTTGTCGCTGATAAACCTAAACTTGTTTATGACATTATGGGAAGATTAAGACTTCATTTCGGAAAAACGCTTAACCTTATTGACGAAAGCAAACACAATTTATTGTGGGTTGTTGATTTTCCGATGTTTGAATGGTCTGACGAAGAAGGCAGATTTATGGCAATGCACCACCCGTTCACATCACCTTGTATTGAGGATTTGGATAAGCTTAAATCGGGTGATTTGGGTAATGTTAAGTCGATAGCTTACGATATCGTTTATAACGGTACGGAACTCGGCGGAGGGTCTGTGAGAATTCACTCATCCGAGGTTCAGTCCGCAATATTTAAGGCTTTGGGTTTGACCGAAGATGAGGCGAAAGAAAAATTTGGATTTATGGTTAACGCTTTACAGTACGGTACACCGCCTCATGCAGGGCTTGCTATCGGTTTAGACAGACTTGTTGCTTTGCTTTGCAGAACGGAAAGCATTAGAGATGTAATCGCTTTCCCGAAAAATTCGGGTGCTAAAGATTTGATGAGCGAAGCTCCAGGGGAAGCTTCAATTCAGCAGTTGAGAGAACTTCACCTGAAAAGCACGGCTCATAAATAATAACAGAAAGCTCTGCCTTTTTTAAAAGGAGTGTCATGCCTCATTTTTTCATAAATTCAAAAGATGTCAAAGACGGTGTGGTTGTTGTTTCGGACAAAGAAAATTACAATCATATTGCTAAGTCTTTGCGGATAAAAAAAGGTGAAAAACTTCTTTTAATTGACGAAAATCAAATTCAATACGAAACTGTTGTTGACAATGTTACGAATAAGGAAATAACGGTTAATGTTGAAAATAGTTTTAAGTCTGACAGAAGCCTTGATTTTGGATTATATCTTGCACAGAGTCCGCTCCGCAGTGACGCACAGAATTTCGTCGTTGAAAAATCTACGGAACTCGGAATTGAAAGGTTATATCCCGTTCTTACTGATAATTGTGCTGTTAGCGGAAGTGTTATTGAGAAAAAAATTCCCAAATGGCAAAGGATTATGTACGAAGCTTCCAAACAGTGTGAAAGAGCTTATATCCCGACTTGTTGTGAGCTGACGGATTTGAAAACAGTTCTCGAAATGAAATCGGAGTGTAAAGTTATCGCATTTTGCGAGCGGTTGTCACGGATGAATTTAAAGGAATATTTTTTGCAAAATCCGATATCAAAGGGCGATAAATTGGTCGTAATTATCGGTCCTGAAGGCGGTTTTTCGCAAAGAGAGTTTGAATTGTTTGAAAAGTACGAAATCCCGATGCTTACGCTCGGAAATCTTATCTTGAAGGCTGAAACGGCAGTAATTGCTGCGTTAGGAAACATTATTCATGAATATTATTCAAAATATTAAATCCGATGAAATATTATCCAAAATCGCCGAAAGCTTTGATAATAAGGTTTATGTGGTAGGCGGAACGGTGAGGGATTATTTTTTTGATAAAAAAAGTCATGACCGTGATATTGTTGTTATTGATGAGGATGCACGGGAATTTGCCCTTAAACTTCAAAAATTGTTTAAAGCCTCTTTTGTTCCGCTGGATGAGGAAAATAAGATATACAGACTTGTTTTGCCCGACAAAATAAATTACATTGATGTTACAAATCCCGTGGGAGGCTCTATTGAAAAGGATTTGCAGCGAAGAGATTTGACGATTAACGCAGTTGCCGCCGATATTAAAACAGGTGATGTTATTGATATTTTCGGCGGTGTAACGGATATTAAAAACAAATGTATTAACTATATTTTGGAGCAAAATTTTGAGGACGACCCGCTTAGATTATTGAGGGTGTACAGATTTCAGGCATTATACGGGTTTGAGCTTTCTTCAGATACGGTTCATACCGTCTGCAAGTATGCAAAACTCGTGAATAAGCCTGCAAATGAGAGAATTATATACGAATTACAAAAACTCTTTGGCGGGAAATACACCCCTAAAGCACTTGAAAATATGGATAAAACAGGAGTTTTGGAGAAAATTTTCCCGTTTGTGAAGGAGTTAAAAAAAGTTCCGCCGAACTCTCATCATCATTTGGATTTGTTTCACCATTCGCTTGAAACTGTTCGACAAATTCAGTTTTTGTACGAGCAGGCATGTGATGAAGTTAAGGAACATCTTGACACGGTTGATTTTGGCGGATTTCCACGTCTTGTATATTTAAAACTCGCAGGTTTTATGCATGATATCGGAAAGTTTTCCGTTTGGACGATAGAAAATGGTCGTCACAGATTTATCAAGCATGATGATGTCGGGGCAAAGCTGGCTGCAAAACTGCTTAAAAAAATGAATTTTTCAAACAAGGTTACGGAATATGTTTCGACAATGGTTAAGTATCATATTTATCCGTCGCATGTGGTTTCAGCGCCTGATGTTTCGGAAAAAACGATGATGCGGTTTGTGCGAAAATCCGATAAAAACGCTATTGATAATATTGTTCTTGCGATGGCTGACAGATTGTCCGCAAGAGGCCCTGAAATTACCGATGAAATCGTCAAAAATAACATCGACTCGTTAAAAAAACTTCTGGATTTTTATCTTGAAAAACGTGAAACGCTTGAACCTTTGCCTAAATTGCTTGACGGAAACGATGTTATGAAACTTTTAAACATCAAGCCGTCGCCGAAATTGGGCAAAATTCTTGATGCACTTTATGAAGCACAGCTTTCGGGAAATGTTACAACATTTGAGCAGGCACAAGAGTTTGTCAAAAACATGGGTAATCATCTTTAAATTCCCAGCCGTCCAGCATTAATAATACTCCGCATGCATTACATTTGGTTTTATTACAAGCGGCAAACATCTTTTTCGTATTAGCTTCCAAATACTCGTAACCGTTAAAAATTTCCTCGCGGGTTAAGTTATCTTTCCAAGCTACGGGATAAAGACCTTTATTATTAATAACGAAATAAAACTTATTTTTTCCCCATTTCTTCTTACCTCCTCCTATTCCAAAAACAACAGGATATAAGAAATCAACTTTTTGGTCTAATGCACCGCCTAATCCGAGGCTTATGCCATTATTCAATCTATAACCGACATCAAACTTACTTATGCCGACATAGCACTTAGAGTCCTTGTCGGGACATTCCGTATAATTTTTTAAGTAAGGGAGAATGTATTTTTCTGCGAATTCTCTATTTGATTCTTCAGATGAAGGATAACTATATGACCAGCAACTTATTGGTCCGTTATCAATTTGTGAAAGCCTTAAAGCCTGAGATAAAATTGAATATGCTTGTTTAAGACGTATAGCGACAGCTTTTTTCTCATAATTGCGAATTAATGTCGGAACTGTCAACGCTGCCACAATGCCGATAACGCCTAGTGTTATTAAGACTTCGGCGAGTGTAAAACCTGTTTTTCCAGTGTTTTTATTAATCATTCTAGCTCCTTTCATAACCTGTTTATAACATGTTATAGTATAATACTTTTCTCATTTTTTGTAAAGTACATGTTATAGACATTGTTTAAGAGGTAACATGGAAAGAAAATTATTCAGAACAGGAAACGGGTGGTCATTATTTGTTCCGAAAGTTATTATCGAACTGTTGAAAATTGACCCCGAAAATGATTTAATTGAAATGCAAGTTGAAAATGACATTTTGAAAATTAAAAGAGTAAATAATGAAAGCACTGATTCAAAGAGTTAAAGATGCCTCGGTGACGATTAACGGGGAACTTTTTTCCTCAATTCGGCAAGGATTGCTGGTTTTTCTCGGCGTTGAGAAAAATGATGAGAAAATTAACGCCGAAAAACTCGCTGATAAAATCTTAAAGTTACGAATTTTTGAAGATGAAAACGGAAAAATGAATCGCTCAATAAATGAGCTTAACGGAGAAATTCTTGTGGTTTCCCAATTTACCTTGTGCGGTGACTGCAAAAAAGGCACAAGACCTTCTTTTGACAACTCCGCAACTCCCGAAAAAGCCGTAAAACTTTATGAATACTTTGTCGAATGCGTTAAACAAAGCAAATTAAATGTTCAAACAGGCAAATTCCGCGCCATGATGGATGTTAAGCTTACGAATGACGGCCCTGTAACCTTTTTTATAGAAAAATAATAATATTACTTGCAAAAATTTTTGAACTGTGGTATTATATAATATATTATTATAATAATTTTCCATTTTGATTGAGGAGAAATTTAACCTGGAATTACTTAATTAAGAGGCTTATCAATATGTATGTAAACAAGTGTATCAAATGTGGTCGTGAGTTTGAAACCAAAAACCCCAAAAGAGTCATATGTCCTGACTGTCTTTATCCCGATAAGAGCATGATGCTTACTTCGGGTTCACAAACTCCCCCCGAAGAACCCCTAAAAGGCTACAGTGCCGGAGGCAGTGAAGAAGCGCCCCGCTATTACAGTGCAGGCGGTGACGAGGAACAACAACATTTTCAGAAAAGACCGTATAACAACCCGAATAACAGAAATCGCCAACAGCAAAACAGAGGCGGATTCAACAGAAATCAGGGCGGTTACAACAGAAACCGTCAGGGCGGAGGATTTAACAGACCGCAAGGTAACAGAAACGGCGGATTTAACAGAAATCAGGGCGGATTTAATAAAAAACGCCCGCAGCAGCGTAAAGCTCCGAAACAGTTACTCGTAAGTAAAGAACAACTTGAACAAATCGAAACACTTTATAGAGCCATGCTTCCGCTTCCAAATCCGGACTGCCACGAAGTTATCGGTGAAAAAATCGGACTTGAACCAAGAAAAGTGTTCTTCGGTATTAATCTCGTAAGACAAAAAATGATGCTTCCGAAATTGCCGTTCCCGAAACGTAAACTCGCAATTTCGCCCGATCAGCTTTTTGCGATTAGAAATTTGTATGAACCTTTACTTCCGCTTCCTCCTATCGGATGCCATAAAATTATTGCGGCTCAGTTGAAAATGGATGAGTGGAGAGTTCACGTCGGAATAGCTCTTGTACGTTCTCAAATGGGACTTGAAAGATGGAATGAGGACAGAACGGATATTCCCGAAGAACTGAAAAAACGTATGAAAAAATCCGAAGATGAAACCAAAAAAGCCGACAAAACAAAAGAAGATGTCTAAATGGAAAATTATGTTTCTGTTGGAAAAATTCTGAATTTTCACGGGATTAAGGGGCATGCCAGAGTCGGTTATTCAAGAAAAGATTTTTTGGCATCGCTTATTGATGTTTTTATAAAGTCAGGAAGTGATTACCTGCCTTTTGAAATTGAAGATATTAGGTTTCAGAAGAATTTCGCAATAATAAAATTCCGTGAGATAAATTCAATTAATGATTTATTGCCCTATAAAGGCTCTTTTATCTGTGTAAAAGAGGAGGTCGTTCGGGAAAATCTTGAAGATGATGAGTTTCTTATTGATGAGCTTGTGAGTCTTGAGGTATTTGACGAAGAAGGCAAAAAACTCGGATTTGTTGTCGGAGTTTCCAACAACGGGGCAAACGATTTGTTATCCGTGAGAACAAATTCCAAAAAAGTCGCACTAATCCCGTTTGTTAAAGCTATTGTTACCGATGTCAGCATAAAAGAAAAAAGAATTACGATTAACAACATCGAGGGGCTTTTGCAATGAGATTTGAAGTCATGACATTATTTCCCGAAATGATTCAAAGTGCATGCTCATTCAGTATTATGAAACGTGCTGTTGAAAACGGAGTTTTTGACGTAAACACGGTTAATCCGAGAGATTTTACTCTTGATAAACATAAAAAAGCCGACGATACGCCTTACGGCGGAGGTGCGGGCATGGTGTTGAAGGTTCAGCCGTTTGTTGATGCTTTCGAAAGTATTCAAAAAACCGATAATTCAATAACAGTAATGCTTTCCCCTCAAGGTAAACCGCTTGATGATGCAAAAGTTAACGAACTTGCAAATTATAATCAAATAATCTTGATTTGCGGACATTACGAGGGTTTTGATGAAAGAATAAGAGAAATAATTAAACCCGTTGAAGTTTCTGTTGGGGATTTTGTGATGACGGGTGGGGAGCTGCCTGCACTCTGCCTTATTGATGCGGTCAGCAGAAAGCTTGAAGGGACTCTGGGAAAAATCGAATCCGCTTGTGAAGATACGTTTTCCAACGGACTTGTTGAATATCCGCATTACACAAAGCCCAGAGAATTCAGAGGTCTAAAAGTTCCCGAGGTTCTCTTAAACGGTAATCACAAGGAAATAAATGAATTCCGACTTCAAAAAAGTCTTGAACGCACAAAAGAGAAACGCCCCGACCTTTACGAAAAATATTTGAAAAATCACCTTGATAAATAATCCTTTAGGTCAATTTTTTTTGCGTTTTGCGGTGGTTAAATTTTTGTATGAAGAAATTAATTTTAATGATTTTGGCATTGTTTTGTTCGCAAATTACGACATACAGCGAGCAAATCCATTTTGATAACGAAGTTTATGAATTGAAATTCAGTGCAATAGCACCAAACACCGGCGGTTACGGTAACGAATATTACAAAAATTCCGAAAACGTTGCCGATTGGACAAAAATGGTCGGGGTTTATTATTATCCGAACGAAAATAACCCCGTTAAATACGCTCAAAATTTTGATACAACCGTTGAAAACACTGATAACAGCGTACTTTTAAAACTTATTGAAAATAAAAAAAGCGATAAAGCCGTTATAAGTTTTCTTGTTAACGGGTGCGAAAACTCAAAAAAGTTCTTTGAATACGATGTTTATAAATTTGAAAAACATCCGACAAAAGGCATGGTTGTTTCAAAATACGCTTCAAAACACTATTTTACCGATGAATCGGAAATCACTGCGATAGCTCAAGATATAAAAGAAAATAATGATAAATACCTTGAAATGTTGATTATGTCGCCTGTACCGTCCGTTATTGAAAAAGATATAAATTATTAAGTTATTTGACAGTATAAGTTATATCTTATATTATATTATAATGGTAGTTGAAAGAATAACTGAAATAAAAAATTATTTAACAAAATCAAAACTCAAGGAAGCAAATTACGTTGTTAATCCGTATTCGGGATGTCCGTGTAAATGTTTGTATTGTTATGCTTCTTATATGGTGAATTTTACGAGGCACCATGAAACATGGGGAAATTTTATCGACGTAAAATATACCCCCAAAAAGATTAACATATCTAAAATAAGAGATAAAGCAGTTTTTTTCGGAAATGTAACGGAACCGTATAACGAGTTTGAAGAAAAATATCGTGCAAGCCGTAAATTGCTTGAACAGCTTTCACTTTCCGGTGCTTATATTTCATTATTTACTAAATCCGATATGGTTGTTCAAGATTTGGAATTGCTCAAAACATTTGAGCATTTGAAAGTGGTAATGTCAATTTGTACACTTGATGAAAATTTAAAAAGTAAATTAGAGTTAAATACCTCCTCTATAGCATCAAGAATTGAGGCTTTGCGGGAGTTGAAGAAAAACGGGATTAAAACTGTTGTTTTCATTTCGCCGATATTTCCTTTTATAACGGATTATCAGGGAATAATCGAAGAAACAAGAGATTTTGTTGATGAATATTGGTTCGATCAGCTTGTTTTAAGATACAATTTTAAAAAACCTGTTTTGAATTTTATCTGCGAGAATTTCCCTATTTATAGCGAAGTTTACGAAAAAATTTACACGGAAAAGTCTTTTGATTATTTTGCGGAATTGTCGCAGGAAATTGACAGTTATTGCATTGATAACGGTTTAAACTTCAAAAACTTTATTAAATAGTTACTTCAATTTCTCCGACAACGTCGCCGTGAAGGGTTTTTATGGAAGTATCCGCTTCTATATCCGCCCAGTGAAGATTTTTGAGCACTTTTAATGTTACGAGTTCTCTGGCTTTCATATCAGCGTCGGCAATTTTAACTACAAAAGCTTCTTCCGTTAACGTATTAACAACTATACATAAACCGCCTGCACCTACTTTGGCGATAATACCGTCGGAATTTTCCATAATTTTTGTATCGGTACGGTTTTCACCGCCTATAATGTACGGCTCATGCAAAAATGCGTTTTTGATTTTTTCATACTGCCTGAACAGGTTCAAATAACCTTGCAGCATATTGGATAAAGGCATTGACATAATCGGTACGCCGCATCCGTCTTTGGTTTCGGGGTATTTTTTCGTAACATTACACAGAGAATTTATTTTTTCTCTTATTGCGATTTGGAGCGGATGTTCGAGGTTATCGTAAGTTTCCGTATCCCAGCCGTTTATTTTGCATAATCCGAGCATCATGATATGTTTGCCCGAACAGTTGTTGTGCAGAACATTTACCTTTCTGTTTGAAAGGTCTAATTTTTTCTGTTCCGTTTGAGAAAGCGGTCTGTGTAAACCGCATTTCAGATAACTCTCGTCAATTCCTATTTTGTTCATAAGGTCATGTGCAATTTCTCTGTGAATATCTTCACCGGCATGCGAGGCACAGCAAAGCGCGATTTCTTTGTCGGTCATGTCATAGATTTTGTCCATTTCGTAATCTATGATAAGGCTTGCTTGTAAGGGTTTTGCACACGAACGAAGATAGAATGGATTCTTTTTCGTGTTTCCGCAAAAATCAAAAGAACGATTTTTATTCGCACGGACTATGTATCCGAAATGTTCCTGTTCGATAACTCCGTTTCTGACATATTTAACAAGTAATTCAGCATTCATTTTTTCACCATAGTTAATAATTGTTCCAACTGTTTTCTTAATTTTTTATTTTCATTTGCAAGGTTTTCAATCTTGTTTTCATATTCGCTTTTTTTATCGGGAAAAATTTCTTCTGTTTCAGGAATTTTGTTATAGTCAATGATAAAACGTTTTTTAGCCTCCTCTTTCACGACAAAAAGTGCTTTCAACGCCTTTTCGGGAACGAATTCATGTGCAATAAGAATTTGTCCGATTTTCTTATCGGGATTTTTTTCATTTTCATAAATTGCCGTTTTGAGCTGTTCTTCGGAGATTTTACCGCACTGAAGCAGATATTCTCCGACTCTGTATTTTCCCGCAAGATATGCGGCTTCAGCCTCAATTTGTTTATCAGGCTTTTCTATAAGGTTTTGTTCAAGACAAAATTCAAAATACTTTGCTGTTTCTTCAAGCGAATAGAAAGAATTCACGGTTATGTCGATGATAGAATACCCGTCTTTGCAGTTTTGTAAAAACTTGTAAATATTGGTATCAAATCCGTTTTTTCTGTCTTGAAGCTCGTTTTGTCCCGAAAAAGTCAAAATCGGCATGTATCCCGCAAATATTTTGTCGGGAGATGTTCTAACAAAATCTTCGCAAAGATTTTCTCTCATCTCGACGGATAAGCGGATATAAAGAATTTGCTTTACCCACAAAGGTATATTGATAATCTTTTTCAGGAATAAGTCAAATATATTCAAATCAACCTCTTTAACTTTGATTATACAATAAACTTTTATTAATTCAAGAAATTACCCGAAAAGAGAATTTTTTCTCCTGCTTTTTACTATTGATTTATAATAAATTAAATAGTATTATAAGTTTGGAGAAGTAAAGAGATGAAGAAAAAGATTTTTATTACGGTTTTATCCGTTATCGGAATTATTACTACAGTTAAACTCGCAATGATTTATTACAATGCGAATTTTAATCCTTATGCGTTATCAAGTTTTTGTTCCGTGAACGATTTTATAGACTGTGACGGTATTGCAAAAACTTCGGAAGCCCAGTTTTTCGGTATTCCTCTTGCATATTGGGGAATGTTTTTGTATTTCTTTATATTGTTAATGCTCTGTGTTGACAAATTAAAAAATATAAAATTCCTTAAATTTTTTGAAGTGTTTAAAAATCCGATGGATTATATTGCATCTTTAGGATTAATTTCGTTTATAATTTCGATGAGCTTGCTTTGCATAAGCTTGTTTGAAATAAAGAAACTCTGTATTTTGTGTGCGTTTACGTATCTGCTTAATCTGTTAATCGGTTGTATTGCGGTTGATTTTAAAAACGGCGGGTTTGTAAAATCCTTCAAACAGAGTTTTACGGATTTTGTCGATGCCGTAAAAATTAAAAAATATTTAATCGCATTTATTGCCGTAGCGGTTGCTGCTTGTGCATTTTTGACTTATACATCGGTTTCTTATAAATTTGCACCTCAGGTTAAAAAGCAAAAGGAAATCGATCAGTTCAGAGGTGAGAATAAATACAAGGTTCAAGGAAATGTTTTGGGTGATGAGGATGCTCAGGTAATTGTTTATGCTTACTCCGATTACCAATGCCCGATTTGCCCCGTTCATAACAACATGATGCACAAACTTGCGAAAGATTTGAAAAATATTAAAATTGTTCACAAAAATCTTCCGCTTGACATGTCTTGCAACCCGTACTTGCAATCGCCGTTTCATTACGGTTCGTGTATAGATGCAAAATATGCCGTTGCGGCTGAAAAACAGGGCAAGTTCTGGGAAATGAACAACATGCTCTTTGAAAAGAAACCGCAAACAGAAGTTCAAATCCTTGATTTGATTCAAGATATGGGCCTTGATATTGAAAAGCTTAAAAAAGACGCAAACAGTGCGGAAACGGCTTTGAAAGTTAAAAACGATATTGATGACGCTTATAAAGCCAAAATTATCGGAACGCCATCAACTGTAATCGACGGAAAAATTTACGTCGGCTTGAAGTCATACGGAGAATATGTTGAATGTCTGAAGAAAGCCGGTGCGAAAAAAAGATAATTCTGCACAGTTGTTGCGCAATATGTTCGGGATACCCCATATCTTATTTGAAAGATTTGGGGTATCAGGTTTTGGTGTGTTTTTATAATCCCAATATTTATCCCGAAAGTGAATATCAAAAAAGACTTGAGGCACAGCGGACTTTGTGTACGCATTTTGAGTGCGAAATTTTTGAATGTGATTATGAACCCGAAAAGTTTTACTCTGCGGCAAGCGGTCTTGAAAACGAACCCGAAAAAGGCAAGCGATGCGAAAAATGCTTTGAACTTCGTCTTGAAAAAACTGCTCAGGTTGCTTTAGAGCGTGGAATTAAGGATTTCACGACATCAATAGTTATAAGTCCGCATAAAAACTTTGATTTGGTATCAAAAACAGGTCAAAATATCGCACGGAAATACGGTTTGAATTATCATGCCATAAATTTTCGCAAACAAGACGGCTTTTTAAAGACAAACAAAATCGCAAACGAACTTGGACTGTACAGACAAAACTATTGCGGATGTAAGTTTTCAATGAAATCATATAATTGAACTATGAATAATTTCCAAAATGTTGTATAATTTATCTGTAAGTTGATTTTTCATAAAATATAATTATAATAAAGAAGGGTAGAGTATGAACAAGAAATTTATTATATCATTAGCTTTAATATTAATTACATCGTGTTGTGTTTATTCTGCGGAAACCGTTGACACTTCCGCACTTGATAAGGACACGATTTATTACCCTAACGCAAATATAAAAAGCGCGGTAGCAAAATATAAAAAAGGAAATTATTCAGGATGTTTGCAGGAGTTATTCTCTTTGACGAAAAAACACCCTGAAAATGCCGAAGCTTATTATTATATGGCAATAATTTATACTCATTTGGATATGAAAACCGAAGCGATAGAGGCTTATGAAAAAGTTATTTCGCTTAAACCGAATACAAGTCTTGCACAATACGCTACAAAAGGCAAAGATTGTTTAACGGGCGGCCCGACATGCGTTGCGGAAAAGGTTACTCCTGATAATGCGGACTCCTCTGCAAATAAAGTTCTGTCAGAAGAAGAAAAACTCGACAGATTTATTAACGCTCCATACGGAAACGGGCTTTCACCCGAGCTTGACAAAGAATTAAAACAAAAACAGCTTAACAATTTCCAAAAAACAATTAATCAAAAGAAAAATCTTGAAACGGATGATATTGAAAGACTGAAAAATTTTGATGAAAAATCGGATGCGGATAATGAAACCGTAAAAATAGCACAGGTTTCGGATGAAGATGTTTTGCAGGCAGTTAAGACCTTGAAAGAGGCAGGTTTAAACGTTACCGTTCAGTCGCAAAATCCTTATGCTTACCAGTCTCCCGAAATGATGGAAATGAGCATGCTGCTTGGAAATACAAACAACAATAATAACGGCATGAACATTTTGCCGATGCTTATGACAAAAGCTGAAAACGGTGAAAACATCGACCCGAGATTGATGCAGGCGGTCATGATGAATTCCATGCTCCCTGATTTTACTTTTAACAACGATAACAACAGATATTAATTTTTATGGTTTCAGATTACGAAAGTGCTAAAAAAAGTTTGCTGACGCTCCAAGATTTAAGCGTACGGCAATTTTTCGATCGGCATGGTTGTGTTCTTGAGTTGGCTTACTGCAAACTTCTTGATGATGATTTGGAAGGAGCAAAGGAACTTTTTGAGCTCAAAAAGGATGAAGATATCAGAGCTCATTGGGGAGCTATTTTGATTTCGCTTATAAAAAATGATATACGAGAATATCCTTCTTACTTTGAGTTGAGAAATTTTTTGGAAATAGATTTAGACATTCTCATAAGTTATTACAAAGGCGATTATGTGGAAAATATTTTAAGATACGCAGATTTTTTGTTTAATATTAACCCCGAAGTTTATAAATTTATCGGCAGAGTTTTGTATAACAACGGTTTAGGAGAGCAGGCGCTGTTTTTTTTGAGGCGTGCAAAAGATTATTTTTACAACGACCCCGAACTGCATTACCTGCTTGCTTACGTTTATTATGAAAAGGGAGATATTCAAAACGCTGTTCATTTTCTAAAAACCTGTTTAAAAGTTCTTCCGCAATATTTTCCCGCAAAAAATCTGCTCAAAAAAATTCCAAATTGATAACAGTGTCGGTTTGTGCTACCATACTCTTATTAAGGAGAAAATTATGATTATAATAATGGAGCCTAAGGCGACCGATATTCAAATAAAAAAAGTCATGGATTTTTTATCTGCGAACGGTTTTGAAACGAGATTTAATCGTGGCGAGGTTTACGCGGTCATTGACGCTATCGGAGATAAGACAACGGTTACGCCGAACAGAATTTCGGCTTTTGATGGTGTCAGAGAGGTAAAAATTATAAGAGAGCCTTTCAGACTCGCTTCACGTGACAGAAAGCCCGACGATACGGTAATTGAGTTTTCAAACGGTGTTAAAATCGGCGGCGGGAATAAACCTGTTGTCATGGCAGGGCCTTGCTCTGTTGAGGATAATTACGACGGTCTTTTATCTGTTGCGGTTGCGGCAAAAGAGTGCGGATGCGAATTTTTAAGAGGCGGAGCGTTTAAACCGAGAACATCACCTTATGATTTTCAAGGATACGGTGAAAAAGCTTTAAAATCCTTGAGAAAAGCTGCGGATGAAACTGGTTTGTTAACTGTTTCGGAGATAATGGATGCGTCGGATATTGATATGATGTGTGATTATGTTGACGTACTTCAAATCGGGGCAAGGAATGTTCAGAACTTCAAGTTATTGCATGCCGTCGGAAAATGTAACAAGCCTGTTATATTAAAACGCGGACTGGCAAGTACAATTCGGGAATTTTTGCTTGCGGCGGAGCATATTTTATATAACGGTAATTCAAAAGTAATACTGTGCGAACGCGGGATAAGAAGTTTTGACAGTGCTTTTACCAGAAATGTTATGGATATTGCATCAATACCGGTTATCAAGAAGTATTCACACTTGCCGATAATATTAGACCCGAGTCACGGAACGGGTGAGCGGTATTTAATAGAGCCGATGGCGAAAGCGGGTTTGGTAGTCGGGGCGGACGGTGTAATGATAGAGGTTCACCATGATCCTGAAAACGCATTATCTGATGGCAAACAGAGCTTACCGATACCGATGTTCAAAGATGTAATGAAAAGGGTAAACCGCTTATCGGGAAGACTTCATTACGAACGTAACTGCCTTTCTGCAAATGTGGATTAAATGTATCGGCACTTTGTGCAAAAAAAAATATAAATTCCCTCACCACTTGCACAAAAATCCCCCCCCCCTCGCCCCCTGCGGGAGAGGGAAGAATTTCTTAGTGAACGCAGTGAACTTAGAAATTCGGGTGAGGGGTCAGGTTTCGCACGTAGTGCCTAAAAGAACCTTTCACTTTTCACCTCTCACTTTTCACTTTTTATATTTTTGTTAAAATTTTTTAAGAAATTCCCATTCCCCCTCTTGCATTTTTTGAAAAATCGTTTATAATGAGAATGTATAGAAAAATAGAAAGGAAAAAACTATGAAGAAGATGATTATTAGCACGTTTAACCCATCGGGGGGGGGGGGGATTCCGCTCCTATCAAGGTTTTTAACGGTAGTCTAGCTCCCAAAGACAAACAATTCTCAAAAATTTTTCGGGTTGAGGGAAATACCCTCATGGAAAAAACCACCCTAGCCCTCCCTTGGAAAGGGAGGGGACAAGAAATTGTTTCTCACTTTTCACAACACTGTGCGTTTACCATTGCTGAAGTTTTAATTACTCTTGCTGTCATCGGTGTTGTTGCGGCATTGACTATCCCAACGCTTGTACAAGGTTATAAAAAGCAAGTCGTCGAAACAAGACTTCAAAAATTTTACTCCACTATGAAACAAGCTGTCGAACTGTCAAAAATTGATAACGGAGAAACCCGCACTTGGGAACTTGCTACTGAGGATACTGCTGATGAAAAAGAAAAATTTTGGAACACTTATTTTGCACCGTATGTCTCCGTATTAAAAACAGAAAAAATCGGTAATGATAAATTCTTTATTTATTTCAAGGATGGCTCTGCAGTAAGACTTAATTTAAGAGAAACAGATTGGCAGTATTGTATTAATCCTAGAGATTTAGACAAAGGCAAAATCGACACACTTGGTACAAAGTGTTTTTATTTTGGATTTTATCCTCGCTCGCGAGATACATCATTAATAATTACTAATTACTATAACAAGGGTGTTGAGCCTTACGTCTCAGTTTTTATTAGGGATATAAAAAACGGTACGTATATTCAGGATGAAGGTGGGAATGATTTATTTTTGACTCAGGAACTTATAAAAAGTTATTTAGAAATTGAGCCGGCTTTAGCAACTAAAGTAATTCAACTCAACAGTTGGAAAATTCCTAAAGATTATCCTTTTAGGTTCTGATAAAAATTTTAATACAAAAAAGGCGAGAATTAAATTCCCGCCTTTTTTATTTGTTCAAAAAACTATTTTACCAATTCTTTGAATTTTTTACCGGCAGAGAAACCGGGAACTGTTTTAGCTGCGATTTTCAAAGGAGCACCTGTTTGAGGATTTCTGCCTGTTCTAGCTGCTCTTTTGCGCGGTTCAAAAGTACCGAAACCAACTAAAGTTACTTTTTTGCCTTTAGAAACTGTTTTTTGGATAGTTTCCAAAGTTGCTGCAATGATGTCAGCAGTAGCTTTTTGTGAAACTTTTGCTTTCTTTGATACTTCTTTTACTAATTCTTCTTTGTTCATTTAGAACCTCCTTTTTTAACTTGCGCATACAGTAAAATGAAACCATCTCTCTTACGCATGCTTTTTGTATCGACAGAATTATTATAGCATATTTTTTAAATTTGGCAAGTGTTTTGAAAAAATTTTTTTTTATATATACTGGAGATATGCTAATTACAGCAAAAATAAACTTGAAAAAGCCGATTATAAAAGCGTTTTGGCTTAGTTATAGGACTGCGGATTTACCTTCGCAAATTTTACATCTTTGTAAAAATATTGTAAAATTTGGTACGCATTGTAACCTTTTTTTGCTAAATTATTTGCACCATGCTGTGACATGCCAACACCATGCCCGTTTTTTTTGATAGTTTCATCAAAAGAGGGGACTGAACGAAGATAGGGCAAATTATTTCCCCAGCTGTTTGTATTGGTTTGACCGCCTGCGGATGCCGAGTAGTAAGCACTTATAACTTTTGTATTGTAGGTTAAAACTATGCCTTCCGTGTCTTTAACGGCTGCATTTGTTTGTGCCGTTTCTCCCGATGCACCGTTATATGCCTGATCTTCGGTATTGTCCTTTAAATCGTAGCCGTATCTTGCCTGTTTGCCTAAATTCGCCAGTGCATAACTTCTTGCGGCAACCGCCTGTGCTTTAAGTGCTTCCATATCCCAGCTTGAAGGCATTTCCGCAGGCACAACTCCTTTTATGTAATCTTCCAGAGGAACATCGTTGATTACGGTCAGTTTGCCGTTTTTGTTTCTAATGATTATTATACCTCTGTACCATTTTGATTTAGTGCTTACAAAGCCCGAATCCAGCGTTTTTATCACTATATTGTTTGAATTTACTTTGTAGTAAGTGCCTTTGTAATTTATTGCCATGACATTGTGATAGGGCTTAATTTCGTAGCCTTTCATGGCTTCAAGGTTGCAGATCGTGTGATTTGTGTTTGCGTCGATAATCGTTCCGCTCACGGATGTTCCGATCGATGCCGTTTGAACATCGGTTTCAAGCCCTATTTTTATTGCATAAGCAGGGCTTGTCACTGCTGTTATGATTAATAAAGCAAAAATTATCTTTTTCACAATCGGATTATAGCATGTTTATTACAAACTTTTTTAAACCTTTTGATTGATTTTGGGTTCATCGTTGTCTTTTACCCACTGTGCAATGTTTTTACCGATTTTTTCTCCCGCCGAATAAGAACTTATTGAAGCCGAAACAAATGTCAGTCCTTTGATAATCATTCCGAGTTTACCCGAAAGTTTGTTCTTTTCAATAAATTTGAATAAGGATTTGAGTAAACCTTTTTCTGATGCTTTTGTAAGGAAATTTTGGAAAGATTTTGAATTAACTGCTTTATCATAATATTTCTTAACAAAACTTTCTCCGGCAAACATTGTTGTTAAAGCTAAGGTTTCCGTAATTCCTGTAGAAAGCTTATCATCCGCTTTTGCGGTTTTGATTATGCCCGAAACACAAATCAGCGGGTTAATGTTGTCTACTGCAAATTTTGTGACTTTTCCCGCAACATTGAAAGCTTTATTCTCTTTTGCAAGTTCGGAAAATACGCTGAGTGCACTTCTTGCGGTTTTTGACGCAAATGTATCATACTTGGCGACTTCCTGTATGACGCCTGCTGTTTGACCTAATGCTACGGCACTTCTTCCGACTTCACCGTTTTTGGTTTTGTCAAAATTGCGAGCCGCAAATATTGTCGATGCTACCGCACTAAACACTTACACTTTTCCTTTCTATTTATATTAAGTATTTTTCTTTGACTAAATTGCGTATGTTACAAAAAATTTTAACATTTGTTACAAAATTAATGAACATTCAACAAATTATTTCGTTATATTTGATATGAACGAAAAAAATGTTATAATTAAGATTATGAGAAAATTGTTATTGATATTATGTTTAATATTTTTGCCTGTTGCGGCTTTTGCGGAAGAATTGCCCGATGTGCAGCTTGAAATGCGTGATTATGACGTTATTGAAGTTCCGCAGGGAACTTTTATCCCCGTCATGAACGCTCAGGAAATTTCCACTCAATACTGTAGTGAAGGTTATAAAGTAAAATTTATCGTGACAAATGATTTATTTATGCATGATACAAATATTATTCCTAAAGATACCGAAATTTACGGCTATATCGAAAAAATTAACGATCCCGTCGTGGGTACTAATGCAGCCATGAAAATAAGGGTTTCCAAACTTGTTTTCACGGACGGCGTTGAAATCCCTATCAGAGGTTATTTGTATACTTCAAACGATAATGTTTTCGGGGGCGGAATTTCTGACCCCGTAAAATACATTAAATTGGCTCAAAGACAACTTAGAGTGCGAAAAACGACACTTCAGATAAAACCGTCTTACGAAAGAAAAATGGGAACTCATGTTACAATTCCGGCAGGTTCCGACGAAATTGTCGTGTTGACCGCACCCGCTCAGATTACACATACCTTAACAAATTGACTTAAAATATAATATAAAATAAAATATAATGGAGGTTAGATATGAGTATTAAGAAAATTTTATCAATGGTATTACTGGTTGCAGGCGCTGCGGTAGTTGCCGCACCGAATTATGAGTACGGGCAGAATACTCCCGCTCAAAACACATTCAATTATAATTTGCCCTCGCAAACCGTAAGTGCAAACCAAACTCTTAAAGGTAAAGTCGTTACGGTACCCGCAGGACAAACAATTTCTGCCGTTGTCATGACTCCTTTGAGTTCGGCTAATTTGGTTACGGGGCAGAGTGTTTCTCTGGCATTGAAATCCGACTTTTACAGCGGTTCAAGCCTTGTTGCTCCGGCAGGAAGTTCAATTAACGGAACGGTTATAGAAGTTTCAAGTGCAAAACACGGAAGCATGAACGGAAAATTGCTTATAAGATTTACTCAAATAGTTACACCGTACGGCATACAAATTCCTATTTCTGCGGTTATAAGAACTAACGATAACACGGGAGTTTTAATCGGCGGTTCAAAAGCCGATGTTGCACTCGATTACGGTAAAGATATTGCCGTCGGCTCCGCTGCAGGAGCTTTGGCAGGCGTTATAATTTCACCGCTTGCGGGCGGAAGCGTCGGTAAAGGTACTGCTCTGGCTACGGCTGTCGGTGCAGGCGGAGGTATTGTTAAATCGCTCTGGGATAAAGGGAATGATGTGGAAATTCCGGCAAATTCCGCTGTGGAACTTGTTTTAACCCAGCCGATTACAGTTAACCCCGCTGTATATAATTAATAATTATTAGTAAATCGGGTAATAATTTTATTTTTGTTTTAAAATAGAATTATTAATAAGATATCGGATAAAAAAATGTCATTGTTGGGAAAATATACGGACAATTTTATAGAGGAGGAAAAATCTTCATACGTTACCCCTGCGGTATTACGTGATGATGAAGATATCAGTCTGAAAAAATCAATTATAATTTCGGCAATTCTTCATCCGACCGTTGCGGGTGCGATATGGCTCAGTGTGTTTATTCTCGCTCTGATGGGTATAACATTTACTTTGTTTGAAAAACCTCAACCTAAGTTAAATGATATAGAATTTGTACTTGTCGATAAAGAGGAAACACCGATAAATAAAAATACTCCTTATCGTGCGGATATAAATTCCCGTGCGGGCGGTCATCACGACCCGACAAGAAAGGTTTCTATGCCTTCTCCCGCTCTGGGAACTCCGAAACAGGCTTCACAACCTTCAAAACAGCCTGCAAAGCCTAAAGTATCCAATCCGATACAAAAAATAGTACAGCAGGCAGCACAGCCAAAACCGGCAAAACAACCTTCGGCGAAACCTGCACAAAAACCCGTTCAGCAGGAAGGTCCTAAAAAACCGCAGCAGGCAAAACCTGCTCCTCCGACGGCTCGTCCGTCTTTAAAACCGCCGACAACTCCGAAACCTGTGGCTAAACCTTCATCAGCGTTTCATGTTCCCGTTCCGTCGGGCGGAAGCGGTTCAGGCAGATACTCTACAGGTCCGATAAGCGGTTCGGGTACATCGGCTAAAGGTGGTGCGGGCGGTTCATCGGGTGCTTCAGGTGCGGGAAAATATTCCCCCGGACCTTCACTTGCACCGACCGGCGGAAGCGGAACAAAACTTGCCAAAGGCGGCGGAGGCGGAACAGGCGGGTTGGGTAATCCCGGCCCCGGAAATCCCAACGGCAGACCCGGTATTGATGCAATTAGAGAACCGGATTTCGGACCTTATATGAGAGAATTGCAAAGACGTATTAAAATGAATTGGGATCCGCCAAAAGGTAACGAAAGTAAGCGTGTAGTCCTATTATTCAAAATCGCAAAGGACGGAAGATTACTTTCTTGCAGTGTGTTTAAATCATCGGGCTTGCCCGGTGCGGATAAAGCGGCTATAAACGCCGTGCAGGCAACAGCACCTTTCAGACCGCTGCCTGCGGAATTTAAAGGTCAAAGCATTGATATTCAGTTTACCTTTGATTACAATGTTTTTGGAGCGTCAGGATACAACTAAAAAAAAGAGGATAAAAACTATGGAACTATTATTACATTCTATTGCTATGGACTGGCCGGTACTTTTACCGATTTTGGTATGCTCAATTCTTGTCGTGGGCGTCGTTATTAACAGATTTTCTTTCTACAAGAAAAACAAAAGAGATGTCGTTTTGTTTATTCCGAGATTACAGAAAGAGCTTGTGAAAAATAATCTTGACGGTGCTCAAAACCTTGCGGTACAATGCGGAGGTGTAATCGGCGAAGTCACCGAAGAAGCCGTCAGAATTTTCTCCGAGCAAAAAAACGGTTTTTCCCGTTCTTTTGATATTGCAGCTTCGCTTGCTACAAGAAAACTCGAAAGCCACCTTACAATTTTAGGTACAATCGGCGGTGTCGCTCCGTTTTTAGGTTTGTTCGGCACGGTTGTCAGAATTCTTTATACATTTCAGGATTTGGCAACACAGGGTAATCAGTCCGCTGCGGTTGCAATGGGTATCGGTTCTGCATTGATAGCTACGGCTTTCGGTTTGGGAGTCGCAATCGTTGCGGTTATTTTCTATAACTCGTTCCAGTCTATCGTAAAACGCTACGAGGATGATTTCCAGTTAATCAAATTACTGTTCTTGAGTTTCGTTGATTCAAACGACGAATCCACTACTCCAAGCAACGCAAACATATCATTATGAGAACTATAAACTATGGCAATGAAAACAAATAAGGGCAAAGATGCTCTGTTTACGGAAATAAATATAACACCTTTAACGGATATCTTTTTGGTACTGTTAATCATTATGATGGTTGTAGCACCTACGTTTCAGTCTACGGACAGTTCAATTACAATTCCCGAGATAAACAGCGGTGTTGCTATCGAGCAGCGTAATGCAACGGTTTCCGTAACAAAAGAGGGAAATATTTATCTCAACGGTAATCCCGTGAGTGAAGATAATCTTGCAAGCGAATTGGTTACGCTTAAAGAAACTCTTGAAAAGCCCGAAGTTGTTGTAAAGGCTGATGAAAGGGTTAGAAGTGCCAAGATTATGGAGATTATGAATGCCGCTCAAGAAGCCGAATACAAAAAACTTATCGTCGCAGGCGAGCCGTTGAGTAAAAAAGAACAAAAAGATTTGGAAAAGAACAGGGCAAGAGGTTAAAATATGTCTAAAAACAGAGATACTTTCAACGAAATAAACATAACGCCGTTAACGGATATTTTTCTTGTTCTGTTAATCATAATGATGGTTATCGCTCCGATGCTTGACCAGCAGGGGTTGAATTTGACCGTTCCTGAAAATGTCGCCGAAGAACAGGTTAAAAATACCGAAACAAAAATTATGACAATAATGGTTTCCTCGGATGACAGATTTTATCTTGACGGTGAGGAAATTACCGTTGATAATTTGGAAAATTCAATAAAAGCACAAGCCAAAAACTATCCTGACGGACTTTTGATAAAAACAGACTCTGATTCTTCACACGGTGCAATGGTTAAGGTTATGGACAGTGCGAGAAATTCCGGTATTACAAGTATCTCGATAGATGAAATTTAAACCTTCCAGCCGTTTCCGTCCGCTACGTCGAAAAATTTTCGCATTTTATCGGCAACGCTTTCGTCTTTTTCTTTCGGAAAAATCAAATCAGGCTTTGACATGTCAACTTGTGCCATGTTATCAAGCTTGTCTACATATTTTTTGAAACTTTTAAAATCTACTATCTTCATTTTATCTCTCTCATATAAATAAAATATTTTTGAAAAAGTGATTTTCAAAAAATTTGTATTTGTTTACAAAAGTATACACAAATTTAACGATATCCGTTTAAAATGCTACATCAAATGTATGATTTTATGCGGTTATGGCTGTATGTTCGGAGATTAATACCGTATAATAATTTGTAGTAATGTTGACTTTTAAAAAATCATCATTATAGACAAGACAGATAGTAATAAGAGGAGATAACTCTATGGGTATGGCAGCATCACAAGCCAGATACTTAGGCTTGACGGCAAGAAAAACTAACGTAGAATATGAAGGACAACAGGTTAACCAGGCACGTACGGCACTTGCAAACCAGAGTGCGAACACATTTAATGATTTGCTTGCCTTAGAAGTTCCGACTGCTCCAAGTACGCAAGATTACACTACTTTACAGTATTCTTATCAAGATGGATTAACGACTGAAACAATATCAAATATGTCGGAACTAATTAATGATCCCGACGGCTATAATTATTTAATTACACATTACCATTATTCTGATATTTATACAGGTATAAGAATAAAAAGAGATAATCCGCAAGTTATTTTGGAAGACAATCCTGTTGAAAAAAGCATTAGTGTAAATGGTGAAAATGATGAAAAAATCACTGTAACAAAAAAGAATGGTAGTGACGACGACGATGATAACCAAGGATATTCAATTAATGGTCATGATTTAACTAAATATGATCCAAGTGAGAATACAGATGAAAAAGTGACTGGAGCTTTTAATAAACTCAAGGAACAATATTCGAATTTGGATGAAGATAAAACTTATTACATGATACAAGATGGCGATCAGGTTTATTTCTTTGATGAGGATACTTTAAAGGCATTGTCTGAAACTTCGGAAACCGGTGACACCGATGCAGATTCAGATACTGATGCTGATAGTGATGCTGAGGCAGTAAATGAATTAAAATATTACACTGTAGAACCCGGTGTACCAAAGTATGTAGGCAACTCTCAGGTTCGTAAATACGATCCTACCAATACATCGGAGAAAGCAGCTTATGAACAGATATGTAAAGATTTACCTGATGAATCATTTGCAAAAGCTGAGGAATCCGATATTTATGTTTGGGATTATCAAGGCAGGACTTATTTCGGAACTTATGATGATTTAGTTGCTACAGCTAAAAGTGCACCCGACCCTTCTAAACCCACAGAAAATCAAAGTAAGTTGACGGAATATTATGCAGAAAACGTATCTACTAAGATTGAACGTCAGGAAAAGGCATTTGTTGATCTTGATGATAAAGGACGTCCCCAATCAATCAGGTTTGAGGATAGTACTGCTACTTACGCTTTGAGTACTGAAACCAAAACGGACGAAGCTGCCTATCAAGATGCGATGAACCAATATAACTACGATATGCAGGTTTATGAAAAGAAAATTGCAGATATCAACGCTAAAACGAAAAAAATTCAGGAACAGGACAGAACTCTTGAACTTCGTTTAAGACAGCTTGACACGGAGCAAGAGGCACTTCAAACCGAAATGGAAGCGGTTAAAAAAGTTATTGATAAAAACATTGAATCAACATTTAAAACATTTGAATAGAGGTTTATATGGCATATAAAAATGATAGTTATCTTGTAATAGCAAACAAATTTGGATCGGCAAGTTCCGATGCAAAGGCTCAGTTATGGGAAACGTACGATAAATTAAGAGATTTAACGGTTTCAGGCAGCGGCATGGGAACAGGTTTTGAGGCAACGGGCGGATTTTTGTATAATTTGGCAAGTTTGTTTTGTCCGTCTGCTTTTTCAACGGTCTTTGGCGCATCGGAAACCATGAATATCCCCGGAACTTCTTACGCTTCAAAATTCAACGGCGGGTCATCCTTCGGAATTGACTCTTTATACGGTTATTCGGGTTTTCCGGGCGGTGCCGCACCGATTTCTTGGAGCGGTTTTGCAACAGGCGGTGCTTCATCAATTTTTAACGGATGGGGAACCGACAGAGGTGTTGCAACGGGTTATGCATCAGGTATAGGCGGAATAGCCGATGTTGCAAGTGCTGCCGCATACGGACTCGGTGCCGCTAACGGTTACGGGTTTTCCATGAAGAATTTGGTACTGCCTTTAGCAGGTATAATTTCAGGTTGGGGCGGTATTTTGCAGGCTGCAGCACCTTATCTCGGTGAATTCGGGCTGCCTTCTATCGTTATGGGTAACTTGATGCAAGGTACAACATCCGCTGCGTTGGCTGCTTACCAGAATGTGACAGGAAACGTCACGGCAAATGCGGATTCAATACTTTCAAATAAAGTCCGAAATATTGAAACCGTTTGCAAAATGCTCGATACTCAAGGCGATGTCGTTAAAAAGATGCTTAAAGAATCAATCGAAGGCGACAGCAAAGCTATTCAAAACTTGTAAACTTTGTTTACAAGTTTTTTTCTAATAATTAAAGTTTTTTTAAACTTTGACCGTTATAAAAAATACTTAGACCAAATATTAAGACATGTAAACTAAATTTACAAATAAAAGCAATTATTTACGTTCAGTTGTTTTAATATACATGTAGGTCTAAAGTGTAAGGAGAAAAATGCTTCGAGAAACTTTAGAAATGAATATAAAAAGATTAATGGACTTCTTGATATATTCAAAAAACTTTCTGATAAGAAAGAATCCTATAAAATCAATGTCAAATTCTTTTATGGAAGGTCTTAGAGAATTTTTGACAATGAACAAGAAACGAAAGATGGCACAGTACAGATTAAATTATCACCGCCATCAGTTTCAAAAAATGGAACAGTTGATTGCACAAAATAATCAACACACATTTCTAAAGGGTAAAAACCTTAACGAAACAAGATAAAGGAAACAGAAAATGGGTTTATGTGTAGCGCAAATCAGAGTAATGTATCTTTTAAGGGCAAGACTTGATTTGGAATACAAAATTATGCTTGTCACTCAGGCAAAATCAAACTTGTCAGCTTCCGTAACCGATTTAATGCAAATCGGTAATGATATGTCTGATCCCGATAACCCGACTGCAAAACTTTTACAGCAGCGTCAGGCAAAACTTAAAGTTTTGGAAGAAAAACTTGATGCACAACTGGCTGCTTATAATACAAGATTAAAAATGATAGAAACAGAATATGAATCCGCCGTAGCTGTTCGTGATAAAAATATTGAGCGCTCATTCTCTTACGGCAGATAAGTTATTCATACCTTAACGCATCAATAGGATTCAATAATGAAGCTTTATATGCGGGGTAGTAGCCGAAAAGCACTCCGATAAAGCCCGAAAATCCGAGTGAAAGCAATATTGAAAATAGCGAGATAGACACATTCATCGTACTTGCCATCTGCATAATTTGCGCTCCGGTTATGCCCGTTACAACCCCTATAAGTCCGCCGACTATCGAAAGCAGAAAGGATTCTATTAAAAATTGAATTCTTATATCCGACGGTTTTGCACCGATAGCCATTCTTATACCGATTTCTTTAGTCCTTTCGGTTACGGATACGAGCATGATGTTCATAATTCCGATACCGCCGACTAACAATGAAACCGATGCTATTGATGCAAGAAGAATTGCAAATGTTTGAACGGTAGATTCTAATTTTTCCTGAAATTCCGCTGAATTTCTTATTTCAAAATCGTTATCCTGATTTTTACCTATTCTATGGCGTTGGATTAAAAGGTCTGTGATATCTTTTTCCGCAAGACCGACATCTTCGGGAGTATCGCCTTTTACGACTATCATGGAAACCGTTCCGGGAAAACTTGTTCCGAAAACTTTTTTCTGAGCGGTGGTTATCGGGATAAATATTAAATCGTCCTGATCCATAGGCCCCATGCTGCCTTTTGATTTTAGTGTTCCGACTACTTTAAAAGGTATTCCGCCGACTCTTATTATTCTGCCTATAGGGTCTAAATCTCCGAAAAGTTCCGTCGCAACAGTTGAACCTATTACGGTAACTTTTGCGGAATTTTTAACATCTTCGGCTATCAAACCTCTGCCCAAATCGACTTCATAATTTTTTATATAGAAATAATCAGGTTCCGTGCCGTAAACAGTTGATGACCAGTTCTGGTTAGAATAAGTTAACTGTTTTCCTTCCGTGCTTACTGATGCTGCTGCGGAAACTCCTCTTGCAGTCTTTTTTATTGCAATTTCGTCTTTCAAAGTTAATGTCGGACGTGTTCCAGCTCCCATTCTTACACCGCCTGATTTTGCAGATGCGGAACGAATTGTGAGCATGTTGCTTCCCATGGATTCCATATCTTTTTGAACTTTTTCGCTTGCTCCCGTTCCGACTGCAAGCATTATAATAACGGCACTTACACCGATAATTATACCTAAGCTCGTAAGCATCGAACGCATTTTGTTTATTTTTAGCGAAACTATCGCCATTTTTACGGTTGATTTGAAGTCTATCATTTTTCCTCTAGTATGGAATTGTTGTACTGGTATTTATTTCATCTGATATAATATTTCCGTCTTTAAATTTTACCACTCGTTTGCAATATTGTGCAATATCGGGTTCGTGGGTTACAAGTACGATAGTTTTGCCCATATTTTTGTTTAAGTTTACAAAAAACTCCATAACCTCAATACTTGTTTTGGTGTCTAAGTTACCGGTCGGTTCGTCGGCGAGAATTAGCGGAGGGTCATTCACTATCGCACGTGCTATGGCGACTCTTTGTTGTTGACCGCCTGACATCTGGTTTGGCATGTGATCTTCCCGTTTGGAAAGTCCCACAATTTCCAATGCTTTTTTTGCACGAACAACACGTTCTTCCTCGGGTATTCCTTTATAAATCATCGGAAGTTCAACGTTTTCCAACGCGGTTGTTCTTGATATAAGGTTAAAACCCTGAAATACAAACCCCATTTTCTCGTTTCTTACCCGTGAGAGGTTGTTGCAGTCTAAGGATAACATATCAATTCCGTCGAGAAAATATGTGCCTGAATTAGGTTTGTCGAGAGTTCCGAGCATGTTCATAAATGTCGATTTACCCGAACCTGATGCACCCATTATTGCGACGAATTCGCCCTGTTCTACCGATAGCGAAACGCAATTTAGTGCATTAAAGCTTTCTTCACCTGTTTGATATGTTTTTACGGCATCTTTTACTTCTATAAGTGACATTTATAACCTCGGCATCGGCGTTCTGCCGCTTTTTGAATTTTTTGAATTTTTACTGTCCGCACTCAAGATAACGAGTTCACCTTCTTTAATATCTCCCGAAAGAATTTCGGTGGAAACATCGTTACTTGCACCTGTTTCTATTTCTATGCGTTTTGGTTTTCTGTTTTCCAAAATCCAAACACCCTGCTTTTTAAATCTTTCTTTGTTGTCTTGGGGTGTAAATTTAAGTGCCAAATTCGGTACGCAAATCACATCCTCGCTCTGGCTTGTTATGATGGAAACATTGGCGGTCATTCCGGGTTTAAGCTTTAAATCCTCGTTATCAACGTCAACGATTACCGTGTAGGTTACGACGTTTGAAACAGTTGTCGGTGAAAGTCTAACCTGAGTGACTTTTCCATCAAATTGGCTGTCGGGGTAGCCGTCGAGCGTATAAGTAACGTTTTGACCTTCTTTAACTTTTCCGATATCGGCTTCCGAAACGCTTACTTCAATTTGCATTTTTGTTAAATCCTGAGCGATTGTGAACAATTCGGGAGCCTGAAAACTTGCGGCAACCGGCTGTCCGAGGTCAATTTCTCTTGAAATAACCGTTCCGTCAACGGGTGCGATAATTTTTGTGTATCCGAGGTTTGTCTGAGCCGTTCTCAATGATGCCTGATACTGGTTGATTTGAGCTCTTGCGGCACTGATTTGTGCCAAATCGGATTTATAAGTGCTGTATTTTTCGTCAAGTTCGCTTTTCGCAACGAAATTTTTTGCATAAAGATTTTTGTATCGTTCGTATTGTTTTTGGTCATAATCCGCTATTGCCTGTAATCTCGCAAGATTAGCCGTTGCGTTGCCGATTTGAGCCTGATTTTGCTGAACCTGAGCTTCAAAATTTGCAGGGTCAATTTGAGCTAAAAGCTGACCTTTTTTGACTTCCGAGTTGAAATCGACATATATTTCTTTTATAAGTCCCGATACTGTTGAACCGACCGAAACCGTGTTTACGGGGTTAATCGTTCCTGATGCTTCAACGTACTGCGTAATTGTACAGCGTTTTATTTTTCTCGTGGTGTATTTTATTTGTTTGCTTTTTATTATTCCGATAAGTGAAAATGCCAATACCCCCAAAAGTATTGCCAGTGCTATATATCTTTTTTTACCCTTTAATTTTTCTAACATTTTCTAATCCTCTATTGAAGTTGTTACACTCTGCGGTAATGCGATGGCTTTTTCCAAATTAGCCCTTGCCACATTATAATTATACACGGTTTGAACGTAATTTACCTGTGCATTGTTATAATTTACTTTAGCATCCTGAAGTTCAATGTAATCCCCGAGTCCGACGGCGTATCTGCCGTCAGCGAGTTCAAAATTCTCGAGAGTTTGTTTAACCTTTACCGCAAGAAGCGGAATTTGTTTTTCAAGTTGAACCATGTTTATGTACAAGTTTTGAACTTCAAAATAAATATCCTGTTTCGCCAAATCAATATCGTTTTCCGCCATTTTAACCTGAATTTTTGCGTTGTCGATACGGTGTTTTTGACCTTTTATGTTAACCGATGATGACAAATTTACTCCGACATTAAAGGAGTTTGAATTGTACATATCTCTGTATCCGTAACCTGCGGATGCACTGATTTCAGGCAAATATTCACGTTTTGCATACTTTAAAGATTCTTTCATTGCCTTTAAAAGTGCATCATAGGCCATTAAGTCGGGTCTGTTTTTGTATGCGAGTTTCACGGATTCTTCAAATGTGTACGGGAAAGGTTCAAATTTGTAATTTTCAAGTACGTCAATTTTTTCAACCTGAGAGGTTAAGAATGCGTCTGAAACTTCCTTTGGCAGTGTGCTTAAATCCGATTTATCATCTATTTTTTCAAGACTTACGGGGGCAAGATTGTTTGTAAAATTGAATGTTTCCGTGTTTTCTATTTCATATTCCGGTGCAAACGCAACATACATCGAGTTATTAAGCTTTACTATCGCATTTTGGTATGACTTTTCGGAATCAACAAGCGTGACTTTTGAATCGCTCAGATAAACTTCAGCGTTAACCAAATCAATTTTAGACCTTATTCCCTCATCAAAATAGGCTTTTGTCCTCTGGTAATTTCTTTCGTTAATTTGTACATTTGCTCTGTTGATGTCGAGGGTGGCTTTTGCGGCAAGTACACCGTAATAGTTTGTTTTGACGTTAAATATCGTATCCAGAACGATGTCGTTAAAATCGTATAATGATGCAATTCTGTTGAAATTATACATTCTTATGTTTGCGTTTGTTTTGCCGAAGTTCCAAATTAATTGTCTTATATTGGCTTCAGCCGAATAAACATTTGAGCTGGTGTTCATTCTGTCTGTTCTGTTGTCGGTTAAGTTGTAGCCTGTTCCTATTCCGAGTGTCGGAAAATATTCGGATTTTGCTATTCCTACATTTCCTTTTGCAAGTCCGTAATTGTATCTTGCTTTTTTGATGTTGGGGCTGTTTTGCAGTGCTAAACTAATACAGTCTTTTATACTTAAAACAGCGTGTTTTTCCACGCTCATTTGCTCCACGGCATAACTTGGCAGTGAAATTAAACAAAATATTACTATTATTTTTTTTATAAAATTCAAGTTAAATTCCTTATATATTAGTAACGATTTTCATGCAAATTTTGTTCAATTTGCATCTTTGAGTACAACGATAGTATCTTCAATTTCCGTTTTCAAGTAATCCAGTTGCTGATTTATGACATTTTCGTTGTAAAGATATCCAGCACCCGTGTATGCAAGATATGGTCTGTATTTTTCGGCTTCCGCCCTGAGCGTTGCAACCGATTTTGTATAAGTGTTCAGTTCAAGAAGCTTTTTGAACGAGAAATAACTGCTTTCGGGCTTGCCGTTGTATTTATCGGATAAATAATCAACGGTTTTGTTTAAGAAATAAACTTTTGCATTAAACATTTGTACCGATTCATCGTTTTCAATGCAGGTCAAAATGTTTTCCAAAAGCGGTAAAAGGTCGTTAATATCGTTCAAATACGGAGAATTTTTATCCGTTTTGAGAATTATATTGACAAATGCCGGATTTTCACGCGGTGCAGGCTTAATTTCGCTTGAAGAATTAAAATCTTTTGTTTTTTCGTATATCGGCTTTGTGTTTTTAGGTTCGGATGTTGCAAAACCCTTTGTTAAATCGGGCAGCGTGCCGACATAACCCTTGCCCTCATTGGCATCAGGAGCTTTTGCCAACACGGGGCATGCCAAAAAAGTTATAATAATTGCTATTATAAAATTCTTCATACACACTATTATAATAATTTTTTTGAAAAAGACATCATTTGTATTAATTATTTTTTATGTTTTATTCCGAAAATGTGCCATTTTTTGTGAACGGGACAGAGTGAAGTTTGCTCTGTTTCGTAAACGCCGAAAGGCCTTAAATTCTTATCCTGTTTATATAATCTTTTGTTTTTACGGCAATTTTTAAGGTCTTTTCGCTGAATTTTTCTTATTGTATTAAGTTTTGATTTTTGATCGGAATTGAGAACGGTTTTAAATTCTTTATCGAATTTTTTCCCTGTCTGATTCATACATTTTTCAATATTTTTAATGACTTTTTGCTGTTTTTTTACGGCATTTTTGCTTGCGTTGCCCGATGTAAGTTTTGAAAGCACGTATTTTTCCTGTTCAAGCTGAATTGACTGCTCTTTTAAAGCTTCATATCTTTTTTTGTCAATGACGTCTTTACACTTAACCTGATCGGGTGTAAGGTTTAAAACATTGTATAAAGCGGCTCTGTTGTAATACATTGAAGACATGATATCCGAACATTTATCGCATTGTACATCGGCAAACGCTGATATCCCTGTAAATAAAATGAGTATTAAAACCGCAAATTTTTTCATAATATTCTCTCTCTAAAGCAGATTTTCTCACAGACAATAAATAAATTCAAGATTTAGTTTTCCTTTACCGTCCAAAAACTCGGTTGAAGCATAACCAAAAACGGTATTAATTCAAGCCTTCCGACGAGCATATTTATTATGAAAATTACTTTGGTAACGATATGAACATTGTCAAAATTCGTCATCGGGCCTGTTGCCGATGTCATGGCGGGTCCGATGTTTCCGAGCGAAGAAATCGCACCCGTCAAACCGACCGCACTGTTATGTTCGACTAAAGACATTAACACAGCCGTTACGGCGAAAATAAAAAAGTAGAAAAATACAAAAACAACAATTTGTTTTGTAACTTCTGACGGAACAGTTTTGTTTTCAAGTTTTATATTAAATATAGCGTTAGGGTGAAGTATTTTTGAAATCTCGCTTTTCATTGATTTAATGACTACGAGCCAGCGTGCCATTTTTATGCCGCCTCCTGCCGAACTTGCACATGAACCCATAAACATTACCAAAAACAAAAGAAGTTCCGATGTATAATTCCACTTTGAAAAGTCCAAACTTGCAAATCCCGTTGAAGTTGTGACACTTACCACCTGAAATAAAGCATCCGTTATATTTTTATACAGTTGATGTTGGTTGTTAACGCAGAGTGACACGGTAATCAACCCGGCCATCAGCAAAACCGCAAATAAATACACCCTGAATTCCTCATTTTTAAACAGTAAAAGAGGATTTTTACGTAAAAATACCCGATATTGCAGGTTAAAACTTACTCCCGCAAGAAACATAAAGGTTATTATAATCCATGTTATGCAGTTTGAGTTATAACCGCTTATGCTGTTAGGATGCGGAGAAAATCCGCCTGCGGAAATTGTTGAAAGCGAGTTGCAAAGTGCATCAAATCCAGGCATGCCTGCCCAAATTAAAAGCACTATTTCAAGTAACGTTAAGCCTGCATATATGAGCCAAAGTGAAGATGCCGTGTTTTTAATCCTCGGGGTGAATTTTTCCTCCGTAGGCCCGGGGGCTTCCGCGAAAAACATCTGTCTGCCCGCTACCGCAAACTGAGGCAATATAGCGATAAACAGGACGATTATTCCCAAACCGCCCAGCCACTGTGTAAACGAACGCCAGAAGAAAAGTGCGTTCGGATAATCAAAATGCGTGAATATGGTTGCTCCCGTCGTGGTTATCCCTGACACAGCCTCAAAAAGAGCGTTTATCGGTGAAAAACCGTAGAATAAATACGGTATTGCGGAAATTACACCGAAAATTACCCATGAAAAGGCGACAATAAACAACGCTTCGGCTTTTTTGATATCGTTAAGGTTTTCCAAAGACGTTGCATCGGGAACCGCTTTTCTGAAAAAATATCCCAAACCCGCAGAAATTAACGATGCCGTAATAAAGGGCGGAATTGAAGCGTAATCCCCGTAAAACAGGGCAACAAGTATCGGTGTTAATATTACCGGCCCTATATAAATCATCGTTAAACCTATTGCATTTGCAAGATAATTTAAACGCATCTACTTCACCTTAAAAAATTCTTTTATTTCATCTGCGAATTCGGATGTCGTGAATGTAATAAGCACATCTCCGGTTTTAATTACGCTGCTGCCTTTCGGGATTATAACATTATTTTTTCGCTGAATTACTCCGATGATTGCTCTTGCGGGAAACTGTAATTCCATAATCATTTTCCCGTCAAACTCCGGTAAAACGCTGATTTCCAAAACTTCACCCTGTCCTTGTTCAACAGTGGCAAGGATATCAACGTCATTTTCCTGCAAATCATTTCTTACTTCGTTTATTGCGGAAGTTTTTGATGATATTGCAATATCTATTCCGACCTTTTCGAAAAGCGGAATGTTTAAAACCTTTGCGGCACGTGCTATTACACGCTTAACGCCGAGTTGTTTCGCAAGAAGTGAGCATAAAAGGTTTCTCTCATCGTTTTTGGTAACGCTCACAACAACATCGCAGTTTCCGATATCTTCTTCATCAAGAAGCTTCAAGTCCGTGCCGTCGCCATTGATTACGAGTGTGTTTGAAAGTTCTTCCGCCAAATATTCACATCTTGAATAATCTTTTTCGATAATTTTCGTTTTAATTTTCACCGTTTCAAACGTTTTGGCAAGCATAGCACCGACATTTCCACCGCCTATTATTGCGGCTGATTTTACGGTTTCTTTTTCGTGGAAAAATGTTCCCGCTAAGATGTCCAGCGAATGAGATGTTCCCATAAAAATTAATTTATCATCTTCAAGAATTTCGGTTTCACCGTTCGGGATAAAAAGCTTGCACTCCCTTGTCAAACCGACCATAAGCGTATCTTTTGTAAATCCGCATTCTTTTACTTTTTTGCCGACAATGGAAAAATGAGGCTTAACCTTGAATTCCACAAGCCTTGCTCTGCCGTCTGCGAAATTTTCAACATCAAGTGCGTGGGCAACGGTTACTATACGGAAAATTTCCTGAGTTAAAAGTTCTTCCGGCCAAATTATATAATCAATGAAAAATTCGCAGAAACTCTCGCTTTCACGTTCAAAATTCAATGTGTTTTTGTATTCTTCTTTACTTACGAAACAAATTGTCTTAACCCCGCTGAGTTTTTTAGCGGAAAGACAGGCTACAATGTTAGCTTCATCAACATTTGTGCAGGCTATAAATATGTCCGCATTTTTTATATCTGCGTTTTTTAAAACGTTAACATCGGATGCGTTGCCTTGAACAAAGCTTATATCAAGCTTGTTAAACTCATCTGTTCTGTTTTCTTCTTTATCTATTATAGTTATATCGTGGTCTTCAAAAAACTCGGTTGCCAAAAGGCATCCTATTTCCGTTGCTCCGTAAATTACTATATTCATAGTTGTGATTATATATTAAGTAAATTTTTTTTACAAGTTTTGTTATCTTTAAGAATTATTTAAAGAGAAGCAATATGTAAATAATCAGATAATTAATAATCTGAAGTGCAATTATCGCAATAATGGGTGAAAAATCCAGCCCGCCGATGGGCGGAACTATCGAACGGAAAAGGTTAAGATACATATCAGTAACCTCTTTAACGAACGCAAACGGCTGTTTATACCAATCAACCGACGGCACAAAGCTCAAAAGACATCTGACAAGTATCAGCCAAAAGTACAGTTGAAAAAAGCTGTTTACAACAAATATCAGGTTGTTAATCATATTTTTCTCCTACATTTGCGAACTTTTCTTGGTATTCGCACAGTTACAATTTTCCCTTGCGGACGGAATATTTTCAATCATCCTGAATAACAGATTTTTAAGATTAGCCAAATTTGAATTAAACACTTCAATAACTTCATGGTGTGAAACGGGCGGCACATCACCGACAAGTCCGGCGTCATAATCAGTTATCAAAGAGATATTCAAAGGACACATATCCATTTCCTTAACAAGGTAAGCTTCGGGGAAAGCCGTCATGTTAATAACTTCCCAGCCCTGATTTGTAAAGAATTTTGATTCCGCTTTTGTTGAAAAACGCGGGCCGTTTATGACAACGACTGTACCTTGTTCATGAACGGTTATACCCAAATCTTTTGCCGTTTTAATTGCAAGAGAACGAAGTTCGGGACAGTAAGTTTCCGCTGCCGACGGGTGAGTAACTATCGGACCTTCAAAGAAAGTCGATTTTCTTCCGTCTGTCCAATCCACAAACTGGTCGCAGATAACAAAATCACCGGGTTTGATGTGTTTTTGCAAGCTTCCTGCCGCACAGGGAGAAATTACCCTTTCGCAGCCAACAGATTTCATTGCCCAAACATTTGCTCTGTAGTTAAGCAAATGCGGTAATATTGTGTGATTTCTGCCATGTCTTGGCATAAAAGCAACTTTATGAGAGCCTATTTGACCGATAAAAAGATTATCACTCGGCATTCCGTAAGGCGTTTCAACCCTTACTTCTTCAATATTATCCAAAAATTTGTAAAATCCCGAACCGCCAAATACACCGATATCTGCTAATTTTTTGTTGTCCATGTTGCCATCCTTTCGTTTATAAAAAATATACCATAGTATCTTTTAAAAATAAAGATAAATTCTTTAAATTTTTACGGCACCTTGCCTGAATATTCGGAGTTCATCTCCAAAAACGCCTGCTACCGTCGATTCCAAACCTTTACATTCAAATCCGTAATCAGGCACAACCAAATCAACGAATTCCGCCATATTTTCACATGCCTGCTCATAAGTTTTTGCACTGGGTTGATGCGAAAGGTTTGCACTTGTGGTTGCAAGCACATTCCCCGGTGTGGCCTCACAAATACTTTTGAAAACTTCGTTGTCGGGAACTCTTATTCCGACGGTCTTTAATCCTGAAGTTACGTAATCGGGAGTTTTGTCGCTTTTTTCTGTCACAATGGTTAAAGCTCCGGGAAAATATTCCTTAATAAGTCTGCATCCGACTTTCGGAACAGGTTTTACATAATCCAGCAGATGATAAGTTTCACTTGACATTAAAATCAACGGCTTGTACTGCTCACGTTTTTTTATCTCGTAAATTTTTTTAACGGCTTTCTCTGAATTTGGCAGACACCCGAGCCCCCAGACAGTGTCCGTTACAAATGCGATTACGCCGTCGTTTTCAAGAATTTCTTTTATATTTTCATTTATAATCATTTACCTATCCTTTTCAAAGCTCTGTTATAAAGTTCGGCCGCATAATCCATTTTGAATAACAGATTTAAACTTGTGTAGCTCAACAAACAAACCAAAGCAACCGCACATATTCTGAGTAAGCCAACCGGCATGAATTTTGCACATCCGAAACACAAGCCTAATGATATTACACCTGCAATAAGCATTTTTAAAAGGTTTTTGAATAATTCGGCATAATCCATTCTGATTTTTTTTGAAATAAATATTCCGAGAATTATTGCGTTAAACAGTGTTACAAGCGAGGTCGAAAGCATTATGCCGCCGACTCCCATGCCCATTTTTACAATAAATATAAAGTTGAATAAATATTTTAGAATAATTGACAAAAACGCAACCGTGAAAGGTGTTTTGGAATCGTTAAACGAATAATAAACTCTTGTTATTGAATCTCTGAAAACGTAAGGCAATATGGATAAAGACAAGAACCATAAAGCTTCCGTCACCATAACCGTTGCGGTTTGGTCAAACGCACCTCGTTCAAATATGATTTTTACCGCATCATATCCGACAGTTAAAATTCCTATTATAATTGGAATTGACGCAAAAAAGAGAACTCCGACGCCTTTATTAAAGTATTTTTTTATCCCGTCCAAATCGTTTTCGGCTACAAGTCTTGAAAATATAGGGAACAACGGTACTAAAAATGCCGTAACAAGAATTCCCACGGGAAATTGGAATACTCTGTTTGCGTAACCGACGGCTGTCCAAGCACCTTCGGAAATTGACGACGTAAAAAACATATCGACGTAAATGTGAATTTGTCCGACTGTTGAACTTAGTATTGCGGGAAACAAAAGCTCATTTATTGCTTTAAAATTTGGGTTGTTCACGAAATCAAAATTCGGTTTCCACCTGAAACCCAGTTTTCTGACGTTGGGGTATTGAATTATGAGCTGTAAAACAGCACCGAGTGTTGTCGCCCAGCAAAGTGCATAGCCCTTAGAGTCATCGGGAACGGCTATTACAACACCGATTATTGCCGCACTCATTATTATCGGCGAAAGGTTTGGAAGCATAAACTGCTTATAAATTATCAGTATTCCGTAATAAATTCCGACAATTCCGCCCGTTACAAGCAAAGGCGTCATGATTTTCAAATGTTCTGCGGCAAGAGAAATCATCTCTGCCGAACCGCCCGAAATTATCCAGCCCATAACCTGACGGGAATATACAAACATTAAAATCGACAACGCTACAAAAAATATCGTGGTAGCGGTCATAAAAGTTGAATACAGTTTATTGACATTTTGGGGCGGATTTTCTTTTAAAGATGGTATCAGTTTTGAGAAAACTGCAACGGTTGCACTGTGAAAAGGCCCGCCAACACCGCCTAAAAGTATCAATGAAAGCGACGGGATTTGATATGCGTAATAATATGCGTCAGATACCATTGATGCTCCGTAGTAATTTGCTATGACAATATCTCTTATAAAGCCGATTAACTTGCTTATAACGGTTACTGCCGCAATTATCCATGCCGCTTTCAATACTGATGTTGTTTTATCTTCAAATGTTTCCAATCTTTTTCCTGCAATTCTTATTCAAACCAGTTTCTGTCCTCACGTTTTTTAACCAGTTCGACGTACAATCTTAAACCTTTATTAGAGCTGTTTTCAAAGTCGGGCGAACTGAAAATAATTGAATTTCGACCTTTTTGAATAAAGTTTGAAATATCAATTTCAACATATCTTTTATGTCCGAGCAAATCTTTCGGCAAATCAAAAATCTTTTCACGCCCGTTTATGTCCGCTTTAATTTGATTAACTCCGAATTTATTGTCAATAATGATTTTAGCGTACTTATCGGGTGCAAAGAAGTTTTGTTCGGCGGTCATTTGTGCATTGTTTGAGGAGATTATAACGGGTTTTGTGCCGAGCGTAATTCCTGTATAATAGTGCTGTAAAATGTTATCGTATGGTTTATGCAGTTCCGAACCCATAAATCCCGCACCGTACTGGCTCATGCCTGCACCATGCCCGAAACCGCCTCCGTAAACTTTGAAAATTTGATTATTGCTTTCATCTTGTGTAATTTCAAAAACAGCGTTTGCACTCGGTAAAGCTTTGCCTTTATTTATGAAAAGCCTTCTTATAACGAGTTCTTTGGATACTTTGTAGGTTTGTGAAGGTGTTACGATTTCAAGTTCAATGATTTTGCCCGACTCACCGCGTTTTAAAACGTTGATTTCGGTTATATCGTCGAGTGTGTCGCCTTTGCGGAAAGCGGGTTTTACAAAACCCGTTGCGGACTGTGCGGGCATGGTTGTCAAAAGTGCCTGTTTAAGCTCGTCAGCTGTCCATTCACGCTCCCATCTGTAGTAAGGCGAGCGGATGTCATAGGAATCGGGCTTGGATTTGTAGTATTCTTTGGCATCTTCTTCTTTATTCAGCGGAGTTTGACTAATCAAATCAGGTTGTGCGATTAAATATGGCTTTCCTTTTGACGGAAATTCTTTTGTATTCGGGTCAGAAAACACATTTGAAAAGCTTTCGGTGTAGCCGCCCGCGGTTGAAGAATATTGTGCAAGGATTAATTCCCAGTTATACAGAACGACAACGCCTTCAGTTTCTTTTACGGCTATGTCGGAGAGTGTTTTTTCCGTGTTTGCCCCGAAATAAACCTGACTTGCGACACTGTCGACGACATCGTAATTCGGAGAAGATTTTGTTCTGGGGGAAAGAACGTAATTTCTTGCCGCAACACTTTGTGCTTTCAGTGCTTCAAGCCCGAATGCAACGGGCATTTCGTTCGGGACAACACCTTTCAGGTAGTCTTCAACCTCTATCATATTTACAAGATTAAATCCGTCATTGCACTTTTTGAGTTCAAATGCACCGTGATAGAGGGCTTGTTTGCCAGCACGTTTCAGACCCGCAACGCCTAAAAGCCCGTAGTTGCTGGTTATTTGTACGGGGCCTGCGACTTTTTCGGGGCTTGAACTTTCATCGGAGTATATATTAAACATGCCGTCAAAAGTTATTCTGATGTTTTTGTCGGGTGCAAAGTTTGCGATAAGCATTCCGTTGTCGTAAATTTGCGTGTCGCCCGTCCCGAAAACCGTTATTTCTTTGTATTTATAGTTTGAAAAATTTGTATTACCTATTCCGACTCGCACGACTTCTGAGGAAGGTTTTGTGTTTATCGTATTTTCTGCCTCTTTAACGGCATCAACAACCGACTGCGGAAAACGAACGAAACATTCTCCGACTGATGTTAAGAATATTGCTGTTATAACTAAGCATAAGAAAAATCTCATAACTTAATTATATGACAAACTTTGTTCAAATCAATGCCAATTTGAGCGCGGTTTAAATATGATGTCATATCCGAGTTCATCTGCAATTTCAATTACTTCATTAAAGGAAATTGTTCCGCGTGAAAGTTTATGCGAAAGACTGCTTGTCGAAATTTTTTTACCATTTTTTTTTAACATTCGTTTTGCATAGTCCTCGTATGTTATGCCCCGCCACGTAAACAGTGTTTTTATGCGTTCTTTAATTTTCTTATTTTCCATATATCTAATAATAATTACAATTTGCCAAATATTGACATTCATTGACGAATATGTCATGATTATGACGTATTTGTAATATTAAGGAGATTATTTATGTCAACTGTTTGTATGGAAAAAACGGGGTTTGAAATAATTGATTCTACAAAAGAAGAAATTAGTATATTAAATTCCATTGATGATTATTATGTAAAATATTCCGAAATGTCACAGCATGACAGAGATTTTTTCAATTCTGTTTTGTTAAGGAAAAAACCGAAAAAAATTCTTGAAATCGGTGTAGCGAAGGGAGCATCATCAGTCATTATTTTGAATGCAATAAAAGATATTGAAGGCGCTCATTTGTATTCTTGTGACTATAGTGAAGATTGTTACAATTTATCGGGAAAGAAAACAGGTTTTGTAGTTGATAATTATCCTGATTTGGCTGAAAAACAGACTTTATATACAGGCGGTCTGACATCCGATTTTATTGATGAAATTGACGGTGATATTGATTTATGTTTTATAGACACAATGCATGTATGTCCGGGTGAAATATTGGATTTCCTGCTTATTTATCCATATTTGAAACCCGATGCAACAATAATACTTCATGATATAAATTTACAAATGGTGAAGTCTAATTACCCGAATTTTCATGCAACTAATATATTATTTAGTGTATTATCGGGTAAAAAGCTTTTACCTCCGCTTGTTTCGCATGAATCTTCGCTTGTAACCGATAAGCTTCCGAATATAGGCGCAATAGAATTGAATTCCGACATAAATATACTTGATTTGTTTACAGTTCTTGGCATTCGTTGGAGTTACCGTCTGAAATCCGAAGAAATAAAAAATATCAAAAAACATTTCGCAAGGTTTTATGATGAGTATTTATTGAAATATTTTGATGAAATTCTCCTGTATCAGGATTTTGCATTAAGTCACGATTCACGGGAAAAGAACTTTTTTAAAGATTTATTAAAAACAATATTTTCGGTAAGAAACGGCGTGAAATCGGATGAAAATTATAAACAAAAGATAATTACGTTTTTGGGTATAAAAGTTAGTGTCAAATTAAAAAGGTAAAATTTTTGTCTTGAAAAAGTTCTTTATTTCTAATATAATTTGCCTATGAACAAGATTAAATTAAAAGATTTTGAAATCGGCGGAGATAGGCTTACGATAATTGCGGGTCCTTGTGCTGCCGAAAGCGATGAAATACTTGATGTTACGGCAAAGAGATTAAAAGAGATTACGGCAAAACTCGGTGTGAATTTTGCGTTCAAATCATCTTTTGATAAAGCTAATCGTTCATCTATTAATTCATATCGCGGACCGGGGCTTGAAAAAGGGCTTGAAATGCTGAAAACGGTTAAAGAAAAATATAATCTTCCTATCGTAACTGATATTCACAGTCCCGAACAGGCTGAAAAATCAGCCGAAGTTGCTGATATAATTCAAATTCCCGCATTTTTATGCCGTCAAACCGACTTACTGGTTGCGGCAGCCAAAACGTGTAAAATCGTTAACATAAAAAAAGGTCAGTTTTTAGCACCCGAACAAATGCTTTCACTTATCAAAAAAGTTGAAGAAAGCGGAAATAAGAACATTTTAGTTACGGACAGAGGCACGAGTTTCGGGTATAATAATCTTGTCGTGGATTTCAGGGGTATTCCGATTATGCAAAGTTTCGGATATCCCGTAATATTTGATGCTACGCACAGTGTTCAGCTTCCCGGAGCTAACGGAACATGCTCGGGCGGTGACAGACGCTTTGTTTCAACACTTGCAAAGGCAGCGGTTGCGGCGGGTGCTAATGCTCTTTTCTTTGAAGTTCACCCCGAACCCGATAAGGCTAAATGTGACGGGCCGAATATGATTGAGCTTGATAAGGCGGAAATTCTGTTTAAAAACTGTTTAGACATATTTGATATCGTGAGAAAACAATGATTATAAAACAATTTACGGGCGGCATACTTGAAAATAACATGTACTTACTTCTTGATGAAACGTCAAAAAAGGCGGTTTTAATTGATGCTCCCGAATTTTTGACGGAAGTTGTCAGTGAGGCTCAGGGTTTTGATGTTGAATACATTCTTTTGACTCACGGACATTTTGACCATATCTTAGGACTGGATGAGCTTAGAGCGGCACTCAATGCCAAAGCTTTGATTAATGAAAACGATTTAATTATATCCGATAATGTTAATGAGTTTACCGCGATGTTTGCCCTTCCGCCGATAAAAGCTCCTATTTACGACGGTTTGATAGAGGATGGCGATGAAATTGACGTCGGCAATATGAAGATTAATGTTATAGCGACTCCCGGACACACGCAGGGTGGTGTTTGCTATCTTATTGACGGGAATTTGTTTTCGGGAGATACTTTATTTAGAGAAAGCGTCGGAAGAACGGATTTATTCGGCGGCGATTTTAAAAAACTTAAAAACAGCATAAAGAATAAACTTTTTAAACTTGACGATAAAGTAAAAGTTTTCCCCGGACACGGTGGTTCGACAACGATAGGTTATGAGAAAAAATTTAATGAACTTGCGAGGTAAATAATGAAAGCACAACTCGAACAAATTTACAAAAGTGCCGAACAGGATTTGGCAAAAGCGGTTTCCACATCGGATATTGATGAAATCAGAAATAAATATTTAAGCAGAAAAGGCGAATTCAACGAGATTAAGAAAAATCTTAAAAATTTATCTGATGAAGATAAACGAATTGTCGGTTCTCTGGCAAACGAGATTACCCAAAAGCTTGAAAGTTCTTTAAAATCAAAGTTTGATGAATTTTATACGAAAGAATTAAATGAAAAGCTTGCCTCGGAAAGAATTGACGTGACTTTGCCGGGGAAATTCATTCCTCAGGGCAAAACACATCTTTTAACCTCAACGACTAATGAAATTGTTTCAATATTTCAGAGTTTGGGTTTTTCTGTTGTTCCTGCCGAACACTCGCCCGAGGTGGAAACGGAATATTATAACTTTGATATGTTAAATGTTCCCAAAGACCACCCTGCCCGTGATGTTCAGGATACTTTTTATACGGAAATTGCACAAAATGTTGTATTAAGAAGTCAGACGTCAGGAGCACAAATCCATGCCATGGAGGGTAAAAACCCGCCGATAATGGTAGTTTCTCCGGGCAGAGTTTACAGAAACGAAAATATAAATGCACGTAAAAACAACTTTTTCCACCAAATAGAAGGTCTTTATGTTGACAAAGGCATTACGTTCGGCGATTTGAAAGGTGTTTTGAACGAATTTATCCGAATATATTTTGGAGCAAGCCGTCCGACAAGATTCAGGAGCAGTTTTTTCCCGTTCACCGAGCCGTCGGCTGAGGTTGATGTTCAATGCATAATGTGTGAAGGCAAAGGATGCAGAACATGTTCCGGAACGGGTTGGCTGGAGGTTTTGGGTTGCGGTATGGTTGATCCGAATGTATTAAAGGGTGTCGGTATTGACCCTGATGTGTACTCGGGATTTGCGTTCGGCATGGGTGTTGAGCGTCTTGCAATGCTAAAATACGCGGTAGACGACATCAGACTGTTTTTCAACAACGACGAAAGATTTTTAAAACAGTTTTAAAAAAGCTTCCAATTAGGAGCTTTTTTAGTGTGAATACACATACTTTATCATTTGTGACGTGGAGCGTCCGCCCTTTTCTAATGGCATACAGCCTCCCGAATTTTCAAGGTAAAATTTATTACCGTCAAAAAATAAATAAAAATAAAATACATCATGTCCCCATTTGTTAGGTCCTTTCATCCCGTTAATGTCAACGATTGTATTTACGGCAATTCGTTGATTTCCATCGCCTACAGAAGGCATTATTATTGTTCCGTCTTGTAAAATATAAGCAGGATAGTTTTTTAAAGATTCAGAACTTAAGTTTGTGCAGCCTTTCATACTGTTATTTACTTCATCATCATCCATATCAGGATTATTTTCTTTTTTTACTTTTTCCCACCCTTTGTATTCAGGTATGCATCTATTTTGCATTGCATTATTTCCACAATTTTCAGCTATTTTTAATTGCTCTAAAAATATTTTTGAATAAGTAGGACAATCGCTATAATTATCTGCATATCCACCGTAGCCATAATAACATAGCGGATTTGTTCCCCATTGGTATCTGGCTGCAACGTGAGCATTACTTAAAGTTGAGTATACTTTTTTAAATTGGTTATTAAAAACATTTTGTTTATAATCGTTTATTAAGCCGGGCATAGTCAGTGCTGCCACAATACCGATAACTGCCAGTGTAATCAATGTTTCCGCAAGTGTGAAACCTATGTGTGTTGAAATTCGTTTGCAAAAATTCTTTTTATTCATATTTTATCCTTTCAAGCATTAATTTAATCATTTTAATGATTATATTTATCATTATAATGATTAAAAACTCGCATGTCAAGTGTTATTATTTAGGAATGAAATATCCTAAACTTATAGAATTCGGAAGAAATTTAAGAATTACCCGACAGATAAAAGGTTATTCTTTGGAAAAACTTGCCATGCTGGCGAACTTAAATCCCACTCATATCGGGAAAATAGAGCGTGCGGAAATGGCACCGACACTTTTGACGATTTTATCGCTGTTAGATGCACTTGATGCAGATTTTAATTCTCTTGTTACTTATGGAAAATATTCTTAATAGTTAGGCGATTATTTAGGCTGATTTTTTCTGCATGAAATGCAAAAATTTCCCTCACTAAGTGAGGGAGTAAGATATTTTATAACATTAAATCGGGTCTTACAGTTTATATGGATAGTCGTCCTTAAACTCAAAGTTGTCATATTGAAGCAGGCATGGGCATCTGTACGAAGCCTTTGTACAGCTTTCCAATGCCTCATCCCGGTTGGTAATCTTGTGACAATATACACTGAAATTTTGATTTTCTTTTTTAGAGAAAGTATTATTAATACTATTTTCGGCATTAGAACAAATCACAAATTTATAAATATCTCTGCCTGCTTTATTAGGCGGCTTTACTCCGTTAACATCAAAGTCAATATCTGCACAACTTCCTATTGATAGATAAAAAACGGAACCGTCGTTAAGTGAAACACGAAGATTTTGTTTAGGATCATTTACCGCAAGACCTTCAATAACTTTTACATTTTTTTCAGCACTTACAACATTCATATAAGGTTTGTGGTAAGTATTAAAAAAGCTTAAAATACTGTCAAAGGATTTGTCCCAATCTACATTCCCTTCTTCATCTTTTACGCTATACGGTATTATCCATTGTCCGCTTGGGCCGTTATCAATTTCGGATAACTTTATCGCCTGCGACATCATTGAATAGAATTTTTTTAACCTTGTCGAATACTCTTTTTTCTTATAATTCTGTACGAGTGTCGGTATGGTGAGTGCTGCCACAATTCCGATAACTGCCAGCGTAATTAATGTTTCCGCAAGCGTAAAAGCAAATTTCTTTTTCATAAATATTCCCTTTCTATATTAAGTTAATACCTTATTCTTATTGTAGCACATCATCAAATTTAATGCAATACATCATGTTCTGCCTGTGTTACAGGTTTAAACATAATTGTTTTATGATGTTTAATATGAATATGAAAAAAATGTTTGGAAAACGATTACGTGAACTGCGTACTGCAAAAATGCTCACTCAGGAAACCGTCGCTGAATTAATTGATATTAAACCTGAAAATTATTCGAGAATTGAAAACGGACTGTCTTTCCCGAAACCTGAAAATATTATGAAAATCAGCAAAGTGCTTGATGTCGAAGTCGCCGAATTGTTCCAGTTTTCTCACCTTAACGACTATGACAAAATTCTTCAAACAATTATCGAAAAACTCAAAACCGACAAAGATACAACCGTTATTACTTATAAATTTTTGAAAAGTTTGGGTAAAATATAAATTTATTTGACAACTTTATCCAAACCGTGCGGTTTGTCAACATTTCTGCCCAAAGTTAATGCCGTTTCAAGTGCGATTAGCTGTATAATTACAACCAGACAGAAAGATTTTACAATTTCACTCTCACATTCAATATCTATGTGGAATTTAGGTTTAATTTTTTCGTTTGAATTTCCGATTACGCACAAAAATGGTGCATATTCATTCTCGATTTTGTTTAAATTTTTTATTGCGGTGTAGTTTAGTTCGTTAACCGAAATGTGTATCATTGCAGGCTTGTTGTTCAAAATCGCTAGGTGTCCGTGCATAAATTCGCCCAAAATGTTTGAATAAACATTTATGTATGAGGTTTCTTTGATTTTAAGCGAGGCTTCTTTTGCCAGAGCGTAGGAAATTCCGTCCGCAGTGGCTACTATGTTTTTGAATTTTGATAAGGATTTCGCACATTCTTTTATTTTGTCGTGAAGTAAGTACGTTTTTTCGATGTACGAAGGCAAAGTTTTTAATTCGCCGATAAATCCCGAAATATCCATGCCTTTGTGTGCCGCATATTTTAGTACAAGCAAAGTTCCGCAAAGCATTTGAGTAGTAAGAGATTTTGTCGCCGCAATGCTTTTTTCTTCGCCCGCAAGACAGTCGATTTTAAAATCGGATGCCTCCCAAATTGTCGAGCCTTTTTTATTGGTAATACAAAGTGTTCGCATACCGAGTTCTTTGGCTTTTTTCAATGCCGAATTTGTGTCTGATGTTTCACCTGACTGAGTTATGAACACATACAGAATGTCGTTTTCGTGCGGGACGGCGGATTTCAGCAGAAATTCGCTTGAATAAATCGCCCGTGCCTCAATGTTTGCGAGGTTTCCGAACAGGTCGGCTATATATCTTGCACAGTGGTATGATGAACCGCTTGCAACAATTACCACTTTTTTTATATCGGCGGGAATGTCAAATAAAATGTAGTTATTATCGTTTACATGACTTCTAAGCAGGTTGTCAAGAACGCTTGCCTGCTCAAATATTTCTTGTTCCATGCTCGATTTTTCTTTATTAAAAAACATTTATCCGAGAATTTCTTTCAATACTTCGTTAACCGATTTCGGGTTAGCTCTGCCTTTGGTTTCCTTCATAACCTGTCCCACAAAGAACCCGAGGAGCTGAACTTTACCGTTTTTGTATGCGGATGCTTCGTTTGGATGAGCTTCTACAACTTTTTGGGCAATTTCTTTAATTGCACCTTCATCGGAAATCTGGCTTAAACCTTTTTCTTCAACGATTTTTGATGCCGACGTGCCGTCTTTGAGCATGTCAAAGATTATTTGCTTACCGATATTGTTTGAAATGGTGTTCTTTTCTATCAGTGAAATCAATTCGGTCAGGTTTTCAGGAGTCAATTTGGTTTCCGTTATTTCGAGTTTTTTCTCTTTAAGGTATGCCGCAATTTCGCCCATAATAAAGTTTACGGCAATTTTCGGCGACGCACCGAGCTCAAGAACTTTATCAAAGAAAAGTGCAAGTCCCATTTGCTCAACGATTATCGAGGCATCGTACTCGCTTAAACCTAATCCCATATATCTTTCACGCTTAGCCTGCGGAAGTTCGGGCATTTTGTCTTTAATTTCCTGAACCCATTCTCTCGAAATCCGCAAAGGCATCAAATCAGGTTCGGGGAAGTATCTGTAATCGTGAGCATCCTCTTTGCCCCTCATTGATTTAGTTTCACGGGTATTGTCATCCCATAATCTCGTTTCCTGAATGACTTCACCGCCTTCTTCAACGATTTCAATTTGTCTGTCAATTTCGTATTCTATCGCTCTTTGAAGTGCCGAAAAACTGTTAACGTTCTTGATTTCAGCACGTGTTCCAAACTTTGTCGAACCTTTCGGCATAATAGAGATATTCGCATCGCATCTCATAGAGCCTTCTTCAAGGTTTCCGTCACAAACGCCGATATAACGCACGATATTGCGAAGTTCTTCCATATAATTTCTAGCTTCTTCGGAACTTCTCATATCAGGTTCGGATACGATTTCCAAAAGCGGAGTTCCCGCTCTGTTGAGGTCTACGAGTGAATAACTTGACCCTGCTATACCGTCAGAACCCGCATGGACAAGTTTTCCAGCATCTTCTTCAAGGTGAGCACGCGTAATACCTATTCTTTTGCCTTTGACGTTCAAATAACCGTTTACGCAAATAGGTTCATCATATTGAGATATCTGATAACCTTTCGGTAAATCAGGGTAGAAATACTGTTTTCTGTCAAATTTGCACCTTTCGGGAATTTCACAGTTAAGTGCAAGACCAGTCAAAATCCCCATATTTACGGCTTCTTTGTTCAAAACGGGAAGAACCCCGGGCATACCGAGCGTAACGGGGCTTGTTTCGGAATTCGGGTCATGACCGAATTCACAACCGTCCGACGCAAAAATCTTTGATTTGGTTTTTAATTGTGCATGCACTTCTAAACCTATTACAACTTCGTATTTATCTCTCAAATTTTCCATAATTTCTCCTTATGGGTTTATTTTACCATAAACATTTTCATCAAATCAATTAATGTTTTGTGCATTTTAACATTGTGAACACGGATATAATCGACTCCGCGCTCTATTGCAAGCGAATTAAACACAGCGGTAAAGATGTCTTTTTCCGCATTATCCTCTAAATTTAAAAAACTTTTACGCGAAATGCCAAGCATAACGGGATATTTAAGGGTTTTGAATTCGCCTATACGTCTTATTAGTTCAAAATTGTCGCTGCGGGACTTGCCAAAGCCTATTCCAACGTCAATTATGATGTTATTTATTCCTTTTGATTTTGCAAATTTAATCTTTTTATCCAGTTCAAGATAAATTTCTTCCGTAACGTCATTGTAGTGAGGGTTATCCTGCATGTTTAGGGGTGTTCCTTTTGAATGCTGGATTATTATCGGCACATCGTATTGAACGATGATATCGGACATTTTATCGTCAAAATCAAATCCCGATACATCGTTAATCATTTTCGCACCTGCTTTTATGCACTCTTTGGCTACCTCAGAACTCCTTGTATCAATGCTTAACGTGATTTTGTCTTTTGCAAAATCAATTACTGGCAGAAGTTTTTTAAGCTGGTCTTTTGCTGATATCGGAGATGAATACGGTTTTGTCGATTCTGCACCGATGTCAATGATATCCGCTCCGTCTTTTATCATTTCAAGTAAATGTTCTTTTGCTTTTTCAAAATCGTTATACAAACCGCCGTCAGAAAATGAATTCTCGGTCAGATTTAGTATTCCCGCAATTTTTGGTAAATCAGGTGTTTCAAACGTCATATCTTCAAGCTTTTTTGCAAGCTCTTTAAGTCCGAAAGGTTGATATTTAAGCTTTTGTGCAATTTTTTTGATTTGAGAAACGTTTGCTGTCAAAATGCTATCTGATATTTGTGCCTCGCCTGTTATAACATCTCTGTGTGTCGCGCAATCCGCGCCGACTGATAGTGCGATTTGTTTCAAAATATTTGCCTGCGCGGATGTCAGGGAATAAATCTTTATATTTTTGTGCCGGAACTTGTCAACTGCCCTTTGAACATAGGATTTGTCAAACCCTATGCGGTTAAGCTCCGTTAGCATATCCGCGTCTTTAATTTCCCGCAAAATAAAATCGTGCATAAGCTTAGCTTAACACGATTTTATCTGTTTTTCAATTTATAATTTTATATTTTTTATGCAATTCTGTCGTAAGTATCAGCGGCTGTTTTTCCGATATCGGCACAGCAAGAGAGGAATGTTACGATACCGAAACCGAAACCTAAAGTACTTGCGACCCCTTTGAATAATCTGTTTTTGACTATCGGGGCAATATATTTTGATTCTTTAAACTTTGCACCCCATTTTAGAATGCTTTCTTTAGCCCATTTTGCATTTTTTACGACTTTAGGCCATATTCCTTCGGCTTTTTTGCCCGCATTAGCAGCTATTTTGGTCACGTTATTGAAATTTTTTGCAGAACTGAACATACCGAATGCGGATTTTGCATTTTTTGCTTTTGAGATAGCCGAAGCTCCTGCTACCGCACCGCCGCTTGTAATGGCTGCTTTGCCTAATTCGTTATTCCTTTCATCATTTTCTCCGCAAAATGAAGGGTAAGTATTTATTCTGCTGTTAACTGCCATTACTTTCATTTACACTGCCTCACGTTTGTTTGTTTGAGTTGCGGCTGCAACACCTGAGGCAATACCGCTAGCCGCACCGAATATGTTGGTTACAACTTCCGAAGCGGTTTCTTTCTTGACGCCTTTTACTTTGTTATAAGCGAATTTAATACCGTTTTTAACCGATTTATATATTGATTTAAGACCTTCAACAACGAAACCTACATATTTGTTTTCTTTAATTGAAGTATAAATCGCATTTGCTTTTTTACCGAAATTTCCCGATAAAAATTTAGCTTTTTGTTCAGATAAATAAGCAGCAGGTTTTTTGTAAATATCTGAGTCCTTGAAAGTTTTTTTCAATGATTTGAAAGAGTTTACCGCGAAATCTTTAAAGCTTTTTGCCGCGTTTTTCAAGGCTTTAACAGGTTTGGATATAGCGGCTTTTGACATCATTTCGATAACTTTTCCGATACCGAATGAACCTGCCAAAAATCCCAAACCGGCAGAACCGACAACAACTCCGCCTTTAATGATTTTGTTTACGACTTTTGATTTCTGATCGCTTTTCAATTCTTCAAGTTCGTTTATTCCGTCTTCCCATTCTTTGCGTTCAGCGTCATAGGATTCACGTGAATAATCACTTTTGAATGCTGGTTTAAATGAATGAATTCCGGGTTGTATTGTTAACATTTTGTATCTCCAATTTCTATTACCATTTGCTTAAAGTCAGTCAATATTTTTTTTTGCTATTTATCAAAATTTTTATTTACAAAATTTTACAATATCGCATGTATATTATCGCATGGTTCATGTATCTTTGTAAACAAATTTAATGCCCTGATATGAATTTCTCTTAATAAATTCATTATCAATTTTGTTAAGTACTTCAAATTTTTTACCGATCCAGCGCGGAGCAATAAGAATTTTTCTGTGTCCGTTTCCTGCAAGCCTGTGAATAGTTGTATCGGGAGGAAGATATTCAAGGAAATCACATACGGTTTGTACATATTCATCCTCACTCATAAAATCAATTTCTCCTGCTGAGTACATTTCAGCAAGTTTTGTATTTTCAAGTGCGCAGAGCATGTGAATTTTAACTCCGTCAACCCCTAATTTTGCAAGAGTTTGTGCCGTCTGCATTATTTCATCATGATTTTCCCAAAGCCCGAAAATTACATGTACGCACACATTTATTCCGGCTTCTTTTGTTTTTTCATACGCTTTCAGAAAGCACTCAAAGTCATGCCCTCTGTTAATTTTTTTTAAGGTTTTGTCATGTACCGACTGAAGTCCGTACTCTAACCATGTGTAATAATCGTCTTTAAACGATGATATAAGCTTAATTTTATCATCATCAATGCAGTCGGGTCTTGTCCCTATTGAAATTCCGACCACATCAGGGTGATTTAATGCCGAATTATATATTTTTTCCAGTTCATTTACGGGTTTGTAGGTGTTTGAAAAAGCCTGAAAATATGACATGAATTTTTCGGCTCCGAACCTTTCAGACAGCGTTTTTGCACCGATTTTGACCTGTTCATCAACGCTTAAAAGGTTGGAATGTGCTTTAGAAAAGCTTCCGCCGTCGTCGCAAAATATACATCCGCCGTTTGATACTGTTCCGTCCCTGTTCGGACACGAAAAACCGGCGTCAAGAGTGATTTTATAAACCTTAACACCGAATTTATTCTTTAATACGGCACTAAATTGGTTATAGTGCTTATCCGTGTTATTGAACATAACTAGTCTTTATCTTCTTCGCCGTAAATCGGATAAACGTAATGTTCTCCGCAATTCGGGCATACAACTTCCTGCTGTTTGCCGTCTTCCGGCTGTACGACTTCAAATAATGTTTTGCAGCCTGACTGTACGCATCTTATTGCCCATGTAGGTCTTACTAATCTTGCCATAATTTTTATCCCTTCTTTTTAAAAATATTTTATCATTTCATGAAACTTTGTGCAAGTGCTTAAAAATTACCGCTTAGTTTAATCAAAATGTAAGCATACGGAGTTAAAATTTATTAGAGGCAAAAAATTATGAAAAAAATATTTATATTATCGAGTATATTAATAATCACCTGCATTGCATTTTTTGATGCAAAAGACAGATTTAAAGAACTTGATGAGGTTGCGGCAAATACACCTTCTCAGGTTGAAATGAAACAGCAAATCAACAAACCTTACGAACAACCCGAAAATCTAAATCCTTCGCAAAATTTTGATAATTCAAAAGGTTTTCAAAAAAATCCTCAGCAAAACGGACAAGCAGACAAAGAAAATCAGCTTGACAATTTTCAAAAACGAAGAAATTCCATCAAAAATCAGTCTGATTAATATTTCAAAACGGATACGATTTTTGGTGAAGCAGAGAGTTTTTCTCTGCCTTTCAAGTCTTGAAGTTCAATTAAGAAAGCTATTCCCGCAAGATTTGCACCTGTTTTTTTGATAAGTTTGCAGGCAGCTTCCGCCGTTCCGCCTGTTGCAAGTAAATCGTCAACTATCAAGACATTTGCGCCTTCAAAGAAAGCGTCTTTGTGAACTTCAATTTTGTCCGTGCCGTATTCAAGTTCATATTCTTGCGAATAAGTTTCTGCGGGAAGTTTGTTCGGTTTTCTGATAGGGACAAAGCCCGCATTCATTTTGTAAGCCATAGGCATGCCGAAAATAAATCCTCTGCTTTCTATTCCCGCAATGAAATCTATCTTTGTATCTTTAAACTGTTCGCATAAGTAATCTATCATCACTTTAAGCGTTTCGGCATCTTTAAGTGCCGTTGTAATGTCCCGAAAGATTACTCCCGGTTTCGGGAAATCTTTGACCGCTCTGATTTTATCTTTTAAATCTATTACTGTTTGCATTTATTTTTCTCCTTTTTCTGCTAATATTTGTTTTAATTTATCGGTATATTGTTCGGTTTTTTCGATAGTGTATCTTTTTGTTTTTTCTATCTCTTTTTTTATAAAAGCTTTAATACTTGCTTCTTCTTCTAAAACGAGTCCGTGAGCTGTTTTACCCCAATTCATGTCCTTTTTCATAAACAATATCTTGAAACAGATGTAAAGCACAAGCGGAAACCATATTATAAGCAGATAAATTGAAGTTTCCAGAGCTTCAAAAGTCGCATCAAGTCTTGGCATGTAATCGTACCTTCTGAGTGCATATCTTGCGGCAAAGAAAAATCCGAACCCGATTACACATCCTATTATTATTGATGAATAGAGCATGTGCGGCGGGGCCTGTTTTGCAAGAACTTTAAAACCGCGGATTAAAATTTCCATCAGAAACCACCCGGGCATGATAAATTGTGATATATATGCCGTCATATCAAGGCTTGCCCTGAGTGACATTTTCTTTGAAAACAGTACATCTCCGAAATATTCAAGATATCTTCTTATTGTCCCTTCAAGCCATCTTCTTCTCTGTCTGTAAAGCGGACGGATGTACATAATACCTTCTTCATACACGGCGGTATCTATGCAAAAACGTATGTCCCAGCCCTTTATGTGTAATCTCGTCGACATATCCAAATCGTCAACAAGGGTGTAATTATTCCATCCGCCTATGTCAATAAGTGCTTCACGCTTGATTAATTCGCCGTTTCCGCGAAGTTCAACTGCACCTTTAACGGAATCCCTTCCGACCTGAAAGTGGGCATCCATCGTGTATTCATTGTTTTGACAGCGTGTTAAAAGGTTTTGATTTTTGTTTCTTATGATTTTTCTTGCCTGAACAGCTCCGACATCTTTGGGTTCAAGCTTGGGGATAAGAATTGACAAAAAATCGGGTTCAACGGTTGCATCCGCATCAAATACCAAAATAGCATCGCCTTTAGCTATCTTGAAAGCATCATTTAAAACCGCCGATTTGCCGGGGAAAGCATCCTTTTCACGTATTAGTGCGGTAACTTTATCAAATCTTTTTTCCAAATCTTTCAGTACGGATGCCGTGTTATCCGTGCTTCTGTCGTCAATAAGGATTACTTCAAATTTTTCATAATCCATGCTTAAAATATTCAGAACCGTGTTTTCAATAACGCTTTCCTCGTTGTGTGCGGGAATCATTACCGAAACAAACGGCTTGTAATTTCTATTTATGATTTCCGGATATTTCTCCAGTTTACGCTTTTTCAGCTTGTAAGAAAGATTCATGAACATTGCGTAAATAAACATGAATGTGCATAAAAGCGCAAGTCCCCATACGGTATTAAAATAACTTTGGAATATATAAATAAATACTCCCAGCCCAAAAACTATTGTAAATAAAAGAATTCTCTCTTTCATAATTAATATTATAGCAAAAATTATTTCCGTCGGCTTAAAAATGCTTGTGTTTCGTTACTTTTTGTTAAAAATTTCATCCAAAAGGATGTTTTATTGGTAAAAAATTGTTAAAAAACGTAAAAATACTTGCCATAAAAAAAAATTCCGCTATAATAAAGCATGTACATAATAAAAGGAGTTTTAACATGAACAAAGAAGAATTAGTACAAGAAATCTCAAAAAAATCAAGCGTAACTCAGAGAGAAGCTGCAGAAGTTTTGAGCGCATTAATCGAAACTATCGAAAAAACAGTTTCTAAAGGTAAAAAAGTTACTTTGGTTGGCTTCGGAACATTTGAAGCAAGAAAAAGAGCTGCAAGAACAGGCAGAAACCCTCAAACAGGTAAAGAACTTAAAATCCCTGCAAGAACAGTTCCTGCTTTCTCTGCCGGCAAAAAATTCAAAGAAGTTGTTAACAAAAAATAGTTTTTTTGAGTTAAGCATTAAGGGACACCTTCATAGGTGTCCCTTTTGTATTATAATAGATTTATGAAAAAAGTCGAGTTACTATCTCCCGCAAAAGATAAAAACACCGCATTCGCCGCCGTAAATTCAGGCTGTGATGCTTTGTATATCGGGGCATCATTTTTCGGCGCAAGAAAAAATGCGGGAAACTCGCTTGAAGATATTCAACAAATCGTTAATTATGCACACAAATTCTACGTGAGAGTGCATGTTACCATCAACACGATTTTGACGGATGTCGAACTTATTGAGGCACAAAATTTAATCCGAAAACTTTACGATATAGGCGTTGATGCAATAATTGTACAGGACATGGGAATTTTGAAATCGGCTGTTGACGGTAAACTTCCGCCCGTTGAAATCCATGCAAGCACTCAGTGCGATAATCGAACACTTTCAAAGGTGAAATTTTTTGATAATATGGGCGTTTCTCGTGTAATTTTGGCAAGAGAACTCTCGGTTGACGATATTAAAACAATTTGTAATTCCGTTAATGCGGAAATAGAAACATTTATTCACGGTGCGTTGTGCGTATCGTACAGCGGACAATGCTATATGAGTGCATTTATCGGCGGACGTTCTGCTAACAGAGGAGAGTGCGCACAAGCATGCCGTAAAAAATATTCACTGGTTGACGATACAGGCAAATTCATTGCAAAAGATAAATACCTATTGAGTTTAAAGGATTTCAATGCCTCAAAACATTTGAAAAATCTTGTTGACGCAGGTGTCAAATCCTTTAAAATCGAAGGCAGGCTTAAAGATGAAAATTATGTAAAAAATGTAACACTTTTTTACAGAAACGAAATAGACAAATTCGCTCTCAAAACCTCATCAGGCAAAGTGTTCAGCGATTTTGAACCGAATCTTTCAAAGAGTTTTAACCGCGGGTTTACCGATTATTTTTTGAACGGACGCAGCGACTGTTTTAACTTTGAAACGCCTAAATCCATCGGCGAAAAGCTCGGCAAGATATCTGATGTCGGCTCAAATTGGTTTACGATTAAAGGTGCGAGGTTGAATGTGCAGGACGGGCTTTATTTTGACGGGCATGGATGTCTTGTAAACAGAGTGGAAGGCGAAAAAATTTATCCGAATAAAATGGACGGAATTTATGAAGGCATAACGGTTTACAGAAATTTTGATGCCGAATTTAATAAAAAACTTTCTAATTCAAAGATTAAAAGGCAAATCGGAGTCAGATTTAATTTTTCAGAATCTCGGTTGACGGCGGAAGATGAGGACGGAAATTCCGTCACAATGGATATCAGCGGTGAAACGGCAAAAAATCCGCAAAAAATGCGTGAAAATTTCGAAAATCAGCTTTGCAAAACAGGTGAGAGCGATTTTTACGTACAAGATATAAAAATTGACTGCGAAGTCCCGTTCATGCCCGTTTCCAACGTTAACGAAATCCGCAGAAAAATTTTGGCTGAACTTATGAGCGAACGTTTAAAAAATTATCCCAAAAAACTTCAAAAACCTCTCAAATACGCGAAATTTCCCGCCGAAAAACTTGATTACAGGGCGAATATTCATAATAACACGGCAAGAGAGTTTTACGAAAATTGCGGAAGTGAGGTTTTGGAAAAATCTTTTGAAAGTTCTGGGCATGCCGTTGAACTTATGCGGACAAAGCACTGTTTGAAATACGCTTTTGGGATGTGTAAATCGCCTAAAAACCTTATACTTGTTGATGAAAAAGGTGTTCGTTATCCGTTGAAATTTTACTGTAAAAATTGTGAAATGGTTGTTACAAAGCCGTAAAAAAAGAGGTCATATCGGATACGATTTGTGACCTCTTTTTTTTATATATTGTTTTAATTACACACCGCAAGCGACTTTCATTGTGTTTGCGATAATTTCGTTAAAGCTTTCGGCTTTAAGCGATGCACCGCCGACCAACGCGCCGTCGATGTCTGATTTAGACATTTGTTCTTCGATAGTGGAGGGTTTAACCGAGCCGCCGTAAAGAATTCTGATAGAATCAGCCGCATCGCTTCCTGCAACTTCTTTAACAACGCTTCTAATCATTGCAATAACTCTGTTAGCTTCGTCTGCATCGCAGGTTTTGCCTGTTCCGATAGCCCAAATAGGTTCATAAGCGATAACTGATTTAGCGATATCTTCAGCGGAAATTCCTTGAAGTGCTGCTTTGATTTGTCCTGAAATCCAGCTGTCGGTAATTCCTGATTCTCTTTGTTCAAGGGTTTCGCCGCAGCAGATAATCGGGATTAAGCCGCCTGCAAGGATTGCTTTGGCTTTTTTGTTAATCATTTCATCAGTTTCAGAGAAGTACTGGCGTCTTTCGGAGTGACCGATAATAACGTAATCACAGCCTGCATCTTTAAGCATTTCCACGGAAATTTCGCCAGTGTAAGCTCCTGAACTTTCCCAGTGGCAATTTTGCCCTGCAACGGCGATTTTTGTACCGCAGCATCCGCAGTCGCATTTAACTGATTCTACGGACGAAATTGACGTAAATACCGGTGCGATAACGATAGTCGGCAATTCTGTTGCCGAGTAATCTTTTACGAAGTCTTTAATGCCTTCAAAAACTGATTTAGCTTCTGATTTAAGCAAATTCATTTTCCAGTTTCCGGCAATAATAGGTTTTCTGGACATAATTTTTCTCCTTTTTAATTATTCAACAATAAGATTATAAAACAAAAAAACATTTTTGTGTTTTTGATTAATAAAAAATTAATTATTTTTATACCTTAACGAGCCATGCGAATTTAGAAATTTCGGTTAGGTTGGGGTGCGGTTTTCCCCTCCCTTTATAAGGAAGGGAGGGAGTGGGTTAATTCCCTCTCCCCCTGCGGGAGATGGCTAGAGTGAAGGGTAAACCGTCATTGCGAGCGTATGCGAAGCAATCCAGCCTATAATTTCGCACGCAGTGCTGTAATTATTCACCCTCCCCTAATGGGGAGGGCAGGGTGGGGTACAGTTTTTTCCCCTCCCTTTGTAAGGGAGGGGGGACAGGGGTGAGTTAGTTCCCTCTCCCCCTGCGGGAGAGGGTTAGGGTGAGGGGTCAGATTTTATTAAGAATTTTTAAAATTTTTTAAAAAAT
>CANQMP010000006.1 GCA_947624975.1 Candidatus Gastranaerophilales bacterium
TACTGGAAAAGAATTTGAGTTGAGCGGTAAAAGCGTATGTTACTTAGGAACAGATTACAATGCCATAAATTGTTCAAGTTCAGCTTCATCAACTGAAGATTACAAGACTTATTGTGGCAGTGGGTCAAGCTATATAAACGATTATTGGGCGGGTGCAATGAAGGCATGTGCAGAGATGGGCATGAAACTACCAACCAGTGGTGAATTACAGACGTTATATGGCAACAAAAGTGATGCAACTTCTGCTGGTGTTTCTCTAAGCGGCTGGTTTTGGTCGTCTTCCGAGAACGGCACCTACAACGCGTACGTTGTCCGTTTCGGCAATGGACACACGGACTACGACTGCAAGACCGGCCTCTACCAAGTGCTCTGCTCAGGTAGCTAATCTGATAATGTGGTTGTTTGTGTAGAGTAATAAATCTTTCAAATTCCTTTCTGGAAAATACAGCCCGACGGCGGATTCTCCGCCGTCGGTGCTTTTTTAACCCACCCCATCCCTCCCTTGAAAAGGGAGGGAGTAAGACTGTCATTGCGAGCGAATGCGAAGCAATCCAGCCTTTTAATTTGCACGAAGTGCTTATTTATTTGACCCCTCACCCTAACCCTCTCCCGCACGAAGGTCAATTCGACGGGGAGAGGGAATTTTTATGCAAGGGATGAGGAAAAATCTCACGTTAACACCATATATTGCGTGCAGGCTCAGCCTGCCACCTTTCACGTCTCACTTTTCACCTAAAAAAGACGGGATATAAAATCCCGTCTTCTTTCTGATGTTTGAACTTGTTTTTATTTAACCAGTTCACCTACCGCTTTGAACATTGCCATGCGATTTGCGGCATCTTGTTCTGCCTGAGTATACAGAGCTTCCGCAGCTTCGGGGTTCGTTTTCAAAAGTGATTTGTAACGTCCTTCCGATCTGATGAAGTCCTGATAATTCTCTTTCGGCTCTTTAGCATCCCAACTGAACGGTTGTTCATTCGCCGGATTATATCTGTAAAGCGGATAATATCCTGCTTCAACCGCACGTTTCTGTTCCGTTTGAGTTTTGCTCATATCAATACCGTGTGCGATACAAGGTGCGTAAGCAAAGATTATTGACGGTCCGTTGTAGCTTTCAGCTTCCTGGAACGCTTTAAGAGTTTGACCTCTGTCTGCACCCAATGCCACTGATGCAACGTATACATAGCCGTAAGACATACTCATCAAGCCCATATTCTTCTTATATGTTCTCTTTCCGCCTGTTGCGAATTTTGCGACCGCACCCGTCGGAGTCGATTTGGATGCCTGACCGCCTGTATTTGAGTAAACTTCGGTGTCAAGTACGAGGATATTGATGTTTCTGTTCTGTGCAAGAACGTGGTCAATACCGCCGTAACCGATGTCGTTTGCCCATCCGTCACCGCCTATTATCCATATTGATTTATCGGTGAAGTAGTCTTGAAGTTCTCTAACCTTTGCGACATTGGGACATCCGCAGTCTGCGTATTTTGCAAGAACTTCTTTTGCTTTAGTTTGAGCTTTTACCGCTTCATCGGTTTTTGAGTTATCCCAGTGTGAGAGAGCTTCCGTTAAAGCTTCTTTCAAATCAGCCGGAGCTTTTTCATCAGCGATAACTTTTTCGGCATAATCTTTCAAGGTTGTTCTGTTGGAATCAACCGCTAATCTCATACCGAAACCGAATTCAGCGTTATCTTCAAACAAGGAGTTTGCCCAAGCGGGGCCTCTGCCTTCTTTTGTTTTAGTGTAAGGAATTGTCGGGAATGTACCCGAGTAAATTGATGAACATCCTGTTGCGTTTGCAACGATAGCGTTTTCACCGAAAAGTTGTGAAACGAGTTTTACATAAGGTGTTTCACCGCATCCTGCACAAGCTCCGGAGAATTCAAACAACGGTTTTCTGAGCATTGCACCCTTAATCGTTTTGGTAGTGTTTTTGCCCATCACGTTGTCAGGTAATTCATCAAAGAATTTCTCGTTAACCGATTCGCAAAGTTCTTCTTCTTTTTCGATTGACGACCATGTAAGAGCTTGTTTTTCAGGGTTCTTGTTAGCTGGACACTGGTCAACACAAACTCCGCAGCCTGTACAATCTTTGCAGTATACCTGAACTTTGAATTTTTCGCCGTCGCCGGGTCTTGCATCAACTGTTGTGAAGTTTGCAGGTGCATTTTTAAGGTTGTCGGCTTCAATTAATTTAGTTCTGATAGCTGCGTGCGGACATGCAGATGCACAAATTCCGCACTGAATACAGTTTTGTGAATTCCAATGAGGAACTCGAGGTGCGATACCGCGTTTTTCAAGGCAAGCTGTTCCCGTCGGAATTACACCGTCATTTGACATAGCGGAAACGGGAATGTCATCGCCTTTTAATCTCATTGAAGGTTCAATGATTTTCTTAGCGAAATCGGATGCATCGTCGGGTATAAGTTTTACTTCATTTGCAGAGCAAACGCCTGACAGAGATGACGGAACGGTAACTTCTTCCGTTGCGTTAACCGCTGCATCAATAAGTGCTAAGTTCATATTTACAACGTCATCGCCTTTTTTCTTGAAGGTTTTCTTAGTCATTTCTCTCATACCTTCAAGTGCTTGTTCAAACGGAATAATTCCAGAAACTTTGAAGTATGCAACCATCATTACGGTGTTTGCGCCTTTTCCTCTTAATCCAGGTTGTTCCTTGATAAGCTTTTCGGCATCAACGTTATAGAATTTGATTTTGTTGTTGATAATTGTTTCCTGCATTTCTCTTGTAAGGTGTGAGAATGCCTCATCCTTAGACCACGGACTGTTAAGCAGGAATGTACCGCCCTGTTTTATGCCTCTTAACATATCGTATCTGCCGATGTATGCGTGAGCCGAGCAGGATACGAAATCCGGAGCGGTAATAAGGTAAGTTGATTTAATCGGTTTATCGCCAAATCTCAGGTGAGAAACGGTTACACCGAATGATTTCTTTGAGTCATAAGCAAAGTATGCCTGAGCATCTTTGTTTGTGTATTGACCGATAATTTTAATAGAGTTTTTGTTAGCACCTACGGTACCGTCTGAACCAAGCCCCCAGAACATACAGTTTGTTGTTCCTTCGGGTTCTGTTACGATATGTTCTTCAATTTTTAAAGATTTATTTGTAACGTCATCGTCAATACCTACGGTAAATCCGTGGAAACCGTTGTTTTCAAGATGTTTGTAAATCGCATAAACCATTGACGGAGTAAATTCTTTTGAAGATAAACCGTATCTGCCGCCGATTACTCTTACATCTTTGTTTTCTATTGCCGCTACAACATCAAGGTACAAAGGTTCACCGATAGAACCGGGTTCTTTTGTTCTGTCGATAACTGCAATACGTTTAACCGATTTCGGTAAAGCTTCGTTGAAGCGTTTAACATCAAACGGTCTGTAAAGTCTAACCTTAACCAAACCGTATTTTTTACCCTGTTTGCTGTTCAGGTATTCGATCGTTTCTTCGATAGTTTCGCAGGAAGAACCGATTGCTACGATAACATCAGTTGCGTCTGCCGCACCTACATAATCAAACGGATGATACTGTCTGCCCGTAACTTTTGCAACTTTGTCCATATATTCCTGAACGATATCGGGAACTGCTTCATAGTATTTGTTAACTGTTTCTCTGCCCTGGAAGTAAACATCGGTGTTTTGTGCGCCGACTTTACAAACCGGAGCTTCAGGACGTAATGCACGTTTTCTGAATTCTTCAATGTATTGAGGTTCAACAAGTGAAGCGATATCGTCATACGAAATTTCTTCAATTTTGTGAACTTCATGCGAAGTTCTGAAGCCGTCAAAGAACTGCAAGAAAGGAACTTTAGCCTTGTAAGTCGAAAGATGCGCGACCAAAGCCATATCCATTTCTTCCTGAACCGAGTTAGCGGCTAACATTGCGTAACCTGTATTACGGCATCCCATAACGTCAGTGTGATCCCCGAATATAGCAAGTGATTGAGCCGCCAATGCACGAGCAGATACGTGAATTACGTGCGGTAACATTTCACCTGCCGCTTTATGCATAACGGGAATCATCAAAAGTAATCCCTGTGATGCCGTGTATGTTGAAGTCAGCGAACCTGCCACCAATGATCCGTGAACCGCACCTGCGGCACCTGCTTCCGATTGCATTTCGGCAACTTTTACTTCCTGACCCCAAATGTTCTTCTTGTGCTGTGAAGCCCATTCATCTACCCATTCACCCATTGTAGATGAAGGAGTGATGGGATAAATCGCCGACACTTCGCTTAATGCATACGCAACGTGTGCGGCAGCGTAGTTTCCGTCTACTGTAATAGTCTTTCCGGACATAATTTAATAACCTCCTTATTTAAAATACGCTATTTTTAATACCACAATATTTTAATACAAACAAAGCTGCATGACAAAAAAATGTTAATGTAAATTAATGTTACAATTTTTTGTATTTTCTCTGATTTTATATCAAAATTTTTTTCAGGTGTTTTATATAAATAAGGAAAGGTAAATTAATGAATATACAATTTTTAACCCCAAAAATTATATCTTATTCAAACAAAGCTGATATTAAGCGTAACAGACCTGTTACGAGTTCAAATCTTACAGATTTGAACCGTGATACAGTTTCTTTTAGCGGAAGATATTCAAATGTCGGAAATACATTGGCTGATTATATGGAAGCCTCTCTTGCCCTGCAAACTCCGCGTCTTAAACGTATTGCAACAACATATCTTGACGTTTTGGAATCCGTTGTTAACAAATTAAAAGATGAGGGTTTTTCTATGGACAGAGCTTATTGCGAAAAGCATCCGGTTAAATCCCCGCAGTCTTACACAAGCAAAATTGTCCGCTCAGGAAAATTTAAAGTTCCCGATACAATTAGGGCGACAATTTTTTGCAATGACTTGTATGATTTAGAAAAACTGAATAATAAGCTCCTTCCGGAGATGGAGCAGCGCGGTTATGTCGTCGCTAAAACCGAAATGCCCATGAATGATTTGATAAAAAGAGGTTTTAAACCAAATGCGTTAGAAGCCGAAAAATCCGACAGTATATATATTAATGTTCCCGATTTGGATATCAGGCTTGAAGATGCTGCCTCTCAGGCTCATAAACTAAACCCTAAATACCGTTATTGTATCGGTAATCCCCAAAAATCAGGGTATGAAGATATTCAAATCCGCTTTGTCAGAGATTTTGACAAAAAGAAAGCTCCTATTCAACACGAGCTCATAGTTCTTTTCGGGCCGGAATACTCATCAGCAAAGCATCAGGAATATGAACATGTTTATAAGCACATCAGAAATTTTGAAAAATTACATGCAAGTTTTGATGATGCCAGTGTGAATTCCAAAAAAGCTAACAGATACATGGATTTAATCAAACTTATGTTCAGGGGAAAAGTTTCCGAAAAGTTGTTCCTTAATGCTAAAAACAAAGATTTGTACGGTATTAATGAAGAATTGCCCATTACTTTCGGTGAATGTGATAAAAACTTGTTCAACAGTTATTTCAGAGGTTTGAGAACTGCTCTTTCTGACTACTATTCGGAATTGAAGAAAACCGCATCGTCACTGGTCGCAAAACGGCTCTTAGCTAAAAATGCAAAAGATGATATGCAAATATTGGCAGATATGCAGGAAGGTTTATCTCAAACAATAAAGAGATATAACTACGAAAACGATATAAAAAATCTGTTAAACGCTAATAATTGATACGTTTTCAATGTGATAAGTATGGCAGAACATATCGTATGGCTGAATGTTTTTGACTTTACAACCTTTTTCGCATAAATATTTCAAATCCCTTGCAAGCGTGGAGGGGTTACAGCTTACGTAAATAATTTCGGTTTTTGTGTGAGTCAATGTTTCATCCAAAACCTCCCGTGTACACCCTTTTCTTGGAGGGTCAAGAATTGTTATATCAAATTTACGCCCGCAGGATTTCAAATATTTCAGGGTATCTTGGGCGTATAATTTCACATTTTTAATATTGTTTTGAATTAACACATCTTTTGCCATTGAAATTGAAGCTTCGTTTTCTTCCACGCTGACAACCTCTTTTGCATAATCACTGACGACAATTCCGAATGTTGCAATTCCTGCGTAAGCATCCAAAACCTTCGGATTTTCAAATCTTGAAACTTCATCTTTTACGGCTTTGAAAATATTTTCCGCACTTGACGGATTTACCTGAAAAAATGTGTCAGCCCCGATTTTAAAGATTTTATCAATAATTTTTTCTTCAATGTAATCTTTTCCAAGCAGACATTGAGTTTTTTCTCCGAAAATGACGTTTGTCTTTTTGGGGTTGAAATTAACGCATACTCCGCTAACCTTATCAAACCCGTTTTTAATCGCTTTTGCAAAATCTTTGATATTCTTCGATACATTTTCGGAATTTAAAACCAGCGTAACAAGGTTTTCTTCCGAATATTCACTGCATCTTATAACAACATGCCTGAGCATTCCGCCGTAAGTTTTTTCGTCATAACCCGTAATGTCATATTCAGGAGCTTTTTCTCTTATAAATTCAATAATTTCATCGCAAATTTGAGGTTGTATCGGACAGTATTTTATATTAACACATTCGTGACTTTGCGGTTTATAATAGCCTGCAATTATTCTCCCCGAAGGCTTTTGAACAACGGGATACTGAACTTTATACCTGTAATTTCTGATTTTTGGAGAAGGAACAGGTTTTGGAATTTCAATATCAAGCCCGCCGATTTTTTTCATGGTATCTTGCACGATTTGTCTTTTTAATTCAAGCTGATATTCGTAATCAATAAACTGCATTTGACAAGACCCGCAAACCTTTTGCATCGGACAGAAAGGTTGAATCCTGTGTCCGGAAGGCGATAAAACCTCGACTGTTTCAGCTTCCGCATAATTTTTTGAAACTTTATTGATTTTTGCTTTAACCACATCATCAGGGCAACTTCCGCTCACAAAAATAACTTCTCCGTCAAATTTCGCTATTCCCGTACCTAAATTTGATATTTTATCGATGGTTAAAGTAAGAATATCATTCCTTTGCATAAAAGTATTTTAGCACAAATCAACGTAAATTTTTGAAATAATCTTTTTCTTGTAATGCTTTGTATGTACAAGATATCCCGTTGTATTCACTGGTGCTGCTGTTTGAACAATATGTTTCATCGTTTGTAAATAGAGTTCCTTCTGCACCCATCGGTTGTAATCCCTTTTGTGTAATCTGAAATGTAAATAAATCATGCCCGAGCCTGTTAGGGGCTTTTGAATATCCGTTTACGTCAACTGATATTAATAACAATTTTGCATTTTCTATTCCGTCAAATTTATTATTGTTATCTTTATAGTAGTCAATGTTTAAATCGGCATTTTCCATAAAAATCATACTACCGTCTGCAAGCATTATTTGTCCGTCGTCCAGAAATCTCCTTATAGTACTTTTTTTACCGTTAAAAGTCATATAGTTCATATCAGTTTGTTCGATACAATTATGACAATTCAAGTCACTTTCGCTTTTACAAGCATTTGCATATTTGAGATATGGTATAAGCTTAGGATGTAATTCAGCTGCCCTAATGTAATTCGGGCTGTAGTCAATATTTAAATCTGTAAACATCATTTGTACAGCTTGAGAAATAACTGTTGCATTTTTTTTCAAAGCTGTTTTTAACAGTTCATTTTTATAATTGTTTATTATTGCAGGCAGTGCTAGAGCTGCTATAACACCGATGATACCTAAAGTTATAAGAGTTTCCGCAAGCGTAAATGCTGATTTCTTATTCACGTCAAAATTAGTGTCAGTAAAATCCATATGCCCTCCATATTTTTTAAGATATATTTAATAAGACATATCTAATTTAGCATATCTTATTATGATTGTCAATATGTCTTACGTTAGAAAAACTAATATTGTAAAAAAAGAAGAACTTTTACGTGTTATCGGAAAATTGATTAAAGAAAAAAGACTCAAGAAGAATAAAGGAATATTACTGCTCGGGTATGAATATGATATTTCGGGAAGTTCAATAATGAATTTGGAAAAAGGTAAAAGAGATGTGCAAATTACGACACTTTGGAAATTGGCAAATGCTTTTGGGATACCTTTTTCAGATTTTATCAAAGAAGTTGAAAGTAATTTACCCAAAGACTTTAAACTGGTTGATGATTAGTATAATATTTGCGGCATTATAATTAGGTGTAATTTTTGATTTTGTATTTTTATGTTACAATTCTATCGAAAGGAGTTTTTATATGGATTTGATTAACTTATTTAAAGAAAGATATTCTGTCAGAAAGTTTACCGCACAAAAGGTTGAGGATGAAAAAATTGACCTTATTTTACAAGCCGGTCGGCTTGCACCGACTGCGGTTAATAATCAGCCGCAGAGAATTTTTGTTATAAAAAGCGATGAGGCTGTTGCAAAGCTTAAAAACGTTACGCCGTATCATTTTAACGCATCGGTTGTGTTTTTAATCTGTTATGACACGGAAAAAAGCTGGAAAAATCCGTTTAGCGGCAGGGATATGGGAATTGTGGATGCAAGTATCGTAACAACACACATGATGCTTGAGGTGGCAAATTTAGGGTTGGGAGCTACATGGGTAGGGTATTTCGACCCGAAAGTTGTGTCTGAAACATTTGAATTGCCTGAAAATATTGTTCCTGTTGCACTTTTGCCTGTAGGTTATCCTGATTTAGCACCTTCACCCCGTCATGCAGAACGCCTTGAACTGAAAGAAACGGTGAAATATTTATAGAAAAGCGATTTACGGAATAAACGATGTCAGGGGATTACAAAAAATTATTAAATAAAAAAAAGAAAAAGGAATTTGCAAATCCGAAGACAATGGGTGTCAATATTGACAAGAACGAGTATTACGAGATAATACTGTCGAATTCCGCACATCCTGAGCGAATGGACAAAAACTCTTGACAATAAAGCTTGTTCGGTATAGATTAGACATACCTGATGTGAATTTGACAACTTCATACGGGCATGTGGTACTCTGCCGAGCAAACGGTTAAGTATCGTTTGCGAGAGGTGGTAGGCACGCCTCGGCGAAGCCGATTTACAACTAAGGGCATGTGGTACTCTGCCGAGCAAACGATTAAGTATCGTTTGCGAGAGGTGGTAGACACGCCTCGGCGAAGCCGATTTGACAACTAAGGGCATGTGGTACTCTGCCGAGCAAACGATTAAGTATCGTTTGCGAGAGGTGGTAGACACGCCTCGGCGAAGCCGATTTGACAACTAAGGGCATGTGGTGGAATGGTAGACACGCTAGTCTTAGGAACTAGTGCTAACGCGTGGGAGTTCGAGTCTCTTCATGCCCAAATCAGAGGTGATAGGTCAGTCCTATCACCTCTGATTTCGTATTGAGCGTGACGAGAATTCTTTTTGGAGTTCGGCGGATTTGCGGACGGACGGAGTGTAACGAGTCCGGATAGCGAACAGATTGAGCATAAATGTGGCAAAGCCACAGATGCGAAACTCTGTGAGCGTGGAGCAAATCCAAGACGAGTCTCTTCATGCCCAAAAAAAAGGATGGTACGCAGTACCATCTTTTTTTAATCTTTTTTATGTTAGGATATATAAAAAGGAGTTTGTATGCAAATCTTTTTTATTGATGAATCAGGTACAGTACCGCCGCCAAATAAGAAACACTCAAAGTATTTTGTGCTTGGCGGATTATCTATTCCGGAAAATCATTGGCATGAAATTAATAATGAATTAAAACAAATTAAGCAAAAATATAAAATAAACCATGAAATAAAATGGAGATATTTTGCACCTAACAATAAAGACGAAGAAAATACAATTCGACATCTTTCTGCAGAGCAGAAAGAAAATTTACGAAAAGAATTATTTTACAACATTACAAAATATAAATCCGTAAAAATTATTAGTGTGGTTACAAATGTTGACAGTGCATATAATACCGCTTACATAAACAATATCGACGATTTATACGCTAATTCATATAAACGATTATCCGAAAGATTTCAATATTATTTGCAAGATTTAACTCGAACTGTTGGAAATAAAGTAAATGGAATAATTGTATGTGATCATAGAGGTCCACAAGACGATCAAAAATTAAGAAATGTTCACGCAAGTTTAATAGATTCAAAAGAGAATGTCTATTCCAGTTATGATAATATAATAGAGGGGTTATTTATTGCACCTTCAAATTTGAGTACAGGCATTCAATATGCTGATATGATTGCTGGTGCAATTTATAGAAAATTTGAAAACAATGATGATAAGTTTTTTAATCTTATAAAAGATTCAATAAGAACAAATCCAAAAAATGGAAACATTGATGGTTATGGAATAATCAAAAATCCAAAATCGACATGGAACTAAATAAAAAGACGTCGAGCTGAGTTTTCACTCAATCCTGCAAAAACGACGCAGTCTCGACGTATTTACATTATTTACGATTATTACCTAAAAGTCAATCGTTCAATAGTATAACTTTAAGTTTGATTAAGCTATGCTTAAAATTTTTAATAACAAAAAATTTTCAAATATATCATTTATCTTTTAAATATATTACGAAATCTTAAAACCTGCTTGCAATTTAAAAATATTTGGTTTACGATTGTTTAGCGTGTAAGGTGTGTTTGTGGAAGCACCGATTTATTAACGAAATATAAATATAAAGGAAAAACAAAAATGAACCCTATTATTGATGATTTGGAAAAAACATATTTGAGAGAAAACCTTCCCGAATGCAATCCGGGTGACACGGTTAAGGTTTTTGTAAGAATTATTGAAGGTAACAAAGAAAGAACACAGGCTTTTGAAGGTACTGTTATTAAAAAACACGGTTCAGGTGTTAATAAAACAATTACCGTAAGAAAAGTGTTCCAAGGTGTCGGCGTTGAACGTGTATTTTTACTTAATTCTCCGAGAATTGAAAAAATTAACGTGTTGAGAAAAGGTGATGTAAGACGTTCTAAACTTTACTACTTGAGAGAACGCTCAGGTAAAGCAACTCGTATCAAGGAAAAAATTGAAAAAAGATAAACTTCATATTCACTGGTATCCCGGGCATATTGCGAAAGCCGAAAAAAAACTTAAAGAACAGCTTTCTTTGGTGGATGCCGTTATTGAAGTCGTTGATGCGAGATTACCGATATCAAGCAGTTATGATAATATTGCGGGGCTTTTAGGTGAAAAGCCCCGTTTAATTTTGCTTAACAAAGCCGATCTTACTAATTATGACGAACTGAATGTTTTTGTTAAGCTGATAGAGGATAAGACTGGTTTTCCCGTTTTAAAAACCGATGCGAAAAGCTCTAAAGACTTGAATTTGGTCGTAAAAAAAGCGGCAGAGCTTGCAGAACCGAAAATTCAGGCGTTAATTCAAAAAGGGCTTTTACGCCGACCGGCAAGGGTTATGGTTGTCGGGATGCCTAATGTCGGAAAATCAAGTATTATAAACAAATTAACCAAATCTTCAAAAGCGAAAACGGGCGCAAAGGCGGGTGTTACACGACAGCAGCAGTGGGTAAGAATTAATCCTCAGCTTGATTTGCTTGATACTCCCGGAATTATTCCGATGAAACAGGAAAATCAGATTCGGGCAAGAAAGCTTGCGTTTGTAAATTCGGTTTCCGAAAATGCTTATTCCAATGAGGTTATCGCAAGAGAACTTCTTTTGACGCTTGAAAATAAGTATGCAAAACAGCTTAAAGAGTTTTACGGAATTGAAAATATTTCGCTTGAAGATATTGCATCAGCACGTAACTGGCTGATTAAAGGGGCGAAAGCCGATATTGCAAGGACATCGGCTTACGTTTTGAAGGATTTTAGAGAAGGCAGAATCGGAAAATTTATTTTGGATGAGGTGTGATGGATACGAGAAATAAGTTCGGGCATGAACCGATGTGTGATGAAAAGTTAATAAAAAGCCGGAACAAAAAGGCAAGCAGAAAGCTTAAAACAAAGCTCACGGTTGATTCACCCGTTATACAGCTTTTTACGTTTGATTATAATCAGAAACGAACTGTTATCGGAACTGATGAGGCAGGCAGAGGCTCAGCTGTAGGAGCGGTTTTTGCAAGTGCGGTTTGCTTTAACAAAAGAAGTAAAGAATTAATCGAAAGTCTTGTGAATTTAAACGACAGTAAAAAGGTTTCCAAAAAGCATCGTGAAGAACTTTATGAAATCATTAAAAATGAAACGGTTAATTCGACCGTAGCCATTGATGTTGAGGAAATTGAGCGGATGAATATATTATATGCTTCGCTGACGGCGATGAAAATGGCGGTTGAGGATGTTGAAATAAACATTGATTATGACAAATTAATGGTTTTGGTAGACGGGTCTTTTCAGATACGTGATTTACCGTTTTCACAAAAATACGTAATCAAGGGTGACGGGCGTTCGGCATCTATAGCTGCTGCAAGTATTATTGCTAAAGTTGAACGTGACAGGTATATGAAAGAGCTTCATGAAAAATATCCTCAATACGGTTGGGATAAAAACAACGGATATTTAACGAAAGAACATCTTGAAGCTATTGACAAATACGGGCTTTCGCCTTATCATCGCAAAACATATCTTGAAAAACACTTTGCAAAGCAGGAACAGTTGAATTTGTTTTAAATTTATTCGGTAAATTCCTGAATTGAAATGGATTCGATACCTTCAAGTTTTTGGAAAGTTTTATACATGCTCTGAATTGGTCTTTTGCCTGATAAATCAAGAATTACCGTAATTTTTGTAAGGCTGTCGTCCTGTTTGTTCAGTTTTTTGGTAATTTCTCTCAGGTGTCCGTAATTTTCAATTATGTAATTATAGATATTATCGGCTTTTTCATGCTGGCATGAAATGTTGAGTTTAAGTCGTTTGGTGTTTTTTGTGCTTGAAATCAGAACGCTTTTTTCAAAAACTCTTACCGAAACGAGAGTTATTATAGAAAGAACGGTTCCTGCGATAGCAATAGAGAACATGCCCGCACCGCATGCCATACCTATTGCGGCTGATATCCAGAGAGTTGCCGCGGTAGTCAGTCCAAAGACATTCGCTCCATGTCTTAAAACTGTTCCGCCGCCTATAAAACCGATACCTGTTAAAACTTGTGCCGCAACACGTGCCGTATCTCGAGTTCCGAGTTCATCTCCGCTTACGGAAACTTCGGGAAAACCGTATATAGAAATTATTGTAAATAAACACGCACCGAGGCAGACAAGAATATTTGTACGCAACCCCGCATACTTGTTTGTCATTTCACGTTCCAAACCTATGCAAAATCCAAGCAGTATTGCACAAAAAATTCTCAAAAACATTGAATAATCCAGCATATTTTCCATTTACCTAACCTTACTTTTCGGATCAAGAACATCTCTTATTGTATCACCAATAAGATTAAATGCCAACACGGCAACAAAAATTAAAAATCCCGGAGTCAAAAGCCACGGACGGTAGATAATATTTGTGTACTCCTGAGCTTCTTTGAGCATATTTCCCCAACTTGCATCAGGCTGTTGAATTCCGAGTCCCAAGAATGATAATCCCGATTCCGAGAGAATATAAGAAGGCACAGACAGTGTCATTGCAACGATTACAAAGCTTGTAGTCTGCGGAAGGATGTGTTTTACGATAATTCTCAGGCGTGATGCACCTATGGACTTTGCCGCCTGAACGTATTCCTGATTTTTTATTGATAAAACCATTCCTCTGACAACTCTGGCAAATCCCGCCCAACCGATTAGAGCAAGAATTATTACGATAAGCAAAAACCTCTGAACGCTTGTCATGCCCGAGGGCAGAATTGATGCAAGAATTATTAACAGGTAAAAACTCGGAATACACATGACAGCTTCCGCAAAACGCATCATAATGATGTCTGTTTTTCCGCCCAGATAACCTGCAATACCGCCGTATAAAAGCCCAATAGGGAAAAGTACAAACAATGCGAGAAAACCTATTGTCATGGAAATTCTTCCGCCGAACAGTAATCTGGAAAACACATCCCTGCCGTTTATGTCCGCACCGAGCAAAAACAACCTTCCGTCATTATCCGTGGTAATCAGATGCCGTTTCATTGGAATTAAGCCCAAAAACTTGTATGGCTGACCTTTTGCAAAAAACTTTACGTAATGTTTTTGACTTCTGTCGAGCGTGTAAACAATTTTCAAATCAGTATCATCAAATTCACGTTTGTAATTGTAGGTGTAAGGTTTTGAAAATTTTCCGTTTTCGTCGATGGTAAAAATCTTTGAAGGCGGCACATAAGCCATTGTTCTGTCGGAAAAATCTATTGTGTAAGGTGCGATAAAATCTGCGAACAAAAGAGCCGTGTAAATTAAGATAAGCACTATCAGTGCAATTCTTGCGAATTTATCTTGCATGAGTTGTTTAATCAAGTCTTTAATCATGCCTGTCCTCCTCTAATTCGCGGGTCTGTAATTATCAAAAGTATGTCAGCGATTAGATTTCCCGCTATAAGCATTATTGCCCCCATCATTAAAGACGCCATAACAAGGTTTATATCAGACTTTAATACCGCTTCCAAAATAAGTCTGCCCAAACCCGGGTATTGAAACACGTATTCAGTGAGAGCCGCACCGCTTAAAAGTCCTGCAAACTCAAACCCGAGCAGGGTAATAAGCGGATTAACCGCATTTCTTAAAGCATGTTTAAATATAACTTTTGTTTCCGACAAACCTTTCGCACGTGCGAATTTAACATAATCGCCGTCCAGCACGTCAAGCAGATTTGCCCTCATTTGTCTTTGCAGTCCTGCAAGCGAAATCGTAAACAAAACCGTAACGGGTAAAATGAGGTGATGTGTTATGTCCCAAAACTTTTGCGGAAAACTCATTTCCAAAAAGTTTGAACTTGTAAGCCCGCCGACGGGAAACCAGCCTGTTTTAACGGCAAAAATCAAAAGCAGTACGGCAAAGAAAAAGGACGGTATTGCCATTCCGATACTTGTGAGAACGGTTAAAATTCTGTCAAACGGTGTTTTCCAATTTACCGCTGCAAGTATTCCCAAAGGTATTCCGACAATCCAGGACAAAAATATCACGACAACCGTTAAAAGCAGGGTGTTTGGAATACGTTCTTTAAGCTTTGTGCTTACGCGTTCTCCGTTTGAAGTTACCCCTAAATCACCTTTGATAAATGATTTTGCCCATTTGCCGTATTGAACGATTATAGGTTTATCTAATCCGAGTCTTTCCGTTTCTTTTTGAAGCGTTTCTTTTGAAACCGACGGGTTAAGCCTTAATTCCGCCAAAGGATCGACGGGTGATAAGCGTATTATAAAGAAACTTATCAGCGAAACTATGATTAGAAGCGGTATTGTCTGAATTATTCTTTTTAATATATATAATAATATCTGCATTACTTATCCTCTATATAAATTTCCTCTAAATTGTGCGTAACTCCGCCCAAACTCGTCGGATATATGTTCTTAAATTTGTTTCGCAATGCCACAATTCTTATAGGCGAATAGATGTAAATTAAAGGCTTTTCATCGTAAACTATTTCCTGATATTCGTCATAGAATTTTTTTCTGTCCTCAAATTTTGTTGCGAGAGCTCCCTGATTATAAAGGTAATCAATGCGGTTTTCAAACGGATAACGCTTGCTGCTCAAGTCTTTTTCAAGCCTCTGGTTAAATATGTGTAAAGTTCCGTCCGACAGCCAGACGTTTTTGCCTCCGTTCGGTTCTAAAGGTGAACCTGTAAAGCCCATAATTACCATATCCCAATCGAGTGTCGCCATAAGCTTGTTTACAAGCGAATTAAATTCTATGGGTTTGAAATTAACCTTCATTCCCAAATCTTCCAAATCCTGCTTAACCATAACTCCTATTGCTTCACGTTCTGTGTTTCCTGCGTTGGTGTAAAGGTCAAATTCAACATGATTTCCGTATTTATCTACAAGATGTCCCGCTTTGTCACGGCGAAATCCTGATTTTTTGAGTAATTCTTCCGATTTTTTTATATCTTTGCCGTAAGCGGGAAGATTTTTGTTCAAAAAAATCGAATTTAAAGTTTCAGGTGTAAAAAGCGGTTCTGCAAGTCCGTTTGCGATATTAAAGACCATATTTTTTCTGTCAAGTGCATAATCAACCGCCTGTCGGAAATTTTTATCCTGAAACCAGCGTTGTTTGACCGGGTTAACGTAAAATTTTCCGTTTTCATCGGTACGATTATTCATATTCATCGCAATGTACATTGTGCCTGTGTCAGGGCCGATATTGTAAACCCTAAAATCGGAATGTTTTTCCATTTCTTTAAATCTTGCGACATTTGAGCCTTGAAGGCTTATCTCATCAAGTTCTCCGCCTTCAAATTTCAAAACCTGATTATTTATATCGCCGACAATAAGATAGACAAGTTTATCAAGGTACGGCAATTTTTCGCCGTTTTTGTTTATAACGTAATAATTCGGATTTTTTTCAAACACAACACGCTGGGCGGGAACATATTCTTTAAGCCTGAAAGCACCTGATGTTACAAACTCTTTCGGCTCGGTGTTTGTTGATAAAAAACCGTCAAAATATTCTTTCCCTCTGTTGACTGCGGTTTGAAAAATATGTTTTGGTGCAATAGGGGAGGAAAGCATTCTTAAAAACGGTGCAAAAGGTTTTGGTGTAACAAATTTTACCGTATAATCATCAATTTTTTCTACTGTCGGAAGTTTTCCCTCAATTACAACGGAATCCCTTGTTGAAGTGTTTCCGTAACCGTCAAAAATAATATTCTGCCACGTAAACACAACATCATCCGCCGTAATCGGCTTACCGTCAGACCACTTTAGACCTTTTCGGAGATTTATTAAGTATTCGCATCCGTTAACCGTAAATGATTTCGCAAGTTTCGGAATTGTTTCACCCGTTTCGGGGTCGGTTGTAACAAGTCCGTCATACATAATTTCCGACATCGCAGATGAAATGTTATCTTTTGCGTTAAACGGGTTAAATGTTTTCGGGCCTTCGCCAATGGTTGATGTAACAAATGTTCCGCCGAATTTTCCATTCGGAAGCTGTGATTCAAGATAATCAACGCCGTTAATTGTAACGTTTTTTTCCGTCTGATAGCTTGTACTTTCGTCCTCAATTTTATAACGAAGTATCGGCTTTTGTTCTTCGGGAACATCAGCCCTTATGCAAGCCCTGCAAAACGCCAATACCAGAACAAGAACAATAATTACATACATAACCCGTTTCATAGTTTTAGAATAACATAAAAATAATTTTTATTTATAGCCTGTTTATATAATAGTGTTGTACAACTTATTTGTAAATGTAAAACTTTTATAAGGAAATTTTATTTTTAATTTTTCAATGTTATAATTTTCTTAGTAGACATTGAGAGAGGAAATTATGTGCGGAATTGTAGGATATGTAGGTAACAGATCGGTCGTTGACATTTTACTTGACGGTTTAGAACAGCTGGAATACAGAGGATATGATTCTTCGGGAATAGCTGTTATGTGCGATGAAGATATAAAAGTTTATAAAGCGATCGGAAAACTCCAAAATCTTCGTGATGAACTCAGAGGACATGAAAACGAGTTTAAAGCTTCAACGATGGGAATAGGTCATATAAGATGGGCAACACACGGTGCACCGACAGTCTTAAACGCACACCCCCACACCTGCACATGCGGGAATTTGGTAATTGTTCACAACGGTATTATAGAGAATTACAAAGAACTTCGTGAAGAATTGACTTCAACCGGATGTGTTTTCCGCTCTCAAACCGATACGGAAGCTGTTGCACACCTTGTTGCAAGAAAATATGCGGAATGTAAAGATTTAACCGAAGCCGTAAGACTTGCCGCACAAGAAATCGAGGGGGCTTACGCTTTATGTGTTATGCACAACGACTGCAAAGATAAACTCGTTATCACAAAACGCAACGCACCCTTGCTTATCGGTATAGGTGAAGGCGAATATTTCGCAGCCTCCGATGTTCCCGCAATTATTAAACATACGAAAAAGGCTGTTTATCTTAACGATAATCAAATTGCGGCTCTTACCCCCGAAAGTATGGATATTATTTCCTCCGAAGGTGAAAAAGTTCAGCCGAAAGTCGAATTACTCCCGTGGGAACCGGTTGCTTTAAGCAAAATGGGCTATAAACATTTTATGCTTAAAGAAATTCACGAACAACCCGATGTTATCAGAAATATTCTTGTCGGCAGACTTCATACACCTGACGAAAACATTATTTTAAACGAAGTTAAGCTGAATAAAGACACGCTCAAAAATCTTAACAGAATACAAATTATTGCCTGCGGAACATCTTTGCATGCGGCAATGGTCGGAAAATATATTATTGAAAGTTTTTGCGGAATTGCGGTTGATGTTGAAGCTTCGAGCGAATACATTTACCGAAAAACCGTAACCGATGAGCATACTCTGGTTATCGGTGTTTCGCAGTCGGGTGAAACCGCCGATACTTTGACTGCAGTTAAACAGTCCAAAGCAAGAGGTTCACATATTTTAATTATCACTAACCGCCCCGACAGTGCAATGGCAAGAGAAGCCGACAGCTTAATTCCCGTAAACGCAGGAATTGAGGTTTCCGTTGCCGCTACAAAATCTTACATCGCACAGTTGATGGCGTTTTACCTTCTGGCACTTTATATGTCGGAAATCAAAGACAGTATTGCAAAATCAACGCTGACCTCCCTGAAATCCGAATTAATGGTGCTTCCGCAAAAAATCGAACAAATCCTTGCGGGAAAAGAAGAAATTAAAAAAGTCGCAAGAATTTATGCGGGAACGAAAGATTTCATATATATTGCAAGAGGAATTAATTACCCGACAGCATTGGAAGGTGCATTGAAACTTAAAGAAATAAGCTATATCAATGCCACCGGATATCCCGCAGGAGAGCTTAAACACGGGCCGATCGCAATGCTTGATGAAACCATGCCTGTGCTTTCAATATTGATGAACGGTTCGGTTTATGAAAAACTTTTGTCAAACAGTGAGGAAGCCAAAGCGAGAAACGCCAGAATGGTTGCCCTGACAAACTCTAATGATGAAAAATTGAACGATTTATTTGAACATATAATCAGAGTTCCCGATGTGAAAGAGCTGTTTTCACCGATAATTTCAATTATTCCGTTGCAGCTTTTAGCTTATTATATTGCCGAATTTCTCGGAAAAGATGTTGATCAGCCCAGAAATCTGGCAAAATCGGTGACGGTAGAATGATTACATCGGAAATTTTTAAAATAAAAAAGATAAAAGACTTTGATAACACTTATATTGAAAGTCAACTTAAAGATAAATCCGTTATCCGCTGGGCAATAGTAGATATTGACGATGAATTTATAACGCTTAATGTATCTTACTTAATGCTTTAACTTCTTCCCCTAACGGTGAGGTGTAGTCTGTCATTGCGAGTGAATGCCTCAGCTAGTCCCCTCTCCCCTTGCGGGAGAGGGTTAGGGTGAGGGGTCAGGTTTTATTAAGATTTGTAGGATGGGTGGAACAATTATCATTCCACCCATCAATAAACTGTAAGTTGGGGTTTCGACCCCAACAAAAACTGCACCCCATCTGTCCTTAGGACTATCCCTCTCAAAAAAACGATTAAGTATCGTTTTGCGAGAGGGAAATTTCTTAATGAGCATGCGAATTTAGAAATTTCGGTAGGGGTGGGTTTAATTCTCAGCATGAAATCTTAAAATCAGACGTCATTGCGAGCGAATGCGAAGCAATCCAGCTTATTCATACGAAATGCCAAATTATTTGACCCCTCACCCGCATTTGTAGTTCGCTTACGCTCACACAACTGCTCCCTCTCCCGCACGAAGGTCAATTCGACGGGGCGAGGAAAAATCTTACGTTAACACCATATATTGCGTGCAGACTCAGTCTGCCACTTTTCACCTTTCACTTCTCACTTTTACCCCCCCCCCAAAAAAAATAACCTCACCTTTCACCCAAAGAGGTAAGAACTAAAAAAAATTAATATTTTTTATAAAATATTTGCTTTTCAATGTTTCCTGTTGTACACTTTTAAGTGCCGGGTCGGAATTAAAAACCTTACCGGCATGTAATAGAAATTAAGGAGAAAAAAAATGACACCAAAAAACTTTTTATTCACTTCCGAATCAGTTACGGAAGGACACCCCGACAAAGTTTGCGATCAAATCTCAGACGCAATTTTGGACGAATTTTTGACCAAGTATCCGCAAGCACGTGTTGCGGCGGAAACAACGGTTACTACGGGCATGGCACTTGTGTGCGGAGAAATTACGGCGGACTGTTACGTTGACATTCCCGCTGTTGTAAGAAACACTATTAAAAACATCGGTTATGTCGGTGAAGAAGGCGGCGGTTTTGATTACAAAACTTGTGCGGTTTTGACAAGTATTGACGAACAGTCTTGCGATATCGCCGGAGGTGTTAACAAAGCTTACGAAACACGCTCTGATAACGCTGATACTTCACTTTCGGAAACTCAAAACATCGGTGCGGGCGATCAGGGTATTATGTTCGGATATGCTTGCAACGAAACACCCGAGTTAATGCCGTTACCTATCAGTCTTGCACATAAACTTTCTTACAGACTCGCTCAGGTAAGAAAACAAGGTCTTGTTAATTATTTAAGACCAGACGGAAAATCTCAGGTTACGGTTGAATACGTTGACGGTAAACCCTCAAGAATTCACACCGTTTTGATTTCAACTCAACATGACCCTGAAATAAACGGTATTTCGGATAACTCCAAAGTTCAGGAAATTATCAGAAATGATATCAAAAAATACGTTATTGACTCTGTTTTTGCAAATGAAGAAATCAAACTTGACAGCAATACGAAAATTTTGGTTAACCCGTCAGGAAGATTTGTCGTCGGCGGCCCGCAGGGCGATGCAGGCTTGACTGGACGTAAAATAATCGTTGATACTTACGGCGGTTATTCACGTCACGGCGGCGGTGCTTTCTCAGGTAAAGACCCAACAAAAGTTGACCGTTCGGCAGCTTATGCGGCAAGATGGGTTGCGAAAAACGTTGTCGCAGCAGGTTTGGCGGATAAATGCGAAATCGAACTCGCTTACGCAATAGGTGTTGCAGAACCCGTTTCGATTATGGTTGATACATTCGGTACAGGCAAAATTTCGGATGATGAAATTTCTAAACTCGTTTATAAAAACTTCGATTTAAGACCTGCGGCTATTATCAACCAGTTTGATTTACGCGGATTACCCGCTAAAAACGGCGGTAAATTCTATCAGCTTTTGGCGGCTTACGGTCATATGGGACGTTCTGATATCAATGTTCCGTGGGAAAAAGTCGATAAAGCTGACAGCTTGAAAGCTCAAACTTTGGCTTCTTGCTGTTGAATTGATAAGTAAATGAAAAGGCGGGCTTGCCCCGCTTTTTTATTGCTATAAATTACCCGACTGGGGCGTGGAAATTCTTTTGTTTATTTTATGATAAAATAAAACGGAAAGGATATGTTATGAAGAAAAACATCATTATTATTTCACTGATATTTGCAATACCTTTGGTTGCATACTGGATGCTTACAATGTCTAATTCAACCACGGCAAAGACAACGGAAGCAGGTAAACCGCAGGTCGTAAAATTTACCTCCGCAATGTGTCTTGACTGCCAGACTATGAACAAAATTTTCAAAGAAATTTTCCCGAAATATCAGGAAAAGATTATTTTGACGGAAATTCCCGTTCAGGATTCAAGTGCTTTTAATCAGGAGCAGATTAAAAAATATAACGTAACTTTAGTTCCGACGATTATTCTTCTTAATTCGGAAGGTAAGCAGGTTCAGAGAATTGAAGGTGCAATAGAAAAAGATAAAATGGAAAAATATTTGCAGGAGCTTAAATAATGGAAAATTATGCGGCATTGTTTACGCAGCAGGGAAGCATTTTGATACTTTTTGCCCTTTCGTTTTTCGGCGGGCTTGCGGCGTCAATATCGCCCTGTTCTCTTGCAATGCTTCCGATAATCGTCGGTTATGTCGGCGGTTATTCCGATGCAAAACCGTTTAAAACATTTATCCAAATGCTCTTTTTTATTCTCGGAAGTGCGATAGTATTTTCAATTATAGGTATAATTTGTGCTTTAACGGGTAAAGTTTTTGTATCTTTTGCAGGCGGATATTTTGGGATAATTCTTGCAGGAATAATTCTTGTCATGGGCTTAAAACTTATGGGGGTGCTGGATTTTGAACTGCCCGTTCTTGTTAAAGAGTTTCCTAAAAACGACGGAACAAACACCTATTTGTACCCGATACTTTTGGGCGGTATTTTTGCACTTGCGGGTTCGCCCTGCTCGACACCTATTTTGGCGGGAATTATGGCTTTTGCATCGCTTTCCGCTAGTATTCCGCAGGCAATAGTTATGTTGTTTTTATTCTCTCTCGGACAGGGAGTAATTCTTGTTATTGCGGGATTTTTGACCTCTCATTTGAAAAATCATGACTGGTTTTATAAATTTTCCGACATGCTTTTGAAATTTAGCGGTTTACTTTTGGTTTTGGCGGGACTTTATATTTACTACAAAATTTTTCTTCCGTTTTTCAGCTAAAAATTTTTTTGAAGCTTATTTCTATATATAACTTTACGTAAGGTTGTAAAAACTTATTTAATGTCGTATAATAAGCTCAAAGGAGAGTATTATGAAAATATATGAAGGTCAGCTTGTTGCAGGGAATGAAAAATTTTGTATCATAGTTTCAAGATTTAACGATTTTATTACGGCGAAATTATTATCGGGAGCTATTGACGAGCTAAAGCGTCACGGGGTTCAGGACGATAACATTGATGTCGTGAAAGTACCCGGAGCGTTTGAAATCCCGCTTGCGGCGATGAAGTTTGCTCAGACAAAAAAATATGATGCCGTAATTACTCTCGGTGCGGTTATTAAGGGTTCGACACCGCATTTTGATTACGTTAGTGCCGAAGTTTCAAAAGGGGTTGCACAGGTTAGTCTGCAAACGGGTGTTCCTGTTATATTCGGAGTTTTGACTACAGACAGTATTGAACAGGCTATCGAAAGAGCAGGTACAAAAGCCGGTAATAAAGGTGCTGACGCGGCTAAATCGGCATTGGAAACAGCAAATCTTTTCAAAAGTGTTTAAAGGAGTAAATAAAATGAGTGAAGTAATTACGGAATACAGAAATGAGAATACGAAAGATATTGATATTCTCTCTACTGTCGAAATGGTTCGCAAGATGAACGAGGAGGACAAACTCGTTGCCCTTGCGGTTGAAGAAGAAATTGACAACATTGCTCAGGCTGTTGATATGATAGCAAAACAGTTTTTAAAAGGTGGAAGGTTGTTTTACTTTGGCGCGGGAACTTCGGGCAGACTCGGTATTCTGGATGCTTCAGAATGCCCGCCCACCTTTAGCGTTCCTTCAGATATGGTTCAAGGGATTATTGCAGGCGGTGAAAAAGCTTTTAAATTTGCTGTTGAAGGTGCTGAAGACAACTTTGAAGCAGGTTATGAAGATGCAAAAGTTCTGACGGATAACGATGTCGCAGTAGTTATATCGGCAAGCGGAAACCCGAAATATTTGCTCGGAGTTTTGCAAAGAGCCGATGACGTTAATTGCAGAACAGTTGCGATTACCTGTAACTCGAAAGGCAAAATTGCCGAGGATGCGGGACTTGTTATTTGTGCGGAAGTCGGCCCTGAAGTTATAGCGGGTTCGTCGAGATTAAAAGCGGGTACTGCTCAAAAAATGATTTTGAACATGCTTTCAACAGGTGCTATGATTAAAATAGGCAAAACTTACGAAAACTTCATGATAGATTTGAAAGCTACAAACGAAAAACTTAAAGACCGTGCTATAAGAATTGTTGCTCAAATCGCAAAAGTTTCTCACAGTGAAGCTCTTGCAGCACTTTTAAAATGTGATTGGGAGATTAAAACGGCTATTGTTTCGACTACCATGAAGTTAAGTATTGAAGATGCACGTGTGGAATTGAGAAAACACGGCGGTGTTTTGAGAAAGCTTGAATATGAGGAGATAAGATGAAACTGACTGTACTTGGTGCGGGATGCTGGGGGTTAACTTTAGCCCGATTACTGACCGATAACTTTGATAAAATTACCGTCTGGGGCAGAGCTCAAGATTTGTCCGAAGATTTAATCAATAACAGACATGTTTCAAAACCGCTTGAGGTTCAACTGGACAGCAATGTTGAAATTACCTCAAATCTTGAAACGGCAATATCTGACGCCGATATAATTCTGTCCGTTGTTGCAACGTCAGGTACACGTGATGTTTGCGAAAACCTTAAAAAAGCGGGAGTTAAGCCCGAACAAATTTTGGTTAACGCTTCAAAAGGTATTGAATTGCCTTCATTAATGCGAATGTCTGAGGTTATAAAAGATGTTTTGCCCGAACAAAAACTTGCGGTTCTTTCAGGTCCTACGCTTGCTAAAGAAGTTCTTGCAGGACTTCCGACCGCTGCATGCGTTGCCTGCGAAGATATTAAAATTGCAGAATTCGTTCAAAAAGCTCTCAATGTACCTTCAAAATTCAGGCTTTATACAAATACTGACGTCATAGGGGTTGAACTCGGAGGTTCTTTAAAGAACGTAATCGCTATAGCATCAGGCTTTGCACATACTATGGGACTCGGGGATAATTGTACGGGAACGCTTTTGACACGCGGTATGGCTGAAATAGTTCGTGTAAGTATAAATTTGGGAGCTAATCCGTCCACATTATACGGACTTTCAGGCATGGGTGACTTAATCGCAACCTGTTCAAGTCCGATGTCAAGGAATTACACGGTCGGTTCAATGCTTGCAAAAGGCAAGAAAATAGATGATATTTTGGCGGAACTCGGTTCCGTTGCTGAAGGCGTAAAAACATCTAAGGCAATTTGCGAACTTGCCAAAAAACTTGATATTGATGTTCCCGTGTCAAATGCCATATATGAAGCGGTTTACACCGATATAACTCCTCAGGCTTTGCTTGAAAAATTAATGAACAGAAAACTAAAAGAAGAAGAAAGATATGTATAAATTTGCCGTTGAATATATTAAAAATACGTTTTATCCGCTCGAAATTCCCGAAACTTTAAATGTTTCGGACGGGCAAATGGTGCTTGTCAGAACGGAAAAAGGCGAAGAAGCCCTAAAAGCTTTTGCGGTTAATTCAAATGTCGCAAAATGCTGGAATTGCTGTAAACACAAACCCGAGCCTTTACATGTAATCAGAATTCTTTCCCAGCGTGATTTACAGACTCTTGATGATATAAAAAAAGAAGAAGTCGAGGCGTTTTTCAAATGCAAAGCACTTGTCGAGCAGCATAAACTCGTCATGAATTTGGTTCAGTGCAGAATAACTTTTGATAAAAGAAAAATCACGTTTTATTATACTGCACCTGAAAGGGTTGATTTCAGGGCTTTATTAAAAGATTTAACTCAGGTTTTTACACGTGTAAGGATTGATTTAAGGCACATCGGGGTTAGGGACGAAACCTCAATCATGGACGGATGCGGGATTTGCGGACGACCGTTTTGTTGTTCAAGTTTTTTAAGAAAGTTTGGCTCTATAAACGTGAAACTTGCAAAAGACCAGGGTATGCCGATTACTCCCGGAAAAATCTCCGGAACTTGCGGCAGACTCTTGTGCTGTCTGAATTATGAATACTCAAATTATATTGATGCTGCAAAAGGTATGCCGCCTATCGGTTCATCGGTTATGACCCCCGACGGACTCGGCAAGGTTTGCTCGCTGCATTTTATGTGCGGTAAAGTTGCCGTAAAAACCGAGGACGGAAAAATCAGAGAATTTGCAAAAGGTGATATTGAAATGGTTGATGCCGACGTTAACGTGGAAATTGATGTTCCTGTTATGAACACTTACGCAGACGATGAAAACGACAACATAGACATAAAACAGCTTGAGGACGACAGAAACAGCTCAACGGGAAATGTCTGAGTTTTTCAAGTGCAAAAAAATTAATATATGCTGCCTTTGTTCGGATTTTGTCAAAAGTTTCGTCTAAATGTTTAACCCAGTTAACAGCCCATTCAATCTTGTTGAAACAATTGTGAGTTTTGTCGTTTTAAAATCGATGATTTCTAAGCTTCCTATAAGCTTCTTCAGCATTATCATCATTGTTAAAACACATATTAATAATAAACATTATGTTATTTTCGGGTTCAATGTTGTCTAATGCTGAAGCCAATACTCTGTTACCTCTGGTATTAAGTGCATACAAAGGACCTTCGTTGCTGTGGCAACCGTAAATCTTATTTTATAATATGATTGAATTCTGTTTACTTGCATTTTACTTCTAAATTTTTTATATTATTATCTGCAGATTAGATTCTTATGTAAGAGATAATTAAAAAGAGCCCTAAAGGAGTAAAATTATACATGGAATTGTTATCAACTTTTTAGTAAAATAAGAAAGGAGTATGAAATGACGTGTGTAGAACCAATAAGAAAAGTTGAAGATATAAGAAAAGTAGAAAATATTTTAAAAAAACAAAGTATGAGGAATTTATTATTTTTTACTATAGGTACCAATTGTGGATTAAGAATTTCTGATATTTTGGCATTAAATGTCCGTGACGTGAAGAACAAAAATTTTATCCAAATTACTGAAAAAAAGACAGGGAAATTTAAAAAATTCCCGATAAATTCCAAACTAAAACCGTTACTTGCAGAATATACAAAAGGAAAAGACTTGGATTCCCCACTTTTTGAAACTAAATTCGGGAATCGCTTAGAAAGAGTTGCGGCCTATTATATAATAAGAAATGCCTGTGAAGAAGCAGGTCTGGATGATAAATTTGGGACACATACTTTGCGCAAAACTTTTGGATATCATCATTATAAAAAATTTAAGGATGTTGTTATCTTACAGCGAATATACAATCACTCGACACCGGCTACCACGCTCAGATACATCGGTATTACGGCAGACCAAATATTTGAAAGCTACACAAACTTTATAATTTAAAAATAATTACTCCAACATCACATTTTTTCATGATTTTATTAGTCTTTTGTAATGAAAACTCTACATCCCTTAGGTTAACACAAACAAAAAAATAATTCATACAAATATTAAATTATATGAACTATTTCATAATGTACTTCTGTGCCATTTTTTGCTTATAAATTTAAAGAGATTAAGTAAAAGATTAAGACTTTATATATATATTCTAATTAAAAAAATGTAATGAAAATATAAAAAACAATTAAAAATAATCCTGTAAACTCCCGTATTCACTGGTTTCATTACAAAAGACTAAAAATGTAAAGAAAACCAAAAGCGCTGAACTTTAGGATTTTTTGTATGCCAACTTGTTTACCAATAAAAGATATAAAAGAAATTAGAGCAATAGAGAAGTTATTCATAAAGAAAAAACAACCTTCTCATCTTCTTATGTTCCTTTTGTCAATCAACACAGGTATTGATTTGACGGAATTACTAAATCTTAAAGTAAAAGATGTTAAGAATAAGTCTTGTCTGGTGCTTGGAAAACAAAAAAGTATCCCATTAAGTAATAAAATTATCGGTCTGATAAATGAAGAAATTAAAGGCAAAAAAAAATCAGATTATTTATTCGAAAACTCAAGAGGTAATAAATTTGACAGAGCGCTTGTATTTTGTGCATTTAAAGATACCTGTGAGGAATTGGGATTAAATGAAAATTATTCTCTTGTTTCTTGGAGAAAAACATTCGCGTATCATCACTATATGAAATACAAAGATTTATCATACATTGGATGGCTTTTTAACCATAACAATATAAATCAAACTCTCAAATTCATAGATGAAGTGGTGAAAACTCATAAAGTTATCACTATTTTGTGGATAAAATTTAAAATCAAGAGGATACAAAAGAGCAAATTAGTTTCGCTAGAACCTGTAGAGAGATAAATGAAAATAAGCATAATTACAATCTGTTATAATGAACCAAATTTAGAAGAAACTTGTCAAAGTATTGTTAATCAGACTTGGCAGGATTTTGAGTGGGTTGTTGTTGATGGTAATAGTAATCAAAAAACCCAAGAAATTTGGGATAAGTACAAGTATAGAATTGACAAATTTATATCGGAGCCAGATAACGGACGATATAATGCTATGAATAAGGGGATAATGCTTGTATCCGGGGAATATTTAAATTTTTTAAATGCAGGTGATTATTATACAGATAATAATGTTTTGCAAAAAGTTGTAGAATTGGGCTTAGATAAGGATATTGTATATGGAAATTTAAATTTTATAGAGAAGACAGGTAAATTAAAAACTTGGAATTTCCCGGAAGTAGTAGATAATGAGTATTTATGTATTAGGTCTCTTCCTCATCCGGCATGTTTTATTAAAAAGGAACTTTTCAATTTGTATGGTTTGTACAATGAAAAATATAAAGTTGTTTCAGATTGGGAAAAATTTTTGGAGTTTATTTTAATGCATCACTCCTCATATAAGCATATAAATTTGCAATGTGCCAATTTTAACTTAGAAGGAATTTCTTCCACTGATAAAGATTTATGCAAAAAAGAGCGTAGTGATGTTCTAAAAAAGTATTTTACTGAAGAACAGATTAATAAATTCTTAGAGAGTAAAGATTCATATTCTTTTGTAGAACAGATTTTTTCTATGAAAAATTCTAAAAATGGAATTCATAAGATAATAACTTTTTTAGGTTGTCATTTAAAAATTAAAAGGAGTCATAAATAATGAAAAAAGCATTAATTACAGGTATAACAGGACAAGACGGCAGTTATTTAGCAGAATTATTGCTGGAAAAAGGTTACCAAGTTCACGGAATGAAACGTAGAGCTTCGTCTTTTAATACTTCAAGAATCGATCATTTATATCAAGATATTCATGAAAATTCGAGATTTAAACTTCATTATGGAGATTTATCTGATTCTTCTAATTTAATTAGATTGGTACACGATATTGAGCCGGATGAAATTTATAACCTTGCCGCTCAATCTCACGTAAAAGTTTCTTGGGATTGTCCTGAATATACTGCTGATAATGATGGTTTGGGGACTTTAAGGCTTTTAGAAGCAATCAGAATTAATAAACTTGAAAATAAAACTAAGTTTTATCAAGCTTCAACATCAGAATTATATGGATTAATACAAGAACCTATACAAAATGAGAAGACTCCATTTTATCCTCGTTCACCTTATGGTGTTGCAAAACTATATGCATACTGGATTTGTGTAAATTACAGAGAGTCTTTTGGAATTTTTGCTGCAAATGGCATTTTATTTAACCATGAATCACCGCGCAGAGGTGAGACTTTTGTAACTAGGAAAATTACAATGGCTGCAACTAATATCAAAGAAGGTTTACAAGATAAATTGTACTTGGGAAACCTTGATTCAAAACGAGACTGGGGACATGCTAAAGATTACGTTGAAGGAATGTGGAGAATATTGCAACAAGACAAACCTCAAGATTATGTTTTGGCTACAGGTGTAACTACTTCAATCAGAGATTTTTGTAGAATGGCTTTTGAAGAACTAGGATATAATATTGAATTTGTTGGCAATGGTGTAAATGAAAAGGGTATTGATAAAGCTACGGGCAAGACATTAATAGAAGTTGATCCTCTTTATTTCCGCCCCGCTGAAGTAGACTTGTTACTGGGAGACAGTTCTAAAGCTCGAAAAGAACTTGGTTGGAAGCCAAATTATGATTTAAGGGCACTTGTAAAAGAGATGGTATCAGAAGATTTAAAACGAGCACAAAAAGAGAAAACATTGCGTGAAAACGGATATGAGATTTTAGTCCCACAGGAGGTTTAATTTGAAAAAATTATTGTATATTGATCACGCATTTCATAATAAGACGAAAAGTACACAATTTTTACAAGAAATGTTTAAGTCAAAATACGATGTTACAAAATTTGATTTTGACCCGTACAAAGAGTCATTTGCAAAATTTGAGTCACTGTCTGGTCAAAAGTTTGATAATGTTGTTATATTTCAAATTATGCCTGATATTACAAAATTAAGCAAATATATCAAATGGAATAAAATTGCATTTTTCCCTATGTATGATGATACACCAAAATTAAACAATGCTATTTGGGATAAATATAGAGAATGTAATATAATAAATTTTTCAAAAACATTACATGAGAATTGTAAAAAATACGGTTTGTCTTCTTATTATATTCAATATTTCCCTAAACCTAAAAAAAAATTAAATATGGGAGATGAAAAATCTGTATTTTTGTGGCAAAGACGTGAAAAAATTAATCCAAAAACTGTCGAGAAAGTCATAGGTATTGAGAATATTAATTTTTTATATCACCATCAAGTGCCTGACCCGGAACAGAAATTGATATTACCTTCTAAAAATTTTGAAGGAAAAGTTCATGTTTCAACATGGTTTGATAGTAAAGATGAAATGGACAAGTATATGCAAAAGTGTGCAATATATTTTTCTCCTCGCGAACTTGAAGGAATTGGAATGAGCTTTCAAGGAGCTATGGCTATCGGTAGATGTGTTATTGCACCAAATAATCCGACAATGAATGAATATATTAAAAATGGCGTTAACGGATATTTATATGATTTAAAACATCCTCATAAAATAACAATAAAAGACATAAGATTGATCCAAGAAAATGCAAGAAGATATATAGAAGACGGATACAAAGAATGGGAACAAAATAAATATAAAATTATAGCTTGGATTGAAGCTGATGTAAAATCAAACTCTGACCAAGATTTGATGGATTCCAAGTTGAATGTAAAAAATAACAAAAAGGTATCGATAACTTTGATTAAAAAAGTTTATACAAGAAAAAGTACTAACTTTTACTTATTTGGATTTATTCCTATTTTAAAAATTCCTAAAAAAGGAAAGGATAATAGATGAAATATTTAATAACGGGATCCAATGGTTTTGTCGGAAGATATTTTATAGAATATTTGAAAAATAATGAAAAAGAAGCTGTAATTTATGGTGCTGATATTTCTGAAAATAGCTTAAATCCTGATATTACTTATATTCAAATAGATTTAAATGACAGGTTTGCAGTTTACAGAATGCTAGAAAAAATTAAACCGGATTATATTATACATCTTGCTGCGATGAGTTCTGTTGCTCAAAGCTGGCAAGATCCTGCAAAATGTTTTTTGCATAATACATCTGTTTTTTTAAATATTGCAGATGGTGTAAGGGAATTGGATATAAAATGCCGAATTTTATCCGTCGGGTCATCGGAAGAATATGGAATATATGATGAGCCGATGAAAGAGAATTTTGTTTTACATCCAAAAAGCCCTTATTCTGTTGCAAGATTAAGTCAGGAATATTTATCAAAGCTTTATGTTGATTATTTTAATCTAGATATTGTCATGACACGTTCATTTAACCATATAGGACCAAGACAAAATCTTAAATTTGTAATTCCTTCTTTCGTTCATCAGCTTGTAAAAATTTCAAAAGGGAAACAAAAGGATATAAAAGTTGGCAATATCGATGTAGTTAGAGATTTTCTTGATGTTAGAGATGTTGTAAATGCATATTATAAAATCTTAAAAAACGGCAAAACAAGAGAAGTTTATAATGTATGTTCCGGTAAAGGCGTAAGGTTGCGAGATATAATTGAAATGATTTCTGCAAAATTAAATATTACTCCGAAAATTATTGTAGATAATAATCGTTTAAGAGCAAATGAAATAATGTCAGTAATTGGAGATAATTCTAAGTTAAAAACGGAAATAGGCTGGGAGCCGAAATACGATTTACAAACAACTTTAAAAGAAATGATTCTGGAGATAATATAATGAATATACTTTTTGATGCGAGAATTTATAGTTAAGTATAAGTTTGGCAAAAACAGTAAATGTACTACATAAAGGAATAAGTGTGAAAAAAGCTGTATTATTTATAACATTTAATAGATTAGATTATGTAAAAGAAACTTTTGAGCAAATACGCCTTGCTAAACCTCCGCGTTTTTATATAGCTTCAGACGGACCAAGAGAAAACGTTGAAGGAGAAGCGGAAAAAGTTCAAGAAATCAGAGATTATATTTTAAGTAATATTGACTGGGATTGCGAAGTAAAGACACGTTTTCTAGAAAAAAATACAGGAGGTTGTGCTTATGGCGTATCAGGTGCTATAACTTGGCTTTTTGAACACGAAGATGACGGAATCATATTGGAAGATGACTGCGTTCCTAGTCAATCATTTTTTACCTATTGCGAAGAAATTCTAGATAAATATAAAGATGACAAAAGGATTTGGCATATTACAGGCTATGCTCCTGTAGATGATGTTAACATAAAAGAATCCTATTATTTCTCAAAAATTCAACATTGTTGGGGTTGGGCAAGTTGGGCGGATAGGTGGAAATTTTTCACACTTGACTTAAAGGATTATGACAGAAAAAATTTAAAAAAATTTTCCGAAAATAAAGATGTTCAAAGATATTGGTCTAACATTCTAAATATGATGCAAAAAAAATCCAGGATACACTTGGGATTATCAATGGACATTCATAATTGTAGCAAATGACGGTTATTGTATAAATCCTGTAAAAAATTTGATATCTAACATCGGATATAAAGGAGAGCATTATTCTTGTGAAAGTTCGCCCCCCCCCCATTTAAACAAAAAAACTTTTAATTTAGAAAAATTAATTCATCCTAGAGAAGTGGAATTTAACGAGGAAGCTATTAACAGAATTTATGACGAAACCTTTGAGATAATAAAAATCCGTATAAATTATCATTGGTATGAGTATTTGTTTTCGGTTAAGAATGTTGAAAAGTATAGTATATGGACAATATTAGGAGTTAAATTAAAGTTTAAATATAAAAAAAGATATGATGAAGGTTATTAATAAGAAACTGAATATGCCTAAAAAATAATAACCTTTTAATATAAAAATTATTAAAAATTCTTGTAATATAAATAGGGAAATATAAGGAAAATAAATATGAACAAAAGCAAAAAAATCTACATAGCAGGTCACAGAGGACTAGTAGGTGGAGCTATAAAACGAGAATTAGAAAGAAAAGGTTATACAAACCTTATTTATAAAACTCATTCTGAACTTGATCTAACAGATTCAAAAGATGTAGCCGAATTCTTTGAAGCAGAAAAACCCGATTGGGTTATCCAAGCTGCTGCAAAAGTCGGCGGGATTCAGGGAAATAGCAAATATCCTGTTGAATTTATGCTTGAAAATTTAAAAATTCAAAATAATATTATTGAAAATTCTTACAAAAATAATGTTGATAAATTAATGTTTCTCGGCTCAAGTTGTATTTATCCCCGTATAACTCCACAACCTATGAAAGAAGAATATCTGCTTTCAGATTACTTGGAAAAAACCAACGAAGGCTACGCATTAGCTAAAATTTGTGGGATAAAACTTTGTAATTACTTCAACAGAGAATATGGTACAAACTACATGTCTGTAATGCCATGCAATTTGTATGGAATTGGTGACAATTATCACCCTCAAAATGCACATGTTATTCCAATGTTAATCCGACGTTTCCACAAAGCAAAAGAGCAGAGATTAAAAGAAGTGACTGTTTGGGGTACAGGAACTCCGCGCAGAGAATTCCTATTTGCAGATGACCTCGCAGAAGCTGTGGTCTTCTTAATGGAAAATAAAGACACAAAATACATTGGAGAATTTATAAATATTGGCCCAGGAACTGATTTAACTATAGCAGAAATCGCGCAAATGGTGAAAGATACCGTTGGATTTGATGGGGAACTTGTTTATGACAAAACTAAACCGGACGGAACACCTTTAAAACTTATGGATGTTTCAAAAATCAATGCACTTGGATGGAAGGCAAAGACTGATTTAAAAACAGGTTTAAAAATCGCATATGAGGATTTTTTATCGGGAACAAAAAGAGGGGATATATGAAAAACGAATATTTAAAATTACTTGATAACATGAAGTACCTGACAGATTTAAAAAAGAGCACATTATTAAACATTATAACTTATTTGAATAAAGAATAGTTGGATGAATTTGCCAATTCTAATAAAGAGCTAATTGCACTTTAGATTCTTTAAAAATGGAAAATACTGATATAAATATATCCTTATTGTATTTTAGTTATAAAATTATAAAAATTTTTAACAGAGGTCTTATATTGTCGTCAATGTTCAGACTATGGAACTTTTTGACAAGAATACCTTATCACAGAATAACTCTGAAATCAATATCTATCAAAGGATTGTATCAATCATGAAAGAGTCAACACAGGAATACTACAACATGCGAATGGCTTTAGGACTTAAAGTATCATAAATACTCATCCCTGAATATCTATTGTAATAACAATTTGTTTGACATTAAACAAAATAATAATCCCGTATCCCTTGTGCTGTATGTATTCTAACTTTTTAACCTTATTCTTTGATGTAAAATATTGCCCTTTTGAAGCCCTAAAATTTTGTTGAATATAAGTTTGTATAACTTAAGTAATTAAAGTACCTTAACAAGCCTCTGAGGGGGCTCTCGTTAAATGTATCAATCACCTTTTAGGATATCGATGCCTTTTTGAGCCTGCTTTAGTTGACCGTAGTAGTATTCCAACTCTTGTTCAGATGTTGCAGAGTTAAGTATCTGTAAGGCTTTAGTATAAAAAGGACTGTCTTTAGATGTAACATGTTCCAAATTGAGTCCTACATCTTCAATGCTAAGGTCAAGAGCCTTTAATATCTTTGTTAATGTAGTGTATGTTGGGAAATACACGCCCGTTTCTATTTTTGAAATATGTTTCTCATTAGCCCCTGCAAGCTCAGCTAACTGAGCCTGAGTTAAGTTCTTTGCTTTTCTTATCTGTTTTAACTTTTGACCAAAACTGTTCCTTACCATAAATATCCCTTTTTTTATTTTAATTAAGTAGATAAATTTGTTAAACCGTAAAATAGGATAGATATATGCTTAACATTCGTATACAATAGGATACTTTTCGTATTTTTGTGTTACAATTCATGTAGGAATTAAATATGTTTGACAACATAGGAAAGGAAGTATGTAAATGACAGAAGAAATGCAAACAAAGACATGCCCATACTGTGGCGAAGAAATTTTAGCCGTAGCTCAGAAATGCAAGCACTGCGGGGAATTTTTAGACAAAGGAATTCATTCTACAAATAGTAAGATTGATTCATTAGATGTAAATGAGAAATGGAAAGCACGGTTTAAAATTGTAGAAAAACAAGTCATTGAAGGCAAATGGTGGAAGTACAACTCAGGCTTTTGGAAGATTCCTGTATCTGAGAGAATGCAAATGGGTAGCGTATTATATTTAAGTGATTTTATGAGTACTTTTGCAGCATTTTTCTTTGGTCCTATATATTACTTGTGTAAAGGTCTATGGCTTAAAACTATTATATACACAATCGCTTCGTTTTTGACTGGTGGACTGCTTGTTTTTATAATATTCTTTTGCCTTGCACCTTATGATTATTACAGGTTAAAAGTTTATGGTAAACAGTGGTAAGTGGATATAAAATGGAAGAAGATACTAAAAGATGTCCTTACTGCGGAGAAGAAATTTTAGCAACAGCAAAAAAATGTAAACATTGCGGAGAGTGGCTAGACAATTCAAGAATACAGGCATGTGTAATTAAAAAGATTGCAGATTGTCAACGGATATCCAATATTGTATGGTTGATTATAGCTATAATCCAGATATGCTCTATAATTTGTATCATAGCGGGTGTATGGAATATTATAGCGGTTTGTTCAAGTTGGAAGCTCCCCAAAAAGATATTAAGGCAAGATAACGATATTCCCAGTTATTATGAGGGTATTGCAGGACTTATAGTAATTGCGATTGTAAACTTCCTGTTAGGGGGCTTGATTGGTGTAATTCTTGTTTGTTTTGACTTCTACATCAGAGGCTTAGTTTTAGATAACAGACAGATATTTAATAAAGGGAGTGTATAAATGGATAAAGATACTAAAAGATGTCCTTATTGCGGAGAAGAAATAAAAGCACAGGCGATTAAGTGTAAGTACTGCGGAGAATTTTTGGAAGGTACAGAAACACAAACGTCTCAAAATTCTGATATACCTAAAACATCAGGTTGTGTATGGGGATGTGCAGGATTTATAGCAATAATCCTAGTTCTAGGAATAATAGGTTCATTTATTCCAGATGAAGAAGTTTCAAGTACATCACATGAAGATAGTTATAGTGAATCCGTTGAGGATGATTATGATTTAGAACCTCAAAAAGTAACAGGGGATTACTCGGGCTTTGGTACTTGGGCAGTAATGACCGCTAATTTAGGCGGACAGGCTGCAAATTGTTTAGAAAGCGGTGTCGGTGTATCTCTGACAGAACAGATAGAAAATTTCTTTGGAAATATATCCGAAAACAAGAGACCTGAATTTTACGAGTTAATGAAACAGAATCCTCGTTTGAAATTTTTAGTTACCAATCCCATGTGGGCTGAAAATATGACATTTCCAGACGCTTGTAAGGCAGATGTAGAGTTTGAAAATGCTTCTCCCGATACTGTTATGGGTTACTCAAACGGCAAACCTTATACATTGGAAAATGCATATTGCAAAATAACATATACAGTGTCTGAACAGGGTGGAAAATATAGGGCAAACGTAATTAACATGTTTTGCACGCCGACTTATGGTTACAGATAGATTAAGAAAGGAAGATAAGTATGACCGAAAAAGAAAAATTAGTAATCCCATGCTTGTTTTGTGGTACGGAAAATGACGAGCAAAGTTTGTACTGTAAGAATTGCGGACAGCAACTCCGAAAAGAAATAACGAGCACTATTACAGTTAACAATCTCCCAAAAGTTTCTCATGACACTAAAAATAATAAAGTTGCTATCACCGATAGTGAAAAATATATTAGTATGATTATTATTGCAGGAATACTAGTCACTACAATTTCTACATGTTTGGATGTATATTATGCTTCTGATTTGAGTCGAGATACAGCAGCTCTATGTTTTTTGTGTTTTGGTGTGATTGCTTTTTTAAGTGCTTGCTATAGTCAATTACGAATTAAAGATTTCAGAATAGATTGTGCAGTTGGATGTATTGTGTTATTTGTAGGCTGTTGTTTTCGTCCGGAATTAATGAGTTCAGATGTTTGGTTGCAAGATTATTATGTTTGGTATGTAGTAGGAGTTGTTGTTTATTGTATTCCATGGAAATTTACAATAAATATTTTTGAAAAGCTATTAAAAGAAATAGTGAATATTCAGCCTGAAAATTATGCTAATTTTGAAGAAAATCTTAAAAGTGGTGATTTTTTGAAAGGTAATCACTTTGATGGAGGAAAGGATTAATTTTCTGTAGACTTCCTTATTAAAGTTCATTAAAACAAAAAGGATTTGATGTTTATGCTACCTTTTCTAATTTGTTTATAAAGTTGTAGAGATTGCTGACAGAAGTATTATACTGTCTGGCAATTATTGTCTTTGGAACATTCAGAGCAAGTAATTTCATTATATCCTCTGTGTGTTCATCTAACTTCGATTTACCTTTGCCATGCGGTCGTCCAAGTTTTATCCCTTGTACTTTTCTTGCGTGTAATGCTTCACGAGTTCTCAGGCTTATAAGCTCTCTTTCAATTTGTGCTACAAGTGCAAAGACAGTTTTAGTGACAGTCGAGGCAATGGAATTATCCATATTACAAAAGTTTTCTTTGAGTGAATAAAAAGTAATACCTTTATCTTGTGTAAGTTGAATTACCTCTAGTATTTGAATGGTTGACCTTGCAATCCTTGACAGTTCAGGAACAATCAACACATCCCCCTTGCTCATCTTGTTTAATAATGCTCCAAGTTTACGTTTCTTGTAATCCTTTGTACCGCTGACCTTTTCTTCTACAAACTGAATGTTACCCAGTTGTTTAAGGTGTGCGAATTGTAACATGTCTACTTTGTTTTTCTCTGTATCTTGGTCGAGTTTGCTTACCCGTATAAATCCTATTGTTACCATGCTAAATTACCTCTTTCGATTAAAATGTCTATTTTTAATTTTCTTTACTTGCTTCCCTACAATGAAAGACAGACCTTTTTGTTGTATGAATTCAGCTAATAAATACGGTCGTTTTCAATGTAGGTTGATTAACGCTTCAACTTCTACTTTGATATAGTATAAGTTCTTTTCAATGGTATCTAATAGTGCTATGACGCCTGTTTGTTCCCTTTTGTTTTGTTTAAGGTCTAATCCTAGTATGTTGTCTTTAAGTGCTATCACAAGCCCGTATGTGTTCGGCACTCATAAGTCCGTTGCCAAAGCATAAAGCCTGATTTACTGGCATGTTTTGTAGAATTGTGTTGATGTTATCCTGATTTCTCATTTATCTAAACTCCTTTGATAGTGTAGGGTATATCCCCTACACTATTGTAAATTTCCTGTAATTGCTTTGTTTAATGAAGGCATTGTACAATTCCAAATACTTTTTCTTAAAAGCTGTTGTATTGAAGTTGTTTCTTACAATGTTAGTGAAGCGAACGGTAAACGCTCCGATTTTCATTTCCTCAAGACCTGCTTCATCAAGTACTGACTTAATGAGAGCTTCCTTTTCTTTTTTCATTTCGTCTAATTCTGCAATTTTTGCTTCAAGAGTTCTGATGTCTCTGATTTCGTTTTCAAGATTTGAAGTGATAATTACTGTTGCCATAGTGTTTTCTCCTTTTGATTACCTATTTACTACTCTTATATAATACACTCTACAGTGTGCAAAGTCAACTAAATAATTCACTTTAGCGTTACAAAAGTTTACATTTAAGTTGTCAAAACAAACTGTATAGTGTATCCTATAATCAGGAGGTAAAATTATGCCTGAAGAAAATAAATCCGACATAACAAAAGAGGAAGCTGAAACGCTGAAGCGACAGCTACGTGCCATGATGATTGCTCAAGGATTTACGATTGAAAAAGTCGCTAATGAACTTAAGGAACGTTACAGGACAAAAGAAAGCAAAAACAACTTATCAAACAAACTTGGTAGGGGTTCTCTCCGCTTTATAGACGTTCAGCGTATATGTAGTATATTGGGTTATTCAATAGAAATGATACCGCAAAAAACACGATAGAGGGTCTTAAATTGAAATAACTAAAACTCTAATAATACCCTGACAAAATTTCATGGAATTTTCAAAACATAGGATACTTAAATGGACTATATAGACAACATTACATTAACAATACTAATAATACTCTTGAGGGATGGAACATTAAATTTTTACTCCCATGATGAGAGGTCAACAGAAGATTTAGCTTGCTACATTAGTACTCTTGACTGTTTATTCATGAATAAACCTGAAAATATGTCTATTGAGGAAAAAGAGAATTTCAATGAAAATTATGTGCCAACGATTGAATACAAAACACATTTGAATTCCGTAAATATACACTGTAACAACATTGAACGCTTAAGCACATTTTTACGAGAATATTCAGAAAATTATAAGAATGGAACTCTCATTGAACACGGTAATGTTAATGAATTTGACACAATAAGTGCTTTGCATGATATGCTTATTACCAAAACTACTGGTAAAACAACAAATAACTCATGTTACATTGAAACCGATATTAAATACGCTCCACTGGTACTGTTAAAGTACTTTGAAAATAATAATTTTATTCAAGGTTTAACTACCGAACTTGTATCAGAGGAAGAAATGCCATATCCTATGATTTTATTTGAACGTGGATTAGACGGACTCATTGAAGCATATTCTCCAAATTGGCAAGAATACTTCTGTTGCCGATATGTTTTAAATATGAATTGGTACATTGAGGAGTATAATAAGAGTATATCCAGAACAATAACCAAAGAAAGAAGAAAGAAATTTGCCCCCTTACAACAAAAAGTTTATAAATACCTTTATAATAATGCTAAAAGTGGTGTATTTTTGCTATCTCGAACGGATTTAAAAAATTGCATGACACTAACATCTAAAGACAAAATGCTAAATGATTTGAGAAATCAGTACCGAGAAATATTCAATAAACTTCCTAATTTTCGTATTATTAGCTACGATAGAAGCACCCATATGTACATTATCCACAAAGACATTTTGACAGATAAGATTAGTTGACCTTACGGTTAGGTCAAACTTAATAATTTTTTACAAAATACAGCGTTTACAATAATGCTGTATTTTTTTTTGTTCAATTAGTACTTACTTCGCAAATTTGGTAAGTTGGTAAGTTCAACAATAGGCACATGTTCTCTAGACACCCCGAGGAGAGGGTGAAAAAGGAGAAAAAAAATGGTAAACCCAAAAAAGAAAAGACAGATTATCCATGAAAGGACACTTGATGTAAGCAAGACAGGAGACGAAAGAACTAATGATTTTAATCTAATAGGGGAAAAGATACCACCGCTAAGCACAATAAGAACTCAATTAAGGAATATTGAGAGTCTTCTTAATAGAACTATCACAACTCCTATTAGAACCGAGTTTGACCGTCTCAGGATTGCCTTAAACCTTGAACAATATGGCGAATTGGTAGGCTTTAAAGAATGGGGTTTGGAAAATGTATCAAACCCGACCGCTCCACCGTCATATAAGGAGGATAAAGAGCTTAAAGCTGAACAGAATGAACCTCGCATTTTTATAAATCCTTTTATAGAGGAGGATACTAATGAGTATGACATATCTGATTTGCCTGATATTGCCGATTATGATGATACTTTCAATCCTTTAGTTAGTGAAGAAGCAGAAAGTGTTATTGAATCTGAGAATGAAGCTAACGAAGGAGATGAGCTCGATATTCTTCATGATAGAAAAGTTAAAAGAAGAATACGTTATGATGACTATAAAGGTGTTATTGGACTTAACAACATGTTTATCTGTAACGGTTATTTCGTGGTTGACCTGACAGGTAAATGGCAAGCTGATACTGGAGTATTAGGAAGTCTACACCGTGATAACATCAGGGACGCACTTGAAAAAGTGTTAGAGATGCATATTGTAAACTTCGATGTAAAGGAATTTTTAAATTATGCTCAGGTATTTCTATGTGATGTTTGCGTTGACATTTCTTTAGACAGCAAAGCTCAGGTGTTGAGATATATTGACGGCATTAGTTCTTTTTTCCCAATAGCAACTAATCGTTTTAGTATCGGCAAATACGGCAGGCATGGTTTGACCTTAAAGCCTCTTGCAAAGACATCAGGCTATTCCTTTGCTATATATAGCAAAGGTCAAGAATTGGACTACAGTATAAAACGCAGAACGAGAGCAACTCAATACACGGAAATAATAGAAAATGTAGGAACAGAGCTTGCAGAGCGAACATTAAGACTTGAAGTAAAGCTATTCAAAATGAAAAACATCAGAACAGCTCTAAATGTCTCAAGCCCCGAAAAAGGAGTTGTTAGACTAATAGATGTTTTAGATAGCACCGCTCCTGTTATGCTAATGATGTTTGAACTATTTAGCGGTAACCCAAACGAACTTCGAGACAGGCTTGATTGGTTAAAGACTACCGTTATAGCTCCTGAAGGGTTGACATTATCTGAAATATTTATTGCTGAAAGATTTGTAGAACTGCTCAAGGAGAATAACTTTAGCCTTGTTTTAACAAAAAGTCATATTAGAACAGAATATGGAGACGTAAGTGATACTGAGCTTGAATCTTTTAACTCTCTTGCAAATTCAAGACGTAATATATTGAACTTCTTAGTTTACCGTAAACCCAAGTCAATTACGATTATGCTTGATGTACTAGCTAAGCTAAATGCATATTACAGCACTGGCATGGAGGGAAACAATGACTAAAAAGTTAGTTGTTGAATTTGAGTCTCCAAGTGAACAAATGGATGAAGTGGTTAATATAGCTTTGGTTACACAACTTATGACCACTATAACACGGATTGGAATTAGAGTTTATAAACCTGAGAATATAGATGATATAATAAAAAAGGAGAATGGACATGACAAAGAAAAACATTAGTAGAAAAATCGTTGTTGGCTATGGCAGAGTTAGCTCTGCCGAACAGGCTAGCAGTGGTTACAGTTTAGAAATGCAACAAGAGCTCTGTAAAAACAAAGCAACATCACAGGGTTATAATTTTGTGTACTTTGAAGATGCGGGTAAAACGGGCTCTAACACAAACCGTAAGGGACTTAAGGCAATGCTCAAGTATATAAAAGAACACAGAAATGAGGTTGCCTATGTGATAGTTTGGAAGCTGGACAGACTCTCTCGTTGCCTTGAAGACTTCTTTGCTGAAATACTTAAACCAATTAAAGATAACGGTTGCACTATTGCAAGTATTATGGAGAATTTTGATGACATTAGAAAAGTCAAGAAAGTCTTAATCGCAGTTTACATCGGACAAGCAGAAGATGAGCTTGACAATATAAAAGAAAGAACAAGCTCAGTAGTTAGAAATCGTGTAACAAAAGGGTATTTTCATGGGAAAGCCCCTATAGGCTATATCAATTCAAGAGATGAAAACAAACATGGAATTATCAAACCTGATGAAAACAAAGCTCATCATATCAAGAGATGTTTTGAATTGTATGCTACAGGTCTATTCTCTTATGAGAAAATAGGAAAAGAGTTAGCTAAGTATGGATTTGTAGATAGTAAAGGTAAACCTTACACCGTAAAAAGAATACAAGATATAATTAAGAGTCCTGTGTATGCAGGAAAAGTAATTCATGGGGATGATGTATTTGACGGTGTACACGAGCCTATTATATCTCCTGAGTTATTCTATCGAGTTCAACTAATGCTCAAAGGCTCCGAAAGTAAGACTCCTAGAGGTTTAGTATATACCTATTCAAACTTTATAAAATGTGCAAAATGTGGCTACAGTATGGTTGGAATAACTAAGCATGGAGCTAACAATAGCGGAACATACATCTATTACCATTGCTCTAATTATTCGAGAGCTCACAGGAAAGAAAAAAACATTAATGAAATCCTGATAGATGAAGCCATGCAAGAGGTTATTGATAGCTTTGACATCTCCGAAAAAGAGATTAAAGCCGTTAAGAAAGAGATAACCAATGCCATTACCGACTTAAAGAAATATGAGCATAAGTCAATCGATGACCTTAAAAGACAATATGATGAGCTTACAGAGCTGATAGCAAAGCATCTTATTGCAAGCACAACAAGTAAATTAGGGGTTAGTGATACAACACGAGCTGAGATTATCAAGAAGTTGGAAGCTCGCAAGAGTTCTATTGCCAATGAGATAACCAATTTGGCAGAGAACTCAAAAGATACGACTAGTCGTATCAGTATCTTGATTGACTTTGCTAATAGAATTCCTGAGTTGTACCTCAAGGCTACCCTTGAAGAAAAACGATTGATATTAAACACTATCACTGAAAGTATTATCTATGACGAAGATACAAATAGGCTAAAAGTAAAATTAAGACCTGTATTTGAACATTTAAGACAAATAAAATTAAAAAAGAAACAAGAATTTTCACAAAACTTAGAAACATTGACTGGAACTCTTGAAACTCGTTCACAGAGTGCAAAACAAGCTCTTGAAAATAACCGTTTGAATTTGAGCAATGTAACAGTGATTGGAACTCGTCAAAATAGCTTAAATGCTAAAATAGAGCCCATTTTTGAAGGCTCTAAAAAGTTAAATGTCGATGGGGGGACTTGAACCCCCACGGATTTCTCCACACGCCCCTCAAACGTGCACGTCTACCATTCCGCCACATCGACAAGATTAAAATTTTTATATTAAGTTGTCAAAATAATTTAGTGTCTCCGTGGCGGATGTTGGGTCAAGCCCAACCCTCTCGGAAAACGATACTTAATCGTTTCCCTCGGCAGAGTGCCACTACAACCTAAAATTTTGTATTTAACTTTCGGTTATTTAATCGTTCTCGTTGACAAAGTGTCACATTGACGAGTTTATTATTAAATTTCCCGTACATCAATTCTATAACAAACAAAATAAATGTCCAACAAAATTTCCCAAATTTTTTATTTTTTAACAGACAATTAATCAATATATTAAGATTTGTAAACATTTTAAATACCCCCAAAAGCCACGCTATATCTGTTTAAAGCGTTATCGGATAAAATAAAATTAAAATTTTTTCTTTAATTTATTAAAGTTTTTAGAAAATCTGCCTTTCATGCATGATGAAAGGAAACATATAAATTTAGTACGCAAGAGTTTTTCAGCTCTTGCGTTTTTTTAATTAAATAAATTTGATTTGAATTTCATTTTTTACGTGTCATAATTTTGGTATGTTAGATACAATTACCATCAGAGGTGCGAAAGAACATAACCTGAAAGATGTTTCCATTACGTTGCCCAAAAACGAACTTATTGTTTTTACGGGTGTTTCAGGCTCGGGAAAATCATCTTTGGCGTTTGATACGATTTTTGCGGAAGGTCAAAGACGTTATATTGAAAGCCTTTCCACTTATGCAAGACAATTTCTCGGTCAAATGGATAAGCCGAATGTCGAATATATTGACGGACTTTCGCCTGCTATTTCTATTGACCAAAAATCCACAAGTAATAATCCGCGTTCTACCGTCGGAACCGTTACCGAAATTTATGACTATTTAAGACTTTTGTATGCCCGTGTCGGAACGCCTTACTGCCCGAACTGCGGGGATGAAATTAAACCGCAGTCGGTTGATGAGATAGTTAACAGTATTTTAAAACTCGGAGAAGGTACTAAAATTCAAATCTTAGCCCCTATTGCAAAAGGTAAAAAGGGTGAATTTCTCTCAACTTTTAATGAATTGAGGCAGGAAGGTTTTGTCAGAGTAAAGGTTGACGGCGAAATTTTTAATCTTGATGAGGATGAAATTGAACTTGCAAAAACTAAGAAGCACGATATTTACGTGGTTGTTGACAGAATTGTCGTAAAAGATTCTGCACAGTCAAGGATTGCTGATAGTGTTCAAATCGCTCTGAAAAAGGCTGAAGGGGTTGCTGTTGTTGATGTTGTCGGCGATAAAGAGATTATATACAGCGAAAAACTGGCATGCCCGAAATGCGGTTTGAGTTTTGAGGAACTCGCACCGAGAATTTTCTCTTTTAACGCTCCGTATGGTGCTTGTGAAAGGTGCTCGGGACTCGGTGCGGATTACGTTCTTGATCCTAACCTTATTGTTCCTGACAGGACAAAATCTCTGAATGAAGGGGCAATTTATCCATGGTCAAAGACTTCAACGAATTATTATGCCGATGTTTTGCAGTCGGTCAGCGAACATTTCGGAATTGATTTGGATAAGCCCTTTGAAAAACTAACGGATGAAGAACAAAAAATAATTTTATACGGGCATGATGATATAATAAAATTCCATGTTATGAAATTCGGAACGCATCGTTATGAAACGAAATACCGAAAATTTGACGGGGTTATTCCGTATCTTGAAAAGCGTTACAACGATTTCAACAGTGATTACTGGCGGGAAGAAATCGAAAAATATATGACAACGACTCCCTGTCCTGCCTGCGGCGGTGCAAGGCTTAAACCTTTTCCGCTCGCCGTAAGAATTAAAGGCAAAAATATTTACGAATTTACCAAAATGTCGGTTGAGGAGGAGTTGGAATTCGTTTCGGATTTGTATTTGGAACTCGGCGGGTTTAAGATGCAGATAGCAAAACAAATTCTCGATGAAATCAGAGCCAGATTAAGATTTTTAAAAGATGTCGGTTTGGGATATCTTGATTTAGCCCGTAATGCAGGAACTTTATCAGGCGGTGAAGCACAGAGAATAAGACTTGCAACCCAAATAGGAAGCGGTTTGTCAGGTGTTTTGTATGTTTTGGATGAACCTTCTATCGGTTTGCACCAGAGAGATAATGACAGACTTATCAAAACGCTTATTAAACTCAGAAATCTCGGAAACACTCTTATAGTTGTTGAACACGATGAAGATACTATAAGAAATGCGGATTATATTGTTGATATCGGTCCAAAGGCGGGTATTAACGGCGGTAAAGTTATTGCCTGCGGGGCGGTTGATGATATAATTGCCGCAAAAACTTCGATTACGGGTAAATATTTGAGCGGTGAAAAATATATTCCTTTGCCCGAAAAAGTTCGTGAAGGCAACGGAAAATTTTTACATGTCAAAAATGCTCATATTAATAATCTTAAAAATATTGATGTTGATATCCCTTTGGGTAAAATCGTTTGTCTGACGGGGGTTTCAGGTTCGGGAAAATCGTCTTTGATGCAGGATTTGATTTACGAATATGCAATTCACAAACTTCGTAAAAACCGCCCCAAACCGCAAGGTGTCGATGAAATTACGGGTTTTGAAAATATTGATAAAATTATTGACATTGACCAATCGCCTATCGGCAGAACGCCTCGTTCAAATCCTGCGACTTATACCGATTTATTCACTCATATAAGAGATTTGTACGCTAAAACAAACGAAGCGAAATTGAGAGGCTATAAGGCGGGAAGGTTTAGTTTTAACGTTAAAGGCGGACGGTGCGAGGCTTGCAAGGGTGACGGCGTGATTAAAATTGAGATGAACTTTCTCTCTGATGTTTACGTTAAATGTGACGTCTGCAAGGGCAAACGCTATAACCGTGAAACTTTGGAGGTCAAGTACAAAGGCAAAACGATAGCTGATGTACTTGATATGAGCGTCAAAGAGGCTCTTGGATTTTTCGACGGTGTTCCGAATATCAGGCAAAGACTTCAAACTTTAAACGATGTCGGTCTTGATTATATGAAACTCGGACAGTCGGCGACGACTTTATCGGGCGGAGAGGCTCAAAGAATTAAGCTTGCTGCCGAGTTAAACAAACGTTCAACGGGAAAAACGCTTTATCTTCTTGATGAACCGTCTGTCGGGCTGCACTGGTATGATTTGGATAAACTTATTAAAATTCTTCAGGCACTTGCGGATCAGGGTAATACAATTCTTGTAATTGAACATAATCTTGATTTCATCAAAGTTGCCGACCATATAATTGACCTTGGGCCTGAAGGCGGCGTTGACGGCGGTCAGATAGTTGCACAGGGAACGCCTTTGGAGGTTTCAAAATGCAAAAAGTCCTATACCGGTCAATATTTAAAGCCCATATTGACAAATCATAAAATATAATTTATCTTAATAAAAAAGGTGGTGTGTATGAAAAAGTTATTATTTTTAATGTTGATATCGGGTTTAATGTTTCAGCCTGCGTTTGCACAAACAATTCATGTAAAGGCTGTTGAAAATTTTAATACGGAGTTTCCGACCGAAACTTTGTCGGTAATTATTGTTGACCCTTTGGTAGCCGATGATGATACCATAATATTTAAAAACGGTGATGTTGTAGAGGGAACTGTTGAGGTTACGGAGCCGAAAAGGTTAAAACGTAATGCGACTTTTTCGTTTTCGCCAAAGAGCGTAAAGGATGAAACTGGTGTTGTTACAAAGCTTGACAAAGAATATCCTGCAAAATTCACAACGAAATTAAACAAGGCAGATGTTGCAAAATCTGCGGCGTTAGCTGTCGGAAATCATTTTGTTGACGGGTTGTCGGCAGGTGTTGCGGTTGTTGAGGGTGCAATAAAAAATCAGGAAGGAAACCGTTTTAAATCTTCGGCAAAATCTTTGTATGAAAGCACTCCGTTGTCTTACGTAGAGCATGGTAAACAGATTTATCTTAAAAAAGACGACATATTTTTACTTAATTTCAAAGTTCCGAAAGCCGAAGAATTACCGAATTACGAGTATACTCAGCTTGATGATAATGTTTCCGAATGATATTTTTTGTTAAATTCTTGTTAAAAATTTGAATTTAGATTATAATATTATCCGTAAGAAGAAGGGAGAAATTATGTTAAAAAAATTTACTTCTCTGAAGGCATTGATAGCAGTAATGTTTTCTGTGCTTGTTGGGATTTTGCCTGCTTTTTCGAGCGAGGCTGATTTAGTTGTTCCGAATATTAAAGAGATTAGCTTATCGGGTTACAATTTACTTTTAATCGGTATGGCAATATCTTTTATCGGATTAATATTCGGATTTGTTGAGTTTTTGCGGATTAAGAAGCTTGATGTTCATGCCAAAATGGCTGAAGTCGGCAGTACGATTTTTGAAACCTGCAAAACATATCTTATTCAACAGGGCAAGTTTTTACTTGTTTTGGAAGTTTTAATAGGTCTTTGTATAGCCTTTTATTTCGGTTATTTACAGGGAATGCCTTTAAGAAACGTGTTTATTATTTTGGGCTGGTCTGTTATCGGTATTTTAGGCTCTTATGCGGTTGCATGGTTCGGTATAAGAATGAATACGCTGGCTAATGCAAGAACTGCATTTGTTTCGTTGAAAGGTAATCCGTTAAACATATTGAATATTCCGCTCAAGGCAGGCATGTCTATTGGTGTTTGTCTTGTTTCGGTAGAACTTATATTAATGCTTACGATATTATTGTTTGTTCCGGGTGAGATAGCTGGTGCTTGCTTTATCGGTTTTGCCATCGGTGAAAGCTTAGGTGCATCGGCACTTCGTGTAGCTGGCGGTATATTTACAAAAATTGCGGATATCGGTTCTGATTTGATGAAAATTCAGTTCGGAATAAAAGAAGATGACCCGAGAAACCCCGGTGTTATTGCCGATTGTACGGGTGATAACGCAGGTGATTCGGTCGGGCCGACGGCTGACGGATTTGAAACATACGGTGTAACTGGTGTTGCGCTTGTTTCGTTTATTTTGCTTGCCGTTGCAGGTGAAGCTAATCAGGTCCAGCTTTTGACCTGGATTTTTGTAATGAGATTTTTGATGATAGTAACTTCCGTTGTATCCTATTGGATTAACGGTGTTGTCGACAGAATTTACGCGGCAAATACGGATAAATTCGATTTTGAAAAACCGCTTACAAACCTTGTTTGGTTAACTTCGATTTTATCAATAGTTATGACTTTCTCGGTCAGCAAATGGCTTCTTGCCGATATGGGCGGAAATTTATGGCTCGTACTTTCCTGCATAATTTCTTGCGGAACATTGGGTGCGGCGTTAATTCCCGAATTTACGAAAATATTTACATCGCCCAAGGCTAAACACACTGAAGAAGTTGTTACGGCATCGAGAGAAGGCGGTTCATCGCTCACAATTCTGTCAGGTATTGTTGCGGGTAACTTCAGTGCCTTCTGGATCGGTATGGTAATTGTTCTTTTAATGGGACTTGCATACTTTGCATCGACAATGATACCGTCGGAACTTATGATTTACAGTTCTGTTTTTGCGTTCGGACTTGTGGCATTCGGATTTTTGGGAATGGGCCCCGTTACTATTGCGGTTGATTCTTACGGCCCTGTAACCGATAACGCTCAGTCGGTTTACGAATTGTCTTTGATAGAGGATTTACCGAGCGAAGAAATTGAAAGAGATTTCGGATTTAAACCCGATTTTGATAACGCTAAAAAATACTTAGAAGAAAACGACGGTGCGGGAAATACGTTCAAAGCGACATCAAAACCCGTTCTAATCGGAACGGCGGTTGTCGGTGCAACGACTATGATTTTCTCGCTTATACTTGTAATCAAGTCAACGCTCGGCATCGAACCTGAAATGATTTTGAATATGTTAAATCCTTACACTCTGCTCGGTTTGTTGTCAGGCGGTGCTGTTATTTACTGGTTCTCTGGCGCTTCGATGCAGGCTGTTACGACGGGTGCTTACTCGGCAACCGAATATATCAAGGATAACATAAAACTTGACGATGCGAATTCCAAGAGTGCAAATGTAGCGAATTCAAAAGAGGTCGTAAAAATTTGTACACAATACGCACAAAAAGGTATGATAAATATATTTATCGCGCTGTTTGCGTTTGCTCTTGCGTTTGCGTGCTTATCCGCACCGAACTGTTCGACATCCGCACCTGTTGCGTTTTTTGTAAGCTACCTTATTGCGATAGCTGTATTCGGTTTATTTCAAGCTGTATTTATGGCGAATGCGGGCGGATGCTGGGATAATGCAAAGAAAATCGTTGAAGTTGATTTGGCGGAAAAAGGAACTCCCCTTCATGAGGCGACCGTTGTCGGCGACACTGTCGGTGATCCTTTTAAAGACACATCATCCGTTGCAATGAACCCGATAATCAAATTTACAACACTGTTCGGTTTACTTGCGATGGAGATAGCAATATCTGAAAACTTCAGATATATTGCACCGTCTGTCGGATGGATATTTCTTGCAATATCTTTAATATTTGTTATTCGTTCATTCTATTCTATGAGAATTCCAACCAAAAAATAATGACTATGCACCCCTTATGGGGTGCTTTTTTTTTGAATTAGTCAAGCATATCGGATAATTTTACTCCGAGTATATCTGCGATTTTTTTTGCTGTTCTAATGTTTATACACCGTTTTGCAAGTTCATATTTTCCTATAGTTGATTTGTCGAGTCCGGCTTCAAACCCGAGTTCTTCTTGCGATAATCCTTTTTCTGTTCGGATTTTATAAAGTTTTTTACCGAATATTTTACAAATATCTTTACTCATACACTTAATTGTGCTATAATATCAATGACTTGTCGTAGACACTCTGTCTATTGGCATGGTCTAAAATGTAGAACTACAAAAGATTTTGGAGGTAAAAAAATATGAATACGGAAATTGAAAAATTTAGTAACAAAAGAGTCGAAACTCAACACAAGAGTTTTGCGTTTACGTTGGCGGAAGTCTTAATAACGCTTGCAATTATTGGTGTGGTTGCGGCAATGACTATGCCTACACTTATTGAAAACTATCAAAAACAGGCTTTGGTAACTCGCACGAGGTGGTTTTATTCACTTATGAGTCAAGCTCTGCAAAGAGCCGAAATCGATAACGGTTCTATGATTTATTGGTCTTGTTTAGATGATCCGACTGTTAAAGATACGGATGATGAATCCATGCGATTTTTTAACAGGTACTTAAAAAATTATATTAAATATACTGATATTAAGCCATGCCCTGCAACTATATCAGGTACTGATTATTATAAAAATTTTTGTATTTATCTTGCGAACGGTTCACTTTTTTGGGTTCGTTCAATGTCGGGAGGTAAAGCTGTTGATATAGGTTTTTTCGCAAATAATAAAAAAATGAGTACTTCTGATAATTACATGCTTTTTATGATTCGTAACGGAAAATTTACAACATATTCCGAGAAATGGGACGGAACACGAGAAGGACTTTTTAATTCGTCAAAAGGATATGGATGTAATGATGACGGAAACTCTATATTAGCGTATTGTTCCAAATTAATTGAATATGACGGCTGGAAAATAAGTAAAGACTATCCTTGGAAAGCTAAAGCTAAAGGTTCTTTTTTATAATTTGTATTTTTAAATATGATTATGTTATAATTTTTTCAAAAAGGAAGTATAACATGAGTTTAACAGTATATTTAGGGATAGATGTAGGCTCGGTTACTACAAAGCTTGCATTAGTTGATGAAAAAGGTAAATATGTAGACAGTTACATGCTCAGAACTGCAGGAAAACCCGTTATGGCGGTTCAAACAGGTTTGAATGAACTTTATGCAAAAAGAATCACGGACTATGAAGTTGCAGGTGTCGGCACGACGGGTTCGGGCAGAAATCTTGCGGGAGCTTTGGTTTGTGCCGATGTTATAAAAAACGAGATTACCGCTCACGCCGTTGCGGCAAGTGTTAATGTACCCGGAGTTCAAACTATTCTTGAAATCGGCGGACAGGACAGTAAAATTATTATCATGCGCGACGGTATCGTTACGGATTTTGCCATGAACACTGTTTGTGCGGCAGGTACGGGAAGTTTTCTCGACCATCAGGCACAAAGATTAAATGTTCCTATTGAAAAATTCGGCGAAACAGCTCTTAAATCTGATAATCCCGCAAGAATTGCGGGACGTTGCGGAGTTTTTGCGGAAAGCGACTTAATTCACAAACAACAGCTGGGATATCCTGTTGAAGATTTGCTATACGGGCTTTGCCAGGCTCTTGTAAGAAATTATCTCGCAAATTTGGCGTTAGGTAAAGAACTTTTACCCGTATTCTCTTTTCAGGGCGGTGTTGCAACAAATTCAGGCATGGTAAAGGCTTTTGAAGAAGAGTTAGGTCAAAAAGTTGTCGTTCCGCCTCATCATCAGACAATGGGCGCTATCGGGGCGGCGCTTCTTGCCATGGAAAATCATCAATACACTGAAACGCCGACAAAATTTAAAGGCTGGCAGGTCGGTGATATGAAATTTCGCTCCATTACCTGCGACTGCACGGGCTGTTCAAATAATTGCGAAGTCATTACTATTGTTGAAGGCGAACAGGAAATTCAGCATGTCGAAAAGATTAAAGACATCAAAGGTAATATAATCGCACGCTGGGGCGGTACTTGCGGAAGATGGGACATTTCTTAGAAGTTTTGTGATATTATTTTGTTATGAACGGTTTAGATTCTGATATTAAAAATATGAAACAAAAATACCGCGAAATTTTTTTGAAATCTGTTGATGCGATAAAACAGCGTGTCGATGAGATTAAGCCGAAAGATTTCAACGGTGACATTTTTGATGAATATGAAATGAAAAGTGTCGGATATAATTGGCAGAGTGCCGTTTTAGATATGTTTGAAAACGATATCAGCCATGAAATTTATCGAAAATGGAAAGAAATTTTGGATTACCGAAAAAATTTCAAGTGCAAAGGCTGTGCAACCTGCTGTAATTTAGCGTGTTCCGAGTTTTCCCCCGAACAACTGAAAGAAAAAGCCCAAAATGGCGACAAATTCGCAAAACAGTTTACGCAAATTTTCGTTCCGTATGAAAACGCAAAACAAGCCGAAAAAATTTATCCCGAGTACTTGAAACTGCTCTCTGACACGCTCGATGAAGATGTTTATTTTTATCACTGTCCGAAATTGAACGACTGCAAAAGATGCTCGGATTACGAAAACCGTCCCGAAATTTGCAGAGTTTTTCCCGATAATCCGTTAAGCATTTTACCGAAATCGTGCGGGTTTTACGACTGGCGTGCAGAGGTTGAACCCGTCGCTTTAATGCTTCATTCTATGGTCGAAATTATTGATTATTACAAACAAAATATAAAGAGGGAAAAATGAAAATTCTCTCGGGACTCTCATTAAAAGAAATAGAAGAAATAACAGACACGCTCGGTGCATCAAAGTTCAGAGCCAGACAAATTCATAATTGGATTTATCTTAAATCGGTTTCGGAAATTGATGAGATGACCGATTTGTCGATAAAGTTCAGGGAAGAACTGAGACAGGTCGCAAAAATTACCGATGTGAAAATAAAGGTCAAGCAGGAAAGTTCTGACGGTACGTTGAAGTATTTGCTTAAATACCCTGACGGCGAGTGCGTTGAAACGGTTTTGATGAGGTTTGATAATCGTGCGAATTTGACAGCCTGCGTAAGCTCACAGGTTGGCTGTGCGGTGAATTGCTCGTTTTGTGCAACGGGGAAACGCGGTTTTATCAGAAATTTGACTTACAAAGAAATTGTCGAACAGGTTTTGACAATACAACGTGACACGGGATTAAAAGTTACGAATGTCGTTTTTATGGGACAGGGCGAACCGCTTTTAAACCTCGATAACGTCTTGAAAGCCATGGAAATTTTTAACGAAAATTTTCAAATCGGTGCAAGGCGTATAACTGTTTCCACATCAGGTATTGTTCCTCAAATTGAAAAACTTGCTCAAAATGATATGCAGTCGACACTTGCGATTTCTTTGCATGCACCAAACCACGAAATCCGCGCAAAATTAATGCAGATAGAAAATAAATACCCGATGGATGAGCTTAAAAAAGCTTTGAAAAATTACGTCGAAAAAACAGGCAGAAGAATTACCGTGGAATATCTGCTGATAAAGGATTTGAACGACACCTTAGAGAGTGCAAAACAGCTTGTAAACTATCTTCACGATATAAAATGCAACATAAATTTAATCCCGTATAATCCGACGGAAAAAAACGATTACCAAAAACCTTCTGGCAATTCAATTATGCGATTCAAATCCTTGCTCGAACAGTCAGGCAAGAAAGTTACGGTACGTTTGGAACGCGGGTCGGATATTGATGCCGCCTGCGGTCAATTAAGCGGAAAAACGGGAAAATAAATTATCCTTTAGTAATTGCCACGCCCGAACTTGTTCCGAGCCTTTCCGCGCCCGCTTTAAGCATTTGTATTGCCGTTTCTTTGTCGCGAATACCGCCCGATGCTTTGACTTTCAGTCCGTAAGGGGAAACGGTTTTGTACATAAGTTCGACATCTTGGGCTTTCGCTCCGACTCCGCCTTTTACAAATCCTGTCGACGTTTTTACAAAATTCGCCCCGCCTTCAATGCAAAGTTCACAAGCCTTTTTAATTTCGTCTTTGTCAAGCAAATCCGTTTCAAGAATTACTTTTAAAGGTTTATCGCCACAAGCCTGTTTAACCGCTTTTATATCGTTAACCGCAAAATCGTAGTCTTTGTTTTTCAATGCCGTGACATTAATTACCATATCAACTTCATCCGCACCGTCTTGTACGGCTTTTGAGGCTTCATAAGCTTTTACGTCCGACCTGTTCGCACCGAGCGGAAACCCGACTACCGTAACGATTTTGACATCAGTGTCGGACAAATATTCTTTAGCTAAACCGACGTATAAAGGGTTTACGCAAACTCCAAAAAAATTATTTTCCCTCGCCTCATTGAAAAGTTTGATAAAATCTTCTTTTTTGGCATCCTGCTTTAACAGTGTGTGTTCAATATGTCTGTTTAAGTTCTCCATAAAGCTCCTTTTACATTATCTAAAATTTTTAAAGTTGAATATGATTTATTAAGCGTATAAAAATGTAACCCTGCAACATTTTTCCTCATAAGCTCGGAACATTGACGGCTTGCGTAATCTATGCCGAATTCGGTTAAATCGTTATACTTTTCGCAGGCTTTTTTAATTTCGTCAGGCACGGTAATTCGTGCAAGTGATGTCATTTTATTAATTTGTTTTTTGTGCAAAATCGGCATTATGCCAGCAGCTACAGGAATTTTTATCCCTGCTTTTTCAACCCGTTCAAGAAAATCGAAAAATTTTTCGTTCTCAAAAAACAGTTGCGTAAAAATAACGTCCGCTCCTGCATCGACCTTCTTTTTCAAATTTTCGATATCCGTTTTAAGATCGGGACTTTCTATGTGACCTTCGGGGTATCCCGCAACACCGACGGACAGATTTGTTTTGGATTTGATGTAATCCACAAGGTTACAGGCATGTATAAAATCATGGCAGATGTCTGTTGAATTTTCAGGAATATCACCCCTTAAAGCAAGGATATTTTCTGCATTGAGCCGTTCGATTTCCGCTAATCCCTCTGACACACTCTGTTTTGTTGAAGTTATACATGTAAAATGAGGCATCACGTTAAGATTTAGTGCCATAATTTTTTCCAAAAGTCCGAAAGACTTGTTACCTTTGCCGCCCGCACCGCAGGTTAGCGATACGAAAGCAGGCTTGCATACTTTCAGTTTTTCAAGTTCTTTTAAAAGCTTTTCATCATTTTCTTTCGGCGGAAAAACCTCAAAAGAGATTACATTTTTTGCCTGATATATTTCACTAAGTTTCATGTAATCATTGTAGCACCATCACAAAACGCATGCAAGAATCATTAAAAGTATTGTGCCGATTTGCATTGCTGTTGCCATATTCTGCGAAAACTTGTTAGAATCGTATTTGCTTGCCGTTTTTTGTGCTTTATAAGCTCCGGAAATTCTGTTAATCCTTTCCTGCTGCGTGTCTTGTGCGAATGTCGTTCCGAACATGGTCGATTCAAGCCTTGAAATTCTGTTTTCAATGCTGTCATTGTTAAAAACTTTTTTGTACAAAGATTTTTCAACAGATGCGATATTAACTTTTTGCGGAGATTTCGGCTGTGAATTGTAGCTGTCATAATCAAATTCGGGAGGTTTGTAGCCGTCGAGTTTGTAATTTTTATCGAGCGGAACTATTGTATCATCGTAATAATCATTTGATGATTGGGCAATGTTGTTATCCATAAAGGATTTCGGCTTAATTTCCGCCTGAAGTCTGTCGACTCTCGATGAAAACGCATCATTTTCAAATGTTTTTCCCAATGTCTTTTTCTCAAGTTCCGCAAGTCTGCTGTTTAAGTCTTTTTCTTTGTAGGCTTTGTTGAAAACTTTCTGTTCAAGCTCATTTATTGACGGATAGTCCACATTTGAACCCGAAGGTGCTTGTGCAATACTTTCTTCCGTTGAATAATCATCTTCATCGGCAAATGTATCTTCTTTCGGTGCAATTTCCTGCCCGATTAAGTCCGCTGACATATCTTTTTGTAATGCCGAAACTCTTTCCGCAACAGATTTCCCGCCTTTAGATTGTCCGTAAACACTTTCTTCAATTCTTGTCAGACGTGATTCGTCATCCGCTGTCGTATATGTGAAACCGTAAATCGAGTTTTCAATTTTGTCTAACACGGATGAATACTTCGTTTCCGCGATGGAACAATTTGCCAAAAGAATTAGAACAAGTATAAAAAATATTTTTTTCATATTCGGACTCCTTAAATGTATGATAAATTCTGACAATGCTGAAAACTATTCATCATGACTGTAATTTTCGTGAATTTAAAAATTAAATTTTATCTTTAGTCGAAAAGTCTGATTATTAAAAAATTAATTGTGCTAAATGCTTAGTTTCATCGGACTCAATTTTGTCACAAGCAAAAAAGGGTTAAAAAACTTTAATATAACTTAAACTAAATTTTTGTCTTTGGCATGTTTATAATATAATGTTCAAAGAGGAATTATTTTTTTGAAACACTCAAAACTGACAGCCTTAATATTTGTTGCCCTGATTTTAGGCGTTGTAGTCGGACATTTTTCCCCTGAGTTTGCGGTAAAAATGAAACCTTTTGCCGTAATTTTTCTCAGAATGGTAAAAATGATTATTGCACCGCTTCTGTTTTCGACTTTGGTTATTGGAATTGCGGGACACGGCGATGCCAAAAGTCTTGGTAAAATCGGACTTAAAACCATTGTTTATTTTGAAGTGGTTACGACACTTGCACTTATTATCGGACTTACGGCCGCGAATATTTTTAAGCCCGGTATAGGTTTTAACCGTGTCGGTGAGTTTGAACACATTCAGGAAGCGGGTCTTATGGCGGCAAGTCATGCTCATACTTCCGTAAGTGAGATGGTTACGGCGATTTTCCCGACAAGTATTGTGGATGCAATGGCTCAGGGCAATTTGCTCCAAATAGTTGTTTTTTCAATATTTTTTGCACTTGCTATTGTTGCCGTCGGAAAATCTGCCAAGCCTGTGATAGATGTTTTAAATTCCGTTTCGCAGATTATGTTTAAGTTCACCGAATATGTCATGTATTTCGCACCGCTCGGCATTTTCGGCGCAATAGCTTCGACTATCGGAGCAAACGGGCTTTGCGTTTTAAAAAGTTATTTTAAAATAATAGGTGCTTTATATACGGCACTGGCAGTTTTTGTCGTTCTGGTTCTCTTTATTGCTTGTAAAATAGCTAAAATATCATTCAGAAGTCTTTTGCGAGTATTGCAAGAACCTGCCCTGCTGGCTTTCACGACGGCAAGCTCGGAGGCTGCTTTCCCTAAGGCTATGGAAGTTATGGAAAAATTCGGAGTTCCCCGAAATATTGTAAGTTTTGTTATGCCGACGGGGTATACGTTTAATCTTGATGGAAGCACGCTTTACCTTGCGATGGCGGTGATTTTTTCATCTCAGATAGTCGGTATTAACCTTGATATAAATCAGCAGCTTGTTATAATGCTTGCTTTAATGCTTACGAGTAAAGGAATTGCTGGAGTTCCGAGAGTGTCATTAATTGTTCTTGCCGGAACATTGGCAAGTTTTAATATCCCTATATTAGGTGTCGCAATTCTTTTGGGCATAGACCAAATTCTTGACATGGGAAGAACTACCGTAAACCTTATCGGAAACTGTGTTGCAACAGTCGTTATAGCAAGGTGGGAAAAAGCTTTTGATTATGAAAAAATGAAATCTTATATAAGTAAGTCGGATAAAATTGATGAGGATAAGTGTTATGAACAATGATACAGCAAAAAAAGAATATAAAGATACGTTAAACCTTCCGCAAACAACGCTTTCAATGCGTGCTAATGCGGTTATGAGAGAACCCGAAATTCAAAAATTTTGGGAAGAAAACAATATTTATGAAAAAATTATCGCTAAGCGTGACAAGGTTAACAAATTTATTTTGCACGACGGACCTCCGTATTTGAGTTCGGAAAAAATTCACGTCGGAACGGCGTTAAATAAAATTCTTAAAGATATTCTTCTCAAATATAAGTCGCAGTCGGGTTATTACGCACCTTACGTTCCGGGTTACGACGGTCACGGGCTGCCTATTGAAAATGCCGTTGTTAAAAACATCAAAGGCGGACGAAGTGCCTTGACACCTTACGAATTAAGACAAAAATGCAGAGAATTTGCTCATAAAAACCTTATCGGTCAGGAAAAAGAGTTTAAACGTTTAGGCGTTCTCGGTAATTGGGAAAATCCTTATCTGACAATTAATCCTGAATTTGAGGCTGAACAGATAAGAGTTTTCGGCGAAATGTATAAAAAAGGTTATATTGAAAAAGGCTTGAAACCCGTTTACTGGTGTGCATCTTGCGAAACGGCACTTGCCGAAGCCGAAGTTGAATATGCCGACCATACATCAACTTCAATTTATGTAAGATTTAAGTTTGACGAAGAAAGTACCGAAAAGATTAACAAAATCGTTGATTTGAACGGAAAAAACGTTTATGCGGTTATTTGGACGACAACTCCGTGGACAATTCCTTCTAATATGGCGATAAGTTTACATCCGAAATTTGAATACACTTTCTTTGAGTATAAAGGTGATGTTTATGTTGCGGCACAAGAGCTTTTGAATGCTTTTCTTGCCGATGTCGAATGGGAAGGTATAAAAGTTTTAGGCTCTTGTATCGGTCAGGATTTAGAACTTTTGAACACAATTCATCCGCTTGTAAATCGTAAATCACCGATAATTTTGGGTGAACACGTTACGCTGGACGCAGGTACTGGTGCTGTTCATACCGCTCCCGGACACGGTCTTGAGGACTATGAAGTCGGATGCAGGTACAATATTGAGGTATTTTCACCGTTGGACAGCAAAGGCGTTTGGACGGAAGCCGTTAACGATAAGGATTTGGAAGGCGTTCCCTATTACAAAGGAAATTCTATCGTTATCGAAAAGCTCCAAAATTGCGGAGCTTTGCTTAAACAACAGGATATAAATCACAGTTATCCGCACTGCTGGCGTTGTAAAAACCCCGTAATCTACAGAGCTACGCCTCAATGGTTTGTTAAGGTTGATAAATTCAGAGATAAAGCACTTGAAGAAATTAAAAAGGTCAAATGGATACCTTCAAGCGGTGAGACGAGAATTTCTAATATGGTTGCAGGACGTACCGACTGGTGTATTTCCCGTCAAAGGGTTTGGGGCGTGCCAATTCCCGTGTTCTACTGCGAAGACTGCGGTGAGGTAATCGTTACGGACGAAACCATTGAAAATATCGCAAAAATCTTTGAAAAAGAAAGTTCTGATGCGTGGGTTAAGCATTCTGCCGATGAACTTTTGCCGAAAGATTTTAAATGCCCGAAATGCGGAAAAAATCATTTCAGAAAAGAAAACGACATTATGGATGTTTGGTTTGACTCCGGTGTAACTTGGCGTGCGGTTGTTAACAAGCGCTCCGATGAGCTTGGCACAACACCCGTTGAAATGTACCTTGAAGGTTCGGATCAGCACAGAGGCTGGTTCCAGTCATCATTATTAACATCGGTTGCCACGCAGGGAATTTCTCCTTATAAATCAGTTTTAACTCACGGTTTTGTGTTCGGTGAGGACGGCAGAAAAATGTCGAAATCACTCGGAAATTACATCAGACCCGATGAGATTATAAAAAATTACGGTGCAGATATTTTAAGACTCTGGGCGGCATCCGTTGATTACAGAAACGATACAAAAATCGGTAACAACATCATTAAACAGCTTGCCGAAATCTTTAAGAAAACAAGAAACACTTCAAGATTTTTGCTCGGTAATCTGTTTGATTTCGACCCGAAAACCGATTACGTGCCTTATGAAGATTTAAAAGCTATTGATAAATTCGCACTTCATAAGTTAAATCAACTTATTGTAAGTGTTACGGAAGCCTTTGACAATTACGAGTTTTACAAGTATTTCCAACAACTCCAAAACTTTGCCGCAGTTGATTTGAGTTCATTCTATCTTGATATTGTAAAAGACAGATTATACACGGCGGGTAAAAAATCTCTTTCCCGAAGAGCGTGTCAGACTGTTTTGCATGAGATTTTGCAAACGCTTGTCAGAATGCTTGTTCCGGTTATGCCCCATCAGGCGGAAGATATTTGGATGAGCGTTCCTGAAGCTCAAAAAGACGGTTTGGAAAGTATACTTCTTTCCGACTGGGTAAAACCAAACGACAAATGGAACAATGACAAACTTGAAGAAGATTTCGGAAAAATCCTTAAAGTCAGAGAAATAGTCACACGTGCGATAGAACCTTTAAGAGCGGACAAAAAAGTCGGAAGTTCGCTTGAAGTTGCGGTTTACGTCAAAACTGATGATAGCGAAATCTTAAAAGCCAATGAGGATGAATTGTGTAACATATTCATAACCTCTCAGGCTTACGTAACTGATGAAAAGCCTTCTGACGTGCTAAACGAATATACTGAAGCTGAATGTACGGTTTGGGTTGTGAAAGCCGAAGGCGAAAAATGCGAACGCTGCTGGAAGTTCAGAAAACTGAACTCCGACGGTATATGTGATGAATGCGCTAAAGCTATTTAGCCCTGCGGTATTCAACCTCATAATTCAAAACTTTAAGTATGAGCATAAATTCTTCATACTGTAAAGTTTTGCGTGCGAGTTTATCTGAAATCGACTTCATAGTATATTTTTTATTTGAAAGCTTGTTCATTTCCTTTGCAAGCTTTGTCATAGTATAGGCTTCTTTGGCAAGAAGCATTTTTACATCTTCTTTCACTGACATAACAAATATAATTTTACACTCATGTATTGACAAAAAGGAATACATGCGTAATAATAAGGATAGATATGTAAAAATGAGGACTGAGATAAAATTATGTTAAGAAAGTTTTTTGGAAGTAAAAAATTAATTGCCTTTACTCTCGCCGAAGTGTTGATAACTTTAGCTGTCATCGGTGTCGTTGCAGCATTGACTATTCCGACGCTTATTCAAAATTATGAAGAAAAAGCAACTGTTACAAAAGTCAAAAAGATGTATAACACTTTATTTAACGCATACAGATTATCTATATTAGATTACGGAACAGCGAGTGAATGGGGAATAACAGGCAGAGATGCGGGCTCTCAAGATGAAGAAGAAGAAACATATAACGCAACTAATGCAATACTGGTTCGTGACAGACTCTTGAAAAATGTAAAAACCGTAAAGCTTTGCGATAATGCAAAAGACCAAAAAGCTTGTGGTATTGCTGATAAAATTTATCTCATCGATGGAAAAAATATAGATGTGAATATCTCCGGTTCAGAAGGTAAAACTGCATCAGCGTTACTTGCTGATGGCAGTTCTATTTGGACTATTTCTAATGGTCCTTCCAAACAGAGCACTAATCGTGGTTCAGGAGAGCTTTCCTATGTTTATGCAAATATACATTATGATATAAACGGAATTAAACCACCAAATACCTACGGAAAAGATATATTTATGTTTTATTTAACGGAAAACAGCATCATACCTTGCGGGACTACAAATGAAACAACATATACTTTTGCTGATAATTGTTTTAATGGTTATGGACATGCCTGTACAGCATGGGTAATCTACAACGGAAACTTGGATTATTTGCATTGCGATGACCTAAGCTGGAACGGCAAACACAAATGCGATTAGACATGTAAAAAAAGACAATTAAAGATTTATTCAAAAAATGCAAAATTCTAATTACTGATTAGTTTTTAAGAATCAGCCGGAAGGGGAAAACAATCCACCTTCCTTTTTTTTTAGAAAATTCAAAAATTATCAGCCGTTATAGTAAAGTAGGATGGGTGAAATGATTTTCATTTCACCCATCAGTTATAATTATATAAAAACTGTAAGTTGGGGTTTTATTCCAACAAAAACTGTACCCCATCTGTCCTCTGGACATCTTCCCCATTAGGGGAAGATATGTAATCTCCCTTAAATATAAATTTAGGGTAATAGAAAAGTTCCCTCCCCTGATGGACTCTGCCGAGCGAATTGATTCCCTCCCCAAATGGGAAGGGCAGGGGTGGGGTGCAATTATTTTGGTACTTTAGCACCAGTAATGAACCTTTCACCTCTCACTTCTCACTTTTATAAATTTATTGGGGTGGAAACCCCCAACTTACACTTTAATTTCCTCTCCCCGTCGAATTGACCTTCGTGCGGGAGAGGGAAGAATTTCTTAGTGAACGCAGTGAACTTAGAAATTCGGGTGAGGGGTAGCTCCCTCCCTTTTTAAGGGAGGGTTGGGGTGGGTTTAATATCACGATTTCATTAAGAATTTTTAAAATTTTATAAAAAATTTCCATTTTCCCCCTTGCATTTTTTGAAAAATAGTTTATAATGAGAATGTATAGAAAAACGAAAGGAAAAATGATATGAAGAAGATTACTATTAGTGCGTTAAACCCATCGGGGGGGGGGGGATTTTGCTCCTAGCATAGGTTCCGAGGATAGTCTGTCCTTAAAACCCAAGAATTACGCATTTACTTTGGCGGAGGTTCTTATTACTCTCGCCATTATAGGTGTTGTAGCGGCGATGACCATGCCGACATTAATTCAAAAACATCAGGAAAAAGCTACTGTCACGAAATTAAAAAAAGTTTATTCGGTTCTATCACAAGCTTTTTTACTTGCTTGTAACGAATACGGGAAACCTGATAGTTGGGAATTAGCAAAACTGGGAGAACCTTCCGTTAATGCAGCATCTAAAATGAAACAGTTTCTCAAAGTAGCTGATGACTGCGGGGTAAATGACAGCGAAAATTACAGTATCAGGGGCGGACATTTTTATACACTAAACGGTCGAATTTATGAGTCCATCCATTACAACAACAATTATAAGTTGAAACTTACCGATGGAACTGAACTATCATTCAGAGAAAACGGTGATATCTCAGTTTTTAGTATAATGGTGGACACAAATGGTTTAAAAGGTCCTAATACTTTTGGAAAAGATATATTTGGCTTTCTCTACCAAGGCGGGAGTAATGGAGATACAACTTTAAAGCCACGAGGTCTGAGTGTTCTGTCTGAATCTAATCCGTCTGATAATGATTTTTATTCCTGTAACCCTAAACAGGAAGGCTGGAACTGTGCCGCATGGGTAATTTACAATGAGAACATGGACTATCTCAGATGTGCTGATGAACTAAGCTGGAACGGAAAACATAAATGTTCCGACTAAAACTGTTATTGCAGCGAATGCCTCAGCTAATAAATTTGTTGGGGTAGAAACCCTCAACTTACACTTTAATACCCTCTCCCTCATGGGGAGAGGGTATTATATTATCCGCACGAAGTGCTGTAAAGGTCTTCTCACCTTTCACTTCTCACTTAAATATTACGTGCAGGCTCAGCCTGCCGCTTCTCACTTCTCGCCTTTTACGTCCTCTTTGATTACTATCAAATTGTTGATTATCTTCATCGCACAAGTCGGCAATACCACATCATTCAAACCGTTCGCTATGCTTATGATTTTTCCCGCTCCAAGTATGACTTCTTCTCCTTTGTAAAAGAATTTGTAATCGTCTTTTCTGTCAGAACGAATCGTTACTTTATCCATTTTTTTCTCCTTTGTTATTATAAAAAATTCCTGTTTCCATTACTTCTTCATACATATCATCGTTTTTAAAACCTTCCTCGGTAAACGGATACAAATCAATACATACATCGTTTTCCGTTTCAATTTTACCGATTATGGGCCATATCTGTGTGCGTTTCGATTTGTCCTCGATATCAAACAACGCTACAAGCTCTATGTCCTCGTTTTCGTGAATTTTGCCGTCTGTGCTTGCGCCAAACACGTAAATACCTTTGAAATCATCAAATATCCTGTTAAACGCTTTCGACAGTTTTAAAATAACTTCATCCAAATTTGCCATAATTTTATCCTATTTTTTTCGGAACTTCGTTCCTTGCCACATTAATTTGTTCTGATGTATCTAAATTTTTTATTGAAACCGTATTTGATTTAATCTCGTCTTCGCCGAGTATCAAGGCGTATTTCGCAATTTTTGCCGCCTTTTCAAGTTGTTTGGTAAATTTTTTGTTCGATAAATCAAATTCTACCATAAATCCTTGATTTCTCAACTCTTGTGTAAGCTTAAACGCATCCGCGGATGAGTTTGAAACGACATAAGCATCAAGTTTTTGTTCATCAGGGCAAGGCAAAAGCGAATTTAATCTTTCCATACCCATTGCAAAACCCACCGCAGGGGTGTCTTCACCGCCCAAGTTTTTTACAAGACTGTCGTAACGACCACCTCCGCAAACAGCATTTTGAGAACCCAAATTGTTTGACTTTATCTCAAATACGGTTCTGTTGTAATAGTCCAAACCTCTTACCAGAAGCTTGTTTTCAACATATTTTACGTTAAGTTCGTCCAAATAATTTTTCAATTCCGAGTAATGCTTTGCACACTCTTCACAAATGTAATCAGACCGGATAACTCTTTGTATTTCAGGTTTTTCAAAGATTTTTTTACAACTTTCAACTTTGCAGTCAAGCAACCTCAGCGGATTTTTTTCGTAACGATTTTGGCAGTCCTCGCAAAGGTTTGCAAATTCGGGTTTTAAAACTTCTTTAATCTTTCTTTTGTATTCTTCTCTGCATTTCGGGCAGCCCAAAGAATTTATTTCAACTTCTAAATCGTTCAGACCAAGTGATTTCAGGTATTCCACAGCCAGCAGAATAACCTCTGCATCTGCTGCGGCATCTTTTACCCCGAACATCTCAACCCCAACCTGATGAAATTGTCTTTGTCTGCCGGCTTGCGGGCGCTCATAACGGAACATCGGACCTTTATACCACAGTTTAACAGGTGCGGAAAGTCTTGACATGCCGTTTTCGATAAATGAACGAACTACACCTGCCGTGTTTTCTGGTCGAAGCGTCAGTGAACGTTCACTTTTTTCAAAAGTATACATCTCTTTGTTTACGATATCGGTTGTGTCACCCACTCCGCGGGCAAAAAGCTCCGTCACTTCAAAAATTGGGGTTCTAATCTCCCTGTAACCGTATCGGGAGAATATTTCAAGTGCATTCCGCTCAAGTTTGTGCCATTGGGCAACCTCTTGAGGTAATATGTCTTTTGTGCCTTTTACAGCTTTTATAACCATAAAAAAATTATATAAAGCAGATAACTAATTGTCAAATTTTTGTGATATAATCGACCTATGACTAAGCTTTCAATAGTTATTCCCGTTTATAATTTAGAAGACTGTATTGAAAATTGCTTAAAAAGCATCTTAAATCAACCGTTTAAGGATTTTGAAATAATTTGTGTGAATGACGGTTCATCGGACAATTCGGCGGAAATTATCCGAAATATTAAAGATAACCGAATTATGCTGATAAATAAAGTAAATGAGGGTTCGGGAATCGCCAGAAATGTCGGATTAGCAAATTCTTCGGGTGAATATGTATTTTTTATCGACGGAGATGACGGGCTTGAAGAAAATTCGCTTGAAAAAATTATCAAAGAAGCCCAAAAACTTCAAACTGACATTCTGGTTTTCGGCGGACTATCGTACTACGGTGAAAAAGGCAGAAAAGGCGGTTACAGTGCCGATAAGCTTCCGAAAATCAAAGGCGTTTTCAGCTGTGAAGATATTAAAAAACAAATATTTAAGTTTCCTGCAACCCCCTGGTCAAAGCTCTATAAACGCTCATTTCTCATTGAAAATGATATTAAATTCCAAAATTTAAGAGCCGGTCAGGATCAGCTTCCTTTTTTTCATTCTATGATTACGGCAAAAAGAATTGCAATATTGCCTGAAAATTTGTATCGTTACACCAAAAACCGCAAAGGTTCGGTTACATCGGCTAAGAAGAAAAAGAATTCCTCGCCGATACACGTTTTTTATGCGATAGAAAACCTTCTGATAAAGCTCGGAAAACTTGATGAATACCGAGATATCTTTGTTGACAGATATTTTTCAAAAGCGACATCATGGCTTGCAAAATTTGATGATGAGAAAAAAGCCGAATATTTTGAAGAATATTTAAAACTTTTGCACCATATCCAAGATGATTACGGGCTTTGGCGAAGATTTAAACCTGATATTAACGATTGTTATTTCAGGCTAAAACTGAAACAGATTTTCAGATAACAAAATAAGCCAGTTTGATTTTAATGCATACGTTTGGCAGAAAAAGGTCTTTTTATATAAATGAAATATGTTTCGTCATTCTGCAAAACAATATTATACTTTACAAGCTCTTGATGTTTGCCTGCAGTACCCGATTCTATAGCGTTTACAACTAAATCATTGTTTATTATTTCTTGTAATTCCTTATAAGAAAATACTTCTTTTTCAAGAGTTTTTATCAATTTTTTGTATGCATCCATATAATCATTATAAATTATTTGTGCCGAACTTGCAATTGTTAAACATAAAAAATTTAAAAAACTTATCATTAAAACAAAATGTCGGCTGTGGACATTCTGCTAGCGTTTAACTGTTCAATTAAAACATAAAAAATGTCGAAGATGGGACATTTCGCTCTCTCGCGTTTAACGGGTCTGCGGTTGTCGTCTGCAATGACTTCGTCATTTTGCCGACAAGCCTCGCCCTCAGCTCGCTCGCTCCGATCCCGGACCGAACTTCGTTCGGTTGGGTTCTCGTCCCATCTTTTATCTATTTAATTAAACAAAAAAAATGTCGAAGATGGGACTTGAACCCACAAGGAATTACCCACATGAACCTGAATCATGCGCGTCTACCAATTCCGCCACTTCGACACTATTGCTATAAAATTTTCACTGTGCATGTTACATTGTCTGTGGCGGATGAGCTACGCTCCCTCTCCTCGAAAGTGACATTTAGTCACTTTCTCGTCGGCAGAGTGCCACTTCGACACTATTGCTATAAAATTTTCACTGTGCATGTTACATTGTCTGTGGCGGATGAGCT
>CANQMP010000007.1 GCA_947624975.1 Candidatus Gastranaerophilales bacterium
CATTCCATAACTTCCTACCTCCGTTATTAGTATAGCATAAATTCCTTATTATTGCAATGAAAAGTTTACAAACCCCTCCCGCAGGGGGAGAGGGAACTGGCTAAGGCATTCGCTTGCAATGACGACCTATTTTTACGTTTCACACAAAGAATTAAACCCACCCCTACCCCCTCCCTTTGTAAGGGAGGGGAAAAAATCAAACCCCTCGCCCCATGCAGGCGAGGGAAAATCCCACGGTTAACATCAAATGTTGCGTGCAGACTCAGTCTGCCGCTGTTCACTTTTTCTCAGACTTTGACTGTACTTTTTGCTGTTGTTTTTCGAGTTTTTTTAGCTCTCGTTGTTTTTGCTTTTCCAGCTTAATCTGCTCTTTTGCCTCTTGTTTGGCTTTTATTTCCTTGTATTTTTCAACCGCCTCGTTACCCGATGTTGAACCGTTTATCCGCTGACGTAAATTGTAATCCTTTTGCTGTTCCCTAAACTCTGAATTCATCTGCTTAATTTTCATCTTGTAAGCCTTTTCAAGCTCTTTATCATCGGCTTTTTCCTGTTTTTTCTTATTCTTTGCCTGTTCTTTTTCTATACGTTTAAGCTGTTTTTCCTCGTTTTCCGTAATCGTTGGCGGCACAACCCCGTCTTTTTCCAGCTTGTAACCGTTCATTAAAACTTGTACGTCACTATTCTTAAAAGTCACAAGTCTTGACTGCTCGCCTTTTGAATTAACTTTCCAAATTCCCAGATTAACAGGTGTTTCGCCCGTATAAGCAAGTGCATTCACAATTATCCAGTCGGGATTATTTGCGTCAAACCCCAGAGGGTAAACATCCCAGCGTTTGTCGTCAAGATTAAGATTTTTATTGGTTTTCCAGTAATAAATTATCGCATCTCTAACCTCAATAAGCTCGTAAGATACATTCGTCGAAAAATCATAGACAATAGGGGTGGTTTTCCAAATTCCGTCTTTTGTGTTGCCTATTTTTTCTTTTATCAAAAGTTTTGTACCGTCCGCTGAAAAATCAACGGGCGTAAGAGTTCTGAACGTAAAATAATTGTCATTGTCTTTGGTTGTTGATAAAATCGGTTCTGACATTCTGTGAACAACATTTGCCGTAAGAATTCTGTCCATATTGGATTTTGCTTCTTCAAGATTTATCAAAAACAAATCACAAGCCGTTGATGCACTGTTCGGATAGTAATAAACAGACGGGTAAACGAGTTTTGTAAAATCAGGCGAAACAATTCCCTGAGCATTTTGCTGACGTCTTTGGTAAAAAGTTCGGGTTAACGAAATTTCAGGACTTCCGGGCGGATTATTATACCGTACTATCTTGTAAGCGGGTTGAGGTACGTAAATCATATCGGCGGGAGTAGGGATTTTCGGAACTTCAATATCCATTGTCATTCTGTCTTTCGGGGCGGAAAGAATTTCATATTCCTCAACCGTCATATAACCCGACGGGTTTTTCTCCAGTTTTGCCTTTTCGTACTTTTCTTTTTCTTCCTGCTTGTTTACGTTATGAATATATTTTGCCTCTTTTTTGTTAACATCGCCGTGAGGCATCGGGATTTCGTCCCCCCATTGAATAAACGCACAAAAAGCCGCAGCAATTCCAAGCAGTGCATAAATCATACAAGTCCTTCTTTCATTGCAGTTGAAATCGCTTTAGAACGAGAGTTTACATAAAGTTTTTGCAAAATACTGTGAACATGAGTTTTTGTCGTGGAAATTGAAATAACAAGTTTTTCCGAAATCTGCGGATTAGTAAGTCCGTCAACTATCAATGCCAAAACTTCCATCTCACGTTCTGTCAGTCCGTAAAGGTTTTTACCGAGTTTATAATTGATTTCACCGCGTCTTTCAAGGTTTTCATTTCCGCGTCTTATATTTGTCAAAACGACCTTTGCGATTGCGGGGTCTAACCAGCCCGCACCTTCCGATACCGCCTTTACGGCAGCAACAGTCTGCTCTGATGTCGCACCTTTTGTGATATAACCGTCCGCACCCGCTTTAAAAGAATCAAATATATCATCGTCACCCTCTCTTGACGTGTACATCAAAACTTTTATTTGAGAATTTGACATTTTAATTCTTTTGGTCGCTTCAATACCGTCAATAGTCGGTAAACCGATATCCATAATCACGACATCCGGTAAAAGTTCAAGTGCTTTATCAACTCCTTCTTTCCCGTCGGCTGACATATCAATTACGTCAATATCCGCACAACTTCCGAGAATAACCGAAAGCCCCATACGTGCCATATCGTGATCTTCCACTATTAAAACTCTTATATTCTTAGCCATTTATAACCTGTCTTTCTTTAGTTTTCGCATCAGTTACAACATCGGTCAAAACGAACGAAAACTCGCTTCCCTTATCTATCTTACTGTTAACCCAAATTTTTCCGCCGTGAGCCTCAATAATCTGTCTTGAAAGATACAGCCCCAAACCCGTTCCCGTCGAGCGTTTACGTGTAGTCCCCTGCGAAAAACGCATAAATAAGTTCGGAATATCTTCGGCAGGTATACCGTTTCCGTTATCTGCAACCGAAAATATAAAATCACCGTCCTGAGATTTTGCAAAAACATTTATTTCGCCGTTTTTGTTAGTGTAATTCAAAGCATTTCCGCACAAATTCGTTATAACCCGTTTGATTTCCGCTCTGTCGGCATATATATGCAAATCGTCGGGCAAATCATAATTTACGCTAAACTTCAAGCTCTTATTAACTGCAAGCGGTTCAAGCTCACTGCAACACTGTTTAACCAAATCTTTTACGTTAAAAGCGGTTTTACAAAGAGTAAGTTTTCCGCTGTCAAAACGATAAACCTCCAAAAGTGCGTTAACAAGCCCCAGTAAGTCCTCGTTACTTTGCAGCATGGTCGATAAGAGAACTTTTTGTTTCTCACCGAGATTCCCCAAAGCACCTTCAAGGAAAAATTTCAAAGTCTGAATTGCGGCAAGCAAAGGTGTTCGCATATCATGAGTAAGAGTCGCGATAAAATCATCTCTGAGTCGTTCCGTTTCTTTTTGAATACTTACGTCCCTGATTACACCGACAAATTTATCATCGGCGTTTTCGTTTGAAACCACGGCAAAACTGATTTCCACGGGCGTATGAGCCTTGCTCAAAGAATTTACTATAAAATAATCTCTGAGAACGATTTCCGATTTGTCCTCGCCGAGTCCGAAAATTTCACCCGTTTTGTTATCTTTTGAGCTGTTCAGCTCTTTTACATTGGAATAAGCAATTTCCTGAAACTTTTTACCTTTAAGAGAGGTTTCCGACAGTCCTGTCATGTTCTCGCAAGCGGGATTTGCCTGTTCAATGTTTCCCGCTCCGTCAACGATAATTATGCCGTCCGCACAGTAATTGATAATTCCCGAAAGCTTTTTGTTCGCCTCGGATAAATCCGCCGTACGCTCGGCAACCAATTTTTCAAGATTTTGAGAATAATTTTCAAGTTCTTTCCTTGCAATTTCAAGCTCATTAATCTTATTGTGCAAATTTTGTAAAAGATGACTTCTTTCTATTCCGTTTCGGATATTCACGAGTAAATCATCGTTGTCCCAAGGTTTTTCAATATATTTGTAAAGCCCGATTTCGTTAATCGCCCTGATAGCGTTTTCTTTATCCGCATAACCCGTCAACAAAATCATACTGACATCGGGATGAAGTTTTTTTGCCCCGGTGAGGAATTCCAAACCGTTCATCTCGGGCATGATAAAATCCGAAATAATCAAATCGGGAGTGTTTTCCTTTAAAAATTCCACCGCCTCTTTAGGGTTATTGAAAAGATGAACGTCATCAAACCCTTCCACCTTAAAAAGAGTTTTAAAAGCGGACGTAACCATTTTTTCATCATCAACTACGATAATCTTACTCATAACAATATGATATGATATTTTGTCATCGGGGACAAATACATTACAAAATCGCAATAAAGAGCGGAAAATTTTATCAGGCATCAAAAAAAATCAGAGGCAAGCCGCTGATTTTTTTTATTATTAAGTGAATAAATTTATTCTTTGTAAGAATGCTGTGTATAAGCTCTTTCGCCCATTTCCTTGTCAAGATGGTAAAGCGATGTGCATTCGTCGCCGAAAAGTTTTAATTTTTTGATTACATCAAGTACGTTTGCTTCTTCTTCAACCTGTTCCGAGATGTACCAATTTATGAAATGACGTGTTGCAAGGTCGCATTCATCTTCGCTCAAGTGTGCGACTTCATTTATGCTTGAGGTCACGAATTTTTCGTGTTCGTAGGCTTTTTCAAAAACCTGCAAAGGGCATTCAAAATCACTGTCGGGTGCATCAATTAAAGATAATTTTACAACTCCGTCCCTTTCAACAATGTAGTCAAACAAAATCATTCCGTGATCCATTTCTTCTTTAGCCTGCACTTTCATCCAGTTAGAAAAGCCGTAAAGTCCGATTTCATCGAAGTATGCAGACATTGAAAGATATAAATATGCGGAATAAAACTCCTTATTTATCTGTGAATTTAAAATATCCAAAACTTTGTCGTTAATCATTTTTTTTCTCCCTCCCAAAGTCCGTGAATATTACAATATTCACGAGCTTTGACAAATTTTTCATCGGTAAACATTTTCGGAATATCTCCGGGATAATAATATTGCAGTAATGCGCGGTTTCTGTCGCGGGAAATCGCTTCGATAAACATAATATGGTGTTCTTCAATCATCGGATGTAAAACTTCACCCACACGAATTTCTTCTCCGTTTTCGGTTTCGATAAAAATCGGAACATGTTTTTCCATGAAAGCTTGTTCGTGAGTTTGAGGTTCGATTTTTTCCATGGGTTGCCCGCAACAGACCAATTCACCGCTGCCTGAAAGAATTACTTCAACAAGATTTCCGCAAATCTGACATTTATATAAGTCAAGGCGTTCCATAAAAATCTCCTTCCTATGAATATATTACATGACTATTATACTTTTTCAATTAAACTTATGGCTATATTTTTAAAGTTATAAAAAAATTATAGCAAAAAACGATAAATTTATGATATAATTTTAACAAGGCCGTACTCCACGGGGAATTGCAATCTCTCGACCGGAAGCTTATGCCGGGTGCAGAGCCTGTTGTGAGGGTTAAGCGGGTAACTTTGACAAATGAATTATCGTTGACGTTTAAGGATATGGCGGCGTAAAATATTGAACCGTGTCAGGATGGAAACATAGCAGCACTAAGATAACCTTTACGGGTGTCGTATTTTTAAAAAGAGGTGGTTTGTTTGAAGATTTTATCTTCCGAATTCGATAGACAGTGGTACGGTTTTTTTATACATCCTTTTTGATAAATCCTGTTTGGATTATGTCTTTGCCGAATTTTTTCTCCAAATTGTCAAAACATTTTGAAAGTTTTTCTTTTTTCAAATCTGTTTCCATGTCGGAAAACAAGGACATCTGGGCACTGCTGTTTAACTCAAATGTGTCAAGAATTATGCCCGTGCTTCTGTATAAAATGTTCGGGTTATACATTTTATCAAGAAGATTAAAAACTATCTCCGATATTTCAAGCTCAAAATCCGTAGGAACATTCAAAACCTTCTTTTCACAATAAACTTTAAAATCTTTGGTACGCAAAAACGTACTCACACCCTTGCATTTTGCGTTAATTCGCCGAAGTTTTACGCAAGCTCTGTGGATATGGTAGTTAAGCGAATTTTTTAGATAATTTTTATCGGACGTAAACTTTGCAAGTGCACTCGTTTTTTGAATAGATTTCGGAAGTTTAACCTCGTTTGACACAGGTGAAACCATCTCGCCCAAAAGCTCGTGTTTCATCTCCAGCCCGTGAATACCTATCTGCTTGTTCAACCACAAATCATCCTGAGAAACAAGCTCATAAGCCGTTAAAATCCCGTGTTTTCTCAAAAGTATGGAAAGATTTTTCCCTATCCCCCAAATCTCGTCAATACTCGTTTTTTCAAGCAGCGGCATAATTTTTCTTGAACCGACAAGAAAAACACCTTCCCCTGTTTTTTTTGCCTTATCGGATGCCAGCTTTGCAAGGGATTTTGAAGAACTTACTCCGATTGATACCGGAATATCAACTTTTTCAAGAACTTCATCACGTATCATCTGCGCAATTTCAAGATAATTCCTCTTATATAATCTTTCCAAACCCGTCAAATCAACAAAAGCTTCGTCAATCGAATAAACCTCCACGAGCGGTGAAAACTGTTTCAAAACCTCCATAACCTTGTTGGAAATTTCACCGTACAAATCGTGGCTTGCGTTTATAAAAATCGCTTTTTTCATCTCGCCTTCGATTTGGAAATACGGCATTCCCATCCTTATTCCGAGCTTTTTTGCCTCCTTGGAACGTGAAATCACACACTGACCACGTCCCGACATAACGCAAACCGGCTTGCCTTTCAAATCGGGATTAACAGCCTGTTCGCACGAAACAAAAAATGAATCGCAATCAACCAATGCTATAACATGTTTCTTCGCCATAACATCATTATCGGATATGTTTTGATTTTCTTCCATATATCCATTATATTATATTTATTGTAAAATGAAACCAAAGGAGAAAGATTTATGAATGACGAAATTAAAGCCGTTATTTTAGCCGCAGGAAAAGGCACAAGGATGAAATCCGATACGCCGAAAGTGCTTCACAAAATTTTTGAAAAACCGCTTTTGGGTTACGTTTTGGATAATGTTAAAAACATAGTTAGCGAATCTTTTGTAATCGTCGGGCATCAGGCTGAAAAAGTCGAGGAATACGTTAAAAAAGACTACACAACGGCAAAAACCGTTCTACAATATCCGCAATTAGGCACGGGACATGCAGTTTCGATGGTCTGCCCCGAACTTCAAAACTTCAACGGACAGGTCATAATTCTTTGCGGTGACACTCCTTTAATCACAGAAAACACCCTCAAAAACTTTATTGATTACCACAATTCAAACAATTCCGATTTAACAGTAATGAGTACAATATTTGAAAATCCGACAAATTACGGCAGAATAATAAGAGAAAAAGACGGCTCTTTAAAATGTATTGTGGAAGAAAAAGATGCCGCACAGGAAGAAAAAGCCGTAAAAGAGGTTAACGCAGGAATATATTGCCTTAACTGGGCAAAAATAAAACCTGCATTTTCGCAACTGAAAAGCAACAACGCACAAGGCGAATACTATCTTACAGACATTATCGCATGGGGCAAAAGCCAAAACCTGAACGTTAATGCCTATATTCTGGAAAATAATGAGGAAATTTACGGGATAAATTCACGTTCAAACCTCGCCCATGCAACAAAAATCATGAATGAGAGAAAACTTAACGAACTTATGGACAACGGCGTAACGGTCGTAGACCCGTCATCAACATGGATTTCGCAAGACACGATAATCGGTTCCGACACCATAATCTATCCCGCAACATATATAGAAGGCAAAAACAAAATAGGTTCTAACTGCAAAATCGGGCCGTGTGCACATCTTAGGGGTGATGTTGAAGTCGCTGACAACTGCAAAATCGGAAATTTCGTCGAAGTTAAAAAAGCAAAAATCGACCATAACACAAATATCGGACATCTTAGCTATATCGGCGACAGCGAACTGGGTTCAAACATAAACATCGGTGCAGGAACTATTACGGCGAATTATAACCCGTTAACCAAAGTAAAAAGTAAAACCGTTTTGAAAAACGATGTAAAAATCGGTTCAAACACTGTCCTTGTAGCTCCCGTAACTGTAGAAGAAGGTGCAAACGTAGGTGCGGGAAGTGTTATAACGAAAGATATTCCAAAATGGGCTTTGGCGATAACCCGTGCACCGTTAAAAATTCTGCCGGATTGGGTTCGTAATTATTTATTGAAATAATTGTTCGTGTTAGAATTAGAATATGAGCCATAAATTAATAAAATGGATAATGTTTATAATCGTGGCTGTCGGGAATTTTATTGCCATGCTCGATTCCACAAGCGTAAACCTCGCATTATACCCCATGTCCGTGGATTTAAATGTTACGATGGGACAAATACAGTGGGTTATGATAGCTTATATGCTTGTCCTCACGGTTTTCCTGCCGTTTTTCGGCAAACTCGGAGATATTTTTCCGAAAAATAAACTTTATTCTTTAGGTTTTTTCATATTCGGTGCAGGTGCATTTTTAAACACGACCGCACACAGTTTTATTCCGCTAATCGTTTTCAGATGTATTGAAGCTGTCGGGGCATCCGTTATGCTCTCAAACGCTCAAGCGGTAATCGCTACAATTTTTCACGGGAAAAGACGCGGAAAAGCTTTGGGGTTAAACGGCTGTGTTGTTGCACTCGGCGGAGTTACAGGCCCTGCAGTCGGCGGGATTTTAATACATCTTTTCGGCTGGCATGCCGTTTTTTATCCCTGCATTCCCGTGGCAGTTGCGGGAACGTATCTGGCATATAAATTTTTACCGTCAAAAGCCAAAAAACTTATCACTAATTTCAAATTTGACTACAAAGGCTTTATATATTTTACGATAAGTTTGTTTGCCCTTCTGCTTGCAATTTCTGAGGGCCACAGCTGGGGCTGGAACTCGGTTAGAATAATTATTCTCGGGGTAACAACTTTAATTTTCGGCGGATTATTTTATTTTCGCGACCACAAGATTAATTACCCGCTCATTGATTTTTCCATGTTCAAGATTAAACCTTTCACGTACGGAAATCTTGCCGTTATGATGTCATATATGGCAATGTACACAAACAGCATACTTTTGCCGTTTTTTCTGCAAGAAATTTTAAAATATAACCCGTTTGTAACTGGACTTTTAATTTTGCCTTATTCGCTTACATTATCTGTTGCCGCACCGATTAGCGGGCGATTATCGGGGATTTACGGAAGCCGTTATCTGACCTTAGCGGGTGCAAGCGTCTATTGTGTGGCACTTTTGATGTTCACGTTGTTTGAAAAAGATGCGGCAGTGTGGCAAATCATTCTTGCATCAGGGGTAATGGGAATAGGAAACGGGCTTTTTCAGTCACCTTCCAATAATGCAATTATGACAAGCGTCGAAAGTCACGAACTCGGGATTGCATCGGGTATACTGGCTCTTTCCAGAAACATGGGAAACATTCTCGGCGTTGCCGTCACAATAACGCTTTTTGAAACCTTCAGAAATCTTTTTATTAACCACGGGAAAATTTATGAAACTGCATTTTTGTATTCTTACAAAACAACAATGTGTTTCGGCATACTATTCGGGTTAATATGTCTTTGGTTTGCTTATATAGCCTACAAAAAGAATTGATTTTACTTAATCAAAGCCTGAACTTCTTTAAATTTCGGATGTTTAGAGCCTTTAAGCCACTCAAACAGAGTAATTTCAACGCTTGAAATTTTAACCCCGTTATCTCTCATCGCTTCAATTCCTTGTTTAAAATTCTCTTTATCCCTGCTTGCACAAGCATCTTTGATAGCATAAACCTCGTAACCTTCTTCAACCAAAGCACAAGCGGTCTGATAAACGCAAATATGAGTTTCAATTCCTAAAATTACAATTTGCTTTTTGCCGTAAGACTTGATTTTTTCTTTCAAACCCTCCTCTAACAGCAGGTTAAAATAAGTTTTTTCGACCGTTTGAGAATTCTCGGACAAATATGCTTTTAAAGGCGGAACGGTAGAACCAAGACCTTTCGGGTACTGTTCGGTAACTAAAATCGGTATATCCAGCAAGCTCGCCGCATTAACCACTTTTACGGCATTGTTTACCGCTTTATGCTTGTTTAACGAGGCGACAAGTTTTTCCTGAATGTCAATAATAATTACCAAACTGTCCTGTGCGGATAACATAATTTCCTCCTATAACGAACTTTTAAACTCTTTTATAAAATCTTCCGTGATGTCTGCGAGCTCTTTCTGCGTAACTTTTGTCAAAGCAAGTTTTATTTCACGATTTTCGGGCGTATCAAGTCCCGAATGAACAATATTTATAACTATTTTGGCAAACCCCGGATACAGAATTGTCAAAACACTCTCCCGCTTATCGCTTTTTAGCCTGAAAACACACTGTTCACTATCGGTATACTGTTCGATAACCGTGTTAAACAACTTTTCTTCATAAGCTTTTTGAAGCCGATAAAAAACAGGTGTGATAACTTTTTCGAGCTTTTTGTTAAAAAGTTGTCTGAATATTTTGTAATTTTTATCGGTAACATCTTCATCAACAAGCCATTCATCAAGAGTTTTTTCTTTTTCTTTGACAAAGATAATTTCCTGTTCCGTAGACAAAGCCTCCGACAATGCTTTAAGAGCCTCCCTTTCAAATTTCGGGAAAGATTTATCGGCAATATCTGCAATACCCGCACAAATTTCAAATTCACCGTTGAGATTTTCTTTAATTCTGTCAAGAATTGCAACCGCACCCACAGCGTCAGTTTTGGGAAGTAAAATATAAATATTTACCCCGCGTCCCGAAGTTGTAATATCCGTAACACGTAGCGATGATTTTACCGCAGAAGCCATTTTTTCAATATTGAATTTCGGTTTATCCTTTTGCGACGGAGAAATTACAATAAAAGTTCCGTCCACGAGCAGATTATCGTCAATAAAATTCTCAATAACCTGCCTTGAATAAGCGTATCTGTAAATTCCAGTAAGCTCATCAATAATTTCCGACTGCTCAAGAAGTCTTAAATTCCTAAACTCCGCAACCCTTTTGGAATTATGTTTTATGTTATTTACTATCCTCAAAACAAACTCATAACCTTTTGCCTTTGGAGAAATAAAATCATCAATTCCTAAATCATAAGCTTCCGTTATCAATTTTTGGCTATCGGAAATCAAAATTATAGTGATATTTTCATTTTTGCGAAGTTCTTCCAAAAATTCAATATCCGCCTCATGCACAAGAACGATTTCACACCTTGAAATAACCACCTGATTAAGTGCGTTTTGAAGGGATGAAACTTGAATACTATCATCTTTTCGCAGAAAAATAAGTTTTTCGGCAAGTCGATTTGCATATTCATTATCGTCAGAAATAAGAAGGATATTTTCCATCAGCTATACCTGCAAATGCTTTTTAATACAGAGGAAACTTCCGCCGGCACCGAAAAGAATAGCCATGGCAAACATTACCGTTATAACAAATCCTTGTGCGTACAAAGGTGCGGGTATCATAAAGAATTGGTGCATGTGATACAAACCGTTCTGGACGAAATTAAGCGGTATAAGAGCAATTAAAGCTCCCGAAAAGCCGTAAAACGCCCCCTGCATAATGAGCGGAAATCTTATATACCAGTTTGATACACCCATCAGACGCATAATTTCGATTTCGTCTTTCCTTGACTGAATAACAAGCTGAATTGTATTATTTATAATTGTAATAGTTAATATTCCCATAATAATCACGACAAACACCGTAATCATGTTTACAACACGGTTTAATGCCTCTATTTTTTTCGCCAAATCCTGTGCATAACTCATATCCTCAACGGATGTGAGCTGCTTTATGTTATTAAAGACCGACTCAATATTTTCGGGTTTATCAACTTTTACATGAAGTGTATCGGGCAAAGGATTATCAATATCGGGTAAATCCATTTCACGTTTCAAATTTGTCCACGAAGTATTTTTCGGTATTATATTTACATTTTCAACATGTTCAAATTCTTTAACCCGATTTTTAACGATATTGGCATCGGCATTTTCTTTAAGATAAACGCTTATTTCAAGTACGTTTCCCAGTTCATGAGCAAATGCGGAAATCGTAAGTGCCGTTCTGAAAAATGACGCAAATATTGTCAAAATAGCCGCCATGGTTGTGATGATTATTATATTTACTATCCCCGTCCTACAAACATCGGATATCGTTTCTTTGGTTAAGCGGTATAAAATTCTCAACTCGCATAACCAATCTTTCGGTATGTGTTTTTTTACTTTTTTCTTAATATTTGCTTTTGAACTATTCATACGTACCTGCTTGTATATCCCTTACAACTTCACCTTTATCAAGAGTAATAACTCTTTTCCTGAAATAATCGACCATGGCATTATCGTGAGTAGACACAATAACGGTAATTCCACGCTGATTAATCTGGTCTAAAATCTGCATAATTTCCATCGAGTTTTTCGGGTCTAAGTTACCCGTCGGCTCATCGGCTATCAAAAGCGGAGGCCCATTAACTATTGCCCTTGCAATTCCGACTCTCTGCTGTTCACCGCCCGAAAGCTCAGATGGCGTTGCATTCATTTTATCGTATAAACCGACTATTTTCAATGCACCCGATACCCTAGCGTTAATCTCTCTTGAACTTATTCCGAGAGTTCTTATAACGTAAGCAACATTATCATAAACCGTTTGGTTTTGAAGCAATTTATAATCCTGAAAAACAATTCCCATGCATCTTCTTAAATTCGGCACTTTGTCACTCGGCAGATTAGCAACATTTATTCCGCCAATCGTAACCGTTCCGCTTGTCGGACGTTCTTCATTATACAAAAGCTTCATAAGTGTTGATTTGCCCGCACCCGATGCACCGACAATAAAAACAAATTCACCCGACAAAATATCAAGATTAATATTTCGCAAAGCGTAATTGTCATTTTTGTATTTTTTTGTAACCGATCTGAATTGAATCATAAATTTTCCTTATTTTACAAGCCGATATTTATCAATATACCGCTTAATACTTAACTCCAGCTTTTCGGAATTTAATCCGTAATAATCAAGCAGAAAATCCCATTTACCGCTTTGACCGAATGTATCGTTAACCCCTATTCTGTGAACAGGTGTAGGATAATATTCCGCCAAAAGTTCGCATATCGCACTTCCCAAACCGCCGATTATCGAATGATTTTCAACGGTAATTACAAATTTTGTCTTTTTAACGCATTCAATAATTGTCGCTCCGTCAAGCGGTTTAACAACCGGAACATGAATTATTTGTGATGAATAACCCTGTTTTTTAAGATTTTCGCATGCCTCTATAACTTCGGCAAGCGTTTCACCGTTCGTAATAACAGTTACATCAGTGCCTTCTTCAATAACTTTTGCCTTACAAAAATCAAACTCGTAATCGTCACCGAAAATATCACAAACGTTTGTTCTCGGAATTCTTATATACATCGCACCGTAATTTTCTGCGGCGAATTTGATAACCTGTTCACACTCTCTGCAGTCTGACGGAACAATTACGGACATGTTCGGAATACTCCTCATCAAAGAAATATCTTCAAGTGCCTGATGGCTCGCACCGTCCTCACCGACGGTAACTCCGCCGTGAGTGCCGACAATTTTTACGTTAAACTCGGGATAACATACGGAATTTCTTATTTGGTCATACGTTCTGCCTGTCGCAAACATCGCAAATGATGAGGCAAAAGGTATTTTACCCACCGATGCCAACCCCGCTGCGGTTGCTATCATATCCTGTTCCGCTATCCCCGAATTGAAAAATCTGTCGGGAAACTCTTTTGCAAAAAGAGCCGTCTGCGTTGAACATGACAAATCTGCATCCAAAACAACAATATTCGGGTTAACTTTGCCAAGTTCGACAAGCGTTTTCCCGAAAACATTTCTTATTGATTTTCTGTCATCCTTATTTATTATCATAAAAAAATTCCGTAAACCGTGTCCATAAACATTATAACACAAATAAAAATTAAACAAAATTGTAAACAATAAAAAATTAATTGTAAAGAATTATTAAAATTTTTCTTAATTTTAGCAATTTTTATTCTTGACGAGTATTTAAACAGTAGAATAAAAATATAGCTAATCGAAAGGAAGAAATAAAATGATTCAAACACCAATGGTAAATCCTTACATGCAGCAGCCGATACCGGCTCCGAGTTACAATGCCGTAAAAATTGATGTACACAACCCCATGGTAAACCCGCCTTGTGTACCGCAGCAAACAGCAGCGATGTCGTCGCCGCAGCTATATTCATACCCGCAGGCGCAGTTATACCAATACCCACAGGCATCGACTCAACCTTATTACATGCCAATTCAGCAGCCATGCCCGCCCTGTCCGCCTTGTGAACAAGCGGCAGCTCCGGCACCAGTTCAGGCTCCCGTTGTAACACCCGTTGCAGTTCCGGTAGTAACAGCTCCGGCTCAACAAAATATTAACGTACCCGAACCGGTCGTAACAAAACCTGCACAACCCGCAGATGCTCAACCTGTACAAGTTACTCCGCCTCAAACGGTTACTCCGCAGGTCGACATAAACTCTTTCATCGCTAAATTGTCAAACCCTGATTATGAAGTACAGGCGGCAGCAATGGAAGAAATCGCAAATTTAATAAACACTAACCCCAAACAGGCATCGGAATTGCTTGATGAAAAAATTGTAAACGCTTTGACAGGTATTATCAATGCTGATTCAAGTAAATTAGAAGGTCCTTCACCCGAGCAGGTTGCAGCAAGAGATAAATTGCTCAAAGGTCAACAGCTTAATGAAAATGAGAAAAAACTTGCAGCAACTATCACTCCGATGGAACAGGCAGAAAGAAATAAATGCTACGCAATGTTTACAACCGCAATTATGCAAAAATTATTCGCAGACGAAGTTAAAACCCTCACAAACACAACAGTTCCTCTGACAGAACTTCCGGGCGCAATTTCAGTTGTTGAACAACTGAAAAACAACCCCAACCCGATGGTTAGAACTTCAGCTATCGATGCTATGAGCTACATCCAAAAACCTGAATACAAAAAAGACCTTGAAACATTATTCACAATAGCAAAAAATGATCAAGACAAAAATGTTCAGGACGCAGCAGATGCAGCACTGAAAAAGCTCTCCCAGTTAAATTAATTCATAACTTTCTTTCTTTTAACTACACAGGAAAAGTCCCCGAAAGGGGGCTTTTTTCTTTATATAACTTTACAAAAAAGTCAATTTCGGGATAAAATTTTTTTTTATATATACAGGGGATAAAAAGGGGATAAAAATGCCAAATCCGTTAAATGTATATTCAAAATTATCGGGCGGGTCGTATCAATATATGGACGGCTCAAACTATACGTTTGCCGGTTTGGAAGGCGGCATAAAAAAAGACGGAAAAAGTATCGGAGCATTAGCCGCAATAGGCAGCGACTTTGAAACACGCACAGATTTAATGATCGATATAAAAGGTTCATCAGACTACGATAAAAAAGGGATTTTTAACCAAAATATAAGACTTCGTACAAAATTAGGAAAAGATAATTCAACATTTCAGGTAAGATATTCCCCGATAACGGTGAATGTACCTGTCGGAAAAGATTTGGAATTTTATACAAATTTACATTACAGCGGACAATATAACGGTGAAAAATGGAAAAACAGCATGGGTGCATTCTGCGGTGTAAGCAAAAGTTTCAAAAACACGACAATGAGCGTGGAAGTTCAAAGATACAACCTTCAAAATTTATCCGATAACAGCTCGGGTAATTACGGCGTAAATTTCCTTATATCCCGGAGTTTTTAATTTCATGCTGATAAGCCCATGCTGAGTGGTTGTGAATACTTTCAACCGCTTCGCATTCAACCTCAAATTCATCAATATCCTTGATGTTTCTGAGTTTGACAACCACATCACGAAGAACATCTTCGACAAATTTCGGGTTATTCCAAGCTTTTTCCGTAACGAATTTTTCATCCTCTCTCTTTAAAAGCGGATAAACAGGGCAAGATGCACAATTTTCAATAAGCTCAATTAAATCTTCCAACCAAATCTGTTTTGACTCGTCATAAGAAATTTTTACGTTAATAAAAGCCCTTTGATTATGAGCACCGTTATCAGAAATTTCTTTAGAGCAAGGACAAAGCGTCGTAACGGGTACTACAACTCCGAGGATGAATTTGTAATTTCCGTTTTCAATTCTTCCCTCAAACATGCATTCATAACTCATCGGAGCGGGCATAGAGGTCACGGGCGATTTTTTATCAATAAAATATGTGAATTTAAACTCCAATTCACCGCTTTGAGCATCCAAACAGTTTATAATTTTTTCAAGACACCCTTTTATATCGACACCGAGAAGATTTTTGTTTTGCCATTCGCTCAAAACCTCAACAAATCGTGACATGTGAGTTCCCTTGTAATCTTTCGGCAAAGACACATTCACACGTGCTTTTGCGCAAACTATCTGATTAGAACTGTTTTTTCTTTGTATAATCAAAGGCATTTTCAGGTGTTTAATCCCGACCTTTTGAATATCTACGTTTCGGTTATCTTTAAGGTTTTGAATATCTTTCATAGTTTTATCTTAATATTTCTTAATAAAACGGAAGAATTTTAGCAAATTTTTTCCTCCGCAATACTTTATATAAATATAAAGCTCTCTCTTCTTATTTAAACGGATAGGCCTTGAAAGATCAAGGTCTTTTTTTTATGCTTTATCAAGCAAAGCTCTTATCCGCAAAAATCTGTCCAATTCAACTCTGAATTTAGAAAGATTTTGGTAAATTCCGTTTGAGATAAGCACTCTGTTATCGTATTTCGGGTCAATAATATAAACAGTCGGATAACCGCCTAACGCAACTTCTTCGGCAAGTTTTCTGTTAGCTTCGGTTGCCTCAACGTTCAACATAACAAAATTGAACTTATCTTTATAAATTTTGCTTAAAGTGTTAAACTTAGGCATAAATCTCAAACAGTAACCGCACCAGTCGGCATAAAACACAACAAGCATCGGTTTGTCTTTTTGAATTGCCTCATCATAACTTATTCCGATATGATAATCCGACGGATGTTTCGGAGCATTGAAAGCGTTTTCTGCAGCAATTCCGCCGTATGTAATCAAAATCAACGAAAATAAAATACCTAATGTAATAAAAATTTTCTTTTTCATAAATACCCTCTTTTCCACTATTATACTACAAATTTTTTAATTTCAAGATTATTCTTCTTAATAAAACTTCACAAAGGACTTGAAATTTTATATATTATGGTATATACTAAGTATATACTTCAACTGAGCTTTTATATATTACACTGTGTCGTCAACGTTATAAGAAGGAGTTTTAGGTATGCAAAACAGTTCGCTTATTAAGATGAAAGAAACAAGTTCAAACCCCGCAAAGAATGAGGTTCTCGACGGGGACAACGTACTTTCGGATTACATCAGAGAGATTTCCGATTACAAATCTTTGAGTGCCGAAGAAGAAAGAGAAGTCGCAAAAAAAGCAAAAGAAGGAGATTTTGAGGCTAAGCAAAAATTAATCAAGGCGAATTTACGTCTTGTTGTAACGATTGCCAAAAAAGCAATTCACATGTCCAATTTGCCGATGACTGACTTAATTCAGGAGGGTAATTTAGGGCTTATGGCAGCCGCCGAAAAATTCAACTACAAACTCGGATACAAATTTGCGACGTATGCAAGCTGGTGGATTAAGCAGGCTATGTTCAAGGCAATATCCGAGCAATCACACTGTATGAAAATCCCTGTTTATATTCAGGAAACGCTTTCCAAATTTTCAAAAGTGAAACGTGAGATGGAGCGTGAAAATAATTGTCAGGTAAGAAACGAAGATGTCGCCAAAAGAATGAACATAGCACCCGACAAAATAGACACATTTTTAAGTGCTTATACAAAAACGATTTCCATTGAAAGCGGTCTTGAAAACAGCGACGGAAAAGAAATGAATATCGCGGACATTATTGAAGATGAAAGAGCTTCGGCAACGGAATGTGCCGAATTTGAAAACTTAAAAAACGATATATTAAATGTTTTATCAACTTTAAAAGAGCGTGAACAGGAAGTTGTAAAACTAAGATACGGTTTAGAGGACAATGCAAAAATGACATTGGAAGAAATCGGAAACATTTACGGAGTAACAAAAGAATGCATCCGTCAAACAGAATTGAGAGCTTTAAAGAAAATGAGATTCTCCGTGTTAGGTCAGGAGGTATTGGCGGGTTACGTAGGTTAAATTTGTGTGCTTGTATTTAGAAAAAAGATTTGCCGCTTTTAAGCGGTATTTTTTTTAGTTAAACAAAACACCCACGATGGCGGCGGACATATAGCAGGTCAAAGTTCCCGCAATAAGTGCTCTCACACCGAGTCTTGCAAGATTTTTTCTCTGGTTAGGAGCAAGTTCTCCGATACCGCCAAGCTGAATTGCGATAGAACCTAAATTCCCGAAACTGCACAAAGCAAAACTTGCGATTAAAAAGCTTTTATCGGATAACATTGCGGGGAGATTTACCAAATCGTAATATGCAACCATCTCATTAAGCACAAGTTTCGTTCCCATAAGGCTTCCGACAGTTGCAGACTCGGATATCGGAACACCCATAAAGAAAGCAAATATTGAAAATATCTTTCCGAGAATAAGTTTTAAGGACAAATCGTTTAAATCAAAAGATGCAAAATTTATGTGCAAATATTTTACAATAAACGCACCTAAACCGCCCAAACACCAGTCGATCATTGCAACAAGAGCAACAAGAGCCAAAATCATTGCAACAACATTAATTGCAACCTTCATACCCTCCGATGCTCCCGATGATATTGCATCAAAAAGATTAATATAAGGTCTTCTTCGCTTACTGTAGGTAATTTTAATATCTTCGCCCGTTTCGGTTTTGTTGGTTTCGGGATATATAATTTTTGAAATTACCAAAGCCCCCGGAACAGCCATAACCGAAGATGCAAGAATATATTGAGCAGGAATTCCCAAACCGATATAAATAGGCATGGTTGCTGCGGAAATACATGCCATGCTTCCCGCCATTGATGCCAAAAGCTCGGAACGCGTGAGCTGCGCAAGATAAGGTCTTATCATGATTTGTGCAGAAACCTGTCCCACAAAAGCACTTGCGACATTTGAAAGCGCCTCCGCACCCGATACATTCATAAGTTTGTTCATAAATTTACCGATTAAAGGAACAACCCTCTGCATTATGCCGTAATAGTAAAGGATATTGACCAGTATCATCATAAAAATCAACGATGCTATAAGCTGTAAGGCAAATATTTGAACTCCAGCCCCGAATAACTCCGTTATTTTCTGCTCTGACATCAAAAATCCGAAAACAAACGATGCACCTTCTTTCGCAAAATCCAATATTTTCTGTATGAATAACCCTAAATTAAGAAATATTAAGCGTCCGAGAGGAACTTTGAATATGAAAACAGCAAGCAAAACCTGCAGTAAAAATCCCGTTCCGATGGTCTTATAATTTATTGCTTTCCGGTTATTTGATATAAGATATGAAAAAGCAAATATTAAAATTATCCCTGATAAACCTATGAATCTTTCCATTAAACCGCCTTTTTAAAACTTCCTTTTTTAATATTACTTTAAACTTAAAAAAAAAACTTAAAATATTGAAAAAAATTTACTTAATATTTCTTCATAAAACGGTGATTTACTATTGAAAAAAATTATGTCCGTATTTTAGTATAATAGATGTAGAAAATAATTTTCTGTATCAAGGGTATATATTTAAAAAAAGGTAAGAGTGTAATTTATGAGAATTAGTCCTATTTTGCCATCGACAGGTATCGTCACGCGTACAAACGCAGTAAAAAAAATCGAAGCAGCACCGAACTTAGCGGCACAGCAAGGTGTATTTATCACATTTACGGGAGCGGATAAGAATATTCATCAGTTTGCATCCTATGCTCCTGAGAACAAAAGATTAGGATCTAAGCAATACGACAGAGGCGGACTCGGAGTTGTTACTCTGGAAGCTCCCGAAAGCTGGAGAATTCACGAAGGTGCAGATGTCAGAGATTTTGTACCGTATCACAGTTATGATAACGCAGACGGCGGCATAAGAGTTTTAAAACACAAAAAAGTGGAGGAACTTGATAAAAGTTACCCGCAGGAAAACTTTTTCAGCATAAAAAACGATGAAACACTTGAACAAGCGGCAAAAAGATACAAACTTAAAGAGGGTGAGGAATTGTCTTACGTTGTACAGAGTGCACCCGATTCGAAAGGTTTCTCAGAATTTATAAGAATGGAAGATACAGGCATAAAAGGTTCATTTGTAAGACCTTCAGATATATCTATCACCGTTGAGCAGAGAATTCCGTACAGATTATTCAGAGCGGTTGGTTTATCCGATATAGTTAAAAAGAAAGAAAAAGATAATATTAAAGTTTTCGCCGCACCTGAGGTAAATGAACGCAACTCATTGTATTTTGTACATACACCGGATTTGGCGAGATTTGAGAATGCCTACGGAGCTTTAGATTCAGTACCTAACGGGGGCGGTGGTTACGGAACATACGGAACATACGGAACATACGGAACATACGGAACTTATGGAACATATGGAACTGTTGCGGAAACAGCAGATGTCAAATCCGGAATGAATCTTCCCCAAAAGAGCTTTCGCACAATAAGCACAAACGTTGCATACGCAGATAATGCACGTGCTTTTACAACACTTATGCCAAATCTCAACATTTCCAAACACGGCGACTACAACCCCGCAGGCTGGTGGCTTCATGACCGCCCTGCATTTATGGTAATGAACTCCGTGGCAAACCTGTCAAACGCAGGCAAAAAATACTATAACGGGTTGAAAGTTCACGGCAGTTTTCATAACCCCGGCAGAGATTATCAGGGAGCGGAAAGTAATCCGTTTGAGTTTTTCAGAATGGTTGCGGAAAGTCGAGATATAAAAAAATTAAATAAACACCCTCAAATTAAACAGCTCCGTGAAATTGAGGCAAAATGGGACAAAGCAACGCTTGAAGAACGAAAATTCGCAAACAGCATACTACGTCCGTTTTTGAGCAATTTCCTTGATGATTTTGTCGATGAGGCAACGGATACGAGAACTTACAACATCTCTATGACACCCGTTGCAGGAGCAAGGATTAATCCGAAAAACATGTCGGCAGGAACCGTTTCCATAACATACGGCAAAGAAATGAAATCAAAACTGACTCCCGATATAGCACAATTTATGACAAATAAACTTGCACAAATCAAGACTATAGATATCACAAACGGATCTACACCCGCAAATTTAAAACTTGATAATGCGAATGCAAACTTTTGCAGAGGAAATGATATTAACGGTTTAACAAAACTAAAAGCAGGTTTCACGCCCTATAAATACAAACCTGTCATAGAAAACGATGTTCTGATTTCCGATAACATACAAGAAGTCTTGCGTGCAAAAAAGGCTAACACAAAATGGCTTATTAATTCAATGGCAGATGCTGTGGATAAAGGCGGAATGAACGCTTTAAAACTGCTGTTTTTCACTCCGCAGCAGATTAGTGACGGTGCCGATGTTATAGGACACTTGTCAAAATACCAGGAAGGCGATATGCTTTTTATGGGTTGGGGACGTCCCGACAGACAAAAAGGTTATCCGTCAACGTTTCAGGCATTTTTGGAATTTCTCAAAGACCCGAATGTCGATAAGGAAGTAAAGAAACACTCAAAACTTCTTATCGGTGCGGGTGTTTGGGATAACGGTGCAAGAGATTTTAATTGGTTAAAAGACATTATCCGTCAAATTGAAGAACTTGACAGTGGTACATACAAAGGAAATGTCTGCTATGTAAACGGGTTCTTCTCAAACAGACTTGTTGGCTGTGCGACAGATACCATTTTCACATCAAGGTTTGAACCATGCGGTATTACGCCGTTGGAATCGTTTGCGGCAGGAACTCCGGTAATTTCTACAGCAACAGGAGGAGCACCCGATTTTATCAGTGCAACCAGAGGTTATTTGACTAAACACGCATTTTTAAGAAGCGTTGAAGAATTAAATATTGATAAAAAGATATTTGAAAGCAAGTCAGGTCAAGAAATTGGCGATATAATCGATACCCAGCGAGTATTTTCCAATGCCTCCGAAGTTCGTGAATGTATGATTGCAGCAGTAACAGATTTCGGAAATCCTGAAAAATTCCGCGAAATGGCTAAAGATGCAATTACTCAAAAAACCGACTGGCATGAAAATGCGGCTTATAACGGCGGGAAATCGGCAAACGAACGCTATATGACAGAAGTTTTTGAAGTCGATAAAGGCATGAAATCCCGATATAAAGGAAGATTAAAACGTCTTGTGGGCGAAGGATTCGGTTTAGCGGAATCAGCAAAGAAATCTATGAGCAGAGTGAAAAAAGGATTTTTAATTGCCGGTGCAATTCTTATTGGAATCGGAACAGCTCTTGCAATATTCTTAAAAAAATATCAACCCCACAAAAAAGAAGTTACTCAATAAAACAAGAATCTATTAACTCGAAAATTGCGGTGAACCTTGCAATAAGGTCGTCGTAATTTTCGGGTTTCAATAATGTTCTGAAAAGGAAACCGAACTGCATCGGTTTCTTTTGTCGTAAAGCTATCAGTATTGTATTACCTCTGAACGAGAGTGCCAAACCCTTTGCGATATATGCAGTGCCGAGTTTTTTAACGGCTTCCCAAAATTTTTCGCTTATGTAGTCTAAATCGTTTGTATTTCTTGCAAAAACGTAAACATATTCGTTCATGTCGCGGTTGTGAAGGTTGATTTGCCGATATCTTGTGTAAACACCTTCATTTTTGGAAAGCATTATTATATGATTTTGGATGTTAAAAGGCAGTTCAATCTGTATAAGAGTGCCTTTAAAAAGCGTTCTGTTAACAGGTGCGGTAAGAGAAGTGTTTGAAACGGTTATATTAACTCCCTTATGTATCCCGAAATAGCTTGCGGCATCTTCACGGGATTCAAAGTTATGAAGAATACCCGCATCAATTATCGTTTCCGTATCGCGGTTAGCAGGCCAGTTTTTGAAATTCGCAACGGGTTCTAGAAACAGCGGTAAAACATCTTTTACAAGTTTATTTTGATATTCTTTCCCCGCAACGATGACTGATGTAATACCTTTCAGAATAAAACAGTATGTTGCAAAAAGAATTACCGGAAGCAGCAAAGGCGGAATTAATTTGTTAAAAATCGAGTAAATAAATAACCCTGCAAGTGCAAAACCTATTGCGACAAAAAATATCGCACAAATAACCACCTTACATACCGTGCTTACTCTTTCTTTTTCCATTTTGCCGATTACGGGCAGAATTTTTTCATTGAAATACTTATAATAAATCTGTTCGTACATGAGTTAAGAAAATCATACCCCAATTTGAGCATTAAAACAACTGATTTTTTTTCAAAAAAAATATAATAAAAAAGAGGGCTTATACCCTCTTTTTTATTCTGCGCTTGGCGCGATTCGAACGCGCGACCTATCCCTTAAAAGGGGAGTGCTCTACCTGCTGAGCTACAAGCGCAAATTTGCTATTCACTTCGCCAAATAATCGTATCAAGAACAATATTTATTGTCAACTGTTTTTTAGGATAAAAAAAATGCGGACTGAGCCGCATTAATCCGAGAAAAATAAAATTATTTTAAATTAATGTACTTTTTCGCACAGTCAAACATTGAGTTTACAAGTGCGGCGTTGGAATAAATATTCATTCCGTTCAATTCCAATACCTGTTTCATCCGTTTTTCCCACATCGAATAAATATCGTCTTTGTTCAAATCCAAAACCTGACCAATCATCGTCAGTTCTTTAAAATCAATAGGAACGGGTAAAGCTCCTCTTAACATATCGACAATATCCAATCTCTTTTTTCGCGGAAAAGATTTTAAGAAATTAATCATTGTAATGCCTTTTTCTTTCATGGCGTCTTTGAGAAATTCCACCGAATCATCAACCAAAATCGGCTCTTGTGGAATTTTATATTCTTCAAATTCCTCCGGTTCGATTTCCATGACGGTTGCGATACGTTCTAAAGTAGTTCCTCTGGTCGAAAAAGGGATTGCATTATCAATAAGGTTGTACACATAAGACAAAGTTACCCCTATCATTTCGGCAAAATCCTTCTTGTGTAAAGAATTTTTATCCAAAAATCTTGTGACTTTTTCGGAACTTTTTTCTTGTATAATAGGTTTGTTCTTCATAATATTATCCTCATTTGCATTCTCAAAATAAATGTATTTTATCATTTTGTTAAGCGAAAGCATGGTAAACAGGTGTGGTAATATTTATTTACGTTAAAATAATAAATATAAGGGACAGAAAAATATGAAATTAATTGCCGGACTCGGAAATATCGGAGAAAAATATTGTTTTACAAGACATAATGCAGGCTTTATGGTGCTTGATAAATGGGCTTATGAGGAGAATTTTTCATTCAAAGAAGAAAAGAAACTCAAATCGCTTATCGCAAAACATGATGACATTATTTTTGTAAAACCCACAACGTTTATGAACTTGTCGGGCGAAGCTGTTCGGGCGGCTGCGGATTATTATAAAATTGATTTTAACGATATTTTGATAATCTATGATGACCTTTCGATTAATTTAGGTAAAATAAGATTTCGTGCAAACGGTTCAGACGGCGGTCATAACGGAATTAAGTCGGTAATTTCGCATCTCGGGACAACCGATTTTGACAGATTAAAAATCGGTATAGGCCCGCAGCCTAACATTCCGTCCGAAAATTTCGTTCTTCAAAACTTCCCCAAAGAAAATTTAGATGAACTTAAACAGGTTTTAGTTAAATCTATCGAAGCGGTAAAATTCTATCTTGATAACGGTATCGAAAAAACTCAAAATAAATTTAACTGACAGAATTATTGATTTAAGACTTTTTCACATATATAATCAGATTAAAGGAGTAAAAAAAATGAATTTAGCGGAACAATACGAAGAAAACGAGCAATATAATCTTGCTTATGAGGAATATAAGAAACTTCATGAGAAAAATCCGCGGGATTTAAGCGTTTTGGAGCGTCTTGCCCATCTTGCATCCATGCTCGGAAACAAAGAAGAATCGGCAGGGTATTATTCAAAAATACTTGATGCGGATGCGACAAACACACTTGCTTATGAACAGTTAATGGACATCTACATTACAACGGACAAGTATAAATATTACGTTTGCAGAGGAAACCTTCATAACGTTGAACACAAATACGAACAGGCAATAACAGACTACAAAAAAGCCATGAATTGTGCCAAAACCGATGAAGAAATGCTTACCGCAAGATTTGTAACGGGAACGCTCTACGAGCTTACGGGCAACAATACCAAAGCGATAGATGAATATTTAAAAGTTATTGATTATGAAAATATTTCGGAAGATGTTTATTTAAGGCTTGCGAACCTTTATTTGAAAGAAGATGCACCCGCAAGTGCCGTTGATGTTCTTGAACGTGCCGTTAATGCAGGCTTTGAAAGCATTAATATCAAAGAGCTGCTTTCCGATTTGTATCTTAAAAACGGAAACGCACAAAAAGCAATGGAAACTTCAGGTGATGAGCTCACTAAAGTTAAGTGCCTCTTAGACATGGATAAAAAAGAGGAGGCGATAAAAAAATTAAACGAACTTGAAAATCAATATTCGCACATAGCACAATTTCATTCGCTGAAAGCTCAGTATTACTACATGACAGGCGAATACGAGAACGCACTTAAATGCGTGGAAGAATTTGACAACGCGGAAAAAAATTCTCCGCTGACGTATCAAATGCGTGCTTTGATTTATGAAGAAAAAAATGATGATTACAACGCACATATAAATTGGGGCAAATATAATCTTGTCAGAGGAAATAAAGACATAGCAATAAACGAATTTTTGAACGCATATCAGCTTAAAAATGATGATTTGGATTTATTGAACACACTTGCAATGCTTTTGGAAGAATCAGGCGACAAAAATCATGCCATGGAACTTTACGAAAGAATATCAAAACTTGATGAAAATGACAAAAAATCTTTGCAAAAACTCGCCGAATTCAGAGAAAGCATAGGCGATTACAAAGCTCAAGCAGATTATTTGCTTAAACTTTACAAGCTCGATAAGAAAAACGCACTTGTTGTAAAGAAACTCGGTGAGGCTTTTGAAAAAACAAGAAATAAAGCAGAAGCAGTCGAATGCTATGAAAAATTCCTTGAAATAGGTACAGGAAGCCCCGATTATGACAAGGTAAAACAAAAATTGGATAAGCTTAACAACACTGAAATGAACAATGAAGAAGGACTGCTTGATAGGATTATCAGCTGGTTTAATAAGGAGAAATAAATGAGAGAATTTGAATTTAATCTTTCAATGGAAGAACTTGAAAAACGTACTCACAAAGATTACCTGATGACTAAAAAAATGCTAACGCCCGATGCAAAAGAGTACACACAACTTGCACAAGGCGACAAAGATGCTCTTAAACATCTCGTTAAAGCCGCATATATTTTGGAAAAAATTAACATGCAGCTCGATTGTCACGAAAATCTTGAATTTAAAGAATTCCTTGAAAGAGAGATTTCAAAGGGAAATAAGCAGGCAGAACTTACAAAAATCCTTTTCGATGCACAAAAAGGTATTAATGCCATTGATACGATGTCAAACGTTATTAACCTTGCAAAAGGGTATAAATCACTTCCGGGGAAAGGCGTTTACCCTGAAGATTTGTCTGTGGAAGAATTTCATGCTATCTTAACAAAAATGATTAACGAAGGCAAAATTGACGAGGTTAAAAAAATTCTTACCCAACGCTCAGTTGTTGAACGCAAAGGCGATGAACTTGAAGGAATTGACTATATTGATAAATTCAAGGAAGATTTTTCCGAAATGGCGGATGAAATCGAAAAAGCATCGGAAGTTTCGACAAACTCAGATTTCAACGAATATTTAAAACTTCAGGCAAAAGCTTTACGCACGGCAGATGCCATGCTTGATGCTTATGCGGATAAAAAGTGGGCAGAACTTCAAGATACACCGCTTGAATTCACAATTACCCGTGAAAACTATCAGGACGAAATGACAGGCACTATTGTCGAAAACAAAGAACTTTCAAAACTTCTTGAAAGCCACGGGATTTCACCCGTTCCCAAAGATTTCCTCGGTGGCAGGGTCGGAATAGTTAACAAAAAAGGTACTGAAACGTTAACCGAAATAAAAAAATATCTTCCGACACTTGCAAAAAACATGCCTTACGCAGATGAATACGAACAAAATATCAACCCTAATCAGGATACCAAACAGACCATGGTTGACGTTGATTTGGTTGCTGTTACGGGCGATGTGGGCGAATACAGGGGCGGAATTACTCTTGCGGAAAATCTGCCGAACGATGACAAATTATCTCTTACAATAGGCGGAGGCAGAAGAAATGTTTATCACCGTCAAATACGTTTTATCAGCGATATGAAAAAACTCCAAGAGCGACTGGATGCAATTCTTGATGAAAGCCAGCACAAATATTATCTCGATGAGGCTGATCACTGGTTTACCATAGGGCATGAAAACGCACACTCTCTCGGGCCAAAAAAAGCATGCGAATCTTTGGGCAAATACAGAAACATCATCGAAGAAAACAAAGCCGATATGGGTTCGCTTGCATTTGTCGATTTGCTTACCGAACTTGGCATGTACAGTGAAGAACAACGTAAACAAATTATCGTAACGACTATCGCCGATAATTTCCTTAAATCAAAACCGACACTTTCTCAAGCACACAGAGTCAGAACGGTTATGCAAAACAAATTTTTCGCTGAACGCAATGCATACGATATTATTGACGGAAAAATTCATGTTAACATAGACAAAGTCGTTCCGATAGCGAAAGAAATGCTTTCACAAATTGTCAGAATACAGATAGAAGGCGATTTTGAAAAAGCCGAAAAATACGTTAAAGATAACTTTGTTTGGACTGAAAACATGGAGCTTATCGCCCAAAAACTTCAACAGGTAAACAAAACCTTAAACGGCAGAACGGAATCAAAACTCGCCGAGCAGCTTTTGGCTGAGTTATAATCTTTCAAAAATTGAAGGCTCATAACAGCTCGAAAATTGCCGGCACAAAAAGAAGAATTCCGATAATTACCGCAACAACGGAGGACACCATAACAGCACCGGCTGAGATGTCTTTTGCCATGCCTACGAGTTTTGAATACTTGTTATGAAAAACGGCGTCCAAAGAAAACTCTATTGCGGAATTAATCATTTCGGAAACTATTACGAAAGAAACCGTCAAAAGAAGAATGCACATTTTTTCCGTACCGAAATCGAGTGCAAACCCGAATGCCATAACTATCATGGCAATAATGAAATGAATTCTTATATTCACTTCCGACTTCAATACAAGCCTCATTCCTTTACGTGCATTTTTAAATGTATTTGAAAATCCCTGCTGTTTATACTTCGACATACTCCAAAGCCTTTTTCTGTAACTCCACAACAAAATTATAATCTTCTTCCGTTTGATGGTCAAATCCCAACAAATGCAAAATCCCGTGACTTATCAAAAACGCAAGCTCGTATTCCTTTGAAACGCCTTTTTTATCAGCTTCTTCGATAACTTTATCAAGTGCAATTATGATTTCGCCAAGGTTAATTTCTCCGTCAAAAATAAATTTTTCCTCACTGTCGGCAAATATCGCAAAAGTGATAATATCGGCAGGATAATCTTTTTTTCTGTATTCACGATTAATTTCGTGCGTTTTCTCACTTGAACAATAAAGTATATCAAACGAAATTGTATCAAACTCAAATCCCTTAAGGCATGATTTGTTTTCGATTTTACTCAAATAATACCGAAAAACTTCTCTTGCTTTTTCAATATATTTTTTTTCGTTAATCTGCCAATTATCAAAGATATTTTCGGTAAAAATATTTATCTCAGGCATCCTTGTCCTCATTGTTAAGCTGTTTAATTTTATTTTCCAAATCAGCATCTAACAGGGGCATGTTAATTTTATCTTTTTGAAGTTCTTCGGGCAAATCCTGATATTTAATCCTGTTGTGCTGCATGCCTCTGAGGATACGCAAGAACGTTCCCGCTATTTTTTTAATATCTTTCAGAGTCAGCGGGCTGTCAGAAAGCTGTGCATCGTTAAGCCTTTCGACAATAATTTTATCAATCATTGCTTCAATTTCTTCGGGCGTCGGATTTTTCAAAGACCGAACCGCCGATTCAACGGCATCAGCGAGCATGAGTATTGCAGTTTCTTTCATATTCGGTTTCGGGCCTGTGTATCGGAATTGTTCTTCCTTAACGTTATCAACGCCTTCTTCTTTCACCGCCTGATTATAAAAATAACTTGTTAACCCTTCGCCGTGATGTTGAAGAATAAAATTATGAATAATCGGCGGAAGTTTATATTCTTTCGCAATTTCCACACCATCTTTCGGGTGAGCCGTAATAATCATTTTGCTTATTCTCGGCGTAAATCCGTTATGCGGGTTTTCTATCATAAAATATGACTGGTTTTCCACAAAAAATAACGGGCGTTTTAACTTTCCTATATCGTGATACAAAGCACCGACCCTTGCTAAAATCGGGTCAGCACCGATAGCCTCTGCGGCAGCTTCCGATAAACTCGCAACCATAAGGCTGTGATGATAAGTTCCCGGAGCATCCATTTGCAAACGTTTCAGAAGTTTTTGATTATGGTCGCCGAGTTCCGCAAGTCCGTATGGCGTAATGATTTTAAACGTACTTTCAAACAGCGGAAGCGAACCCGATGCAATAATTGCACTGATAATTCCGTTTAGCAAAATAAAAATACAGTCTTTTACAATAAGTCCGTTACTTACGTCTATCAAGCATTTTTCAAGTGCATAAATACTCAAAACAACCAGAACACCCGCAAGTCCGATATAAAATCCTGTTTTAATAACGTCTGCACGTTCGGCGTAACGAATTTGCGAAACGGCGATAGAGGCAAACAAACTTAACAGAGCGAAAGCAACCAGATACTGAACATTATACTGATATCCGACCGACATGACACAAAGCATGATAATCGCACTGACAAACGCTATTCTCGGTTTTGTAAAAATTGACGTTAAAATCAAAAATGCAGGCACAGGCAATATGTACGGTGAAAATCCCGTCGGCAAAACAGCCCCCGTAAAAGCAAGAAAAAGCGTAAAAAATGCACAAATAGCAAGATATCTCGGTTTCAGGAAATCTTTTTCAAAGTATTTCATATAACTTAAAAACAACAATGTTCCTATGAAAACAATAACATAAACCGCCAAAAGTCCCTGTGCATTAAGCTCATAAACATTATACCCCGCTAATCTTAGGGCATCACGCTTTAATCTGGTAACGGGTTCGCCTTCAAACAGAATTTTTTCCCCTTTTTGGAAAACCACTTCATACGGTTTTACAGCATTTTGAGCGTTTTTCCTGGCGATTTCAGTTGCGAATTCATCCACCACAAGGTTTGGTACTATAACCTGTTCCAAAACGGCACTGATAATGGATATTTGCCTTTTTGAAACATTGGAAACAAGGTTATTACGGATAATATTCTTGATATTATCTCTTTCATAATCTCTTTCGGTTATACCCGTTCTCAAAATATTTGAAAGCGTAACCGATGCTTTGTCAAAAGTTTCTCTTATGCTTGCATCATCAGCTTTGAGCATGAAATTTATAACGAAATTTCGGAGTTCATTATTTGATATATCAAACAAAACGCCTATTTCATCACGTTTTTCAGCTTCCTTAACCTCTTTTTTTCTAATCTGAGAAATAGAGTTTTGAAGCGTCTGCAAATTTGTTTTTATAAAATCATCTTCAGCGGGAGCAAGAACCGGTTCAATTTTTTGTGCAACCTCTTTTCTCTGCTGTTCGGTACGTTTGACATCTTCAACCGTCAACGTTTTTTGGGCAATAATGTCACGTTTGCTTATACCGTTTTCTATAATACTCTGGAAAAAGAAATTTTGAGAAGCTATTATAGCAGTCATTAAAACGGTAAATCCAAAGAAAGCAAATGCCTTACATGCCTGCATTGAAGTCAAAACTTCTTTTAACTTCTTTATAAATTCAGTTTTTATCATATTAATTTTCCTTTTTTTTATATATTATTACTTCCTGAAAATTTTTCAAGTATCAAACGGGTGTTGAAATTAATTATTATGTGATATAATGAAAATCTCAGGGATATAAATATCTGTTATGGGGATTTTTGTAAAAAGTTTGTAACGAAAACTTAATAATTCCTCAAAAAATAGCAATTTTTATTTTGTTTGAGCGTCTATATATATGGAAGGTTTGTAGTGATGAAAGTGGAAAGTATCAATTCGAATCAGCTCGTTCGCTCATATCCCGCAAGGAATGCGAGCCAACCGTCTTTTAGCGGAAAAGCACCGGGCAATTTGACCGATCAGATTAAAGATTTACTCTATAACAAAAAAACTTTAAATGTTTTATCAAAATTTAAAGATTTCAACGGCGAAGGCGGAGGAATTTTAATCAATTCAATAGGAACAGGTGCTATTGCTCCCTTATTTATTGCGTTTAACCCGCTTGTAAAATCTCCTAAAAATGCAACAAAAGAGCAGAAACAGGATTTGGAAAACACGAAAAAATACACCGCAATGCGCCAGCCCGTATCGGCAGTGCTTGCGATATTAATTCAATTCGGTATCCAAAAACCTATTGATGTGTTCCTTGATTCATTATTTAACAACCCGAAAATCGCAAAACATTTGCTTGTACAGCTTGACCACAGCACATTGAACAATGATGAATATTTGTCAAGACAAGCTGCAAAAGATATTAAAAAAGAAAAACTTCATTTTGCCGATAAAAAATCTTACAAAGCAGCACTGGGCAGACGGGTTGAAATAGTAAATAACAGACAAATCAGCGAAATCGCCAAATATTTGGAACAAAACGGTCAAATTAAAATAGGTGAAAGACTTATTCCGGATACCGATGTTGCAAATGTTATAAATAAACAAATAGATAACTATCTTGAAGATGCAAGAAAATTTGTAATAGGCGAAAAAGGTTTATCTTATTATTCCGAAAGAGCGGAAATGCTTATCAATAACAAAGATGAGCTGACCCGAATACTCACAAATTTACCCAACGGTGAAAAATCACTTTCGGATTATCTGAAAAAAGCAATAAACAACAGCCAAAGCGAAGATGTTAAAACATTGCTCAAGGAAATCCTTGAATATCCTACTCAGCAGCTTAGAGAAAGCAGATGCAAGAGAACTCTTAAACGTATTGATAAAATTATTAATGCCTGCAACGGTAATTATAATCGCGAAGCATACTTGAACAGCATGCTGGAAGATAACAGCAAATTATATAAACTCATCGTAAATCTTCAACACGGAAAGATTAAAGATGTTAAAAATGCTAATAAAGACACAATTAAAGCAGCTATTGACAAACTCGTCGAAAATTGCAGATTTAAAAAAGACAGCAGACTGGCAAATATCTTAGAAAAGAGAATTGACACATTTATGTCTGACAAAGGTCTTTTATCCGAAAAAGTTCACAAAGATATAGCAAAAGGCTATAGAGTACTTCTCAAAAACAGATACAAAGGCTTTAACCAAATTTCAAAAATATTAATCGGTGCGGCAATAATGGTTCCCATCACCTGTACGGCACTTAACTGGGTATATCCGAGATTTATGGATATATTCTTCCCGAAACTCTCCGGAATTAAGAAAGGAGGTGACAAGTAATGGGCGGAATTTCAGCTATCGGAAATAAAGTAGTTACAAAACCTCTGTTAAAAGGCCTTAACTATTTTGCAAAAGATCCCGCAAAAGCAATCGCATACACAACAATAGCTTCATTACTTGTCAAAGACGGTATCGGATGCTATATGTATGTAAATCAGAGCCTTAACAACAAAAAAATTCCCGAAGATAAGAGAAAATTTGTTGCGGCACTTGATTTGACAAACGGTATTTTAATGATTATGACACAGTTGTTGTGTTTCTTCGGGATGAGAAAAATTAATAAATCCTTGTTCCCGAAATTATTCAAAAAATCATTCGACAAAGAAGGCAATGTACTTAAAACTCTCGAAACTCAACTCCGACTCAATCAGGAAAAAGCCAATATACCAAAGAGCGGAAAAGTCATAATTCGCAAAGAATACGACAAAATTAAACAGGGATTTTTCGATATATTCTCATTTGTAACAGAACTAGTAGCGGCTACGATTTTTGCAAAACGTGTTGTTGTACCGTTCCTTGCAACCCCGCTTGCCGACAAAGTTAAACGTAAATGGTCAGCTACCGACGGTTCAAAAGACAAAAATTCTTCTACGGATGAAAAACAAAACGCAAAAGAAGAAAAACAAATCTCAAACCCGTATGACACATTCCAATTTATCTCAAATAAAAATCAAAACCTTTCTACAAACTTACTTGCAAAATACAAAAAAACCGCCTAAAAAGCGGTTTTTTTTAATAATGAATAATTCTAAAACGGTTTTGTCTGATTTAATTTCATTCTCAGTTCTCTAAACCTTGAAATATCCTCCTGAGTTCTTCCGGATTCCTGGAAAACCGCCTGTGACGAGGGGTGTACCATAAGAACATAATCCATGTGAATTTCAAGAAAATTATATTTTCTCGGAGGTTGGTTTGAATTTCTCGGATAAATTTCCGCATTGGTTACGGCAAGAAAACGGCGTTCCCTGTCGTTCAACAAATCCGTTAATTCTCTGTTCGTGTTAGTGTATTTTGAAACATGCACAACCCCTTTGATATCATGGTCGGCTGTCAAAATACTTACCTCTATTGGAACCGTATCAGTGTTTTTAGCCATTTCAATATTCCTTTTTATAAAATCATACTACATTCTAAAACTTATGTCTATTTTGTTAAATTTTGTCAATACTTCCTTTAGTTCTTCCGCCGTATGCTTCATGGACATCTACGATCGAGATAAACGCTCGCGGGTCAATCTCTTTTATAATATCTTTAATTCTAGCGAGTTCAAGACGTGAAACGACGCAATAAATAATGGTTTTTTCAGTACCCGAATAAGCACCCGTTCCTTTGAGATAAGTTACCCCCAAATCGAGCCTTTCAAGAAGTTCCTGACCGATTTCATAAGACTTTTCGCTGATAATTCTGATGGATTTAGACGAGCTTACACCGTCAATAACAACATCAATAACCCTATAGGCTACAAAGTATGTCAAAATCGCATACATCGCCTTATTCCAGCCGAAAACCAAACCCGATGCGCCGTATATAAAAATATTAAACGCCATAATAATTTCACCGACCGAATATCCGAATTTTTTCGATAATACAAGCGACATTATCTCCGTTCCGTCAAGCGAACCGCCGTTTTTCAGCACAAGTCCGACACCCGTTCCGAGAATTATTCCGCCGAAAACGGTTGAAAGCAGAAGGTCATGCGTTACGGGCAGAGGATTTTCGGTGAAAAAATTAACCGCCAGAGAAAGCATTCCTATTGCGTAGAATGTTTGGATTACAAAGCGTTTTCCGATTTTGTTAAACGCCAAAAAGAAAAACGGAATGTTGATTATAAAAATCAGCAAACCCAAATTCATTTTTGTTAAATAGCTCAATATTATTGAAACACCGACTATACCGCCATCAATAATGTTGTTCGGAACAAGAAAAACCTCCAGAGCAAACGCCGCAATAAACGGCCCGAGCGTCAGAAAAATAAATTTTATTATGAAATCTCTGAAGAATTCTTTTTTAGTTAATTTTCTCTCCGGCATAATTATCTTTCACATTTTTCTTAATAGTCATAAAGTTATTTATCTGAAAAATCGTCTTTTTGGTATCTTCATTTTTATCTTTGTATCCGAGAATATTTTCCAAATCGGATTTGAGAGTAACCAAATCTTCATATTTTTTAAGATTACCGTCAAGAGCGATAGAAACATCACCTGTTTCTTCCGACACAACAAGGCAGGCTGCGTCGCTTGTTTCGGTCATTCCTATTGCCGCTCTGTGGCGAGTACCGTACTTCCAGCTGAGTTTTGGGTCTTCGGTCAGCGGAAGAAGTACACCTGCCGAAATAATTTTATCGCCGTTAATTACAACCGCACCGTCATGCAGCGGTGTATTCGTGTGAAAAATCGTCAAAAGCAATTCCGTTGACAAATCCGCATTCAGCTTTGTGCCGACATCGTAATAAGTGTTGCTCAAGTCGCTTTGAAAGACAATTAAAGCACCCGTATGAGATTTTGAAAGGTATTTTACGCTTTCAATAAGTTCTTTTACCACATCAATTTGTTTATCTTTATTTTTGGTATTATTTGAACTGAAAAATCTTGAAACAATATCTACCTGACCCAAAAAGCCTAAAAAACGCCTTAGTTCAGGCTGGAAAATGACGATTAAACTCAATGAAACAAGTGTTACAACGGCTTTTAAGAACAATCCTATAATCCTTAAATCGATCCAGTATAATATTTCGCTGAAAAACCAGACACAGATAAGGATTAAAATTCCTTTTACGAATTTTTCCGAAGATGTATTTTTGATAAATTTATGATAAACAACCGAAAGAACAAATGCCAGAAAGACAATCTGAGCCAAATCAATCCAGCTAAATGCCGAATTTGCGGTTCCAAAATATTTTGCTATGTACGTGAAAATGTCATTTATCATATCTTTAACCTGTCGGGAATTTCATCGTGAGAAATTAAATCGTCTAAAGTTTCTCTTTTTATTATCATATCAGATTGTGAATTATTTACAAGTACCATTGACGGTTTTTGTACTCTGTTGTAATTCGATGCCATCGAATAATTATACGCACCTGTGTTATAAACGCAGAGTATATCACCTTCTTCTGTTTCGGGAAGTGAAATATCTTTAATCAAAATATCTCCTGATTCGCAAAATCTTCCTGCTATCGTAACTTCTTTTACGGGCTTTTCATCGGGTTTGTTGGCGATTTCAGCACTGTAAGCTGCTCTGTACATTGACGGTCGCGGGTTATCAGCCATTCCGCCGTCAACCGCAACATATTTTCTGCCCTGCGGAACTTGTTTTGAACTGCCGATGGTATATAAAGTCACACACGCAGTTGAAATAACACTTCTTCCGGGTTCAATGTAAAGAATAAGTTTTTCCGTGCCGTACTTTTCAATACACTCGTTGAGCTTTGAAATTATTTTTTGTGCGGTTTCATAAACAGATGGCGGGGTATCATCTTCCGTATACTTAACCCCGAATCCGCCTCCAATGTTGATTTCCGTGAGATTTAATGAATACTTTTCGTTCAAACGTGCTATCTCTTTTACAAGAATTTCTATTTCATCGGGATAAATTGAGGTTTCAAAAATTTGCGAACCGATATGAGCATGAAGTCCTTTCAGATTAAGGTTTTTATAACTTTCTAAAATCAATTCGACCGCCTCATCAATTTGCGTCAAGTCAAACCCGAATTTTGAATCAGTTTGACCTGTTTGAATGTATTCGTGTGTATGGCATTGAATTCCCGGAGTAATTCTCAAAAGTATATCGACATTTTTTTTGTAAGATTTTGCAATTTCAACCAATAAAGAGAGTTCAAAAAAATTATCGACGGAAATTCTTCCCACACCGAGTTCCAGTGCGAGCGAAAGTTCTTCAAACGACTTGTTATTTCCGTTGAACGTCACTTTTTTTACGTCAATTCCCGCTTTATAAAGCGTATAAATTTCCCCCGCCGAAACAACATCAAACCCGAAACCCTCACTTTCAAGCAGTATTGAAACAGCTTGCGTACAAAGAGCCTTTGAAGCATACATCAATTTGGTTTGCGGATAATCTTTAAACGCCTCCCGAAAATCTTTACATATCGCCCTTACAGTAGCCTCATCAAGAACATAAAGCGGCGTATCGTACTTTTGCGCCAAATCTATCAAATCACAACCGCCAATTTCAAGGTTTCCCTTGTTATTTACTTTTGTTGTGACAGGTTTTAATAATTGATTTGCGCTTCTCATATTCTCAAGATAACACATTTCTAATGAAAATTAAATAGTAAAAACAGTGGAGATTTTTAATTATTCTTTCTAATTTATTTGAACGATTTTATTAAGATAAGTTACAATTTTAAAAGAATTTAGGATATAATAATGACAAAGTTGAAAATATACTTAAAATCTAAATGAGGTAAGTATGGCAGGTATTGTAAATTTATTATCGCAGATTTTTGTGCCACAGCAAGTTCCCGTAAGAACTCCGGCGGTAAATAATCCGTACGGCAACAACCCTTTTGTTAATTACAAAGGAAACAGCTTGAACTACGCAAAAAACAACCCTGTCAGGGGCGGATATTTTGCGGGTTACTACAACGGCAAACAAAACATTGTCGGAAGAAGATTATTCATTGAAGTGTAAAAAGCGGTTTAAAACCGCTTTTTTTAGTAATCCATTACAAAGCCTTTATCTCTGAGAAGGCTGAAACAAGAATCTCCGGTAGAACTGCCTTTACATGTGCTTTCATTTACATCGGTATCCTTAACCACGCCATTGCTGTCAACCGTAAACGAGAACATATCCCGTCCACCCATATTAGGCGATTCGGTACTGTTAATATCAATATTAAGCGTAGCACTTTTTGCACTGGTATCAAGCGTTACACATACAGCCGAACCATCCGACAAAGTATAAGAACTTCCGCTACATGTAAAATTTGCCTTTGAGCCGTTTATAGAGCTGTAAGAAGATGCAAAACAATCATTTGACGAGGATGAACATGTTTGAACAACATTAAATCCGTTTTGCATAAATTTGTCTAAACCGCCGCTATCAAACAAATACGTTGATGCCAGACTCGTTTTTCCTTCTTCGGTGATAAACATATCAACCGCACTTGAAAATTCATAAACACTTTTTTTAATCTTAGCAGAATAAGTTTTGTAATGATAATCGTTCATAAGCGTAGGAATAGTCATAGCTGCAACAATACCGATTACTACAACCGTTATAAGCACCTCGGATAAAGTAAAACCTTTTTTCTTCATATTAAAATCCTTTCTAATAATCCATAATCCAGTTATAATTCAAAATATTACTCAAACATCCTGCTCCTTCGGGAGATGAACTGCAAGCACTCGCTTTCTCATCTCTGTTTGTCTTTGCTCTTTTATCGGGAGCTAAATCATCAATAGAAAAATCCTCCCAAATATAGAACGAAAACATATCTCTGCCGCCGACATTAGGAGCCTGACTTCCGTTAGTATCGACATAAATATGTGCGGGAGTTGAAGGCGAAACAGCAGGAATTATACAATATGCCGAACCGTCTTTTACCAAAAAACTGTAACCGTTCGTGCATTTGAAATCTGTTGTTGTACTGCCGGAAATCGACTTATATTTCTGAGCAAAACAAGGTTGAGGTGTTGTACCGCAGTTTCTTGTCATATCAAAATATTCCATAAACTTCTGCATATTTCCGCCCCTGCTTTTTTCCAAAATCGAGTTATAAACATTACCTTTATAATATCTTTCGGAAGAAATCGACGTTAAAACATTGCCCAACTCTATATAACTTTTCTTGATAGCTGCCGCAAGTGACTTTTTATGTACTTCCGCTACAGTAATCGGCAAAACCAACAGAGCAATTATACCCAGCACGACTAAAGCTAACAAAATTTCAACAAGAGTAAAACCTTTAAATTTTCTTTTCATAAATCTGTCCTCGTGAATATTATATATTATTTTTGCAAAAAGTCAATTAATTAAAAATCATGTCTTTCAAGCATTACCATTAAAACGGAAATATCGGCAGGCTTAACTCCTCCGATACGAGAAGCCTGAGCAAGTGTTTTGGGTCGAATTTTTGTCAATTTGTCACGGGTTTCTGAAGAAATATGCTTAACTTTTGAATAATCAATATCATCGGGAATTTTAAATTTATCAAGTTTTCCAGCCTGTTCAACCTGAAATTCCTGACGTTTCAAATACCCGTCATATTTAACAAGAATTTCAACCTGCTCGGTTACGTCAAACGGCAAATTTGAATTCTTTGTAACATCGTCAATTTCTTTTAACAAACCGTAATCGACATCGGGACGTTTTAAAAATTCCGCAATTCTTATTCCCCTTTCCAAATGCAGCCCGTGTTGAGCCAAAATTGAATTTACACGCTCGTCTGCGGAAATTTTGGTTTCTTTAATTCTTTGCATTTCACGTTCTACAGCCTCTTGCTTAGATGTGAAAACCGCAAACTGCTTATCATCAACAAGTCCGACTTTCCGTCCTAAGGGAGTAAGTCTTACATCGGCATTATCCTGCCTTAAAAGAAGTCTGTATTCGGAACGTGATGTTAGCATTCTGTAAGGTTCTTCGATATCCTTTGTCACCAAATCATCTATCAGAGTTCCGATATAAGAAGAACTGCGAGAAAGTTCAATCATATCTTTGTTATTGATGTAATTAAACGCATTAATTCCCGCAATAAGTCCTTGTGCTGCGGCTTCCTCATAACCGCTCGTTCCGTTAATCTGACCGCCCAAAAATAATCCTTTAACCTTTTTCGACATCAGAGAGTGCGTTGTTTGAACGGCAGGAACATAATCATATTCAACGGCATAAGCAGGTTTTATAACATGAGCTTTTTCAAGCCCCGGCAGAGTTCTGAGCATTTGCACCTGAACATCGGCAGGCAAACTGCTTGAAAAACCCTGAATATAAACCTCATAAGTCCCGAGTCCCTCAGGCTCAATAAAAATATGATGCGAAGGATTTTCGCTAAACCTTACAATTTTATCTTCAATCGACGGACAATATCTCGGGCCTGTACCTTTGATTAACCCTTGATACATCGGGGATTTATCAAGATTAGATTTTATAATCCGATGAGTTTCTTCGTTTGTACGGGTTAAATAGCAAGGATATTGCGAACGTACAGGTCTTTCCGGCTTAAAAGAATAAAAATGCAAAAGCTCATCGCCATGCTGAATATCCATTTTTGAATAGTTAATCGTACGTTTATCAACACGCGGGGGTGTTCCTGTTTTAAGTTTTTTTACCGTAATTCCGAGTTTTTGAAGCGATTTTGAAAGTCCCAGAGCGGGTTTTTCACCGAGTCTGCCGGCAGGATACGACTGAAGTCCGACAAAAATCCTTCCGTTTAAAGAAGTTCCTGTTGTCAAGATGACGGCACGAGCCTTGTATTCAATACCGTATTCGTCAACCGCACCGCAAATTTTTCCGTCTTTGACTAGCAAATCCGTTATGCATGCCTGCCTTAGAAAGATATTTTCATTCTTTTCAATAACATTCCTGATATAATCCGAATAAGCCCGTTTATCCGACTGAGCTCGCAAAGCTCTGACAGCAGGACCTTTTGAGGAATTTAGCATTTTCATTTGAATATAAGTTGCATCGGCAGCTTCTCCCATAACTCCGCCGAGTGCATCTGTTTCCCTTACAAGAGTTGATTTTGCAGGGCCTCCGATCGCGGGATTACAGGGCATAAGTGCGATATTATCAACACTAAGCGTACACAAAAGCACTTTTGCTCCGAGTTTTGCAGTGCTTAAAGCGGCTTCACAACCTGCATGACCCGCTCCGACAACTATAATATCGTACTCATTTTTCATATAATCCATAAAAGTATTATATTATATAAAAGCTGTAAGTAAATGTTTTAAAACGACTTTGTTTAATCTTTATGTTTAATACTGCATCTTTCAAGCCATCTGGCAAAACGCACAATCGGACGTTCCGTATCGGCGGTAATTGAATCCACAAGAACGGTTTTGCACCCCAAACTCTTACCGCAGGCAATATCCGTTAAAGGTCTGTCGCCGACAAAACAGGTGGTTTCGGGTTTTAAACCGTACGTTTTCATAAAATTCATGGCAACTTTTGTATCGGGTTTGCGTGCGTCAAACACAACGGGAAATTTAGAACACGAAAGAACCTGCTGCATATAAAGCGGATTATTGTTATTAGACACAACACCCACAAAAAAATCTTTCTTTACAAGTTCTATCCATTTAAGTGTTTCTTCGCTGTAAAACCCCGTTTTTGAAGCCATCAGCGTGCTATCCAAATCAAAAAGCATAGCTTTAATCCCTGCTTTTTTCATTTCATCAAGATTAATTTCATAAATATTCTTGTACTCATAATCAGGTTTAAGACGCATAAATTTTCACTCCAACCGTTCTAACTAAAGCATAATCAGGATTTTTCGGCATTTGAGAGAACTTTATAAACACATCGTCATTGGTGTTACCGAGTTCAACTTCCTCCCCGTCGGAATTTTTAATACTTTCCGCCGTTGCCGTAAATTGTTCATCAGGCGTAATTATTTCGACCTCATCATTCAAAAGCATTTTGTTTTTTATCTTTACGGAAGCATAACCGTCAGGGGCAGCTTCACGCTTGAATTCACACAAGAAATCCGCACCCGCAAGCCCTTTTGAAATGTTGTAACTGTAACTTTCGCCGTTGTTATCACCTAGTGCAAAACCCGTCGTATAACCGCGATTACCGACTTTTTGAAGTTCAACAAAATATTTTTCCAAATCCGCATTACCTCTTAAAACATCGTTAATCGCCTGTCTGTAAGTTTTTGCGACAGCGGAAACGTAATAAAGACTTTTTGTACGTCCTTCAACCTTAAACGAATCAATTCCTGCGTCAATAAGTTCAGGGAGGTATTTTACAAGGCATAAATCCTTAGGACTCAAAATATGCGAGCCTCTGTCGTCCTGATTTATTTCCAAAAACTCATTAGGACGTGTTTCTTCAACGAGTTTATAGCTCCATCTGCAAGGCTGTGAACAGTTTCCGTGATTTGCTTTTCTTTCGCCTTTGGAAAAATAATCGCTTAAAAGACATCTTCCAGAAAACGAAACACATTGAGCGCCATGAATAAAGCTTTCAAGCTCAATATCAGGCACACGACGTCTGATTTCCGCAATATCCGATATCGGAAGTTCTCTTGCGAGAATAACTCTTGATGCACCCAGATCACGCCAAAATTTTACGCTTTCATAGTTTAGCGTATTGGTTTGCGTGCTGATATGAACGGGAATTTCGGGAACAGATTTCCTTAACATGTTAAAAATTCCGTAATCACTGACGATAAACGCATCGGGCTTAGCATCTTTAAACCTGTCTAGACACTGTTCAAGCTGTTTTATATCGTTGTTAAACGCAAAAATATTAATTGTAACATAAGCCTTAGCCCCGAGTGAATGAGCTAAATCAACCGCTTGATGTAAATTTTCAAAAGTTATTAAATCGCCTTTTCTCATGGCTCTAAGACTGAAATCAACAACGCCGAGGTATACGGCATCAGCCCCGTACCTGATAGCATATTCAAGTTTTTCGATACTGCCTGCGGGCATTAATAACTCTAAATTACGCATAGTTGTATATTACCTTAAAGGATATAAATAATCAACCGATTAGGTGATGTCGAAAAACGATTAATGAATAAGATATAAGTATAGTTATTTTGGAGAAAAAAGATGCAAACGATAGAAAATGCTGCGACTACGATTAAAGAAATATGGGAATACCAACACCCCGTAATGCATACTTGGTTTTTATTAAGTTCTGTTTCACTTTGCGTGATGTTTGCACTGCTGTATTTTTTCATTTAGTTAAGATGATTACAGTTTTGGCATTTCGTGAGAAAATATAATACCCTCTCCACAAACAGGGAGGGGAAATTGTCTGTCATTGCGAGCAAATGCGAAGCAAACTGTAAGTTGGGGTTTTACCCCAACAAGTTATTAAAAGGTGAAAGGTGAGAAGTGAGAGGTTCATTACGGCACTTCATGCGGAAAATATAAATTCCCTCTCCCCTTGCGGGAGAGGGTTAGGGTGAGGGGTAAACCGTCATTGCGAGCGAATGCCTCAGCAAATAAAACCCATCCTAACCTTCCCTTAAAAAGGGAAGGAACTAATTTTTCCCCCTCCCTTTTCCAAGGGAGGGTTGGGGTGGAATTAATTCTCAACATGAAATCTTAAAATCCCACGTCATTGCGAGCGAATGCGAAGCAATCCAGCTTATAAATTTAAGTGAAAAGTGAGAAGTGAAAGGTGAGAGGTTCATTTCGGCACTTCGTGCGGATAATATAATCCCCTCTCCCCCTGCGGGAGAGGGAAGAATTTCTTAGTGAACGCAGTGAACTTAGAAATTCGGGTGAGGGGTCATATATTATAATAAATCGGCACTTTGTGCAAAATAATTAGCTGGATTGCTTCGCATTCGCTCGCAATGACGACCTATTTTTGCTTTTCACGCAAAGAATTAAACCCACCCCTAGCCCCTCCTTTACAAAGGGAGGGGAAAACCGCACCCCACCCCTGCCCCTATCTAACAAGGGAGGGGAAAAACAGATTATCCTGCAAAATTTAAAATTCATTATTCATTCTTATTTTTTCAAGGATTTCGTCAAGTCTTTGTTTATTTTCCAAATACCAAAAACCGATTAGGGCTTCAAACGCCGTCGCCTGACGATATTCCGTCTGATTAGAACGACGGGCAACAGGTATCGGCAAATTTCTCGCACGCTTTGCAAGCTCTTTTTCTTCCTCAGTAAGGTTTCCCTCAATATTATGCAAAAGTTCCGCCTGATAAGATGCCTTAACTTTTTCCGTTGTGATTTTATGAAGTTTTTCGGAATTATTAGTCATGAATACGGTTTTTTCACGGATTAAAAGTTCCCAAACCGCGTCGCCTATGTATGCGTAATTCCTTAAATTCATTTGTTCCATTTGTTATCCTGAAGTTTTGCGATATTTATATCAAACACGGCTTCTATATCAACGCCGTTAAGAGTTTCGTTTATCAAGTCATTCGGGTTAATATTTTTTGAAAATTCCGGAAGTATTCCCAAAACTTTTGCGTTCGTGTATTCTTCGATTAATCGGGGAAGATTTTTGATATTTGAGTCGTTTGAATTATGGATTATTACGCCTCTGATTTCTTCGGCACGGTTAACCGAAAGAATTACGTTATTAATTGCTTTTGATTCAGCGTTAACCGCAAATAAAACAGGAATTTCCAAAATTTTTATCAAATCTTCTTCAAGAAAATCTTTAGCCAGCGGGGTTGCAGGCCCTGAATGTCCGTCAACAATTAAGACTTCGTTTTTGTTTTGAATTTCAATATAATTTTTTATTATGGCTTCTTTATCAATGGTTATGTTTTGTTGAAGTGCCGAGATGACGGGGATTGAGTTATCTTTGAGAAGATAAAGCGAATAAGTATCTATAAAAGGGTCGGTAAACTTTATAAACGCCAAATCTCTGGATTGAAAAAATCCGTCTTTTTCGGGCGTACCTGTTTCAACGGGTTTAAATACGCCCGTTGAATATCCGAGGCTTTGCATTGTGGCTGCAAGACCCGCGGTTACAAAAATCCTTGATGAATTTTGTTCTACACCTGTAACGAAAAGATTTAGCATAACTTTATAATAGCATGGAAATTTTTAATCAAACCATTTTATTAAGGGTCTTATTTCACCGGGTTCAAGATTATAAATTTCGGCGTCCTCACATCGAAGAATACTGTCGATTTTAAGGTTTTCCGTAACGGGGTTCGGCAAAAATACTTCTCCCGTTTGTCTGTCAAAAACTTTTGAATAATTCAAACCTTTGTTCACGCAGTAGGGAAGTTTTATTTTGTTTTCGTTTTCATCGTACCATGCAAGTCCGTGAATTCTGCAAACTAAGCCTCTGTACGGGTAAACACAACAGCTTTTGTCAATCAGAAACGGACATTGATACATTTTAGGGTGTTTTTGTTTTAAATCTTTTATATTATTTTTTACTTTGGATTTAATTTCTTCGGGAAGTTTAATAAACCCTTGCATCAAATATTCCGCCTCCAACCTTGAAAACGGGTATTCTCCGACTTCACAGCACATCGAACAGCCCTGCCTGCATTTTATAAATTCGCAATGTTCTTCAAAATATCTTTCAAGTCGTTTGTCAAACTTTTGAAGAAATTTTTCGTATCTTTTCAGCATTTTAATGCACCTTAACGAGTGAAAATTTCCGTCCTTCGGTTATTGTATCAAAGTCAAGAACTTTGGAAATTTCAGGAATTTGTTTATTTTTAATTATAACGACCGTATTATCATCATACATAATGTGTCCGTAATCTTCCATTTCTTTTTCATTCTCAAGAGTAAGATAATAAACGTGAGAGCCGTAATAGTAAAGCACGGAATATTTTCTTTCGTTATTCAGAACGACGATTTGTTGATTATTTGTTTTAGCGGATTTGGCGTAGTTCATCAGTTCGTTTTGCCCGAACTTATAGTCCAAATTATAGAAAAGTTTCGTTCCGAAAGCAGATGTTACGATAATAAACAAAGCATAGCAGGCAAAAACACCTTTACGCCACTCTTTCAGGCTGCATAGAACACTTGAAATCCCGAAACACAACAAAAGAAAAATGCTGAACCACTGTATTGAGCTTATGTCAGAATAAATTTTTTCGGGAAGAAAATATTGCATAAAACAGCCTGCAATTCCGCCGATTATACAAATTCCGCCAAACGCCCAAACGGTGTAATCAATAATTTTTCCGCCGTTTTGAATGTATTTTTCCCAAACAAAACCGCCTAAAAATGCCGTGAAAAAGTAAATCGGCAAAATATACGTTATGAGTTTTGTGCTTGATGATGAGAAAAACAGCATTGTAACAACAAAAGCAATACCGTTAAAGAGCATGAATTTTTGCGGATTAGTTAATGTTTTAACGGAAAATTTCTTAATTGATTTGATTTTTGAAATTCCGACGGCAAGCGTGGAAAGTACCCACGGCATAAATCCCCATAAAACATTCAGAAAATAGAAATAAAACGGTTCTTCTCTGTGGATTTCGCTTGAGGAGAAAAATCTGTTTAAATGGTGTTTTATAATGTATTCGTTGAAAAATAGCGGGTCATGAGTTTTCAGCATAATAATATGCCACGGCAAAACTATAAGTAAGAATAATAAAAATCCGACAAATATATATTGCGGCTTAAATATTTTTTTAAAAGTTTTGTTAGCCAAGGTTACAAAAAACATAACCGCAAACGGAACGACAAACCCGGGAATTCCCTTTGCCATAACCGCAAGCCCCGAAAAAATATAAAACAACCACCAAAAATATTTTTTATTTTTTTCTTCAACAAACTGTGTAAGCATACCAAACATTATGGAAAAACCTATGCAGGCGGTCACGACAATATCAAGAATTGCAAATTTTGCGAGCACGACAAATTCCAAAGTTGTAGCAAGAATTATTGCACTGATAAATCCGAAACGCTCTGAAACGACTTTCCTTCCCGTAAAATAAACTAGAAATACGCACATTGCACCGTAAAGACAAACCGGAAATCTTGCCGTGAATTCGTTTATCTTCCCAAAAATTGCGAAAGACAAGCATTCGCCCCAAAAATAAAGCGGAGGTTTTTCAAAGAAATATTCCCCGTTTAAATACAACGTCATAAAATCTTTTGTATTAAACATGTCCCTTGCCATTGAAACATATCTGGTTTCATCAACATCCATAAGTGCGTAATTACCGATATTAAAAAAGAATACAAAATAACAAACTACAAGCAAAATCAGTATTGAAAACAACCCTTCATGTTTTTTTATAAATTCCATGACTTCCCTCTTTTTTTTAAATTTTATCATAAAATTATGATATAATAATTTTATGAACGAAAATGCACAAAAAGAGCTTGAAAAACTTCTTGCGGGGAACAAAAACTTTGTAAACGGCACGCCCGAAACAAAGAACATGACACTTGAAACATTAAAAAAATATGCGTTTCATCAAGAGCCTTACGCCTGCGTTTTGACCTGTTCGGATTCCCGTGTCGTTCCCGAAATTATTTTTGACTGCGGTATTGGAGAACTTTTTGTCGTAAGAACCGCTGGCATGACAACGGGTGCAAACGTTATTGAAAGTATTGAATATGCGGTTAAAAAGCTTGAAGTTCCGCTTTTAGTGCTGTTGGGACACGACGACTGCGGTGTTATGAAATACGCAAAAGAACATTACCCCGAGCCGGTTTCAGATTTCCAATCCATTATTAAATGTGTCTATCCCGTACTTAACCTTAAAGAAGATATTACCTGTCACAATTTCTTCGCACAACAGCACACGGTTTGGGTGGAAGATTATTTGATGAAACATTCGGTTATAATTAATGAGGCGGTAAAAAACGGAAAACTTTTAATCGCAAAGTGCCATTTTAATCATTCGACCGGATTAGTAAATATTATTGAATAAATATTTCTTTTGGATTACGATATAGATTATGAAGTACTCAAAATATTCAACAGTAATTATAGGAAGCGGAATCGCAGGTTTATACGCCGCGCTGAAAATCCAACAGCAGGTAGCTTTGCCCGACGGATTACTTCTGGTAACAAAATCTAAATTGGGCGAAAGCAATTCCCGTTACGCGCAAGGCGGTATCGTCGGCGTGATGAAAGAAAATAAATCCGATTCAACGGCTTCTCATATATCGGATACTATCAAAGCGGGTGCGGGTTTGAGCGAATTTAATACCGTAAAATATATCTCCGAACACTCGGATGAAGTGGTTAAAGATTTGTTAAAATTCGGTGTTGAATTTGACAGAGATGAGGATAATAATTTCTGTTTTACGAAAGAAGCTGCCCACAGTGTAAGAAGAATACTGCATTCGGGCGGTGATGCAACAGGCAGAATGATCGAACAGGCTTTGTGCAAAAAAGTTCTTGAAAATAGTGAGATAGAGATTTACGAACAGTCGGATGCCGTTGAACTTCTGGTTAAAAATAACGAATGCAAAGGAGTTGTATTATTTAATAACCTTACACAGCAATATGAAACGGTTTATTCTCCCGCGATAATTCTTGCAACAGGCGGTATAGGACAGCTCTACAAATACACCACCAACCCCGCAGGTGCAACAGGCGACGGTATAGCTCTCGCATACAGAGCAGGTGCAGTATTGCAGGATATGGAGTTTGTTCAGTTCCATCCGACGGCGCTTGCAATAGATGATGCGGAAAACAGATTTCTCATAAGCGAAGCCGTCAGAGGCGAAGGCGCAAAACTTTGCGATGCCGACGGCACTGAATTTATGTATAAATACGATGAAAGAAAAGAACTCGCCCCGAGAGATATCGTAACCCGTGCAAACTTTAACGAAATGCTCGAAAATAACACTAATTGCGTTTATCTTAATGCAACAACCATCGACAGCAGAAAACTTGCGAAACGTTTTCCTAATATTTCAAAAAAATGCTTTGAAAACGGAATTGATATCGCGCACGATTTTATCCCCGTTGCACCCGCCGCACACTACTTTATGGGCGGTATAAAGACGAATATTAAAAGTGAAACCTCAATAAACGGACTTTATGCTATCGGAGAAACCTCATCAACGGGTTTGCACGGCGGAAACAGACTTGCAAGCAATTCTCTGCTTGAATGCGTGGTTTGCGCATATTCTGCCGCGGAATATTTAAAATCTATTGAATTAAAGACACCAAAACAAATTGATGAGGGAATCAAGTCGGTTATTGATATTTACAACAATGAGGATTTAGTCCTTGAAGAATTTGATATCAAGCAATTAAAGAGCAAACTTCAAGATGTCATGTGGGATTACGTCGGAATATTACGGGACGAAAAATCGCTCACTAATGCACTTGAAGAAATTTATAAACTTAAACTGAGTTTCCCGAGAGCATCAAAATGCTTGAACAGAGAAGAATACGAGTTTAGAAATATGCTTATAACCGCTGAATTGATTACCCAATGTGCAATATCAAGAAAAGAGTCGCGCGGAGCACATTACAGAACGGATTTTCCGACCCCGCTTGATGAATGTATTCATAGCTGTACGAGTATTGAAAAAGGAGTAATTGACCTTGTTAAGTAAATTTTATGTAAAAGAACACGTTACCCAAGCCCTGAAAGAAGATATCGGGTTCGGAGATATTACGACCGAAAACCTTGCAGGCGAAAACGATTATCTCAAAGGTGAGCTTAATACAAGAAGCGAAGGGGTTTTGTGCGGATGCGATGTATTTAAAACGGTTTATGAAACTCTTTCCGATAATGTGAAAATAAAATTTTATTTTAAAGACGGCGACAAAATAAAAAAAGGCGATAAAATTGCGGATATTGAAGGTTCTGCAAAAGATTTGCTTATGGGTGAACGGGTTTCGCTGAACTATATTCAAAGAATGTCAGGTATAGCAACGGAAACAAGAAAATATCAAGACGTAATCGCACCATACAAAGCGAAAATAGTCGATACAAGAAAAACAACCCCCAATTTCAGAGCGTTTGAAAAATATTCCGTAAAAATCGGCGGCGGTGCTTTACACAGATTTAATCTTGCGGATTGTGCAATGATTAAGGATAATCACATTAGGCTTGCAGGCTCAATTACCGCTGCTGTAAAGAAGTTGAGAGAAAATATTTCGCACGCACACAAAATTGAAGTTGAATGTGATACTTTCGAGCAGGTCAAAGAAGCCTTAGAGTGCAGAGCGGATATTATTATGCTTGACAACATGCCAGTTGATACGATGAAAAAAGCCGTTGAATACATTAATCACCGTGCTATTGTTGAGGCAAGCGGAAACGTTAATTTGCAAACGGTTAATTCTATTGCATCGACAGGCGTTGATATTATCTCATCAAGCGCCATCGTTGCGAAAGCACCGACACTCGATATTGCTTTAGACATGTAAAAATTTCAAAACAGCCTTTGTAAACGCTTCAGCGGACTGATAATTTTGTGCGGTAATAAGATTTCCGTCCTCAATTACGTTGACTTCGCCGATTACCCCTTGCGTAAATACCGCCCCTGCGTCCCTTAGGGCATCTTCAAGGAAAAACGGGATTACGCTTTCTTTTCCCGCATAAATTTCTTCTTCGTTCGTGAAACAGGTTAGTTTTCTGCCGTTTACAAAGGGAATTCCGTCCTCCTTTGCCGAAAGCAGACCCGCAGGCCCGTGACATATTGCCGCAATAAGTTTTCCCCGTTTTGCAAAATCGTTTATTATAACCCCGAGAGCTTCATTGTTGTATAAATCAACTAACGGCCCATGCCCGCCCGGAATTATCAGACCTTCATACTGCGTAAAATTAATTTTATCAAGAGTTTGGGTGTCAGCGAGCGCCTGTTTTGATTTATTCCATTTAATATCATTAAAAAAACTTTTACTTGCCTCATCAACGGGTGCTTCGCCGCCTTTGGGGCTTGCAACCGTCACTTCAAAACGATTATGAACCAAAGCCGTATACGGAACAGCGAATTCCTCAAACCAAACACCTGTCGGATAATTATCTTTCAATTCCGACGCACTTGTTACCACCATTAGAATTTTTCTTTGCCCGAAATTGCATTCACAAGAGTCACTCATAAATTTTCCCTCCCGATAATATAAAAACTTTTAGTTACGTTTTTTTCATTACCTGCAAGGGTAGATGTGGGGATTATTGTAAGTGTTAAGGGTGAGAAGTGAAAGGTGAGAAGCGGATTGCGAGTTGAGGGCGAAGGCTTGACGGCGAAATGACGAAGTCATTGCAGACGTCAACCGCAGACCCGTTAAACGCGAGCAACCAAGCAGACCATATCGGCACTGCGTGCGGATTATTTAACCCCTCACCCTAGCCCTCTCCCGCTGGGGGAGAGGGAATTAACCCACCCCTAGCCCCTCCCTTGAAAAGGGAGGGGAAAAAGATTTCGGCACTGCTTGCAAATAAGCTGAGGCATTCGCTCGCAATGACAGTCTGCTCATAACCACAAGCAGAACGATACTTAATCGTTCTGCTTGCCAAAATTCTGCTTAAAAAAGGAAGCACTCCTTTTACGGAGTGCTATTAACGCTATGAAAAAGATTATGCCATAAGTTCTTTAACTTCTGCAGCAATGTTTCTCGGATCAAGTTTGATTCCGGGTCCCATTGTTGTTGAAAGATAAACTGATTTAACAAATGTACCTTTAGCTGATGAAGGTTTTGCTCGCAAAACCGCATCTGCCAATGTCGCATAGTTTTTCAGTAAATCTTCCTCGCTGAACTCAATTTTGCCGACAGGACAGTGAATCATCCCTTGTTTATCGGCTCTGTATTCTACTTTACCAGCTTTAGCATCAGATACTGCTTTTGCAACATCCATAGTCACCGTACCGGTTTTGGGGTTCGGCATCAAGCCTTTCGGACCTAATACACGACCTAATTTACCGAGCATGCCCATACAATCAGGCGTTGCAATTAACGTATCAAATTCAAACCAGCCGTCTGAAATTTTATCGATAATTTCTTCAGCTCCCGCAAAATCAGCACCCGCTTCTTTTGCTTCGGTAGCTTTAGCACCTTTTGCGATAACGCATACTCTGACGGTCTTACCCAAACCTGCGGGCAATACAACCGTCGAACGTATCTGTTGATCTGCCTGACGAACATCAATACCTAATCTCATGTGGCATTCAACTGTTTCGTTAAATTTTGAAACTTCTTTTGAAATTTCTTTCAATTTTTTAATCGTATCAACTGCAGTTGCCGGCTGAACAAATCCTTCCAGCATTTCCTGCATTTTCTTTTGTTTTTTAGTTAATTTTGACATTTTATTGTTCCTTTCGTGGTACTAACGGGTTTTACCCCTTCCATCTAACCTTCTTTTACCGTAACACCCATAGCTCTGCAAGAACCTTTAATCATGTTCACCGCAGATTCTAATGTTGTTGCATTTAAGTCATTCATTTTTATTTTTGCGATTTCTTCAAGCTGAGCCTGAGTAATTTCGGCAACCTTGTCCTTGTTCGGAGCTGATGAACCTTTTGAAAGATTCAAAGCTTTTTTAATAAGAACGGGTGCCGGAGGTGATTTTACAATAAATGAAAAACTTCTGTCCTCGTAAACATCTATCACAACCGGAATAATGTATCCTGCTTGAGATTCTGTTTTAGCGTTGAACTGTTTACAGAAATCCATAATGTTTACACCGTGCTGACCTAATGCCGGGCCGACCGGAGGTGACGGATTTGCTTTTCCTGCCTCAATTTGAAGCTTGATTTTTCCTACTACTTTTTTTGCCATTTTTTTCTCCTTTGTGGTACTAACGGGGGCGTCCCTTCCACGTGTTTCGTATTACAATTTATTTATTTGTTTGTATTCCAATTCAACGGGCGTTTCACGTCCAAAGATAGAAACATTTGCACGAAGTTTCGATTTATCGGGATAAACTTCAATAATATCCGCAATAAAGTCTGCAAAAGGCCCTGATGTAATTCTGACCTTGTCGCCCGCTTTAACGTCAAGTTCAATTTTTTGAGTTGTTGAAGTCGAACGGTTAATAATCTTTTTAATCTCGCTGTCACGTGCGGGTATCGGACGTTTTGCCGAACCGACAAATTTTGTAACGCCTGATGTGTGTCTTACAACGTACCAACTGTCCTCATCCATTATCATTTCGACAAGAACGTAACCGGGGAATATCTTTTCTTCACGTTCGTGTTTTTTACCGCCTTTAAGCTGAGTTACGGTTTTTTGCGGAACTTCTATTCTGAAAATTTTATCACCCATGTTCATGTATTCGATACGTTTTTCAAGGTTAACTTTAACTTTATTCTCGTAACCCGAATAAGTATGGACAATATACCAGCGTTTCTGGTTTTTCTTAGCTTTTTCTTTTTCGGCTTCCTGTTCTGCCTCTTGTTGAGCCTGTTCAGCCTCCAAAGCTTTATCTTCGTCTAATTGCTCTTTCATAGATTTTTCTTTTTTAGTCATAGCACACCTTTTATTTTATCAAACCGAGTAATCCTTTAAATATAATATCCATCAAATATACAGCCACAGTGAAAACAAAAACTATTGCTATTACAAAAACTGTTTCCGCAACGACCTGTTTTTTTTCGGGCCAGCTTATTTTACCCCATTCGGCTCTGACACCGCGGAAATAAGTTTTTAATGAATTTGTACTGTTTTCAAACCAAGATGGTGATGAATTTTCAATCATATCAGTTTTCCTTATGTTAGTTTTAAAAACCGCGCCCTGAAGGACTCGAACCCTCGACATCCGGTTTTGGAGACCGACGTTCTACCAACTGAACTAAGGACGCCTGAAGTCCTTTTTGTCAATTTGAACTTCCGTTATTTAGTTTCCTTGTGAGTGGTATGTTTCTTGCATGTCGGGCAATATTTGCTCAATTCAAGTCTTTCTTTAATATTTTTTTTGTTTTTCGTTGTTGTGTAGTTTCTTTCTTTGCATTCTTCACATGCTAAAACTACCATTCTGTCGTTTTTTCCTTTGATACCCATTGTTTTTATTCCTTTTTGATATTTTTTCTTAGTCTTTAAAAAAGAATGTGAGAGAAATCACATTCTTTATTTATCGGCTTTGATTATATAATAAAACGAAAAAAAATAAAATGCAAACAAATGTTAAAAAACTATAAGCAAAAAAAAAAGACCTCTTAGGTCTTTTTTTATTTAATAACGAAGTCTGAACTCGGCGGTTGAGAATTATACTGCATATCGTAGTTTCCGCCGTAAGAATCGCTTCTGAGTTTTTCCATATAAACCTGACCGTTTTTAACAATTTGCTGTTGTTGAGTCAGATTTTTTTCAAGGTTCGTCAAAACCTGTTCCGCATAAAGTTCAGCACCTTCTTTGGTTCGCATAGCATCTTCGGTTGCCTGAATTCTGATATTTTCGGCTTCTTCCATGGCTTTGCGTTTAATTTCTTCACATTCCTGCTGAACCTGAGTTCTAATCCTTATACCTTCACGTTCAAGAGCTTTGATAAAATCAGCTTCCGAAAGTTTTCTGTCAGCTTCCGTTTGAGCATCGCTGATAATTTTTTCAGCCTTTTGCTGTGCTTCAGCCTGAAGTTCATCTCTGCGTCTTAAAAACGCCTTTGCCTCTTGTACCTCAACAGGTAATGAGGCATAAATTCTATCTATCAATGTCTCAATTTCTTTGGTTTTTACAACCGTAAACTTGCGAGGTATTATCGGAAAACCTTCTTCCAGAGAAATTTCGAGCATTCTTAACAAATCATATACACCGTTTTGCTGCATTTTTTTTATATCCCTTTCTAATAATTACATTCTACATAAGCTGTAAATAATTGTCAAATAATTTTAAAAAATTTATTTTTTGTAAAAATTTGTAAGATATCTGTAAACCTCCTCCGGCACAAACTTTGATATATCGCCGTTATTAAGAAAAATTTCTTTTATCGTGCTTGAAGATATGAAGTTATATTTAGGTTTTGTTGTTAAGAAAACAGTTTTAATCTCCGGTGCAAGCGAGCTGTTAGCCTGAGATAACTGCATTTCATATTCAAAATCCGACACCGCCCTAAGTCCTCTGATAAGAACCGACGCACCTTTTTGCCTTGCATAATTTATCGTAAGCCCGTCAAAAGAATCCGCCTCAACATTTGGCATGTCCTTAATGCTTTCTTTAATAAGTTTTACCCGAACATCAACCGGTAAAAAGCCATGCTTATCGGGATTTTTTGCAACGGCAATAATCACACGGTCAAAAATTTCCGATGCGGCTTTCAAAATATCTAAATGTCCTTTTGTAACGGGATCAAAACTCCCCGGATAAATTGCTGTTTTCATAAATTTTTCCCTTTTGATTTAATTATAAATCAAATATTTTTCAAATGTTGAATTTTTATTTCGGGTTTAAGAGTAATTCCAATTAAATCAATGCGAAATTTTTTTATTTTATGCTCCGAAAGATAATTGTAGACGCCTTTTTTAATATTTTCATACTTGGTTTTTGTAATTGCATCGGCGGGAGTTCCGAAATCATCCGTTTTTCTCATTTTAACCTCAACAAAAACAATTATATCTTTATATTTCGCAACAATATCAATTTCGCAAAATCTTGAGTAATGTAAATTTCTTTCTATAATTTCGTAACCTTGTTTTTGCAAATAGCGGCATGCCAAATCTTCGCCCGCCTCACCGAATTTCCTGTTATTCATTGTTTTACACCCGCTCTTGTAAAATTGTCCAAATCAACAAGTTTTTTAAAATCATCGGCATGACAATTTTTGGAATATCTTAACGGCGAAATATCAATACCGCCTCTGCGTGTGTATAATGCACAAACCATGAGTTCCGCACCGCCGAGCAAATCGGAAAGCCTTTTGAAAATCATCTCACAGCATTCCTCGTGAAAATGGTATTCCGAGCGGAAAGAAGTCAGATATTTAATCAAACTTTCTTCTTTTATGTGTTTTTCACTTTTGTAGTAAATATAAACATCGCCGAAATCGGGCTGGTGCGTAACACGGCAGTTTGAACGCAAAGATTCAAACATCAGTCGATATTCTTTTTCCTGTGAAAGCTCAAATTGAAGAACTTTGGGCGATTCCTTAAACTTTTCAATTTTGATTAAATTTTCATCGACAAAATCGTAAAGATTTTTGTAATCGCCGAAGATTTGGCTTTTCAACGAATTATTTTCAATAAAATTTAATTTAACTTCCGTTTGAAGTTTTTCGCTCAAATCGTGTTCAATATGGCGTTTGCAGATATCAAGACACTCTTTTATCGAAGTTCCGAAACGTGACATATTAAACGAATTAAGATAAAGTTTAAGCGATTTTGATTCAACGATGAATTCGCTGCCGCAGTCGTAAACGATTTTAGCTAATCTTGTGACGGGCAAACCGTTTTGGGTTAATGCCGAAAATTCATAAGCATGCCAGACATCGCACCCCAAAAAAGGTAAATTATTTTTTTCAATGTTGTATAGTTTTCTGTTTTCCTCACGTGGAACGGCGACCAAAAGCGACGGGTCGTAACTTTGACTTCCCGCAGACTTTTTACCCAAATGTGTCGATGCGATTTCATCGGTTCTCATAACAAAAATTCTAGCATAAAAATACTTTCTACTAAGGTTCACCTTCAATAAGTGCTTTTACAAAATATGCATAAGAATGTGATACAGCACAACCTTTAACAATCGCAACCTGCTTGCTTTTCGGGTATCTCTCAAATATATAATAATCCGATGGTCTACATTCCGGATGTGCAGATAAGTAGTAATGCAATTTTGCATTCATTTTTTGATTATAACAATTTATTCCAAAAACTATTAATACAAATGCTATTAACAGAATATAATACTTCATAATTAATTCCTTTAAAATAGAGAATATATTTGAGGGGAACTATTATACATATAATTATTATTCATTTGTTGCATTTGTTGTCTTTGCATTCTCATCATTTGTTCATTATATTGTCGTTGTTGCTCCATTTGTCGTCGCTGTATATTCAGTTGTTCTTGCTGCATATTTAACTGTTGTTGTCGCCATCGTTGCTCATCCATCCTATCTAAATTAGAACGTATACGTTCTAAATTATAGTCATAATATGCAAAGCTAATATTTTGAAATAAAAATATTAAAGTAAATATAATTAAAAATTTTTTCATATTAAACCTGCCTTTACTGATAAGTTACCATGAATGATACTTTTATATCTTCCGATTTTATTGGAATAGTTTTCAAAAAATTTTGTATCATTTCTTGATTTACACATTCTGATATATGAATATTTTCTAAACCCATTTTAGAAAAAAAATATTTAATATCATTAAATATTTCATCTTTATATTTTTCAAACATATTTTTTTTAGCAGATATTATAATTACATCTTTAAACAGTAATTCATTATTATCTCTATTTAATGTAATTTCAAATTTATACTTTTTATTTAATGCTAGCTCTATTTCTTTGATTTTTTCCTCATCCATATAAATCCTCCGTTTATGTATACATATTCTATTATAACATGTTTAACATATAAATACAACATGTTAAACATTGTTAGATTAGTTTATTATTCCCGTTATAATTGCTTTTAAGGTTATTTTTATGAAAAGTTACATTTCGCAACAATTAGGAAAAAGAATTCAGTGTTTAAGGAAAATAAAGGGCTACAGCCAAGAAAGTTTCGCCGAAAAAATCGGTATTGCTACGAATACATTAAGCAGTATTGAAACGGGTAATGCATTTATGACCGCACAAACTATGGAAAAAATTATTGAAATCCTTAATATCACTCCTGCAGAGCTATTTTCATTTTCTGAAACAGTCAACAGTAACGATATCTACACTTATATTTTGGAAAAGTTAGATTTTCTGAAAAATGACAAAGATAGACTCAAAGTTGTTTATAATGTTATAAAATCACTTTTAGAGTAACAACTTTTATTTATGCAATATCTTCGTATGCTTGCGGGTTATTGAGTAAATCGTAGTTAATCTCGTTTTCGTTATCCGCAATAGTTGCCGCAACAACGGCATCGGATGTTACGTTCACCAAAGTCCGCATCATATCGGTAATTCTTTCAATCGTAAACAGGAATGCAAATCCTGCGATAAGCTGTTCGGGGCTTAAACCCATACCGTTCAGGATAAGTGCGATGGTAATAAGTCCCGCACCGGGAATTCCAGCACAAGTTGATGATGCAATTATTGCCAAAAGTGCAATTTCGATTATCAAAAACGGAGTAAGAACAACACCGTACGCCTGTGCCAAAAATATTACCGCAACCGTTTGCAGCAAAGCCGTTCCGTCCATGTTTAAAGTTGCCCCCAAAGGCAGGACGAAACTTGAAATTTTATGAGAAATTCCTCGTTTTTCGCAGCAGGCAATAGTTAAAGGCAAAGTTGCCGATGAACTTGCGGTTCCGAAAGCGACCATCATGGCTTCTGCTATCGCGGAATAAAGTATTCCGACATTGACTTTTGAGAAAAATCTTAAAAACAGCGGATAAACAACACACAACTGGAGCATAAATCCGATGAATAAAACGAGTAAATATTTTGAAATACTTTGGAAAATATCAATACCGAAGCTTGAAACGGCACTTGCAGTAAGTGCAAACACACCCGGAGCCGCGAAGTACATAATCCAATCGGTAATTTTCATTGTTGCCGCAAAAACGGATTCAAAGAACGAAACAATCGGTCTGTTGACGTCACCGACTCTTGCAAGTGCTATTGCAAAAATCAAAACAAACACAATAATCGGCACCATATCGCCTTGAGCAAACGAATGCATTGGGTTGCTGGGCAGAAATCCGAGGAAAATATTTAAGATATTACCTTGTTGTTCCGCCATAGCTGAAGCGACAGTGGTTTGAACTTCGCTTGCGGCGTTAGCGGTAATATATTCTGCCGCCCCCAAACCGGGTTTAAACACGAGTGATAAGACCGCACCGATCGTAACTGCAATGACGGTAATTATACCGTAATAAAATACCATTTTTGTGCCGAATTTACCGAGCTGTCTGTTGTCACCTATGCTTGTAATTCCTATAATAATAGCAGAAACAACGAGCGGAATAACAACCATTTGAATAAGTCTTATAAACATTTGACCTACAAATGTCAACAAAGCCATAACTGTTGGATACGGGTGTGCGTGAAGAAAAATTCCTGTAAGAATACCGAGAATTATACCCGAAAAAATATGCCAGTTACGCTTAATTCCTAATCCCAGAGCGATTAGAATCTGCATGTGTAATTTCATTTGTTGAACCTCTTTTCTCATAACGTTACGCGAAAATTATACAACACCTTTCGGAAAATATCAAATATTTTTAACAAAAATCATAATATTGAGGGATAAACTTAAACGCAAAAAATTTTTAACAGAGTTTACAAAATATTTTCATATAATTCATCAAGTTTATATTTTCGCTGTTTACCGTTACCTGATGCTGTCAAAAAGCCTTTGTCCACCCATTGTGAGGCTAAAAGTCTGGCACTTCGGGCGGAAAATTTAAAGAATTCGGCAATATCTTTGGAAGTTATAAATTTTTGGGTTTCAAACAGGGTTAAAATTTCTCGTTGTTTAGCGTCAAGCTCTCTTAGAATTTTAAATTCATCTTTTGAATTTTCCTGTTTTTGTGCTTTAATGCAGACGGCATTAAAGGCTTTAGCCATGCCGTTTATAAAATATTCAACCCATTTTGTAATATCTGCATTTTGTCTTCCGAGGTAATAGTTATGGGAATTTCCGATGGTTAAAGCGTCATAATAACCTTGCAAATCTTTTGCATAATATTCTTCCAAGGAGTAAATTCCTTTCAAATCGTATCCGTATCTGTGCAGGAAAAATGTTGTAAGAAGTCTTGCCGTACGACCGTTACCGTCGAAATACGGATGAATAGTCACAAACTGATAATGAATAATAGCTGCTTTAATCGGCACGGGGATATCGTCATCGGAATTTATCCACCGGACAAACTCTTTCATCAAACCTTCAACATCTTTAGCCTCCGGGGGCATATAGACAATACCGCCCGTAAGCGAGTCAGTAATGACATTTTGAGCTTGCCTGTATTCGCTTTTTTTCAATTTTGAATTTGAACCGCCCGTAACCAGAGCATGAATATATTTAATATTATCTTCTGTCAGCACAGATTTATCTTTTATAAGTTTTTCGATGTAATCGAGTGCGGCATAATAACCCTTAATTTCTTTTTCATCGCGTATTCTTCCGGTATTTGAGACCTTGTGATTAATAAGATTACTGACTTCTTTTTGTGTAAGCTTGTTGCCTTCAATTTGTGTTGAATAATGGATAGCGGAAACTTTTGCGGTTTCTCTGAGGGAATTCAACAATTTAGGGTTAATTGGCAGGCTTTTAACGGTTTCTTTCACGCGTTCTATCTCGATAAGATTATTTGCTATCGAGTTAGTTATTGAAAAAACAGGATTAAAATTTGCCATAAAATTGCCGCCTTTTTGCCACTATTTTGCCACTATTTTGCCGTTAAGTCAAGATGGGGTGTAATCCAAAAATCAGAAATAAAAAAATCGGGATGACAAGATTCGAACTTGCGACCCCCGCGACCCGAACACGGTGCGCTACCAGGCTGCGCTACATCCCGACGATTTTTGTTTTTATTGCTATTCAGTTGTCAATTTTAACTTTATCTTATACGGAATATATCTGAATAGCAAGGCGCTACCATTCCCTCTCGCGGAACAATTCACCGGATTGTTCCGCTCGGCAGAGTGCTACATCCCGATGAGTTAAAAAATTCGGAACGACAGGATTTGAACCTGCGACCTCTACCACCCCAAGGTAGCACGCTACCAAGCTGCGCCACGTCCCGATTTTTTTTTAAGATTGCTATTCAGTTGTCAATTTTGGTTTTGTTGTACAGGGGACATGCTTGAATAGCAAGACGCTACCAAGCCTCTCTCGAAACGATAATCAATCGTTTCGTTCGGCAGAGTGCCACGTCCCGATTTTTTTCACGTTGTTTTTGGATTTTCAATTTACCGTATTACTATTATATCACCTCAAAATTTTTTGCAATACTTTTTTATAAATCTGTCATGGAATTTGTGTAATTTTCATAAATTGACTTTCGTGCGGGAGATGAGTTTTTATTCCCTCTCTTGAAAAGGGAGGGGGAAACCGCACCCCACCCTAACCGAAATTTCTAAATTCGCATGGCTCATTAAGAAATTTCCCTCTCGCAAAACGATACTTAATCGTTTTGCTCGGCAGAGTCCATTTGGGGAGGGGAAAATCATCTGTCATTGCGAGCGAATGCCTCAGCTAATAAATTTGTTGGGGTAGAAACCCCCAACTTACACTTTAGTTCTCAACATGAAAAATCAAAATCCGACGTCATTGCGAGCGAATGCGAAGCAATCCAGCTTATTATAAGCACGCAGTGCCTAAAAGAACCTCTCACTTCTCACTTTTAAAAAATTTGTTGGGATGGAAACCCCCAACTTACACTTTAGTTCCTTCCCTTTTTAAGGGAAGGTTAGGATGGGTTAATATTTTTTGTACGAAGTGACGATTTACCAGACCCCTCACCCGAATTTCTAAGTTCACTGCGTTCACTAAGAAATTCTTCCCTCTCCCGCAGGGGGAGAGGGGAATATATTATCTGCACGAAGTGCCGTAACGAACCTGCCACCTTTCACCTCTCTGTCTATTGTATTTTCAAAATTTTTAATGTATTCTGATATTTGTAGGAGGAGAATTCATAATGCTTGCTTTAGACGAATTAAAAATTATCAACGATGTTATCAAGAATATTGCGGATTTTGTGCAAAACGATCCTAAGGTCAAACCTGATTTTCAGGAGTATCTGAAAACTTTGGGAAACAATAATAACATAAGTTCTGCGTATTTCACGTACATTTTTGAAAGAATTTTAGGCGGAAAGAGTATTCTTTCGATTTATCTGGAAACTTCCGCCAAAGGGGAAGAAAAGAAAATTGTGAAAGCGTTAATGAATTCGCTGTCGTCGATTTATGAAGTTAAAAGGGTTTTGCAGAACGGTTTTGAGCTAAACAATATTATTAATGAAAAGAATTACGATGTAATCTCTCTGGTGAAAATGACGTCATTCAGGGGCATAGGCTGTGGGCAGTATGTTGTTGCGAGAATTTTTGAATACGAAAAGGCATACTATCTGCTTGAGATTTCGGGGGTTTTACCATCATCAAGGCGTGATGATGCCCTGAGATATTCGGTTGCAAAGATTATTCAGAATCCCGAACTTGTATATCGTGATAATCCGCAGAAACAAAAGGAAATTGAAGCAAATGTTAAGGAAATTTACGAAAAATTTATGGAATTTTTCTCGACCGATGAAGTTGTGACGACAAACAGGTTTGCGGATGATTTGATAGGTGCGTTTAACGATTTTGCGGAAGGCGGAGAAAAGACCGATTTTTCGGACAAAATTAAGACACTTGATAATTATAAATATTTTAATGTAACAGAATTTAACAATTCTTACGACAATTTTCTTGAAAATTCTTTGGGCGGATTTTCTTCGCACAAGGAGGAATACGATGTTGCGATAATTTTTGATAAAGAATTGGGTTTGTACGCCGTTCCGTTTTACGAAACATTCAACCGTGCGGTTGAAACCCCTGACGATGTGGAAAACGCAAAACAGTGCGTTGAATTTTTCTTACGGAACGACAAATTTTCGGCAAACATCATAAAACGTGTTGCAGAGCGTCATGCCAAATTCACGGAAAATGTAAACAAACTTTTGGGTACAGAGTTCAAATCCGTTGATGAAGTTCTTGAAACATACAAATCGAGATATCTTGAAAACAAAATATTTTCATCGACGACGGTTTTGTACAAGTCGAAGGCGTTTTCAAAGACTCTCGGTATAATAGAGGAAGAAATAGAAAAACCTCAGCTTGAAGGTGTTGATTTAAGCAAAATCGGAAGAAACGACCCATGCCCGTGCGGCAGCGGTAAAAAGTTTAAAAAATGCTGTGGAGCAAAGCTTTAAACCTAAGAAAATACCGATTTTATTATTTTATATATAAGGAATTTATTTTCCTCATTTTGTTGTGCGATAATTTTAATAATTTCATCGTCAATGTTTTCAGGCACATCGACCGAAACGAATTTAAAAAATTCAAGAAGTTCGACATTGAGTATTGATGCAATTTTATTAAGCAGGTGAAGTGATGGGAAAAATCTTCCCGATTCGATTCCGCTGAGCGAAGAAGTTTCAATACCTGCCATTTCGGACAATTTTTCTTGGGTTAATCCCTTAGTTTTACGTATTTCTTTAATACGTTTGCCTAAAAGTTTTTTATTATCCATAAAGATAATATTAATTCTTTTTAAGCAGAAAAATAAGTGATAATATTACTTATTTTATACTAAATTAAGTAATTAATACTTAAAACCACTTGACAAACACTTAAAAATAGTGTAAAATAAGTGTACAGTTTATATTTTTTGTGATGAATTTTTTAAATTTCGTCTGCAAAAAGAGTATTACAAAAAAGAAAGAAAGAAAGGTGAAAAGATTATGACAAAACATTTTGGCTTCACACTCGCGGAAGTGTTGATTACTCTTGGTATCATCGGTGTTGTTGCAGCAATGACCATGCCGACATTGATTAACCAAACAAGAGGCGCTGAATTCAGAGCAGGATTTAAGAAAACATTATCAGTATTATCGCAAGCAGCTGCTTTAAACCAAGCTTTGGATGATTGGGATTTTGGTGCTGTTGATTCATCATCAAACAAATTAGAAGATATGTTAGATGAACGTATTAACGTTATCAGTAAAGAGGAACCTACAGATTATAGCCCAAATCCGGCATTTAAAGATGGAGACGGTGATATTAAAGTTGTAAAACCCGGCACTACAGAAGCTGCAGCAATCGAATTTAAAGCTCCAACAACATCAACTAAATATGTAACTATGAACGATGGTTCTATGTTTATATTTGATGAACCTTCTCACGATTGTACTCAAAAAACTCCATGCTTTGGATACATTGACGTAAACGGTGCAAAAAGACCTAACAAAATTACTACTTGTGACGACGGTACAGAGGATAAATGCTATGTAAGAGATAACATAGGCGATATCTTCCCCGTATACTTCTATGAACAAACTGTTTTACCCGCATCTTACGCAGGTAATGCTGTTTTAGCTGATAAAACAAAAGCAGAAACACCTGCTGAATAAAAGCTATAAAAAATATCGAATCTTTTTGTTAGAGCGAACCTTTTCGCTCTTTTTTTTTTATGATTTTATTTTTAAATACTTGACAAAACTTAAAAAATAAACCAGAATAAAGGCACAGTTTATATAAATACAAATTGTAAGTATTACAAAAAAAGAAAGGCGAAAAGATTATGACAAAAAGATTCGGTTTCACACTCGCAGAAGTGTTGATTACTTTGGGTATCATCGGTGTCGTAGCTGCAATGACTATGCCGACATTGATTAACCAGACAAACGGTGCTCAATTCAGAGCAGGATTTAAGAAAGAATTATCTGTATTGGCTCAAGCAGCAGCACTGAACAAAGCTTTAGACGATTGGGATTTCTCAGGTGTTGGTAAAGCAAAAGGAGAGGACGGTTCAGCAGCAGGCGAAAGTTTGACAACTTTACTCAAAGACCGCATAAACACCGTTGGCGGAGATGATTTAAGCAAACTTACAGAAAATGACTATGCAACTACAGCAGGCAAATTTTCAGTAACAGATACTGTTAAACCTGATGGCACAAAAGCTATAGAATTTAAGAATCCATCAACACCACAATATGTTAGATTTAATGACAGCGCTATATTTATCTATGATGAATACACATCAGATGGAAAAGGATGTGTCAGCGATTCTCCTTGTTTTGGTTACATTGACGTAAACGGTACTAAAGGACCGAACAAAGTTACTACTTGCGATGACAGCTCTAAAGGAGATGACTGCTACGTAAAAGCAAATATCGGCGATGTATTCCCTGTTTACTTCTATGACCAAACAATTTTACCCGCAACTTACGCAGGAAACGCTGTTTTGAGTGATAAAACTAAAGCAAACTCTACAGCAGAAGAAGGTCCTGAAGATGGTAATGAATAAAAAGAATTACCATTACTTTAAAAGAGGGCGAAACTGCCCTCTTTTTTATGCGAATTCTTTTAACAAATCCATTAACAGTGCGGAACTTATGCCGATAACGTTTTCCAAATCCCCCTCAAAACCTTTTATATACCCTTCGGGCATCTCCTGTATTCCGTACGCTCCCGCCTTATCATAGGGCGAAAACTTCTCAATATAGGAATTTATCTGCTCATCGGTCAGGTTTTCAAAAGTCACATGGCTTGTTGCGGATTTCTTTTTGATTTCACCCGTAACACTGTCTATCACGGCAACTGCGGTCACAACGACATGAGTTTTACCTGATAATTCCCTAAGCATGGCATAAGCCTGTGAATACCCCTGCGGTTTACCCAAAATTTTTCCGTCAGAAACAACGACCGTATCCGCCCCTACGATTAAAGCCGGTTCATTAACCAAACCCAATACGCCTAAAGCCTTGCTTTCAGCCAAATTTTCAACATAATCGTATGAAAACACGGTTGTGGTGTGTTTTTCCTCATACGGCGAGGGTATAACACGGAATTTAATCCCGTGTTTATTCAAAATTTCCGCCCTTCTCGGCGACCCCGACGCCAAAATAACAACTTTTGCCATAGAACCGACCATGCTTTTACCCCAAATCTTTGCTATAGATTTTGCCACAAAGTTTTTTATAAAATTATTATACAAAAAAAAGATTTATATATCAAATCTCATTCGTTTCCTAAGGGAAGGAACTACTCTTTCCCCCCTCCCTTTTCAAGAGCGGGGCTAGGGGTGGGTTTAAAAATGTAAGTTGGGGGTTTCCACCCCAACAAATTTATAGGCTGAGGCATTCGCTCCCAATGACAGATGATTTTCCCCTCCCCAAATGGGGAGGGTTAGGGTGGGGTGCGGTTTTTCCCTCCCTTTCCCAAGGGAGAGGTTAGGGGTGGGTTTAAACTGGTGAGAAGTGAAAAGTGAAAAGTGAGAGGTTCATTACGGCACTTCGTGCGGGAAATATAATCCCCTCTCCCCCTGCGGGAGAGGAAAGAATTTCTTAGTGAACGAAGTGAACTTAGAAATTCGGGTGAGGGGTTTGGTAAATCGGCACTTCGTACAAAAAATATTAACCCATCCTAACCTTCCCTTAAAAAGGGAAGGAACTAAAGTGTAAGTTGGGGGTTTCCACCCCAACAAATTTATAGGCTGAGGCATTCGCTCCCAATGACAGATGATTTTCCCCTCCCCAAATGGACTCTGCCGAGCAAAACGATTAAGTATCGTTTTGCGAGAGGGAAATTTCTTAATGAGCCATGCGAATTTAGAAATTTCGGTTAGTGTAGGGTGCGGTTTCCCCCTCCCTTTCCCAAGGTAGGGGTTAGGGGTGGGTTTAAACTGGTGGGAAGTGAGAAGTGAAAAGTGAGAGGTTCATTAAGGCACTTCGTGCAGATAATATATTCCCCTCTCCCCCTGCGGGAGAGGGAAGAATTTCTTAGTGAACGCAGTGAACTTAGAAATTCGGGTGAGGGGTCTGATAAATCGTCACTTCGTACAAAAAATATTAACCCATCCTAACCTTCCCTTAAAAAGGGGATTGTCAACTTTTCATTGCATTAAGGATAAAGTCTTTGTAGAATAAAAGGTCAAGAGAAATCTTTAACA